>JABUUJ010000022.1:23395-42019 GCA_021443235.1 Muribaculaceae bacterium
CCTGGGTCGGCGATGATGGTGGTCGCTCCCATGTCGCGCAAGATCGCAATGCGGCTTGCCAAATGGCCGATCACCTCCTCAACGACATTGTCGTATTGCGACAATTGCCGCATTGTGGCGGGCGTTCCGCGCATGTGCATAAGCACGTAGGGCACGTTGAGTCGCGCCACTGTGGCCAGCATGTTGTCGTCGAGTGTGCCGCCCGAGACATCGTTGAGCATGTCGGCTCCCAGTTCCTCGACCGCCACCCGCGCCACATGAGATCGGAACGTGTCGACCGACGTGATGACGTGCGGCGCAACGCGTCTCACCACGCCCATAGCCAGTCGCAGGCGCGCGAGCTCGTCGTCAAGGCTCACCACCTGGGCGCCAGGCCGCGTGGAGCAAGCCCCAATATCGATAATGTCGGCGCCCTGGCTCACCATCTCGGCCACCCGTTGCTCAATCGCCTGCTCGTTGAGAGCGCGGCTGCGGTCGTAGAACGAGTCGGGCGTGGCATTGAGTATGCCCATCACGAGTGGCTGGCGGCACAATCGTTGCTCGCCGCGCAGCAATAGAGAGAAAGGGGCAAACTTAGTCATGCGTTGAAGATCGATAAACCGAAGTGCGAATTTACTAATTTTTTTGCTGTTTCACAAATTATCGGCCCAAAATCAGTTCAGCCAGCCAAAAAGGCCCAGTCCGTAGAGGAACACGACGATGATGGCTGTGGGGGCGACATACCTCAGGCTGAATATAATGAGGCGCGCGGTGCGCACGCGTATTTTGCCATTATTTGACAACTCATCGAGCACCAATTTGCGGTCGAGCATCCAGCCCACGAAGATAGAGAAGAAGATGCCGCCAAGGGGCAGGAGAATGTTAGAGGAAACATAGTCGAACAAGTCGAACAGCGTCTTCCCAAATATCTTGAAGTCGGATATCACGTTGAACGAAAGCGCGCACAGCGTGCCCAGCACGATGGCGATGCCCGTGCTGAGCATCGACGCGCCGTTGCGAGTCATCTTGAACTCCTCGCTGAAATAGGCGATGAGAATCTCGCTCATCGAGATGGTGCTTGTGATTGCCGCCATAAACAGCAGCACGAAGAACAGCACGGCAAAGATGTAGCCACCCGGCATCTGCTGGAAAATCGCGGGAAGGACCTGGAAAATGAGCTCGGGACCAGCCGCAGGCTGCATGTCGTAGGAGAACACGATGGGGAAAATCATGATGCCCGCCAGCACAGCCACAAGGGTGTCGAGAATCGCCACCAGCGACGCGTTGCGCACGAGCGAGTCGGTATCTTTAAAATAGGACGCATAGGTGAGCAGGCACGACAGTCCCAGACTGAGCGAGAAGAACGCCTGCCCCATCGCCCCCACAGCCACGCGTGGCGTGATGGCGCTGAAGTCGGGCTGGAACAGGAACTCAAGCCCCTTGCTGGCCCCGGGTTGCAAGAGCGAGAAGACGCAGAACACGATGAGCAGCAAGAAGAGGAAGGGCATCATGAGGTTGGCTGCAAGCTCAACGCCACGCTTGAGACCGCGCCGCATCACCATGAAGTTGGCAACGAGAAACAGCACCGTCCACATCACGGTGCGGTAGGGGTTGGATATAAACGTCACAAACACGGTGTTGTAGTCCTGGGCATGTGCGCTCGACAGGTTGCCCATGAGGGCCTGAACCAAGTACTCCACGATCCAGCCACACACCACACTGTAGAAACTGATGATGAGAATTGCCGACGTGATGCACAGCGCCGCGAGCCATTTCATGTTGACCTTGGGCGAGAGGTCGCGCAACGCGCCGCACACATTCTTGTGCGAGCGGCGACCTATCACAAACTCAGCCACAATCACCGGCACGCCCATGACGACGACACACAGCAGATAGATAGCGATAAACGCGGCACCACCGTTCTGGCCTGCCTCATAGGGGAAACGCCAGATATTTCCCAATCCCACCGCCGACCCCACTGTTGCGGCAATGGCGCCGATGCGTGTGGCAAACTGAACTCTGTCTTTCATCTAAATCTCCTTTTATCGCGTTAGTAATCAAAAATTTGGCACTGGGTCGATGCGTCGCGGCTGGGGCGACGACTTGCGATTGCCCGACTGCTTTGCCTTCTTCGACTTTGCGGCCTTTTTGCGTTTAGTGCCCTTCTTGGGGCCGGGCTTCATTGCAGCCTGCACCTCGGCGAGTGAGTCGCAACGCTGCTTGAAGAGCCTGACTTGCGCGTCGTCGACAGGCACGGGCTCGTCGTTGCCACGCGACACCATCCACGCCGTGGCGAGCGCGGCGATGAGCAGCAGCGCCACCGCTATCAACCCACGTCGCTCATGTCGCGACATCGCAAAAAAGTCGGTTACCTTAGCCATTATTGCGCAAAAATAGCAAAAATCAAACAAACTTGTTGTTTTTTTCCTGTAAAATTTCGTAGAATCACCAAATTTCTATATTTTTGCCACCATAAAATAATTACATTATTAAGCCTATTTTAGTGACCTAATCACCTTAGAGAATAAATGAGGAAACTAATACACGCAATACCCGCAGGCGTACCTTCAGCCATACTTACAGGCATTATTGCATACCTGACGCTTGCCAACCACCCCATAGGAGAAGATGTGCCTCTCTTTGAAGGTGCCGATAAAGTCGTGCACTTCATCATGTACTTCGCGCTGACGCTCACGCTCTACTATGACTGCGCCAAGAAGAAATACCCTCACCACCTCACCACCAACTGTGATTTCTTGTTGTGCTCCATCGCAATGCTTATGGGGCTGGTATTTGAGGTGGGACAGCTTGCCACCAAGGTGAGATGCTTTGACTACCTTGACATCGTTGCCAACTGCCTTGGAGCCTTAGCGGCTGGCGCGTTGCAGCACTTCTGGCTGATGCACTACATGCGCAAGTTTATCAGGCACAACCGCCCACAGTATCGCTACCGCCATCACCGCCGCCATCGCCACCGCAAGTGACTTGTTTTTTTGTGGGAGGAATATTTGGAAAAGACAAATATATGTTGTAAATTTGTCAGCAAATTACAATTTCCACCGTTATGCTATTCTCTGAGAAAATCAGGCTTCTGCGACGCGAGCGCGGACTAATGCAGCGCAAGCTCGCTCAGGCCGTGGGCGTGGACGTGCCCATGTATTGCCGCTTTGAGCACGGTGAGCGCCGACCCAAGCGCGCACAAGTAGTGAAACTGGCACGGCTGCTACAAACCGATGCCGACGAGCTTGTGGCACTGTGGCTCGCCGAGGAGGCGATGAACGCCATTGGTCACGACAAGATGTCGAACCGCGCCGCCATCCTGCTGCGCGACACCCTTGACGGCATCGACACCGCCAAGTTGTCGGAATCGGACAAAAAACCAGCGGCAATGCCCATCGAGGAGGCCACATCGGCCGAGACTACGCCTGTGGTGGCTGTGGCGATGCCCGCCATTGACCCTGCCATCGTCAAGGCGCCCGAGTGCGACCCCGCGCTGCGCACCCTGGTGAAGACGCTGGGCAGCAACACTATGCCCCAGTATCACTGCGGCGAGGCAGCAAAGGTGATGGCGCAAATCGAGGACAAGAGCATCGACTGCATCGTCACTACCCTGCCCTACTGGCACTTACGCAAATATCGCATCGACTCAATCAAGGCCAAAGACGAGAACACATTTATCGACGAGATGCTGTGCACCACTGCCGAGGCCTATCGCGTGCTCAAGGACGAGGGCTCGCTGTGGATTAACATGGCCGACGCCTACAACGAGACATCGATGCAGGCCCTGCCGTGGCGCCTCGCCATCAAGATGATGGACTTGCAAGGGTGGATGCTGCGCAACGACATCATCTGGAACAAGCAGCAAGGTACCATCGACGGCATGCAGAATCACGCGCGCAACGAGCACGAGTATATGTTCCACTTTGTGAAGTCGGCCAAGTACTACTACGACGACATCAAGTTGAGAAAGCACATGACCGAAGATAAAACCGGCTCGATAAGCACCGGCGAACGCTACCGCCGCAGCGTGCAAAACGCCGCTCACCTCACCATGAGCGAGCGCAACAACGCCATCAACGCCATTCGCGCGGCACAACGCAAGGTCGACAATGGTGAGATAGGGTCGTTCCGCCTGTATCTGCGCACCGAGAACGAGCACTCGACCAGCGACCCCGGCATCAACAAAACGCTAAAGATGCAGGGCTACTACATTCAGGAGCAACCACGGTCGATGAGCATGCCTGGCGATGTGTGGAACATCACGCCCGAGCGTGGCGAGACCGACCGCTATATCATTGCCCCACAGCGACTTTACCTGTTACCCATCGTGGCGACATGTCCCGCTGGAGGCATCGTGCTTGACCCCTACTGCGGCACAGGCACCGCCTGCAAGGTGGCACACGACCTGGGCTACCGCTCAATAGGTATCGACGTAAACGACGACCGCCTGCGTCGCGCCCGCGGCCGCGTGGAGCAAAAGTCGCTCAGCCTATTTTGATATTTATCATAACAACTTAACAATAAACAACATGGCAGATTTAAAAGACATTATGGAGCAGGCCAAGGGCATGCTCGGCAACAACGGAGAAGAAGGCATGCTCGGCGCAGCCAAGAAAATGATGGGTGATAAGGGCGGCTTGCTCAACAACGAGGACCTCAAAGAGAAAGCCAAGAAAATGGTGCAGGACATCACTCCCGACTCCTTAGACGAAAAAGCCGGCGAAGTAGTTGATAAGGCCTTCGACCTGCTAAAAAACCTCACCGGCCAGAAATAACGCCTGAATAAACATCAAGCCCCCTACGTCAAGTTGACGAGGGGGCTTTACTGTTCTTTGTTATGGGTTAGATGTCGAGGGCGGCGTGGTAGGCTTCGTAGGTGGCCTTGGTGATGTTGGCGGGGCGGATGNGGATGCACGACTATCTCGCTGACGGTGACGCTTGCGGCGCCGCCCTTGGCACGCAGTTCATAGAACCCTTGCGTGCGAGGGCCCGGCGAGCACTCGCTGGTTATATCGGTAGCCCCCATGGGAGCCGAGAACATGCGGTTGCGGAAAAAGACATTGCCCAGTTTAATGGGGCTGAGAAGGTGGGGGTATTTTGTATTAATATTAAAGAGTTTAGGCCGATTAGTGGTTGGCGATAGCGGTTGCAAAACCCACGAGACGGTCATATCGTTCGCCCATGGGGCGGTAATAGACGCGAATCCAGTACTGGTTGATTGTTTGGTACTTATCACCTTCGATGGGTGCAGTCAGTGCCACCGACTTGCCGTCGGGGAGCCACAGATACTGGTAGTTGTAGGCACCTTGCTTGAGCATGATGTCGCAGGTGTAGGAACCCGTTGCCATGTCATATTTCATTTGCTTCATGACGGGCGGCAGGGCGTGAGTGAACTCACCCTCGAGATAGAGTTTTCCGCCGTTAAGCGGCCCGCCAGTGTTGAGCACGAAGTGAGTGATGACATAATCGGCCTCGGTAGCGCTCTCATTGGCCTCGCTGTTGCGCACGGTGAAATAGCCGTGCTGCGTTTGGTCGTATAGATACTGCGTGTTGTTGCGTGGCAGGTCGATGGGCAGCGTAGCGTGGTAGTAGGGTTCGAAGTAGCCAATGCGCACATTTCCAAGGTTATATCCTTTGGGGTTGACGGTCTCGATGCGTCGGTACTCGTTTCCGGCGGGGAAAATCAGCTCGGGCATGTGGTCGTAGGTCACCTTGTTCATCTCCACCATCATGGGATGCGTGATGCAGCGCTCATTGTCGGTGCGGGTATTCTGGTTGATGAAGATTTTGAGTTGGTTGTAGGGGTCCTGAATCTCGCCCATTTTATATCCCAGTTCAACGGCGACTTGCTGGTGCTCATTGTTGTAGTCGACATCGGTATTTGACGACACAGTTGCCATGATGTCGACGACGCGCTCGCACATGCAGAAGCGCGACTGGAACAGGATTTGGTCGGGGTTGTCCTGCTCATAAACGGTGAGGAGGTAGTTGCCGCTCTTGGTGATGACAAAGTCATCGTTGGGGAAGTCGAAGGCATAGTGGCAATAGTGCACGAAGGTTGCCTGGCTGTGTCCGTAGAGAGGGATGTCGGCATAGTTGAATCCGTCGACATACTCACTCTCAACGAGTTGCGACGGGGTCCAGTCGGCGTTGCAGTGAGTGACGCTGTAGCGCAGGTAGTGCTCGTCGGGGTCCATGTAGTCGAACTCGCACACCAGTCGGTCGTCGGTATCCATGACGATGACAGGTGGCATATAGGGGTTGCTGAGAGGCGACAACTGTAGGCTTTTCACGCTGGGCGAGAAAATCATCGAGTGGGTGTCGCGATGTTGTGCCGCAGCGGTAATTGTCAGAAACAGACAAATGATGGAGAGATATATCTTAGGCTTCATCGTATTCTTATATTTATATGTGTGGCAAAGTTATGAAGAATTTTCAAGTAAATCAAGTTTTTAAATTTATTTTGGAAATAACAAAGGAAATATCGATTTATCCTCACCTGTGTCGAGGGATAAAAGAGGGGCGGTGTTTTTATTGGTCAATGGGAAAAATAAGAAAATTTTAGACTGTAAATTTTCTTAATTATCCATATTATGGAAAAATAAGCATGTTGAAATTTGCTTATTTGGACAATTTGGTGTATTTTTGCAAAAAAATATGGCAAAAGAATGGAATATACACAACTTTTAGAGAAACAAATTATTGGCCGACTTAGAGTTGACAACCCATGGTGGACTGAGGGCGAGATACCCAGTTTTTATCGCAACATGAATCCAAGATTATATCTGGATTTATTATATCCACTGGTAACTGATATTGAGCTGAACAGGGCAGTTCTACTAATGGGTCCTCGTCGTGTTGGAAAAACCGTCATGCTATATCACACTATTCAGAAACTACTGGATAGTGGTGTTCCTCAGCAGAACATCATCTACATTTCTGTTGAGACGCCTATTTATAACAAGATTTTCCTTGAACAATTATTTAATCTGGCAAGACAGATTTTAGGAAAGTATGATGACAACAAATCGAACTTCTATGTTTTCTTTGATGAGATTCAATATCTTAAGGATTGGGAAATCAATCTAAAATCATTAGTGGATACCTACAAGAATGTCAAGATTGTTGCTAGCGGCTCGGCGGCTGCAGAATTGAAACTAAAAAGTATTGAAAGTGGCGCGGGTCGGTTTACCGACTTTAGTCTACCCTCGCTCACTTTTTACGAATACTTACATCTCAAAGGATATGCGAGTCTTATGTATCTTGACAAAATCATCTGGAGCGGCATAGAGCTTGATTACTACAACACAATCGATATTGAAAAACTGAACGGATTATTCGTAGACTACATTAACTATGGTGGATACCCTGAAGTAGTATTTAGCAAAAAAAAGCAGGAAGACCCAGGACAATTCATTCGTCATGATATTATTGACAAAGTGTTGTTGAGAGATCTGCCAAGTCTATATGGCATCCAAGACGTGCAAGAACTTAACTCTCTGTTCACAATGATTGCCTATCATTCAGGCACTCAGTTTTCTTATGAGACCATGTCAAAGGAATCGGGAGTGAAAAAAGAGTTGCTAAAAAAGTACATCAAATACCTTGAGGCTGCGTTCTTGATAAAAGTAATTCACAGAACAGACGACACTGCAAAGTCTTATCAGAGAGAAACACAGTTCAAGATTTATCTTACCAACCCATCATTAAGATGTGCATTATTTCAACCCATCTCGGCATCCGACCAAGAGATTGGAGATATGGTGGAAACGGCGGTATATGCACAATGGATACCAAGATTGAATACTGATATTAGCTACGCCAACTGGAGGATAAAAAAGACTCAGCAAGGCGAGGTTGATATTGTTGGTATTGACGTTGCACGTCAAAAGCCAAGTTGGGCGGTAGAGATTAAGTGGTCAGATCGTTACTTTGAACACCCTGGAGAATTGGAATCATTGCTTAATTATATGCCTAAGAACAAACTAAGTGAAGCTATTGTGACAACCAGAACAAAATGTGGTTGCCATCAGATGGATTGTGTAACGCTTCATTTTATTCCAGTTGCTTGCTATGCATATACGGTGTCAAAGAATACTATAGAGCATGCCAGGATACAACACGGATTATAGTTTGGAAAAATAAGCATGTTGAAACATGCTTATTTTTCCAATGGCATTTAGCAAACTGGGTATCAGTGGTTTACAACGGAAAAATAAGAGAGGCAATGGCTTCGAGGGGGCGATTATCCTCACTTTTTGGAATATCGATAAAAGAGAGGTGGGGCTTTTTTTGGGGGGAGACATGGGGGATTTTTGAAAATTGTGGGCGATAAACTTGCGGGGGCGGTGCGATTGTGTTAACTTTGCACGTTGGTAGAGCAATACCGCGGCAGGCGACCTCGTGCTTGCCAAGTTAACATAAAACTAATATAAAACTACTATGAACAAAATTGTTGCAAAAGAGCAATTTTCGACCAATGTGACCAAGTTGGTGGTTGAGGCTCCCCTCATTGCCAAGTCGCGCCGCGCCGGTCATTTCGTGATTGTTCGCTATGATGACAACGGCGAACGCATTCCCTTAACCATTGCCGACAGCGACGTCGCCGCCGGAACCATCACCCTTGTAATTCAGGCCATAGGCGACTCGACCAAGAAGATATGCGGCCTTGAGCCTGGCGACTCGCTTCACGACGTAGTGGGTCCGCTGGGTCAGGCCACCCGCATCAAGAACTACGGCACAGTGCTGTGCTGTGGCGGTGGTGTGGGCGTTGCTCCGCTGCTGCCCATCATCAGGGCGATGAAGGCTGCAGGCAACCGCGTGGTGAGCGTGCTTGCAGGGCGCAGCAAGGACCTGATTATCCTTGAGAAAGAGGTGCGCGAGTCGAGCGACGACGTGATTATCATGACCGACGACGGCAGCTATGGCAAGCAGGGCCTTGTGACCGCAGGCGTGGAGGAGGTGATCAAGCGCGAGAAGGTTGACCACTGCGTGACCATCGGTCCTGCCATCATGATGAAATTTGTGTCGCTGCTCACCAAGAAATATGAGGTGCCCACCGAGGCGTCGCTCAACGCCATCATGGTTGACGGCACCGGCATGTGCGGAGCATGCCGCGTGAGCGTGGGCGGCAAGGCTCGCTTTGTGTGTGTCGAGGGTCCGGAGTTTGATGCTCACCAGATTGACTTTGACGAGCTCATGATGCGTCTAAAGAGTTACTAAACATTTCATTTACAAAAAGAAAATCACTATGAACGAAATAAATGCTGCACGCGACGCGCAATGGCGCGTAGAGCTGCGTGCCAAGATGTCGCCCAAAGAGCGCACCGCCATTGAGCGAGTAGAAATGCCCCAACTCGACCCCGCCTACCGCATCACTTGCAACGAGGAGGTGAACCAGGGCATCAACAAAGAGCAGGCCATGCGCGAGGCCAGCCGTTGCCTCGACTGCAACAACCCGCAGTGTGTGACCGGCTGCCCCGTGAGCATCGACATTCCCGGCTTTATCAAAAACATAGAGCGCGGCAACATTGAGGAAGCGGCCGCAGTGATAAAGCGCACCAGCTCGCTGCCGGCAGTGTGCGGCCGCGTGTGCCCGCAAGAGAAGCAGTGCGAGAGCAAGTGCATCCACCTGAAGATGAAGCACAACGCAGTGGCGATAGGCTACCTGGAGCGCTTTGCCGCCGACTGGCAGCGCACCGAATGTGGCGAGCAAGCCGTTCCCGAGATAGAGAGAAATGGCATCAAGGTGGCTGTGATAGGCAGCGGTCCGGCGGGCCTGACGTTTGCCGGCGACATGGCCAAACACGGCTATGAGGTTACCGTCTTTGAGGCACTGCACGAGATAGGCGGCGTGCTCAAGTATGGCATTCCCGAGTTCCGTCTGCCCAACGACATCGTTGACTTTGAGATAGATGGGCTGCGCAAGCTGGGCGTGAGATTTGAGAAGAACGTGCTCGTGGGGCGCACCATCACCTACGACGACCTGCACGAGATGGGCTTCAAGGGCGTGTTTGTGGGCTCGGGCGCAGGCTTCCCGCGGTTCATGAACATCCCCGGCGAGCAGCTCAACGGCGTGATGTCGAGCAACGAGTACCTCACCCGCATCAACCTGATGAAGGCTGGCCGCGGCGGCGACACCCCCGTGCTTCACGGCAAGACCATCGCCGTGGTGGGCGGCGGCAACACCGCTATGGACTCGACCCGCACCGCGTTGCGCATGGGCGCCGAGCGCGTGATACTGATATACCGCCGCAGCGAGGAGGAGATGCCCGCCCGCCGCGAGGAGATAGGCCATGCCAAGGAAGAGGGCGTGGAGTTCATGACCCTTCACAACCCCATCGAGTATTTAGGCGACGAGAAAGGCCGCGTGACCACGATGCGCGTGCAGCGCATGGAGCTGGGCGAGCCCGACGCCTCGGGCCGCCGTTCGCCAGTGCCCGTTGAGGGTGCCGTCGAGGACATCCCCGTTGACGTGGTGATAGTAGCAGTGGGTGTATCTCCCAACCAGCTGGTGCCCAGTTCGATTGCCGGACTTGAGGTGAGCCGCCGCAACACTATCGTGGTGAACGAGGCGACCATGCAGTCGAGCGTTAGCGACCTGTATGCCGGCGGCGACATCGTGCGCGGTGGCGCTACGGTGATTCTGGCGATGGGCGATGGCCGTCGTGCCGCCCTCCACATGCACGAGCAGCTGAGCAAGTAATCCCCAAGGCATTTGCCCCCCCGAGACAGGAGTCACACGAGGGCAAAAAGATAGAAAACAGTCCCCAAGGCATAGGTCTTGGGGATTTTTTTTGAGAAAATGTGGCAAATGCGGGATTTTTTTTGTAAATTTGTGGGATGATGAGAAAATGGTGTTACATAGCGTTGATGATTGTGGCTGGCTGGCTGTTGCAGGCCTGCGACGACGGCGACCTGCTGAGGACCGTCGTGGTGAGCAACGACAGCTTCAGGCTGAGCGGCGACAGCCTTGTGATGGGCGACACCATTATCTACTCGCGCGACGGTTACACCATCCACTCCAATGTGCTCGACGACAACGGTGAGGAGCGCAGCCTCGTATTGTCGAAAGACGACAAATTGCTCTTGGGACTGCACACCGATCACCAACTCATCAACGCCCTGTCGACGATGAGTGCCATCATCGTTGCCGATGAGCGAAACCTGCAGTTTGAGACCAGCAACGACCTTTATGACGCCATTGGGATGACGCTGTGCTACACCGACCCCGCCTTGTCGATGCGTCTGCTCAAGTCGCGAGTGAAAGACATGATGCTCGTGGGTCGCGACAACGACTACTACCCCGCCCACAACGACCGCCTAAACTGGCTCACCGCGGCATGGCGCGTGTATCAGGTCACTGGCGACAAAGAGTGGATGAAATTTGCCTACCAAGTGGGAGTGAACACCCTTGAGAGCGAGACCGACGTGATGTATAACGAGCGCAACGGGCTGGTGCGCGGCAGCAGCAGCGACGACACGCCGCTCACGGCCATGCTCCCGGCCTGGATGAGCGACAACGACGTGTTCTCAAGCTACACGCTCAACAACAATATCCAGACAGCCTACGCGCTGCGGGCCATGGCCGAGATGGCGAGCGACATGGGAAACACCGAGTTGGAGGAGACCTACGACGAGTGGGCGAAGCACCTCATCGAGGCCATCAACGAGCAGATGTGGTATGAGAGCGAGGGGCAATACACCGCCATGCTCTATGGCAAGTTGGGCTCGTTGCACGCACCGTGCGGCGACAACCGCGCCCAGGCCCTGGCAGTGATGTGGGGCATTGCCGACGACGACGACCGCGGCATCAACATCATGATGAAGACACCGACGACACTGTGCGGCATCAACACCTTCTACCCGGCGCGTTTCCACACTACCGACCCATGCCTGAACGAGCAGTCGTGGGGGCTGACGCAGGGACTGTGGAACCTGGCTGCGGCCCGCGTCGACAACGACAACGCGCTGCGCTATGGGCTGGCGGCGCTGTGGAGGGCTCAGGCGCTTTACTCCACCCTGATTGTCAACAAGGGTACGGCGAGCCTCGACGTGCAGTGCGCGATAAGCAACCTGGCGATGACCTACCGCATCGTGTGCGGCATGGAATTTGAGAGCGGCGGCATCAAGTTTGACCCCGACATCCCCAGTTTCTTCAACGGCGAAAAACAGCTCATGGGATTTAAATATCGTGGCGCCACGCTCGACATCACGGTGAAAGGTGTGGGGCACGACGTGGACTTTATCTTGCTCGATGGCAAGCGCATAGAGGGTAGTTTCATCGCTGCCGAGAAGTTCAAAGGTCGCCACGAAATCATCATCACGATGAAAGAGGGAGTGCACAACCCTCAGAAGATCACCATAGTAACCCGCAACACAGCGCTGCCCGAGGAGCCCATAGTGACGTGGAACGGCGACAGCAGCAACATTTTCAACTTCAACCGGTCGCTGGCCTACAAGATGGTGGTTGACGGCAAGCGAATGTATAGCATCGACTCGACATTTGCCGCGCCACAAACGCAGGGTTACTGCGAGATTGCCGTCGTGGCGGCAAACAACCGCTGCTTCAGTTACACGTCGCGGCCCTACATCTGGAGTGGGCAGAAGTATCACTATATCGCCATCCCCGACTCGCTGGCTGCGCGCGACACTATAAATATTGATGTGAATGTGGCTGAGGCAGGCACTTACCTGCTAAACTTGAACTATATCTCGCCACGCAGCGCATGTGATGTGAGGGCCGTGACTGCCAACACGCACCAGCAGGGCATATTGGTGATGGCGGGGTTGCACAGCGACAGCATAGCCAGCCAGAGCAGCATCGTGCTTGTGGACTTGCTGCGCGACCACAACACCATTGGGATTACCACCCACCGCGCCTCGCGCAACCACGCCACCCCCCTGAGCATCAACCTCTTCAAGAAGTGACATTGACATTGACATTGACGTTGACTTTGACTTTGACCTTTTTCGCTACGCGAAAAGGGGTGTTTTTTAATGGGAGAGGGTGGCCCAGAGGTTGAGGCCTTCGGGGGCGAGGAGGATGTAGGAGATGCTGACGGCAGTCATGAAGAGGGCCGGGATGAGCGCAATCCAGTAGTTACGGCCGTTGCGTCGCAACCACAGGACGGCGGTCCACAGCATGATGCACGCCACGGTTTGGTTGCACCATGCAAAGTAGCGCCACAGGACACTGAAATCGAGGTATAGCAGCAGCGCCGCGCAAGCAAATAGCGGAATGCTGAGCAAAATGCGCTTTGCCACCTTAGCTTGATTGAGCTTGACAAAATCGGCAACGATGAGTCGGGCGCTGCGGAAGGCAGTGTCGCCGCTGGTGATGGGCGCCAAAATCACGCCCAGCACAGCCAAAGCCGCGCCCAGCGCCCCCATCCACGAAGAGCAAATCTTATTGACCACAACAGCGGGCGTGCCCATGTCGGCCAGCTCCTTGTAGCCGCCGGCAAACTTGATAGCCGCAGCCGCCCAGATTAGAGCCACGATGCCCTCGGTAATCATCGAGCCGTAGAACACCTTTCGGCCATGACACTCGTTTTTGATGCATCGCGCCATGAGAGGCGACTGGGTGGCGTGGAAGCCGCTAATCGCGCCGCAAGCGATGGTGACGCACATCATGGGGAAGACGGGAAGCCCCTGTGGATGGCAGCTTGCGATGCCGTCGGTCACCTCGGGTATGGATCCTGGCTGCAAGAAAATGCCCCCCAGCACACCCACCGCCATCACAAGCATCGCAAAGCCGAAAATGGGGTACAGATGTCCGATGATAGAGTCGATGGGGAAAACTGTCGCCAAAATGAAATATATTGCTATCACAACCAGCCACATACCCTGGCTCGACCACGAGAAGTCGTTGGTGAGATGGAACATCAGGTCGGCCGACGTGACCGTAAACACAGTGCCTACAAGCACCAGCAGCACGAGCGCAAACACACACATCACCACCTTCATGTTGCGCCCCATCTGCGAGCCCACGATGTCGGGGAGCGACGCGCCGTCGAGGCGCACTGAAATCATGCCCGCCATGTAGTCGTGCACAGCGCCCGCAAAAATGCTTCCAAAGACAATCCACACAAAAGCCGCGGGCCCATAGAGGATGCCGAGAATCGCACCGAAGATAGGTCCTGTGCCAGCGATGTTAAGGAATTGGATGAGAAACACTTTCCATAGCGGCATAGGGGTATAGTCGACGTCGTCGCGCCTGGTGACGCACGGCATCTTGTTGTCTTCGTTAGGTCCAAATGCTCGGTCAACTATCGAGCCATAGACGAAATAGCCCAGGATGAGCAGGAAGATTGAAGCGACAAAAGAAATCATATTATATGATAAAAGTTGTGCTGATTGCAGGGAGTAGCAACAAAACGGGTGCAAAGTTAGCAATAATATAAGGAAAAGGAAAGAAAAAGCGGACAATATTTGTGAAATTTGGGAAAAATGCCTAAATTTGCGACAAAATTGAAGCAAACAGATATGAAAACGGCGTCGAAGCATCATCCCCATCTTCACCATCACTGCTTGTGAGGGAAGGCTGGCTGTGCACACTCAACGCATTACACCCGATTTCATGACCTGGTTAGACGGCTTTCCTGTGACAAGCAAGGGAGGTCGTGATTTTTTTGATAAAAGACTAATTGATTTTGACAAGTATAACCAAAAACAGATATTACACTATGTTACGCATTGCAGTACAATCAAAAGGCCGCCTCTATGACGAGACGATGGACCTGCTCAAAGCCGCTGGCATCAAGCTCGTTGCGGTGAAACGCACCCTGCTGGTGCCGTCGCGCAATTTCCCTGTGGAACTGCTGTTCCTGCGCGACGACGACATCCCTGCCTCGGTGGCAAGCGGCACGGCCGACGTGGGCATCGTGGGCCTGAACGAAGTGCTTGAGAAGCGGCAGTATGTCAACGTGCTGCGTCCGTTGGGATTCTCGCGTTGCCGCCTGTCGCTCGCCATTCCCAAGGACGAGGAATACACCGGTCTTGAGTGGTTTAACGGCAAGACTATTGCCACGTCTTATCCCAACGTGCTCAACGAGTTTCTCGAGAAGCAAAACATCGACGCGTGTGTGCACGAGATTAGCGGCAGCGTTGAGGTGGCACCCGGCATAGGCATGGCCGACGGCATCTTCGACATTGTGTCGAGTGGCGGCACCCTCATCAGCAACAACCTGAAGGAGGTGGAGACTGTGATCGACAGCGAGGCGGTGCTAATAGGCAACGACAAGTATCTCAACGACGAGAAACGCGAGGTGCTCGACGAGCTCATCTTCCGCATCGAGGCAGTCAAGGCCGCCGAGAAGAAGAAATACATGCTGATGAACGTGCCGCTTGACAAACTCGACGCCGTGCTCGAGATTTTGCCCGGAATCAAGAGTCCCACCATCCTGCCACTGGCCGACGACCGGTGGCGCTCGGTGCATGCCGTGCTCGACGAGAAAGACCTGTGGAGCGTTATCAACCAGTTGAAGAACGTGGGCGCCGAGGGCATCCTCGTGCTCAACATAGAAGAGATGGTGCCATGAACGTGACACACTATCCCAGCCACGAACAGTGGCCCGGCCTGATGCTCCGCGCCGCAACGGTGACCAGCGACGCAAGGGCAGCGGTGGCCGACATAATTGTCAATGTGCGACAACACGGCGACGAGGCATTGCGCGACTATGCGCGCCGCTTCGACAACGTAGAGCTCGGCTCGCTGGTGGTGAGTGACGAAGAGATTGCGCAAGCCGCCGAGCTTGTGAGCGACGACCTGAAGCACTCCATCAAGCAGGCAAAAGCCAATATCGAGGCGTTTCACCAAGCACAACGCATGCACGACATAGAGGTAGAGACCATGCCCGGCGTGACCTGCACCCAGCGCGCCGTGCCCATCACGAGCGTGGGGCTGTATGTGCCAGGCGGCAACTCACCTCTGTTTTCCACCGTGCTGATGCTCGCCGTGCCTGCGCGAGTGGCAGGGTGCAAGCGAGTGGTGATGTGCACGCCCGCTCGCCGCGACGGCACAGTGCATCCCGCCATCCTCTACACGGCGGCGCTGTGTGGCGTTGACGCGGTGTATAAAGTAGGTGGCGCACAGGCTATTGCGGCAATGGCCGTAGGCACCGAGACGATAGGCGCAGTGAGCAAGATATTCGGTCCTGGCAACCGCTGGGTGATGGAGGCGAAGATGCAAGTGAGCAGCGCAGGCGTTGCCATCGACATGCCCGCAGGTCCCAGCGAGGTGCTCATCATCGCCGACGAGCACGCCGAGGCCAGCCACGTTGCGAGCGACTTCCTGTCGCAGGCCGAGCATGGCCCCGACAGCCAAAGCATGCTGCTCACCACAAGTCTCGAGCTCGCCCAACAGCTGCCCGAAGTGATTGAAGAGTTGCTGAACAGGTTGCCACGTCGCGAAATGATGGAGAAATCGCTTAGCCACAGCCACATAATAGTGCTACAGAGCGACGAGGAGATGATGGAGTTCTCAAATGCCTATGCGCCCGAGCACCTCATCATCAACCACGAGAAGGCGTGCGAACTGGCGCAGAAAGTGGAGAATGCCGGAAGCGTGTTCCTTGGGCCCTACTCGCCCGAGAGCGCAGGCGACTATGCCAGCGGCACCAACCACACGCTACCCACAAGTGGCTATGCCACAGCCTATAGCGGAGTGAATTTGGACAGTTTTATCAAGAAAATCACTTTCCAGCGACTCACTCAAGAAGGCATTAAAGGATTGGCACACACCGTGATGACGATGGCCGAGGCCGAGGACCTGATGGCGCATCGCCTTGCTGTGGAAGTGAGGGTAGGCCCCTACGGGGCTATTGGCTAATGGCTAATGGCTAATGGCTAATGGCGGGGAATGTTTATTATTCAGATATTTTATTATTGAGATTATTCAAAATATTAGAATCGATTCAAGTATTCAAATATTGAAGTATTAAAGTATTGATTTTATGGATTTAGAGAAGCTTGTTAGGAGCAATATATTGAAGTTGGAGCCTTACAGCTCGGCGCGTAGCGAGTTCAGTGGGACGGCGAGTGTGTGGCTTGATGCCAACGAGAGTCCGTTTAACGGGCCATTCAACCGTTACCCCGACCCGTTGCAGCTGAAGTTGAAGCAGCTCATCGCGCAGCTCAAGGGCGTGGCGGTGGAAAGCACATTTGTGGGCAACGGCAGCGATGAGTGTATCGACCTTATGTACAGGATATTCTGCCGCCCTGGCGTGGACAATGTGGTGGCGATGTCGCCCAGCTATGGCATGTATCAGGTGTGTGCCGACGTCAACGATGTGGAGTACCGCAAAGTGCCGCTTAACGACGATTTCAGCATCGATTTTGACGGAATGCTTGCCGCTGCCGACGAGAACACCAAAGTGATGTGGATATGCTCTCCCAACAACCCCACCGGCAGCGCCGCCGAAGCCGAGGACCTTGCGAAATTTGCGCAACGCGCTGAGTGCATTGTGGTTATCGACGAGGCATATATCGATTTCTCGTCAAAGCCATCGATGCTCGGCCGCCTGCACGAGCTGCCCAACGTGGTGGTGATGCAAACACTGTCGAAGGCGTGGGGAAGTGCCGGCGTGCGCTGCGGCATGGCTTTCGCACAGCCCGCCATCATCGCGCTGATGAACAATGTGAAGTATCCCTATAACGTAAACATGCTAACGCAACAGTTTGCCATAGAGCGACTTAGGCGGCATGATGAGGTTGCCCAGCAAGTAAAGACACTGCTTGCCGAACGTGACTGGCTCATCGGGCAGCTGGGGCAGACGTCGTGCGTGAAACACATCTACCCTACCGACGCCAACTTTGTGCTCGTGCGCGTGACCGACGCCAACGCCATTTACAACGCGTTGCTGCGACAGGGCATCGTGGTGCGCAACCGCAGCCGCGTGGAGAAGTGCGAAGGTTGCCTGCGCATCACCGTGGGCACACACGACGAGAACGAGACACTGATGAAACATTTGCAAGAGTTTTAAAACACTGAAAACATGGAAGATAAACAGCTCAAACGCGCACTATTCATCGACCGCGACGGCACCATCGCCGTTGAGCCGCCCATCGACTACCAACTCGACTCGTTTGAGAAACTCGAGTTCCTGCCCGGAGTGATAGGCAGCTTGAGTTTCATCGCCAAACACCTCGACTACGAGCTCGTGATGGTGAGCAATCAAGACGGACTGGGCACCGACTCATTTCCCACCGAGACATTTACGGGCCCGCACAACCTCATCATGAAAACACTTGAGGGCGAGGGCGTTACATGGGACGATGTAGTGATCGACGTAACCTTTGAGCACGAGAACAAGCCCACACGCAAGCCCGGAACAGCGTTACTGGGCAAGTATCTTGACGGCAGCTACGACCTGGCAAAGAGCTATGTGATAGGCGACCGAATCACCGACATGATGCTCGCCCGCAACCTGGGCGCACAAGGCATCCTCATTGCCGACGACCCCGACGCGGCACGCGAGAAAGTGGCAGAGAACGGACTGGCCGGGCATGTTGCCTTGGTTGTCAAAAATTGGCAACAAATCACCGAATACTTGCGTTGTGGAGCGCGCACAGCCACGGTGACACGCAACACCGCCGAGACCAAAATCACCGTTGAGCTCGACCTTGACGGCAACGGCAAGTGCG
>JABUUJ010000022.1:42051-47058 GCA_021443235.1 Muribaculaceae bacterium
ATGCTTGAGCAGATAGGTCGGCACTCGGGAATGAACCTGACGGTGAAAGTGAGCGGCGACCTCAACGTCGACGAGCACCACACCATCGAGGACACCGCGATAGTGCTGGGCGAGGCGCTGTGGCGTGCGTTGGGCGACAAGCGCGGCATCGACCGCTATGGCTTTGTGCTGCCCATGGACGACTGCCAGTGCACCGTTGCGCTCGACCTTGGCGGCCGCGCGTGGCTGGTGTGGGATGCCGAGTTCAAGCGCGAGAAGATAGGCGACATGCCCACCGAGATGTTTATGCACTTCTTCAAGAGTCTGAGCGACAGTGCGCGCATGAACCTGTATATCAGCGCTCAAGGCACCAACGAGCACCACAAGATCGAGGGCATCTTCAAGGCCCTTGCTCGTTCGCTCAAGCAAGCCATAAGGCGCGACGTGTTCAAGTATGAGCTTCCATCAACCAAAGGCACGCTATGAGAAAGGTGAAGATATGGATTGAGTGCGCTCGCCTGCGCACGTTGCCCGTGTCGCTGTCGGGCGTGGTGATAGCCATCGGGCTGGCGCTGTGGCAGCAATCGGCCAGTGTGATACCGTCGTTGCTGTGCGTGGTGTTTGCCCTTCTGGCACAGATAGTTTCGAACATGGCCAATGAGTATTTCGACTACCTGAAAGGTACCGACAAGCCCGGGCGCGTGGGCCCACGACGGGGTGTCACCGAGGGCGACATCCAGCCCACGACGCTGCGCAACGTCACAGCAGCGCTGCTGGTGCTCGACTGCGCTGTGGGACTGTGCCTGCTGCCCTACGGCGGGTGGTGGATGCTTCCCGTGGGCATTTTTATTGCTATTTTCGCGATAGCCTATAGCGCTGGCCCTTATCCACTTAGCTATCACGGATTGGGCGAGGCGGCGGTGTTTGTGTTCTTCGGCATCGTGCCAGTGGTGTTTACCCATTATGTCAATGTGCACACCGTGAGTCCCGGCCTTGAGTTTCATCCGCTGGTGATACTGGCGTCGATGACGATAGGATTCATGGGGGTTAACGTGTTGCTGGTGAACAACTACCGCGACGTGGATGACGACCGAGAGGCAGGCAAGAAAACGTCGGTGGTGATTTTCGGTCGCAAACCTGCTGCTGCAGCCTACCTCATCAACGGATATGTGGCTGTGGCGTTGCTGAGCCCGTTGTGGCTCGGTGCGACGTTGGGCAGCGACACCCTACCCTTGTGGACGCTCGCCGCTCCCGTCATTTACTTGATAATGCACACCGTGTCGTGGTACAAACTCTCGACTCGCACCGGCGCGGCGCTTAACCCGCTGCTGGGTGGCACAGCACGCAACATGCTGTTATTCACCATTATATTGTTTGCAGCGTTTTTAATGGGTGGCTGGTAAGCGCGAGGTATTATACGAAAAACGCGGGGCGGTGTCGTTGAGTTGACACCGCCCCGCCGATTTTATGGGAGTGAGAATTGATTAGTTGCTCACGTAGAGGAACTTGAATTGCCTGAGGACGTCGCACTTGCTCACGACTGGGATGAGCGAGTTGGGATTCTTGGTGGCAAACTGCTTGAGAGCCACCATAGCCTTGAACTTGCGCGACTGCTTGTTGTATTTATAAATCAAGTTGTAGTTAGAGTCATACTCGGCAACAATCATTTCCTCGCCGTAGGGCAGCCAAGCGTTGGCATAGAGATAGAGTTGCATGTCCTTATTAGAGATGCCCTGCTGTGCGAGCGCGGTCTCATACCAGTGAGCGGCCTCGCCGAGGAAGTCGGCCTCCTCCTTGTAGCACATCTCGTCGTTGACCGAGTTGCCATAACGTGACAAATACCAGCAATTGCCGCGGAACGAAGCCTGCAAGTAGAAGCCAGCTATCTTATAGGCCGCCATAGCCTTCTCGGCTCCCGTGGTGGCCTTTTGGAACTCGGCCTTGGCGGCAATCATGTCGCGGCAGAACTCAAGTTTCTGGTTGTTCTTGAGGCTGATGACGCCATCTCGGTATTCGTATTGGGGCACCAAGCACGGCTGAAACTTGTAGTTGCGCGCGGCAACGTAGGAAGCGATGGGTTGCGAGTTGAGGAACGACATCGACACCTTCTGGAGGTAAGGAATAGCCTCCTGGAAGCGACCCTCGCGAATCATCTTGGTACCCACGAGGTCGTTGAAGTAGTTGGGTTCAATCTTAGTGTTCTCGCTCAGCCAATTCTCGAAGGGAGTCATCTTAGAGCCGAGCCGATTGTTGAAGTCGATAGTCTCCTGAGCTGTGAGGTTGTCGAGCAGGTTTTTCCAGTCGGGTGAGAAGCCCTCGTAGTCGCCCAGGTCGTGACGTTCCATCCACGTCATGATAAGAGAGCGCATGTTGGTGTCGCCCGCCTGTGTAAGCGCCGGGTCGAGTGTGTCGTAAACGATATTCTGCAGCACCTCGCTATAGTGGTTTTGGATTGGTGCATACTCGCCCGTGCTGCTGGGGGCGTCGTTGCGCTCGGCCTGCAGGAGCCACTTGAGCTCGGTGAAGAGGAAGTCGTAGAGTTGCTTTCCGGGCTTTGTGCTCTCGCAAGTTGCCACAAGTCGACAAGTGCGAGCGTTGTCGCGCATGCGGTCGGTTCCCTTCATGGTCATGGCCTGCGTGAGCTGACTGATGCCCTGCTGGCTGTTGCCAATAGAGTGGTTGAGGTAGCCCATGGCGCTTTGCCACAGAGCCGGGCAATCGGTCTTGCCATCCTTGAGCACCTTCTGTGCCAGAGCGATGAACCCCTTGATTTCGTTGTCGGTCTCGGGACAAGACGAAGCATACAGGTTGGCAGAGTAGCGTGTGTCGCTGGCATTGTTGACAAAGTCCTGCACGAGGAAGATGAGCGAAGGCGACTTGGGGTCGCGGGCATATTCCCTCTTGATGCCCTCGAGGTTGCGCTCGTCGCGCTTGAGCCACATGATGCTCGCCATGTCGCCCAGCTCGTAGTAGATGTTCGACGCCTCATCGATGTTGCCGCTGTTGACGAGCGCTCCGGCATAGATGTCGCGCATCATGTCCTTGTAGACGCTTGGCGCGAGTTTATCCTTCACATTGTTCCAGTAGGCGAGGTTTTTCTTGTGCTCACCGAGCACCATCTGGCAACGCATCACCAGCAGGTGGTACTGTGGGGCGAGCCTTGTGCCGCTGTAGTCACGCGCCCGTATGGCAACCATTTTTAGAGTGCGGTTGCGATGCGCGGTCTCTTCCTCAGAGGGATAGTCCCACGACATGCTTATATTGTAGCAGATGTTGAGGTACTGGGTGAGTTGACGCAGGTAGTTGAGCATCTCGGTGTCTTTTTTCTCCCTTGCGGCCCTGATAACGCTGTTGTCTGATTCGTCGAAGTTGTCTTCCACATAGCTGAGAGCGTCGATGTCGCTGGGCTGGGCCTTGATCAACGGTGAATAGTCGAGCCAGAAAGCCTTCATGCGAGGATAGAACGTATTTTCAACTGTGTTGCGGTGATAGGCGCTGAACACATAGTAGTGCGGCCTAACCCAGGGGCCACACGCAAGAGCAGAAAGGCCGATGAAGGCCAGTAAACTAACGGTTAAAAACTTTCTCATAGAATTGCGTATTATAATTATTAATGTTTTTGGTGTCGAGACTGTAGATGATTGCCTGCTTGTTGATGCCCGGGCGCTCCTTCTCGGTGGCGCTGATGATGTCGAGAATTTGGGAGTCGGTGGGCATGACGGTGATGACGCTGTCGCCCAGCAGCACGCGTGTGAGGTCGGATCCGTCGCTGTTGGGCTCAGGCAGACTGCGGTTGGCTACCACGACGATGTGTCCCGGCGCCACCTCGCGATAGAGAGAGGTGTCGGCGAGATTAACGTCATAGAGAATAGCCTTGAACTGATTGCCAGTTTTCAGCAAATTCCATTTGTAGGCAGGCCATGCGGCGCACAGCGGCAGCGAGTAATTCCGCAGGTTTTTGAGGTAGGGATACACGTCGCGGTAGTCGAGGATCGGATTGTGGCCGTTGGTGGCGTCAATGGCTCCGGTGTTGTACATCATGAGCACGCCGTAGTCGACTGGCGGCGCTTTCATGATGAGTTGGTGGAGTCGAATGGTTGCCGAGAGACGCATGCCGAGTGGTGTGAGCAGCTGGCGCACCTCGTTAAGGAAGTTGAAGTAACGCTCTTGCGAGTTCTTGGTCCAGTCGCAGTCGATTTGAATTTCCTTGACATTGTTGATGTTGTGGACCTTGTTCATTTTGAGGATGCGGTTGACGAGTTTCTGCGCCACGCCGTTGAGGTCGGCATTAAGGCAGTTTTCCACGATAAACACCGTCGGTATAATCTCTATGTCCTGAGGCACAGGCTGGTTAAAGCTGATGGTGGCATTAGGCATGACATTTCCTCGCAAAAGCGCGACATCGAAATAGCGCATGTAGATGCGCCCCACATGGTGCTGTGCGAGGAACTGCTGCTCGGCGCTGTCGAGGCTGAAGACCGTGCGCCAGTAGTAAACGCTGGGCTTGGGGTCCTGAACGTCGGCGCCGCCTCGCGAGCAGCTCGACATGAGTGCGGCAAGCAAAAGAACTATGTAGGTAATGCGTTTCATCAACATTATGTATTCTTAACGTAGGTGCCTGGCTTTAAGCCGATAGAATCACTTGAGGAGTGCGAGTGTTGCCTTGATGCGCGCAGCGGCCTCGATGAGGTTCTCGTCGCTGGTAGCATAGCTCAGACGCAGGTATCCCGGACAGCTGAAGGCGTCGCCCGAGACGGTAGCCACGTGGCCCTCAAGCAGGAGGAACATGGCAAGGTCGTTGTCGTTGTTGATGACCGTGTCGCCATAGCGTTTGCCAAAGAACGACGACACCTCGGGGAAGACGTAGAATGCTCCGTCGGGCACATTAACCTGAAGGCCAGGAATCTGCTTGAGCAGGGACACGATGAGGTCGCGGCGACGCATGAATGCCTGTCGCATCTGCTCGACGCAGTCCTGAGGACCTGTATAGGCGGCCTCGGCGGCCTTTTGCGCGATTGACGATGCGCC
>JABUUJ010000023.1:0-4107 GCA_021443235.1 Muribaculaceae bacterium
ATTTTGTCGGGACGGTTAGATGTGGCGACCACAAAGATGCCGCGATGGGAGCAGTTGTTGAGTTGCGAAAGGAACTCGTTGACCTCGCCCGACACCATCTGGTCGAGGCGCTCGGTGCGGTTGGGCACCAGGGCATCAAACTCGTCAAAGCATATCACGATGGGCGCCGCCGCCTCGGCCTGCTTGAAGAGTTTGCTTATAATCTGCTGTGAACCATGAATATACGACGATGCAAGGTCCGACGACTTGATGAGGATATAGTTGGCATTGGTTTCCTCGGCAAATTTCTCGGCAACATAGGTTTTTCCGCATCCCGGAGGGCCGTATAGCAGCATGCCGTTGGGCGGTGTAATGCGATATTTCTTGGCTTTCTCGCGGTCGTTGATAAAGTATATCACCTTGGTGTAGAGATACTCCTTGAGGTCTTTCATGCCGGCGATGTCCTCAAAGCCGTTGCCGTCGCCGCGGCGTATGTCAAATTTCACTCCGTCGAAGAGGCCTTTCTCTTTTTCGCCTTCTTCCTCAAAACTCTCATTCTCGATGTTGTTGGCAGTTTTCTCCTGTTTTTCTTCCTTTTTGGCGACGGGTTGCGGCTTTTCGCCGTCAAGGATTCTCAGGAGCTCGTCGGCCGACGAGGCCCGGTCGTCGGCATTCAGGGCCAGTCCGTGTCGCAGTGCCTCGATGGTGTTTTTGTCATAGGGCAACGTGTCAAAGTCGATGGGGTTTTCCTTGCGCAGCTTCTTGATTTGCATCGCCTTGTAGGCGTTGCTGGTGTTTTTGGGGAATGCCATGTGCCACAGCACGGTGCCGGTGAGCATCTCATAGAGTATGGCGGTGGCTGCATAGAGGTCGCTCTTTGGGCTGTAGTTGCCCATGAATGTCTCATTGGCCATGTAATAGACGCACAAGTCGCTGGTGTCAAACCTCAACCCGGTGCTGCCGATTGTGTCGATGTGGCTGAGGTCAATGATATAGGGCGACTTCACATCAAACTCCGACAACATTATGTTGCGTGGTGTTATATCGTTGTGGCACACGTTATTGCTGTGCATATATTTCAGCCCGTTCAGGATGCCGCGATAGATGCTGACGGCATATTCCTCGCTCATGCCTCCCTCTTGCTTGTGGATGAAGGTGTCGAGTATCTCGCCCAGCAGGTAATTGGTGGTATAGTACTGTACCTCGCCGCCATCGACGGTGATCGTTCCCGAACTCTTGAATTTTATGATATTCTCGTGGTCAAGTTTTGCGCTGTGCTCTATCTCACGCACCCTGCCCGTAGCGTTATTGACAAGTTTCTTGCCCACCTTGCTCATGACAAATGCCTTCATGAAGAATGGTCGGTTAAACTTGTCGATAACCCTATAGGTCTCAACATAGTCGTTTTCCTTAATAAGATTCTGGACAGTATAGTATCTCACTTGCTGCCCAATGCTCAATATTGCCATAACAAAAAAATTTACTCACAAAGTTAACACTTTTAGCCAATATTCCACCTACAAATACCGAAAAAAATGCCTAACTTTGCAATATGTTTAATTTTACGCCTTTGGTTAGGGGGTATTTTCTCGACAGGCTCAAGGAGCATGTGAGGTTTATCAATCACCCCGACAGTGTGCAGCAGGGCACGCTGGTGCAGCTCGTCGAGACGGCCGCACTCACGCACATAGGGCGCAAATATGACTTCTCGTCGTGCCGCACCTACCGCGACTTTGCCTCGCGCGTGCCGCTCTACACCTACGAGGACCTGCGCCCCACGGTGATGCGCATGATGGCGGGCGAGAAAGACCTGCTGTGGCCCGGGCGGGTGACTAACTTCGCCCAGTCGTCGGGCACCAGCGGCAGCAAGAGCAAGTACATTCCCATCACCACCGCCTCGTTCCGCCTCAACCACTACCAGGGCGCGAGCGACGTGGTGTCGCACTACCTCAACCTCAACCCCAGCAGCCGCATCTTTGCGGGCAAGGCGCTCATCCTGGGCGGCAGTTTCGCCAGCGAGCTGCGTGTGCCGCGCGGTGTGATGGTGGGCGACCTCTCGGCCAACCTGATCGAGTTTATGAACCCGCTCGCCAACCTTGCGCGTGTGCCCAGCAAGAAAATCGCACTCATGGCCGACTGGACCGAAAAGCTCCCCGCGCTGGTCGAGGCGAGCTTGCGCGAGGACATCACCAACCTGAGCGGCGTGCCGTCGTGGTTTCTCGCCGTGCTCACCGAGGTGCTGCGCCGCAAGGGCGTGCAGTGCCTGCACGAGGTGTGGCCCCACCTTGAGGTATTCTTCCACGGGGGCATCTCGTTTGAGCCCTACAGGGCGCAATATGAGGCGATGTGCGACATGAGCCGCATGCATTTCCTTAACACCTACAACGCCAGCGAGGGATTCTTTGCCGTCCAAACCGATTGGAGCACGACGGCGATGATGCTGCTTCTCGACGTGGGCGTTTTCTTTGAGTTTATCCCCATTGAGGACGTTGCCAGCTCTACGCCCGAGGTCTATCCGATATGGGAAATCGAGGCGGGAAAGACCTATGAGCTGGTTATCACAGCGTGCAACGGCCTGTGGCGATACCGCATTGGCGACACCGTCACCATTGAGTGCCTCAAGCCCGTGAAAATCTCCATCGCCGGGCGCACATCTCGATATATCAACGCCTTTGGCGAGGAACTCATGGAGCACAACGCCGAGGCTGCCATAGCGCGCGCTGCGGCAGCCACTGGAGCGCAGGTGCTCAACTACACCGCGGCGCCGGTCTATGCCACCGCCACAGCGCGCGGCCGCCACCAGTGGCTGGTGGAGTGGGCACAGCAGCCTGCGTCGATTGCCCTCTTCACCAGTGCCCTCGACGACGCTCTTAAGGCCACCAACAGCGACTATGAGGCGAAGCGCGCGGGAAATATCTTTCTCGACGAGCCGCTCGTCACGTCGGTCGAGGCGGGAACCTTCAACCGATGGCTCGCCGCCACGGGGCGCCTGGGCGGCCAGCGCAAGGTGCCGCGCCTGAGCAACGACCGCGCTGTCGTCGACGCTATCCTAAACATGTGACCATGGAGAAGATTATGCAATATGTGTGGCAGCACCGGCTGTGGCGCAGTGAGGACATGGTCACCAACGATGGCCGCCGAGTGCGCGTGCTCGACCCGGGACTGCTCAACACCGACCAGGGCCCCGATTTCTTCAACGCCAAGGTCGAGATCGACGGCCACACATGGATTGGCAACGTTGAGATGCATGTGCGCGCCACCGACTGGAAACGACACAACCACCACACCGACAAGGCCTACGACAGCGTGATTCTGCACGTCGTGGAGAAGGACGACGCGCCTGTGTATCGCTCCAATGGCGAACGCATACCGCAGCTGGTGCTGCAACTCTCGCCTCGCTTCAACGAGAGTCTCGACGCGCTGCTCAACGCGCGCACCGAGCTACCCTGCGCCGCCTCGCTGGCGTCGATGCCGAGCCTGCTGGTCACCGAGTGGGTGCAGCGTCTCGCCTTTGAGCGGCTGCACGGCAAGGTTGAGCGCATACGCTCGCTCTACGACCTCACGCGCGGCAACTGGGAGGAGGTGTGCTATGTGACGCTGGCGCGCGCGCTGGGCTTTGGCGTCAACAGCGAGGCGATGGAGCGCCTGGCACGGCGCACTCCACTGCGGCTGCTGCACAAGCACAGCGACTCGCTGCTGCAGGTCGAGGCGCTGCTCTTCGGGCAGGCGGGAATGCTCGCCGCACCGGCAACCGATGCCTACACCCAGCAGCTCGCACGCGAGTATGCCTTCCTGCGCAATAAGTTTGCCCTTGAGCCTATGGAGGGCGAGGCGTGGCGCGTGTTCCGCATGCGGCCGCCCAACTTCCCCTACCGCCGCATCGCGCTGCTCGCCCACTACATCCACGGGGGCTTCAACCTCATGCACACGCTGCTTGAGTGCCGCGACGAGAGGTCGCTGCGCGAGGTCTTTGACGTGGAGCTCGACGGATACTGGGCGACACACTACTCACTGGGGAAAGCCTCGACGATGACAGCGCGAGCGCTGGGCAACAGTTCGGTCGACATCATCCTCATCAACACCGTGGCGCCGCTCTACTACGCCTATGGCGAGATTGCGGGCAATGCC
>JABUUJ010000023.1:4608-6404 GCA_021443235.1 Muribaculaceae bacterium
CCCCACCAGCGCGAAGCAGGTCAAAGTCAATGTCAAAGTCAATGTCGAAAATATAATCCCAAAAAATCAGTGCAATCGGTGAGAAATTAGACTTTTTCCTGTTTTTACCCCGAAAACATATCGACTTTTTCCCATTTTTTCACCAAAAAGCCATAGACTTTTTCCCATAAACTTGTTTTTCTCACTAACAATCAGTAACTTTGCGACACAAACACTAAAACCACTATGTTATACAGGAAATTTGAGGCCCAGATTGAGACCTTTCTGCAGAATAACCCCAACAAGATTTTGCTTGTCAACGGTGCGCGGCAAATAGGGAAAACCTATTTGATTCGCCATGTGGGCACAAAAATGTTTGCCAATTTCGTTGAGGTCAACCTCAAGGAAGACAAGGAGGGGCCAGCGGTTTTCTCAAAAGTAAAGTCCACCGCCGACTTTTACCTGCAGCTAAGCTCCATAGCGGGCGGCATGCTCGACCGCAAGGACAACACGCTTGTGTTTCTTGACGAGATACAAAGCTATCCTCACCTGCTCACGATGCTCAAATTCCTCAACCAAGAAGGGCGCTTCACCTATATAGCCAGCGGGTCGCAGCTTGGTGTCGCTCTCGCACAAACGCCCTCGGTGCCCATTGGCAGCATTGCCATCGAGCAGATGTACCCTCTCGACTTTGAGGAATTTCTGCTGGCAATGGGGTGCGGCAGCGATGTCATTGAGCACGCCTGCGGGCTCTTTTCGCGCCAGGAGCCACTCTCCCAACCACTGCACGACTTCATGATGCGCCAGTTCAAGCTCTATCTGCTTGTGGGCGGGCTCCCCGAGGCCATCAACGAGTTTGTCAAAACCCGCAACATCGCCACCGTGCGCAGCATCCAGAAGTATATACAGGAGCTCTACCGGCTCGACGCGTCGCAATACGACGACGACCACAAGCTGGTGATAAGGCGAGTCTACGACCTGATTCCGTCATGCCTCGAAAACAAAAAGAAACGCATTGTCGTCAAGGACATTGAGCCCACAGGGAGGCACAAGCAATTTCAGGACTACTACAACGAGTTTGAATACATCACGCAGTCGGGCATCGCACTGCCGGTGCAAGCCATCAGCAACCCCGTTTTCCCGCTCATTGAGTCGGAGCAACGCAACCTGCTCAAACTCTACCTCAACGACGTGGGGCTGCTCACGGGCATTCTCTATAACATGAACATCAATGCTGTGCTCGACGAGGTGAAAAGCATCAATCTGGGCACTGTCTATGAGTCGGTCGTGGCGCAGGAGTTGTGTGCGCATGGGTTCAAGCTGCACTACTACGACAACAAGAAAAAGGGCGAGGTCGATTTCCTTGTCGACGACTTTGAGCGCCTGCAGGTGCTGCCCATCGAGGTGAAGTCGGGCAAGAATTACACCGAGCACAGCGCCTTGAACGCGTTTGTCAGTAATCCCGATTATCACATCGCGCGCGCCATCGTGTTAAACAACGACCGCGAGGTGACAAGCAAAAACGGCATCATCTACATGCCTATCTACTACTGCATGTTCTTGCGCCACACCTCACACCAAGCCACCCCCATCATCATCCCCCCGCTCCCCACATCTCGACCTTGACTTTGACTTTGACTTTGACCTGCTTCGCGATGGTGGGGGTGTTTCTCACTGATCTCACTGATTTTTTGGGATTATTATCTCACAAAAAAAAGTCAAAGTCAACGTCAATGTCGATTCTGGCTTCGCGCTGGTGTGGAGGTTCTCACTGATTCCACTGATTTTTTGGGATTATTATCTCATGGGGATTTTTA
>JABUUJ010000023.1:7541-11412 GCA_021443235.1 Muribaculaceae bacterium
AACACCAGCGCGAAGCAGGTCAAAGTCAACGTCAAAGTCAATGTCGGAAATTACTTCCTTATCACCTTGCTGGTGAACTGGCCGTTAGCGTGCTGGTAGCGTGCCACCACGATGTCGCCTGCTGCCGGCTCCTTCACCTCAATACCCTGCAGGTTGTAGTAAACTGTCTTCACTACCTCGCTGTCAACAGCCACATCCTCAATTGCGGTGGGGACTCTTGTAAGCCTGCGAGCCCTTTCGCTGTTCTTCATAAAGAAGTGCTTGTAGAAGGATGGAGCTACCGCTTCCAGTCTCAAACCCTTCACCTGTGAGCGCGCAGGAACTGCAAAGTGTGCGGTTACATAATACTCGGCGGGGAACTCCATGCCGGCGGTGGCGGGATTAAAACCATCGGCTTTAATGAAGTCGAGCAGCACAAACTTATTTCTAAGGTCGGCACCTTCACTAGTTTTAAACGCCTCAATCATAGCGGGTGTAATCTTAAGTGCGCCGTCTTCGGCCTCTTGGCCGACCTCTTGGCCGACACAAGTGGTTGTGACATATCCATGCTTAAGGATGTTTCCACTTTCGTCGAGCTTGTTAATCCAGATATAGTCACCTGTTACTACTGTTCCGCCTGTTCCAGAAATTTCTTCAGCGATTCGTTGAGTTAGGTCGGCAGCAGGATTGTGAATCCTAAAGTTTTTTACAGGCAGGAAGTTGTCCTCGTTCCACAGTTTTCTATAAACGGTGTAGTATTGCAGTTGTGCTGCCTGGCCAAACTGGTCGGCGTCGATGTGAACCTCCTTGCCATTCAGGTCCCAAGAGATTTTTGCAACATAGTTGCCATCAAGTGTATTCTGCTGGATCTTATCCTTGTTGGTGCTCATCTTATACACTGTGCTCTCTACATTCACTGCAAGCTCATCATGTTTGCCTTGGAACTTTTTGGCCTGGTCAACACAGCCATAGCTGTTGCCACCCACCATCACTACCTCGACGGTGAAGAATGCGTCGTTCTCAACAAGTCCGGTTCCGCCGTCGGTGATCTCGGCGATGTTGGCTTTCTTGCTAAGGGGCACATCGGCACGATAGTGGATGTATCCGTCTCTTTGCTTGCTGATAAAGCCAAGGTCTTGGGTAAATGCACCTGAAGCGTCCTTGCCGATGAGTGTGTAGGTTCCCGAGGTGTTCTGGCCCACGCGGATAATTCTACTCTTGCCATTCAGCCAGATGTCATAGCACGACACCATGTTGCCGTCGATGGGCTTGAACTTCACGTCGTAGGTGTAAAGCTCCTGCTCTGCATTTTGGGGTGCGTCGGGTGTGCCCGAGCGGTAAAGCAACTCAACAGCAACATCGGTCGAGTAAGTGCGCGACTCTACTGTGTTAGAAAGCAGGTTTAATACGCGTTCCCCACTTTCGTCTATAATCTTGCCGTTATACTCAAGCTGGTATATAGCATCATAATTAGTTCCGGGAGTCAAGTTAAATTGGTCGACGCGATTGGCAACTTTATCGAGAAGTGCCTGAATATCAGTGCCTGTCAATGTAACCGAACCTGTTGTTCCGTCTTGAAGTGTATAACTTACTGTGCTTCCATTGATTGCCGTGATTGTGAGTGTATTGATGCTTGTTTTCGTGCCATTGTCGGTGCGATGAAGCGTGAATACATCACTGGTGTGAAGGTCGGCCAGCTTGGGTGCCTCGGGCATAACCTCCGACACTACGGTGTTCTTGATGTGGTTATAGCTCTGGCGATAGTTGTCGGCTACTGCTGTGAAAGCGGTCTCGAAATTTTTGTCAAGCGAGAGAATGAACTTCCTTGTGCCGGGGATGCGGATATCCCTGTCTAATGTTGTGGTCTCACCAACCTGAACAGGCTTTCTATCCACAGAATCGCGTACTCCGTTGGCTTTGTACTTCATAGGCTTGCTGGTGACATGATAATATACTGTGTAGCCTTCGTCACCAGGAGCGGGAAGGGTGTTGTCGACAAATGTCTTGTCAGTCTTGCTATCGGTAATCTTATAGTCCTTGCTATTCACCTGCACAAGTACCCAATCTTCATAACCTTCTTTACCTGGGATGCTGCGATAGATGTAACTCTCCTCGCGCACACCACCAGCAGTGCTGTTCCAAGTTACAAAATTAGGAATTCCATTCTGTCCTCTTGCCTTGTCAAACGAAGTTTCCCATTCCAGCGAAGCAGCATACGCGCAGTTAGGATTGCCTGTTGATGCCGTGCGCTCAACTTCCAGGTCACTTACATAGAAGAACATTTTGGGAGCCTTATCTAAATTACCAATTGATTCTTTGTAATCATAACCTTTTTTTATTTCTTTTGGATATGTTTCACTTGGCACATATAGAAATGCCTGAATTGCAATTGGTTCGTTTGTTGCAGGAGTAGGATCGAGAAGTGTTGAATAGTGATTCTTGCCAAATGAATTACCACAAGAGTGGGGTACATCCATGAAATCTCCATCTTTTAATTTTGTATATGAAGCCTTCAAATGGTTTTTAAAATAGCCACTAACAGAAGTGTATTGAGGATCACAAACTGAATATTCATTATACCATCTGAAAGGAGCAGGCCTTACATTGGTAGCTGTTTCATCCAAGTAACGTATTGATGTTGCTGATTGTCCTGATCCTGATGAATAATTTTTCCATGTTCCTTTATCGTGACTATGCCTATTAACAAACAAATCATTAGTTCTTACAGCAAAGAAGAAGCGATTTGTTGTTGCTGAGTGGAAAAACAACTCACCTGATGCGATTTCTGAATGTCCTTCTACCTTCTCAATACTTTTAATTGCATACTTTACCTGATTATAAAGAGTAGGGAAAGAAGACCAATCATCACCTTTCCAGTAATCATTCAATGTTACAAAAATTGCTTCTCCAGGATTTATAACTATAGGATTTCCCTGTTTATCGGTATCTTGGTATAAAGGCTTATTAACATAATCTCCTTTTGTTACTGTTACTGAACCATCATCTGTTTTATATGGTAACGAAGAAGAAGTACTATAAGTAACAGTTACATTATTACCTTGAAGGGTGCTTAGGGTTTGGGTTGATGTATAACCCCAATTTGTTCCATCATATTGAAATATGCCCAAGTAGTTTTTTAGGTAGTTTTCCACCTGGGCGTCGGTGAGTGGGTGGGCGTGGGTGACACCCTGCTCGCTTTCTGTGATGGCGGAGGCGGGCAGTGCGATTGTGGCTGCGACAGCCACGGCTAAAAGAGATTTTAACTTTCTCATAATTCCTGTTTTTTTTCTTTCTTGGCTTGCGCTTTACGGTCAACAGCAGCGCCTAATTTAATAATAAGGTGTATTGTCACCGAGATGGTCAAACTTCCAAAAGTGAGTTTGTAAATAAAATTTTGATGTTAAGTTGTTTAATAATTTTCGGTCCCGATCGCTCTCAGTTGCCTAATCGCTACGTTTCCGCGTGCAAAGATATACTAAAAATCATTGACTTCAATGTTTTTTCGGGAAAAAAATGTGTCATTTATGCGGCAAAGGGCAAAATTTATACTTTTTTTCCTGTTTTTGTCGCAAAAGCCTCTCTCTGTCAGAGCGCTTTTGTGATTTTTTCCCCAAGTTTTTACGCAAACGCCCCCTCCACGCCACTGTTTTTTAAGCCACGAATTTTCACGAATTGACACGAATTATTTAATTCACACGAAAAAAAAAGTCAAAGTCAACGTCAACGTCGAAAAAGGGGCTCTCACTGATTTCACAGATTTTCACTGATTTTTTAAAATATAATCCTTTAAATCTGTGAAATCAGTGAGAAACACCCCCACCAACGCGAAGCCAGTCAAAGTCAATGTCAAAGTCAATGTCGAAAATATAATCCTTTAAATCTGTGAAATCAG
>JABUUJ010000023.1:11648-26856 GCA_021443235.1 Muribaculaceae bacterium
TGGTCAAGGACGGCGACACCCCGTGCGCCTACACTGCCTATGAGAAAAATGTCATGGGCTGGATGGCACTCACTCCCGCCACCGTCAACACCCAGTACTCGCTCAAACCCATTGATGGCGTCGACGGCGAGGCAATAAAAATCACCAACAGTGAGAACAGCAACGAGTACTACATCCTTGAGTGCCGCAAGAAGCAAGGGTGGAATGCAGTCAATGGCAGCGAGGGACTGCTGGCCTATCACGTTACCTACGATGCAAATGCGTGGAGCAACAGCACTATCAACAACAACGCCATGCAGCGATTCACACCCATCTGTGCCGACAACCGCTGGGGCATCTTTAGCGAGAATGGCGACTGCTATCCCTATGGCAACAACAACAAAATCACCGACTCATCCACCCCAGCAGCGACGCTCAACCTGGGCACAAGAGGATTCATGGGACTGCCCATCACCGACATCACCAAGACCTCGACAGGCGTGAGCTTCTGGTTCTGCAAGGACTATGAGAGGCCCGTGCCCACCATAGCGCAGGTGGAAGAGCCCACTATCACCATCAGTTCGCTCACCTGCCAGTGGAACGCTATTGACAACAGCGTGTACTACACCCTCAACGCCTATAGCGACGACCACAGCTATGACAAGACGTTCGACAAGATCACCACCAACAGCCAGGAAGTCACAGGCCTCACCCCAGGCACACGCTACAACCTGCGTGTGAAGGCGACCTACACCGACGGCACTCAAGGCGAGTGGTCGCAGGTGGCAACCGCCACCACCAAGTCTAACCCCGTGATGCAGAAGGCTGCACAGGTGGGCGACACCGAGTTCACCGCCTCGTGGCAACCCTTGGACAACGTGGCAAGCTACACACTGCACGTGCGCAACAAGGCCATCCCCGACTATGCCCTGCTGTTGCACGAGACCTTCGACAAGTGCACCACCACAAGCACCACCAACATTGCCTCAAACTTGAACAAATATACCGACAACGAAGGGTGGACTGGTGCCTATGTCTATCAGAACGTGAGCGGCGTGAGCCTCGCCTCGACTACCAACGCCGGCCGCATCACCTCGCCCGCACTTGACTTCAGCAGTTGGGAGGGCAAGGTTGTCGTCAAGGTCACGGCAGCTTGCATGGGCACTGGCACCGACTATCCGCTACAGGTGGCCGTTGACGGCACTTCGCAAAGCATCACCATCCCCTACAACACCGCGCAGGAATACACGCTTGTGTACAACACCAGCGGCACCACTGCCGGCAAAGTGATATTCTCGGCATCGGCAAAGAAGAAAATCGTGATTTACGATATCAGAGTCTATAGCGGCAACGGCGAAGACGCTCCACAGGCGGCTCCCAGCCTGGCGCCAATCGAGACTGGCGACCAAGACAACCTCACTATCACGGGCATCACCGACAGTAGCTACACGGTGAAGAACCTTGTTAAGGGCAACGAGTATGCCTATCGCGTGATGGCGCTGTTTACCAACGGCAGCGAGTCGCAGTGGTCGAACGTGGAGAGCGTGCGCCTGGGTAGCAGCCTGCCCGGCGACGTGAATGGCGACGGCACTGTGGACATCGCCGACGTGAACTGCTGCATCAACATCATTCTGGGCTCGGAGCCCGCCAGCAAGTATGAGGGCCGCGCCGACGTCAACGACGACGGCACAGTCGACATCGCCGACGTGAATAGCGCTATAAACATTATCTTAGGCAAGTAATAATTCCTAAGACCGGATTTTTCCACAGTGTTTCTACAGCTTTTCTACACGAGATTTTTGTCTTGTGGAAATGCTGAAGAAACACTGTGGAACTTTTATTGTGGCAGCACTCAATCAGGCATAGCTTGCAACACCCAGGTTCTGACATCGCCCTTAACCCCGTCAATCCCACCCTTTCCCCCACCAGCGCGAAGCAGAATTAACGGAAAATTAACGGCAATTAATGTAAAATCCCCAGCAACCACCGCCCCCCCCTTAGATGGGCTGGGTGGCTCCTTCCTCTGTCAAAATTTGGCAAATGTTAAAGAATTTGCTACTATTGTTTTGTGGGGTGAAAAAAAATGTGTAACTTTGCAGTGCAACTGGTACAATAAGTGCCGTCGCGATGAGAAAAACTTAACAAGGGGAGTCCTGCGCACAGGTGGGATTCTTCGGTTTTTTTCCTGTAAAACACAAATTTAATTTAACATATAAACAAGAATTAACATGGCTATTTGTTACATGACACAAGAAGGCTATGACAAAAAAATGGCCGAACTTCGTCATCTTGAAAACGTTGAGCGACCCGAGGTGGTGCGCGCTATCGCCGAGGCTCGCGACAAAGGCGACCTATCGGAAAACGCCGAGTACGACGCCGCCAAGGAACGCCAAGGCATGCTCGAGGCTAAGATTGCCGAACTGAAAAACCTCGTTGCCAGCGCTCGCATCATCGATGAGACTAAGATTGGCACCGATGAGGTGCAACTCCTTAACAAGGTCACCATGAAGAATGTGGACAACGGCATGAAAATGACCTACACTATCGTTACCGAGACCGAGGCCAACATCCGTGAGGGCAAGATCTCTATCAAGACCCCCATCGCTCAGGGCTTGCTCGGCCACAAGGTGGGCGACATCGTCGAGGTGCAGGTGCCTGTGGGCAAAATGAAATTTGAAATCATCAGCATCGAGATATAAGCCATGGCATCAATTTTCAGCAAAATAGTCGCTGGCCAAATTCCCAGCTATAAGGTCGCCGAGGACGACAACTACTACGCTTTCCTCGACATCAGCCCCGTAGCCAAAGGACACACCCTCGTCATCCCCAAGCACGAGGTTGACTACATCTTTGACCTCGACAGCGAGGAATATCAGGGGCTTTGGGAGTTTGCGCAACGTGTCGCTCGCGCCATGAAGCAGGCTATCCCTTGCAAGCGCATCGCCGTGGCTGTACTTGGCCTTGAAGTGCCGCATTGCCACATTCACCTCGCTCCCATCAACACTGAGGGCGACATGAATTTCGCCAAGCCCCACCTCAAACTCGACGCGACCGAGATGCAGGCTATAGCCGACAGCATCGCACAGGCCTTCGCCCAGCTCTAACGTAACCCAAAATAAAAAACCAGCAGAGACGCCACACAGCGCCTCTGCTGGTTTTGTGTTCAATATAGTTCAACCTTGTTCAGCGTGGTCAAGCAACCACAGCACACCCCCCTTAGGGGGACCAATAAAAACCGCCTGCTACGACAACTCCGTAGCAGGCGGTAAATATCTCATTGGCAAGCTTCAACAATGTTGAACAAGGTTAAACCAAGTTGAACAACGTTGAACCAAAGCGCCACAGGCGCTTATTAGCCAAGAATGATGTTGATAATCTCGTTAACGTCGGCGATGTCAACAGTGCCGTCACCATTAACGTCGGCACGACCTTCATACTTCTCAGCGGGCTCCGAGCCAAGGATTACGTTGATAGCGCAGTTCACGTCGGCAATGTCAACGATGCCGTCGCCGTTCACGTCACCCTTGACGGGCTCAACCTCGGGAACGTAGGTGGCGCCAGTGACGCCATAGGCCTCAACACCCTCAACGGCGAAGCTAACGGTCTGAGTCTCGTCGGCAACCTTCACGCACTTGATACCGCTCTTGTGCAGCGGGTTCTCGGCGTCAAATGCCACGCTCAGAGGCAGTGTAACGTCGTCGGCGCTCTTCGGTGCGATGTAAGCCCAGTAGATGTTCTCGCCGTCGCCGGTAATCTGCGTAACGCCGGTAACCTCGTCGCCGTCACCTTCCTTGAGCACGGGCGAGTTGTCGATAAGCGTTGCTGCATCCATGCTCACGCCAGTGGCTGCGGCACCCTTGGCGTCGTCGTCATAGATGGCCTGCATGGGCAAGCGATAGATGCCGGGAACTACGCTTGTGCCGTTCTCCTTGTCGCTCTGCAGGAAGAAGTAGAGATATCCGTTCTTCTCGTCGATGTAGAAGGTGGTGATTTGGAATCCCTTGAGGGTGGGTTTGAAGTGCTGGGGTTTGCCAGTGCCGCCATCGGGATAGATGTCGTTGAGCGCACCGCCATTGCGGAAGCGGAAGATACCGAAGCCGTTGAACTTCTTACCTACCCAGTAGATGTCGCCATTCTCGGGATCGGCAGTCTTGGTCAGGCCAGCGCCAATTGCGCCATACGACCACTGGTCGCCGTAGTAGGGCAACCACTGGTTCTGGAAGAAGAAGGGCTGCTCGCCGTACAGACCCACTGCGTCGGCGCTCATCTCGTGGATACCCACGTTGCGGTCGGCAATGTAAATCATGTTGCGCTCTTTGTCGATAGCCATTGAGAACGGATCCTGGAATGCCTCGTAGCCCACGTTGTTGAGCACGGTCACGCGATAGAAGATGCCGTCGGTGTTGTTGACATAGAACAGCTGGCCGTCGCCCGCACCTGCTGTGGGGCTCTGGTAGCGGAAGTTCTTACCAGCGTCGGCCACATAGATGCGGTTCTTGTAGCTGGCAAGGGTGAACGGGTGGGTGCCGGTGGCAAACTCGGTGTCAACCACGTTGCCGTCCTCGTCCTTATACATGAGCTTGCCGTCCTTGGTGGCAAAGTACAGACCGGTGGGGCAGCCCAGTGCCGAACCACTGCCAATGATGGTGGGGTCGCCCACGATGTTGAGATACTGCCACTGTGCGGCGCCCTTGTAGCTCTCTACGCTCTTCACTGCCACCTTGCACTCTACCTCGCTCTGGGTGTCGCTGAACACGCCGTTGGCAAGCACAGGCACGTTGGCGTTGAGCACGCGCAGTTTCTTGATGGCTGCGGGCACCGAGCCGGGCTCAATGTAGTTGACATTGGCGGGAATCTCAAGACTCTCGAGTGCCGAGCAGTTGACAAATGCGTTCTGCATCAGGTTGGTGGCTGTAGAGGGCAGCACCACGCTGGTGAGCTGTGCGCAGTTGGCGCATATACCTTGTGCAATCTCGTTGCGGCCGTCCTCAATCACAATCGACTCGAGCGCCGATGCGTTGAAGAGGTTGGTGCCTATATTCACATTGTTCTTGAGCATGAAGCTCTTGATTGCGGCGTGGTCAAACGCGTTGTTGCCCATAGCGGTCACTGCGGGCAGGCTCACCTGCTCAAAGGGTGAGTAGGCCATGCCATAGTTGTCGATGCTCTCAACGGTGGCGTTCTCATAGGCGGTTGCGGTGATGCCCTGGTGGGCGGTCACGAGCAGTCGCTTGCCGTCGGCGCTGGTGAGCACATTGTCAACAACAGCAAATGCCGAGTTACCCTCGGCAAGGCTGATGGCGGCAAGGTTTGCGATGGGTGCAAATGCCGCATTGCTGATGCCGGTAACTGTCGAGGGAATGTTCACGCCCTGCAGCTTGGTGTTGGCAAAGGCCTGCTCGCCGATGGTGGTGAGGCCTTCGGGCAATGCCAGCGTGCCAGCAAGCTTGCTGTTCATAAACGCCTGGCTGGCGATTGAGCGCAGCGCTGTGGGCAGTGCGATGCTGGTGAGCGCGGTGTTGTAAAACGCGTTGTTGCCTATCGTGGTCACGTCGTTGCCCATTGTCACGCTTGCCAGGGCCTTGCATCCGTTGAAGCAGTTGCCAGGAATGGCATTGATGGCGGCGGGCAGTGCGATAGCGGGCAGCGTGTTGCAGCTCTGGAATGCGGCTTCGTTGAGCGATGCCACTTTGTTGCCATCGGCAAATACTACCTCGGTGAGTGCGGTGCAGCCCTGGAACATTGTCGATGCAATGTTGCTGAACTCGCCACCGAAGGTGATTTTCTTCAGCGCGGGAAGGGTGTGGAACGGCTGCAGGTTGCTTGCATAGAGCGATGCGTCGATGTCGCGGCCAAAGTAGATTTCCTCAATCGACTTGTTGGCAACGCGAGCCTCCTCGGTCTTTCCATAGGCGTCCGAGTTCATCTTGAACGGGGTTGTGCTGTCGGCAAAGATGAGCTTCTTCAGGCTTGAGCAGCCAGCGAGGTCCTCGCTGATCATCGGGCCTGCCCAGCCGCTGGGAATTGTGAGTTCCTCAAGGCCCGAGCAACCGTTGAGCACGCCGGTGCCTATGCTGGTGGCGGTCACGGGGATGGGGCTCACCTTCAGCGCCGAGCAACCCTTGAACGAGTTGCGGCCAATGGTGACGCAGGTCTCGGGAAGCACAAGCGATGTCATGTTCTTGCAGTCAAGAAACGAGTTGGCTGCGGTTGCAATCACGGTGTAGGTCTCGCCATTATACTCAAATGTGGCGGGAATCACGATGTCGCCCTCATAGAAGGCGGTGTCGGCCGGTGTGGTCGATGTGGCTTTGGTGATGGTGTACTTGGCTACTGTAGCATTGAGCTTGCTTGTGGTGTAGTTAATGCCGTTGACGGTAATGCTTGCGGCACTTGCCATCGGGGCAACAACAAGACACAAAGCACCTAATGCTAAGCTTTTAAGCCATGCTGACTTGGTAATCTTCATGTTCACAGTTCTTAATTTATGTTGTTAATAATTAGAGTGATTTGTTCAGTTTATGTCAATAAAAGGTCGCCAAATTGCACAATACTGCAATTCAACACACAAATTTAATAATAAAAACATTATCACACAAATTTTTATTTAAAAAAATGCCTGCCACATTGTGTGGCAGGCATCACTATATCTTAGTCAATGTCAATGTCAGAGTCAAAGTCGATTAAACGACTTGATTGCCCATCGAGAACACGGCCTTCAGGTTGAGGTCGGCGTCAAGGAAGAGAATGTCGGCGTCCTTGCCCTTGACGAGGGTGCCCTTGCGGTCGAGGATGCCCATGATGCGAGCGGGAGTCTCGCTTGCCATGCGCGACACGTCGTCGAGCGCCACGCCACCCTTGTTCACCATGGTGCGTATCAGCCGGTCGGTAGTGGCGACGCTGCCCGCGAGAGCTGTGTGGTCGTTGAGCTTGCACACGCCGTCCTCAATAATAACGCGGGGGTCAAACGCCTGTGCGTCCTCGCAGCATGTCATGGCGAGAGCGTCGGTGATGAGCGCGGTGCGCTCCACGCCCTTGAACTTGTGCACGAGCGACAGTATCGGTGCGGGCACGTGGATGCCGTCGGCAATAATCTCCACGTCCATCTTGTCCATCAGGTAAACGCTCTCCACGGTCCCGGCGTGCTTATACTCGCGCACGTTGTGGAAGCCGCCCATCGCGTTGTAGAAGTGGGTGGCAAGCGTGTAACCGTTCTCGTAGGCGGCCTTCACGTCCTCATACTCGGCGCAGGTGTGTGCTATTGCGGCCACGATGCCTTTGCTGGCAAGGTAGCGGCCCATCTCTATGGCTCCGGGTATCTCGGGAGCTACGTCCCAGCGGCGCAGGCATGAGTAGTCCTCAACGATGTGGCGGTATTCCTTCTCGCTGGGCTCGCGTATGATGTCGTGCATCTGTGCGCCAGCCTTCTTGGGGTTGAGGTACGGTCCCTCGAGATGAAGTCCCATGATGGTGGTGTTGCCTTCCTTTAGTATCTCGTCGCACGTCTCGCACGCGTCCTCAATCATCTTGAGGGTTGACGACGACAGCGTGGGAAAGATTGCTGTGGTGCCGTGCTGCAGGTGGGTGAGTGCCGACTTCTCAAACGCGTCGCGAGTGCCCTCCATGAAGTCTCGCCCGCCTGCGCCGTGCACATGCATCTCAATGCCGCCCGGAATCACATGATAACCTTGAGCGTCGATGTGCTCAACGCCCTCTATCAGGTTGCTATCTTTCTTTATTTCAACGATGTGACCTTCGTCAACGACTATGGAGCCACCAGTTACCCATCCTTGAGGTGTGAGGATGTGACCATTGAAAATCTGTTTTACCATGTTTGGTTAGAGGTTGTTTTGAACTATTGATATGCAAATTTACACACTTTTTATTTAACAACAAAAACTTTCTAGTGGTTTTAATTGTTATTTACATAAATTTAGCATTCTTCACAGTTTGCCTTAACTAATTTTCTGGAATATTGGGCTAATGTTGGTGTTTTTTTGTAATTTTGTATCTCGTAATGAAAAAGGCATTGTTTTTCATAGTTATCGTCGTGATGATGGCGGCGTGTGCACGCGTCGACCACTCACACAACTCGGGAGTGTCATTGCTCTCACAGGCACAACTGCTCACCATGACGCAGCACGACGGCTATATCGTTGCAACCATCGACAACCCGTGGGGCAGCGGCACGCTCGGCACCTATATCCTCGTGCCCGACACTATAGCCATGCCCGACTCGCTGCCACAAGGCTCCGTGGTGCGCACTCCGCTGCGCAACGCGCTGGTCTACTCGGCGGTGCACACCAGCATCCTTGCCGAACTGGGCGCCGGCGCGTGCATTAAGGGCATCACCGACGCGCAGTATATGGCCGACAGCGCCATCGTGGCGCGACTCCAAGCCGGAGAGGTGGCCGACTGCGGCTCAAGCACCAACCCCACGCTGGAAAAGGTCATCGAGATGAGCCCCGACGGCATCTTGCTCTCGCCCTATCAGGAGAACAACTACGGATGCGTCACCTCACTCAAGACGCCGCTCATCATGTGTGCCGACTACATGGAGACCTCGCCGCTGGGACGTGCCGAGTGGATTAAGTTCTACGGAGCGCTCGTGGGCAAGCCACAGGAGGCCGATAGCATCTACAACAACGTCGCCAATACCTACAACCGTCTGAAAACCGAACGCGCCGCACAAACCGCGACTCATCCCAAGGTGCTCACCGAGAGCATGATAAGCGGCACATGGCTGGTGCCGGGCGGCAAGAGCTACATGGCACGCATCATCATGGACGCGGGAGGCCGATATCCCTGGACCGACGACAACCACAGCGGCTCGCTCACGCTCGACTTCAACCAGGTGCTCGCCGCAGCCAAGGATGCCGATGTGTGGTTGGTCAAGTCATTCAATATCAAGACTTACGCCGACCTGAAGAGTGCCTACGAGCTGCACGATCGCTTCGACGCGTTCAAGCACCGCAAGGTTTATGTGTGCGACACCAGCGGCTCTCACCTCTTTGAGCGTTTCCCTTTCCATCCCGATGTCCTGCTGCAGGAATACTGTAACATTTTTGACGGCCGCGACACCGACCTGATTTTCTTCACACCATGCATGTAACGAACTCTCATAGCACCTCGCGCACTATCGCGGTAATGGCGATCTTGGTGGCAACGACATTGCTGCTGGCGGTGGCGTGTGTGCTTGTGGGCTCGGTCAACATCCCCGCCGCTCAGGTGTGGAGCATCGTCACGGGGCAGGGATGCGACAACGAGGCGTGGACCATCATCGTGCTCGAGGCTCGCATCCCCATGGTGGTGACGGCGGCACTGGCGGGTGCCGCGCTGGCGGTGTCGGGACTGCTGCTGCAAACGTCGTTCAACAACCCGCTTGCCGGGCCTTCGATACTGGGAGTGTCGACTGGTGCCGGGCTGGGTGTCGCCATCGTGATGCTTGCCATGGGTGGCACTGTGGGTGGTTTCTTCGGCTCATCGGTGGGCAGCTATGTCGCCATCCTGATGGGTGCGTTGCTGGGTGCGGCGCTGGTGCTCGCGCTGCTAATCGTGTTCTCGTCGATAGTGAAGAGCAGTAGCGTGCTGCTCATCATAGGCATCCTTGTGAGTTATCTTGCCTCGAGCATCATCTCGCTGCTCAACAGCCTCGCCACCGAGGAGGGCATGGCAAGCTATGTGGCATGGGGATTTGGCACTTTCTCAAGTGTGACACCCTCGCAGATGCCCGTTTTCGCCTCTACCATCATCGTGTCGCTCATGGCGTCGGCACTCATGGTGAAACCGCTCAATGCCATGCTCTTGGGCACACGCTATGCCACCAACATAGGTGTGAACGTGCGTCGCTCGCGCAACTTGATGCTGCTTGTCACAGGGTTGCTTACGGCTATTGTCACCGCATTTTGCGGACCTATAGGCTTCCTCGGGCTGGTGGTGCCGCATGTGGCACGTCTCATGCTTGCCACAAGCAACCACAGTCGTCTCATCCCCGCAACGATGCTCGCTGGTGCCGCCACGGCGCTGCTGTGCTCGCTGCTGAGCGTCATGGGCAGTCATGTGATTCCCATCAACGCCATCACGCCCGTGATAGGAGTGCCCATCATCATTTATCTGATTGTTAACCGTCGCAAAATACAATATTTCAACTAATGGCTAAGTCTCTTCTATCGGCTGTCGACCTCGCAGTGGGGTTTAAGCGCAACACGACCACCGTGACGCTGCTCGGTGGACTCAACCTGGAACTCAGGGAGGGCTCGCTGGTGGCGCTGCTGGGAATGAACGGCGCTGGAAAATCAACGCTGCTGCGAGCCCTCACGGGCGACACGCAGCCGCTGGCTGGCACATTGCTATACGACGGACGCGACGCCAGCTCGATGTCGATAATCGACCGCGCACGATTCATGGGGCTGGTATCGACCGAGCGAGTGGCGGCGGGCGGACTCACCGTGACCGAACTCGTCGAGATGGGACGGCAGCCCTACACCGGGTTCCTGGGACGGCTGAGTCGGCACGACCACCAAGTGGTGGCGCACGCCATTGAGAGCGTGGGGATGACGCACAAGGCCAACGAATACATCGCCTCGCTGAGCGATGGAGAGCGCCAAAAGTGCATGATTGCGCGTGCGCTTGCGCAAGAGACTCCTGTGATTGTGCTCGACGAGCCCACGGCTTTTCTCGACGTGGCAAGCCGCATCGAGACGATGCAACTGCTTAGCGACTTGGCTCACAGCCAGGGTAAAGCGGTGTTGCTGAGCAGCCACGACATCTCGCAGTCGATAATGAAATGCGACGAGTTGTGGCTCATCACCCACGACCGTGAGGTCATCACTGGCACTCCGCAGCATCTCATCGACAGCAACGCCCTGAACCGTCTCTTCCCATCACCCTCCATCCGTTTCAACCCCACCATCCTCGACTTCACCCACACCCAGTAACGATGACATTGACTTTGACATTGACTTTGACTTTGACATTGACCTTGACATTGACCTTGACCTTCTTCGCCATTCGCCATTCGCCATTACCCATTACCCATTACCCATTAGCCATTAGCCATTACCCAAAGCCTCATCTTCTCCATTGCTTTTTCAGCTGCTGGGCATTGATAAGCGTCGCGACAACCGCCACTGCAATGGCAGCCACCACCAACGATTGCTCCACCAGCACCACGATAGCCACCGTAAGCGCCGTTGCCCACATCACAGCCACCAGACACTGGCGCGACAGTCTCAGCCCATAATGACGCAGGTAAACGCAAGCCATCATCGCCGCGTAAACCACATACCACACCGTGAACGCCCAGCCCAGGCCCACTAAGCCCCAGCGCTGATAGAACACGATGTTGAGCGCTAAGCCTAATGCCGAACTAATCGTCTCGGTGATAAGGAAAACGCGCCCCGAACCCTTGGCAAGCACCACAAATGCCATGCACCACGACACGGTGCGGAAAATAATGCCCACCAAGCCCCACGACACAAACGGTAATATCGCCACAAACTCCTCGCTGTAAAGCAATTGCACGATGGGGCGGCGCAGCAGCACAAAGACGGCAATCACTGGTACCATCACCAGCAGCGCGATGTTGATTTCCTGCGACACAAAGACGCGCAACTTCATCTTGCTTTCGGCCACGCGCGCCAGGCGAGGGTAGTACTCCATGCCCAGTGCCGTGAGAATGAGTCCGGTATATTTGTTGATTAGTGTAAATCCGGCTTGATATAGGCCCACCTCGCCCGTTCCGGCGGTGGTGTTGAGCCATGCGTTGAAGATATAGGTCGACAAGATGTTGACAAAGTTGCCCAGCGTCATAAACACGCCCAGGCGCACAAATGCGCCGCCCATTGTCACAGTCTCTCGCAGCGTGACTTGTGCTGCGGGATACTCTTTGTTGCGCAGCACAATGGCAAAAAACACATTAGCCGCCGCATATGCCACTATCGACACAACGACGCTGTCCTCGCGCAGATAGTAGAACAGCGGTATCGACACGAGCAACCCGGTCACTGTGCCATAAATAGTGATGCGGGCAAGTTTCTTGAGGCGCCCTAAGCCTTGAAACACGGCATATTCGCCATTAGTAATCGCCATCATGAGCACTGCGATGCTCAGCGCCACAAAACCCCACAGGTGGTCTTGCGTGCCAAAGGTGATTTGGCTCAACAGTGGCGCAAGCACCAGCGTGATGGTGGCTCCCGCCAGCCCCAGCCACAGCGACCACCGCCTCACGACGGCGATGATGCGCGCAATGAGGGTGCTGTCGCGCNNNNGGCCTGCGAGATGTCGCGCACGCTACTGTTGCGCACGCTCAAGTTGGTGGCTGTGTTGAGCATCTCCAAGGCGTTGTTAAACAGCCCAAAAAGTCCCACGCCCACGGTGCCTATCCACATTGCCACGAGCTTGGTGCGCACGATTGAGCACACAATGCTCAGCATCTGCACGCCGCCAAAGATGCCCATGGCTTTCATTACGAGTCGGGATATGCCACCTTCTTTTGCCATCGCTTGTTATAACTTTAGCGTCAATACGTTATAGGCAATGCCCCGACCGCCCAAGCGCGACTTCTGCGTCGCCAGGCCTTCGTTGAGCACTTGTCCGTGGTCCTCGGTAGAGATGCCGAAGTCGAAGTAGCGGTAGCCCTCGCGCTCGGCTTGCTCGATGAGTGTGTGGAAAACGAGTGCCAGCGCTTTGTTCTCGCGACCTACCGCCGATGACGCAATATACTGGCAATGAGCGCACTGTCCGGCATAGAACATTACCACTCCGGCAACTATCTCGCCCTGAAGCATTGCTGTGTAGAGCTTGATGTTTTCGGGAAAACGCGACTGTAGCAGTGTCATCTCGGCAACACTGTGCACGGGGCGCGTGCTGTGGCGGCTCGCAAGCACTTCGTTCAGCACCTGCCAGTAGCCGGCATAGTCGTTGCTCTCGCTCACCACGATGCCTGCGCGGCGGGCCTTGTTGAGCGCACTGCGGTTGCCGCGATCCATCGCTATGGGGTGTCGGGTGTCGATAGTGAATGATATGTTGCACTCGCTCAACTGCGCGCCATGCCGCCACAGGGCGTAGAGGTCGTCCTCGGCGGGCTGACGATGATAGATGTGGGGCACAGGCTTGTAAACAAGTTCCTTAACGCCGTCGGCACGCATAAAGTCGAGCGAGTTTTCCACTACCCTCATCACCGTCACAGGGTCGCATCGCTCGCTCATGAGCCACCCGCCATAGGTGAGTCCCTGATGCGAGTACACCGTGTCACCGCGGCGGTTGGCAGGCAGCACGGCCACTATGCGGTCGCCGTCGCGTGCCACGAGCGAGTAGTCGTCAAAGCGGTCACGGTGGTAGTCCATAAACCCACGCATGTGCAGAAATGTGCCGTTGCGCGACGCAGCCACCGCCGCATCCCACTCTCCACTCATCTCACTATAAAACCGAGTAACTAACATTCTAATACTTTAATACTTTAATATTTGAATACTTGAATAAGTAATATAATAATCTGAATACTTGAATATTTTAATACTTGAATAAGTATTTAATATTTTGAATAATTTAAATATTTAAATACTTTAATATTCATTTCTCGCCAATAGCCATTAGCCATTAGCCATTAGCCATTAGCCATTAGCCATTAGCCAATAGCCAATAGCCATTAGCCAATCTAATACCCGAAAATCTCCTCCAGCGACACGCGCTTGATAGCACCCACACGCGCCAGCGATTCCATGTCGAGCTCGGCCTCGTTGCCCAGAATGAGATAGCGCCAAGTCTTGCCCACCATGTTGTCACGCTCATATGCCGCTATGTCGCCGAATGTCATGCTGGGCAGCGCCTTATAGATGCTCTCGGCCTGGTCATAGTCAAGTCCTAGTCGCTGTGCCGAGAGGTAGTTGTTAATCACTCCCATCTTGGTCACGCGGCGGCTTGCCATCTGCTTGATGAGCGACTCTTTGGCGAGGTTAAACGCCTTCTCGCTCTCGGGCAGCGTGTCGATGATGCACTTAAACTGGTTGATGCAGTCCATCATCTTGTCGTTTTGGGTGATGACGAATGTGGTGGCATACTCGGTGCGACCCATATACGACGGACGGCTGTAGTAGGCCGTAGCGTTATATGCCATGCCGCGTGCCTCGCGTATCTCCTGGAACACAATCGAGTTCATATTGGCACCAAAATACTCGTTGAAGAGGCTAATGGTGGCTGTGTTCTGGGGCTCCCACTTGCGGCCGTTGTTGCAATACTGCGTCATATAGATGTTTTTGGCATCATAGGGTGCCAGCAGCACCTCGTTCTCGGGGGTGAGCTGTGCCATGTAGGGGTGGTTGCGCAATCCGCGCAGAGCCAGGTCGCCCTTCACTACATGCACCTCGCGCATGGTCTTGTTCAGCTCGTCCATCGACATCGGACCGTAGTAAAGCACGGTGTGCTGGTAGGTGGCGAGTTGCTTCACACGCTCTACCAGGTCTTTGGGCTTGGTGGTGCGCAACTGCTTCTCGCTCATCTGGTCGGTGTAGCGGTTGCGAGGACCGTAAATGCCAAATTCCCTGAGTCTTGCGTTGCATTCTTGCTGGTTGTTCTTGGCGTCAAGGCGCGATTTCAGTATCGACTCCACCAGGTTGTCGTAGGCTGCCTTGTCGGGCTTGGCGTTGTTGAGCAGTTGCTCAACGAGGGCCACCGCCTGCTTCATGTTCTGGCTCAGGCCGCTTATGGTGACGGTCATCTCCTCGTTGCCGCAGCTGAAGCTCACCGAGCATGCCAGCCCGTACATCGCTTTCTTGAACTCCTCGGCACTCATCTTGTTGGTGCCCAGATAGTCAAGGTAGTACAAAGCAACATCATAGGCATTGTCGGCGCTCTGCCCGAAGTCATACTTATAGGCAAGTGTAAACAAGTCGTTCTCGGTGTTTTGCTTGTAAATCACTGGGATGCCCTTGCGCACCTCACCGAAACTCAGGTCGGCGCTATAGTCGACCCACTGGGGCTGGATGGGCTGTGGCTGTCTCTTCAACAGGTCGGCGACAAAGTCGCTCTGGTAGTCGCGGTTCGACGGAATGGGGGTAATGGCGGGCTTGTCGATTTTCTTGATGGTGGTGTCCTCGCCTTGTTCTTTGTTCACCACCACGTAGTTGTCGCGCAGATGGCGGCTTGCAAATGCCATAATCTGCTCCTTGCTTATGCCTTCAAGGCGCTGCATCTTGCTCACAACGTCTTCCCACGTCTTGCCGTTGATATA
>JABUUJ010000023.1:27659-30737 GCA_021443235.1 Muribaculaceae bacterium
GGGTATGTCCTCGGTGTAGCAGGTCACGTCGTTGCTCGTATAGGCGTTGGTGCCTTGAGCGCCGATGGCTGCCATGAGTTTGTCATACTCGTTGGGAATGTTATACTTGGCGGCGAGTTGCGACACGCTGTCTATCTCGTGGTAGATGCTCTTGCGCTTGGCGTCGTCGCTTTCCTTGCGATATTGCTCAAAGAGGGCCTCAATCTTGTCGAGAAGGGGCTTCTCGGCGGCATAGTCGGTAGTGCCAAAGTGTGTCGAGCCCTTGAACATGAGGTGCTCGAAGTAATGCGCCAAGCCGGTGGTCTCGGCGGGGTCGTTGCGCGAGCCGGTGCCAACGGCAATCAACGCCGAGATGCGGGGCTTCTCTTTGTTGACGCTCATATATACCTTCAGCCCGTTGTCGAGGGTGTAGATGCGAGTCGCGGTGATGTCGCCCGCAACTGTGGCATACTGATAATCTTTACCATATAAACTCATGACTGCCAGCGTAATAACAGCCACCAAACAAACTATTTTCTTCATAATTCAAAATTTTTCCTCAAAATTACACATTTTTCCCCTAAAACCCACACTTTCACCCATTTTTTTGACTTTGACATTGACCTTGACTTTGACCTCTCCCTTCCCTCAACCTTAATGACCTAATCCCCGCAACCCCAGCACACCCCACTTTAGGGGGGGCTTGTGGGGCTAATAAAAACACCGCCCGCCACAGTCATGTAGCAGGCAGTATAGTGTGTTGTGCTGCGACTTAGCAGTCCCCCCCACATGGGGGGCGGAGGGGGGCTTCTCCTTAATTCACAGCTTTCTGATAGTTGCCGCCATCCTTGGGCTGGGGCATGGGGGGCATCTGGCCGTTGCCGGGCTTGCCATCCATGCCAGGGTGGCCACCGCGACGCGATTTCTCGTCACGCATCTTACCCATGTTTTTCTTCTCCTGGTTATACACAGCCTTGATTTGCTTGGGGTTCAGGAACGTGCGGAACTTCTTGTAGTATTTCTCGCGCAGGTCGAGCTGGGCGCGGCTCATCGCAATCTGGTCGAGGATTTCCTTCTCTACCTCGGCATCGGTCTTCTGCTTCTTGTCGCCTTTCTTACCTTCCTTCATCTCCTTGCCATACTTAGCGAAAATCTCGTGCTGCTCGTTGAGATAGGCCTTGTAGGTCTCGACAAACTTGTTGGTGGTGGCGTCGTCGAGTTTCAGGTTCTCGGCGATTCTCTGTGCGCGCATTGTTGCCATCTGCTCGGGTGTGAACTTGGGGCGCTCTTTGCGATCCTTCTTGTTGTCGTCGGCGCTGGCGTTGAAACTCATGGCGATGATAAGGGCCATAATTACTGAGAATAATGCTGATTTTTTCATAATAGTCTATATTTATGTTTTAATATGATTGATTGTATTCATAGTTCTCCATTTCGTCCTCGCAGCTGAGGAAGACGTCGTTCTCGCTGATTTCTATCCACTCGTTGAGCTGCTCGTCACTCATGAGCGTCTCGAGGCTCTCGTTCTGGGCCAGCAAGGTGCTGTTTAACTCGGGCTGGGCGGGTTTCAGCGCCACTACGCTCACCACTGCCAGTGCGATTGCTGCTGCCGCACTCATTGTCCACTTGACGAAGGTGGCGCGTTGCTTGCGCTGGCGCTCGCGGTCGATTGCCGCGTTGATGTCGCGCTTGGCTTGCTCAAAGAAGCCCTGAGGCACGGTGAAGGGCATCGTCTTGCCCATGGTTTCGATATCGTAAGTCATAATATATTTAGTTTTTTTCGATGAAACTTCTAACTTTTGTCTTTGCGTTGTGGTAGGTGACCTTGAGCGAGTCGACGCTGCTGCCAGTGAGCGCGCTAATCTCCTCGTAGGGCATCTCGTCGTAGTAGCGCAGGTTGAACACCAGGCGCTGCTGGTCGCTCAGGGTGAGCAATGCTCGCTGGAATTTCACTTCCATCTCTTTGTCATAGTCGACGTGCTCGCTCGCCATCAGGCTGTTGACCAGCACCTCGTTGTCGTCGAGGGTGTCGAGGGCGGCGCGACGCCGTTGCTCTATCAGTCGCAGGCTCTCGTTGGTGGCGATGCGGTAAACCCATGTCTTGAGCGCGCCCTCGTCGTTGAGCTTGTCGAGCCCGTTATATATCCTGATGAATGTCTCTTGCAGCACGTCCTGGGCGTCCTCGTGCGACACCACCATGCGGCGTATGTGCCAGTAGAGCGGCTGCTGATAAGTGTTGAGCACCTGCTCAAAACTCATCCCGGTTCCTTTCTTATTTCGTCCAAAGAGATTCATCGTTGTTGCGTTTGTTGTTTAGAACGTTTTCCACCCCCAAAGTTAATTCCATTACCCAAAATTAACACTAATTTAACACTGAAAGGCCATTACCCATTAGCCAAAAGCCATTAGCCATTAGCCAAAAGCCATTAGCCATTAGCCAAAAGCCATTAGCCATTAGCCATTAGCCAATAGCCATTACCCATTAGCCATTAGCCAAAAAAGATAATCGCCCTAAAATTAGGTTATTAGAAAAAATTGTCGTAACTTTGCAGCGCAAATCAAAAACCAAGACGCTTATGAAACATCTTTTTTTAGCTGCTTTGGCAGTGATGGGACTTAGCGCGATGGCACAAACGATGACCGTAACAGGCACCATCTATCACCCTGGCGGGAGACTCAGCTGGCGCACTGCAAGCGGTGATAAAATTGACAACGAGAAGCTGAAAAAGCGCGAAATCAAATGGATGGCTGTCACTAAAGACATCCTCGACGCTGGCTTTAAAATGAACGACACTGTTGTCGTTGAGTGCGAGAGCGCACCGCAATTAAACGGAAAGTGGGTCATCAAAGACCGCATGAGCCGACGACTACGCAAGAAGGTCGACTTCCTCGTGGCGCGAGGCGACAGCTACGGCATGCATGGCCGCACTTCACTGACCATCTCGAAAGTTAAGTAACCCCTTTTAACCAAGCACCCGCCCCCACACAGGCAGGTGCTTTTTCTTTTGACCTTGACCACTCTCGCTGTCGCTCGCGTTCAACATTGTTCAACGTGGTTCAACATTGTTGTTGCAACGCGAAGCAAAATTAATGTTTCAA
>JABUUJ010000023.1:30768-36316 GCA_021443235.1 Muribaculaceae bacterium
CGTGATAATTAGTGTAATTAGTGGCTCAAAAAAGCACCCACATGGGAGCCTAAAAAAACCTGCCCCCCGGGGTGGGGAGCAGGCGTTATCAGGATTGAGGCTTGCCCGTGGTGGGCAGCCATCACAACTTACTTAATCACCTTAACCGAGCTCTGAGTGCCGTCGGTGTAGGTAGTTACAACGATGTTCACGCCCTCAAACGGATTCTCGCTGGCGATACCCACTGTGTTGTAGTACTTCACCGACTTCACAGTCTTGTTGGCGTTAACATCCTCAACAGCGGTGAGGACCTTAGTGTCAAGAACATATGCCAACTTGGCGGGGGTTACCACTTCCTGAGCTTCCTTCGGAATCGAGTAGCCCACTGCGCCGTGGGTGGCGTCGATAGCAAATAGGTTGCCAGCGTGGTCAAACTGCATCTGGTTCATGATGGCATACTTGTCGGGAATCTGATACTTGAAGCTGAAGCTGGGCGTGTTGCCCTCCCAATTGATGTCGTAGATGCGGATGTAGGGATCGCCCGAGGCTACCGCGAGCATCGAGTTGTCGTCGCTCACGGCAAGACCAGCACCATAGTTGCCGTTCAGGTCCTCAAGGTCGGCCGAGTTGAAGATGATATTGTCCTCATAGTCAACATACATGAAGGCGGGAACGCCCTTGGTGTTGTTGCCTGTGCCACGAACCTGAGAAATCCACATACCATTCTCACGGGCCTGGATGTTCACGTTAGTGTTGGCCAGCTTAGCCGATATGTTAGGATAAACCACGTCGGGAGCGGTCTCGATAACCATCTTCTCGCCAAGGTTGTAGAGTGTGAGCTGGTTGCCACCCTCGATGTCCTCGTTGAAGGTGATGAACTTGAGGTCCTCGCCCTCGCCCACGAAGCTTACGCCTGTGGTGCTGCCACCGGTTTTCACTCCATTGTAGGTGAACACACCGTCGCCGTTGCGTGTGCCGGCAAAGAGCTGCGACAGGCTCTGCTTGTTGGCGGGGTCATAGATAAACATACCCGAGTGCGGGTCGCTCCAGTCGGCAATGAATACGTTGCCCGAGGGGTGAACGCCCAGACGGAATGGCGAAGCTGTGCTCGATGCCCACTCGTTGGGGAACAGCGGGTTGCCGTCGTTAACGGGCAACAGGTCGGGATAAATCTCATAGATACCCTTGAGCGAGCCATAAGGCTGCGAGTAGTACATCATCTGGAAGTACGGGCTCTCGGGGTTGCGGTCGATTGCCATACCACGCGAGCAGTAAGTGCCGTTGCCTGCGCCAGTGGGCTTGTAGGCATAGAACTTGCTAACTGCGCTGATTGCCTCGTTGGGAACTACAACCTCCCAGTTGTACTTGCCAGTGGGATACTCTATCTTGTTGATGGTGATGTCGTTGCCATCGGGCAATGCACGGCCCACAACAACTATCTGGTCCTCGCCCTCGCCATCCACAGGCTTGAGCACGATGTAAACGTCCTCAACAATGCGGGTGGTCTTGAACTTGAAGGTGTAGGTGTCCTTGGTCTCCTCAAAGCTCAGGTCATAGGCAAAGTCTCCACGCTGCTCGGGCTGGTTGATGCCGTCGGTAGTGTAGAGCGAGTTGCTTGCATCGGCAATCAGGTTGAGCTCGAAGCCGGCGTCGATGATGTTGTTGTCGTTGTCGGTCTTCACAAATGCCTGGCCACCAGCTGTGGTGTAAGCAAACTCCATGCCCTTGAACTGAATCTTGCCAGGAGCGTTAGCGTTGGGATTAGCGTATGTCTTAACAAGACGTGCGTCGCTCAGACCCTCGGTGATGTCAAATACGTCAACACCACTCACCAGGCCCTCGTTCACGATGGGTGCAACCATCAGCGATGCGCCGGCAAACTTGAAGAAGTTGGGGTTGTTCGACTCGGCGGGCAGCAACTCAGTGCTCATTTCGCCAATTACAGTGGGGCTCTGAACGTCGCCAGCAATTCCAAGCTCGATAGCGGGCTTGAGCGGACCGTCGAAGATGAAGTGCTCGTCGCTGCGTGGCGATGCCATCAGTGAGAAGTTTTCGCCATAGTTGGTCTCGCTGTAAACGTTGTTCTGGTTGCGGATGCATGACGACATCTCGTTGTCAATGATGCTGAAGATGAGGAAGCGTGCAGCCTTGCTTGTGCCGCTAGTGACAGCGGTGGTGATGAGCTTGCCTTCACGGGTCGAGCCTATGTAGGTCATTGTCTGGCCGTTGGTAGCGCTGGTCCAGTTACCGCTCAGGGGGCTGTTAAACCACTCTACGGGTGCACCCTCAAGGTCGGCGGCCCACTTGTAAACGCGCATATACAGTCCACCGCCATAAGCAGTCGCCGTCTTGTTCACGCCCACGAGATAACCGTCAGAGGTGAGTGCGATATCCGACAGTGCCAGTACCGATCCCTGGGTGCCCTCGGTGCTGAGTTCTTTCTCAACGGCCTGGGTCTTGGAGTTGATCTTGTAAACGTGTGGCGTGTTGTCGCTCTCAAGTGCGAGAACATACTGGAAGCCGTCGCGATAGAGCGAGCGGCGCACGGTCTTGCCCTGAAGCACCTCTACGGCGGCGTTCTCGGCAATCGTGTTCAGGTTATACTCACCTGCAACGCCCTGGAACATCTCGCTCTTGACGGGATCGGGATAGGTCTCATAGTCAACCTGGGGCGGAACATAGTTGGCGCCCTCAAGGAAGAGGTGGGGATAGGTAGTGGCGTTGGCCTTTACCTCATACTGACCCATGCTTTCCTCAATCCACGCTATTACGTTCTTGTCCGATACATTGCTATAGTTGCCTTGCTCCTTGAAGTCGGGGTGCGATGCCACGAGCTCATACATGCCGGGCGCCAGTCCTTCAAAGACGAATACGCCGTTGTAGTTCTGGTCAACGGTGTAGGTCGCAACCTCTTTGCCGTCTTTCTTCAGCTTAACCACTGCGCCGTTGATGGGCGACCACTGGTCAACACTGTTGGGAGTATATTTATAATAGGTGTGAGTGAACTTCTCGTGAGCGTCTTTCACTGTGCCCATGATGTAGCCAGTGGTCTCGGCGTTCAGTCCATAGTAGTCACACAAGCCGCGTGCGCAGCGCACACCTTCCTGGCCGCAATAGTCCGAGTTGAGCGCGCGGTGGCGTGCGGGCTGATAGGTGTGGAAGTAACCCTCTACAAGGAAACCGGTGGTGCCTTGACGCAGCACGCCCAAATAGCCCTTGAAGGTGCCCTTGTCGGTAGTAGTGGTGCTGGTCGATCCATAGAAGTCCCAGTCTCCGCGCACGTTCTTTGAGGTGCGGCTGTAGTACGACAATGGGTCGATTTCGTCCATGTAGTACGATTCCCACACCTTCAGGCACAGTGCGCTACTGCCGGGGTTCTCCTCAAAGTCGGCTTTCGTGTAGTCCTGGCCACGATAGAGGAACAGCGGGTAGTTGGTTGTCGTGCCCTCGGTGGCGGCGTTTGAGTGTATCGACACAAACACGTCCATGTTGTTGGCATCTACCTCTCGGGCAATCTCTGTAAGGTTGCGGTTGTATTTCTCGGCATCGGCGGCTCCCGATACATAGGGGAACGGGCCGTTCTCAACGCGAGAATACATGATGTTCTCTTTCTTCACGCCCATCTTCTGCAGCGTGGCGCCCATCTTGAGGCACTTCCACAAGTTGGTGTTGCTCTCATAGAAGCCGCAAGTGTCGGGACGGCCGGTCTCGGGAAGCATGGGGTAGGGCACTGTGGCCATGGGGCGGTCGTTAGGACCCCACGAGCCGTGGCCCGGGTTGATATAGACGCGCAGCTCGTCGGCTGTCTTGGCCTGCAGTGCGCCAGCTGCCATGATTGCAGCTGCAGCGAGTAATAAGATCTTCTTCATAGCTGTAATCATTTAACGTTGATAATATAAGCCTCGCCAGCAGGGGTCGAGAACGCAATCTTGCCGCTTGCTGCCGATGCCTGGGGATACATCGCTATTACCGACTCGTCGGTGAGTACTTGGCGATCGCCATCGAGGGTGGCTGCCACAATCTCGCTTGAAACGATGCTGTGGCCGTCGTCAATGTCGTGCATGCCCACAACGGTGTTGTTGTCATACCACACCGGTGCGCGCAACTGGCCCAGGGCCTTCACATGGTTGCCGTCGAGGTCGCACACAAAGGCGCCCACGCCGCACACATAGTACAGCGCCTTGCTGCCGTCGGGCGATACCGACTCCCAAATGTAGCTGTACTGCTTGCCGTTGGGAGAGAACACGCTGGTCTTGCCGTTGCGGGTGAGCATCAGCTGGCGGTTCTTGATCGACAGCATGGGGGTGCTCTTGTCGGCCTTGGCNATGGCCTTGGTGCTGAGCTTGCCCTTGTTCACTACCATCGCCGAGGTGGCGCTCACTGCCACGCCCTGCACGTCGCGGCTGGGGTCAACGAGCTGCTTTTGCTCGCCGGTGGCAAGGTTGAGTTGCTTCACTGCCACCTTGCGCAGGTGGTTACTGGTGTAAGAGGTCTCGCGATAGACAATCGTGTTGCCGTCCTGCGAAATCTTCGCGTCAAGACCAGCGCCGGCGGCGTCGGTCAACGTCTGTACTTGGCTTGTCGCAAGGTCAAATTTCTGCAGACCTTTGTTGGCCACTGTCGACAGCAACAGGTAGTCGCCTGCCGGACTGATGCCCACAACGGTCGCGTCGGGACGGGAGGGGGTGTTCACCTTGTCGATCGAGCCGACGCTGAACACTGCTGCCATTCCGCTAAAACCTACGCATAAAGCCATCGCTAAGAAAAACTTTTTCATAAGCATTGTTTTTAGTAGTTGGACTGTTGGTTATTAAAAGTTAATATTAAAATTGTAAGTTACAATATGGTCGCTTCTGAGGTCTTTCGTCGCCCTCTCAAGGGCTATAGCCTATATTCGGTTGTAAAGTTAAGCATTATTTCCCACACCACAAAATTTTTCACAATTTTTTTGCCCACACAAAAAACCAGCCACCCATGCTTGCCGGGTGGCTGGTTGATACTATAGCTCTCTCAAGAAGACTTACCTCTGCAAGTACTTCTTGCCGTTCTTAATCACGATGCCCTTGTAGTCATCGCCCACAGGCTGGCCCAGGATGTTGAACGTGCCAGTGTTGCGCTCCACAACTTCCACAGGCTCTAAATCCACAACACCAGTGGTTATGCCTCCGTCATAAACCGTGAGGTCGAGGTCGGCATCGGTAGTGGCTGTTTTAGACGCTGTCACATTACCTGACCTGTCGACTAAGATATAATAGTCGCCAATCTTGATGTTGTATTTGCCTACCGTGCCTAATACCGACGGAACAAACTCGGCATGCACTACACCATCGTCCAAGATAAACACCGCATTTGCTTGGGCTCCATCTGTTGTTGGCATAGCAAAGGCAAGGCCTTGACGCATCAATATGATGGTAATCGGTGTATATACACCATCCTCTATCTCATAGTCAAAATAACCGAAGGCGCAATCATCGTCGGCATACTGCGATGTAGTCCAATACCATGTGTCATCCATCAAGGAAACCTTGCTGGCTCCTTTCTTGGCAGGACGGATATAGTGGGATGTGGC
>JABUUJ010000023.1:37974-40758 GCA_021443235.1 Muribaculaceae bacterium
CAGCATTTATAAATTACGGTGTAAAGTTACAGAGATTTTGGAAAATTTACAAACATAAATTTCCAAAATTTAATTATTTTGGGAAAAAGTTATTAACAACCTTCAGAAGGTGCTAAAAATCAATGGGGTTACGGCAATATTTGCAAGTGTAAACAAAAAGTCGCCTCAAGCGACTTTTTTAAGGTCGTTAAGGTCACTAAGGCCTATTAATGTCAAAGTCAACGTCAAAGTCGTTTAAGGGTGATGAAGGAGTAGGGGTGGGGGTTGCGGTCGTCGGCCTCATGGGTCTCGCAGTCAATCTCTTGCCATTCGGTGGGGTCGATGGTGGGGAAGTGTGCGTCGGCCTCGGCGAAGGCGTGGTGGATGCGCGTAAGGTGCAGTGTGTCAATCATGTGGAAAGTGGCGGCATAGACCTGTGCTCCGCCGATGATAAACACCTCTCCGGGCATGGTGGCGGCGGCGATGGCGTCATCAATGCTGCGTGCCACGGTGACGCCCTCGGGGGCATAGTTGGGGTTGCGCGACACGACGATGTTTTGGCGGCCGGGCAGGGGTCCTTTGGGGAACGAGGCGAGGGTGTTGCGTCCCATCACTATGGAGTGCCCCATTGTGATGGCTTTGAAGTGCTTGAGGTCGGCCGGCAGGTGACACAGCAAGTCGCCGTTGAGCCCGATGGCGTTGTTATCGTCGATCACGACGATGGCACTGAGTTGGCGCGGTTTCTCCATTGCTTTGTGTATAAATGAGTTACACGCTCACCACACCCTTGATGGCGGGGTGCGGGTCATAGCCCTCGAGGGTGAAATCCTCGTAGGTGAAGTCGAGCAGGTCGTTGACCTCGGGGTTGAGGCGCATCACGGGCAGCTGGCGCGGCTCGCGTGTGAGTTGCTCGCGCACCTGGTCAAAGTGGTTGCGGTAGATGTGTGCGTCGCCAAAGGTGTGCACAAACTCGCCCGGCTTCAGGCCGCACACCTGCGCCACCATCATGAGCAGCAGCGCGTAGGAGGCGATGTTGAAAGGCACGCCCAGGAAAAGGTCGGCGCTGCGCTGGTAGAGCTGCAGGCTGAGGCGGTTGTCGGCGACGTAGAACTGAAACAGGGTGTGGCACGGAGGTAGCGCCATGTTGTTGACCTCGGCTACGTTCCAAGCGCTCACGATGTGACGGCGCGAGTTGGGATTGTTTTTGATTTGGTCAATGAGCAGTGCGATTTGGTCGATGGTGCCGCCGTTGTAGTCGGGCCACGAGCGCCACTGGTGTCCGTAAACGGGCCCGAGCTCGCCGTTCTCGTCGGCCCACTCGTTCCAAATTCTCACGCCGTGCTCTTGCAGCCAGTGCACGTTGGTGTCGCCGCGCAGGAACCACAGGAGTTCGTAGATGATTGACTTCAAGTGCACTTTCTTGGTGGTGAGAAGCGGGAAGCCGTCCTCAAGGTTGCATCGCAGCTGGTAGCCAAACACGCTTATGGTGCCGGTGCCGGTGCGGTCTTCCTTGAGGGTGCCGTGCTGCATCACGTGCTTGATGAGTTCAAGATACTGTTTCATGCCACAAAGTTACAACTTTTCCCCCACACCCACAAGTAGCGACTTTGACATTGACTCGCTGTCGCGAGCGTTCAACATGGTTCAACGTGGTTTAACCTTGTTCAACATTGTTGTTGCCACGCGAAGCCAATTCCCAAAAATCCTATAAATTCCCATGAGAAAAATTCGTGGCAAAAAATCACACCATCCCGCAGCCCAAATCCCCATGAGATAAAAATGCCTGCCACAGTCAAGTGGCAGGCAGTGAGTGTCTCGGCATGTAACTTCAACCAAGTTGAACAACGTTGAACAAAGTTAAACCATGTTGAACAAAGTCATAGTCCCCCCCACATGGGGGGCGGAGGGGGGCTCCTTACTCCTCGTCCTCACCGGGACCGGGGTCGAGCTGCTCGCCACCCTCACCGGGGAATACCGACGCAGCCACCATCGACTCGAGTTTCACCTCAATTGTCGTCATCTCGGGAATGATATATTTCTTCATAGTTTTGTCCTCCTTTTTTACTTGTTGATAAACTTCTTGCCGTCCACAATCACGATGCCCTTATAGCTTGCATCGACGGGCTGGCCCAGCACATTATACATGATGCCGCTCTTCTTGCCATCAACGTTCAGCTCCTCAACGGCAGTAACCACGCCGTCGCCAGGCAACAAGCCAATAAACAGTGGAGCAAGCGATGGTTGTGACGCCGAGCCGGCATCGTAGGCAATCTCCATATACGCCTTGTGGGCGCCGTTGGTGAAGGTCGTGCCCTCGCCCTCAATCGAGCGGTAGAAGCCCACACCGTGCGTGCCGTTAATCAAGCGATAAATCCATTTGCCCTCTTCGGCAGCAATCTCGGTCTCGACGTCGGTGCCCTTCAGGATGTTGCCCGCCACCTTCTCGCCAGCCGTCGCGCTAACGACAAAGGTGTAATCTTTCGACTCGGTAAGTTCCTCGGTCGAATGCAGCACAACTGCCTCGCCAGCCGGAATCACATCGCCAGCCACATAAGACACAGTCGCATCAATCGTCTGCTCTCCCACATGGCTATAGGTCAACGCCTCAACGCCCGCAGGAACCACCAGGTTCTTCTCGCCATAATACAAAGTAGCAAAATTAGCACCGGTAATATTTACATTAATTGGATCGCCATAAGCAACAACAATGTTTTTTATCGTTGTGTTTCCTGTTGCCGTAAGAGTAACTTCATTGCTGCAACCAGTCCACTTTTTACCATCAATAACTCCACAATTTGCACTGAA
>JABUUJ010000023.1:41241-43578 GCA_021443235.1 Muribaculaceae bacterium
CTTCGTCGTTTAAATACTTGGAGATTGCCGATTCTCTGAATAAGATTGTCGGTTTTTGCTTGATGCGGAATGTCAGGCAATAATCTTGATATTGCTTGTTGATTTCAAACGAACTTAAACCAATTTGGTTATCAACGTTGTCAAATGTATATTTTATAGCAACAATGTTTTCTCCAACATTATCCACATCCAGTGTAAAGTTGCTGCTTGTGTTTTCTGTTTCAGAGAAATTTTCGCCGTCGGTGCTTGTGTGCAGAGTTATTGTTTGAGGTTTTGAACCCCACTGCTTGCAAACCAATTTTGCAGTCACAATATTTACTCCTTCTGGTGCCTTGATAATAACCTCGCCGTCGCCCTTTGTGACAGGACAATCGGTAATTGTACTGCCTTGCTTATTTGCTTTTGACAGTTCAACATATACTCCATCATCAAATGTGTCGGTGTGTTCTGAATATGTGCTGGTCCAACTATCAAAACCTTCCATATCGGCAAAATTGTGCGTGAAACCACTGCGCTTTGCAAAAACTGCATAGTAGGTTACCTCTGCTTCTTCGGGAACGGTTGCGCCGTCGGCAAGATACTCGATGCCCTCGCCCGATGACGCTACCGACGAGGATGCCGTCCAGCCACGGAACTCATACTCGTCTTGTCCCATAGGATCCTCAGGGAAAGTTATCGCAGCACCCTGCACCTGCTCGCCCGTCGTGGTCTCACCATTAACGCTCCAAGTGATGTTGCACATATGAATCTCAGGATAATTTCCCCAAGTTCCCTCTGCAACCTTGCCTTCGCTTTCCCATTGTGGTTCGGTCGAGGTGATAGTGAAGCAGTTCTTGCCATCGTTGGGAAGTGTAAGGTCGGCGGTCTTCGCACCCCAGTATACTATGTCATTAGGGTCCATGCGTGTGAATATAACACCCGTGATGTCACAGGGAACCTCAGCCACCCATAGGCCGCTTTCGCCCTCAACCGGAGTCATACGAATTCCCGGCCATGTGGTTCCCGTTTGATGTCCACCCCAGTAGTGAACACCCACGGCAGCGCCATCTTGCGTCCACCAGCCCTGCTCACACCTGCAATAAACAGTCGTCTTGGGACCCTCATAGCTCACAAGATAGTTGCCTTCGTCAAGTTCATAGTAAGCACTGTATTTTTTAAGCTTTCCAAAAACAACAACATCGGCGCTCAACACAATATCATTTACACTGTTAAATTCGGTATTATTAATATTCTTGCCAAGATAAATCTGAAACTTACTTAATTCTGTACCATCCTCTGAAATCCAGTATGTAATTGCACGTTTCGAATCGCTGTATCCATCAATACGACTGATTTTTCCTTTCACATAAACCGGTGTGGCAAGGTCTTTGTTGGCATCAATAAGAGAGCGAGCCTCATCTGCAGTATAGGCTGTTTCTATTGTGTTTTCAATAGACTGTACGTTTATTGTGTAGCTCGCTGTCAATTCTTTATAAGAGACATTGACTGTTTTCTCGCCCTTCGTGGTCATGTCGGGGGCAGTGAATGTTGCCCAGTTTGTTACATCTACCGTTGACTCATCTCCGTAAGTAGCTGTAACGGTCATGCCGTCATGATTGAAAGCGTCACCCTTCCAAAACTCAGCAGGCTCACCAGTAACAGCAATACTAACAGGCGTCTCAGTAGGCTCACTCAAGTTAATCTTGAAAACATAAAAAGGTGTATAGTCACTTTTATATGTATACATTCTTATGTATGACCCCTGTTTATATAGATATCTACTGTTACATTTTAAAACTCCTACATCACTCACAGAACATACGCCTGGCGTAGCACCATAAACAAATTGATTTGTCGATCCTGGAGATGCAATATATTTTCCAGCAGATGCATCATATAGATTCACACCACTAGTCACAACTGTAACCTCATATTGTACCCATTCCGACATTGTTGTACTAATTGTGGCATCTTTTGTGCCATTCCAGCCAGTTACACCACTTGAATTCACGGCCATTGCTATTACAACCTTATCTCCTGTTGATAAAGTTGTGATATCAGTTACCTTTATTAAATCATCGGCAGTAAGCGCGGTGGCGGTGAGGCTGGCGGTGAGTGCCAGCAGCAGTAGCCACAATTTTAGAGTAAATAGTTTTTTCATTCTTGTTTTTATTTTGTTGGTTATTATTATCGGTCAGTTTTCAAAAACATATTGTCTTAAACCCCACAAAGTTAGGCAAAATCCTCCATCCCACAAAAAATCCCCCCCAAAAAAATCAAAATTTTTCTTCATTTTAACTCTTGTAGAAAAGCTGGGGAAACAATGAGGAAATATCAATAAATTTCCACAGCACTTCC
>JABUUJ010000023.1:43603-55224 GCA_021443235.1 Muribaculaceae bacterium
TCTTGTAGAAAAGCTGGGGAAACAATGAGGAAATATCAATAAATTTCCACAGCACTTCCACAAGATAAAAATCACTCCAAACTAAGAGTTCTTCCGTGTGCAGTGTGAGTTGAGCACAGTTTCAATGTCATCTGACCCTATAAAACTGGTGTTGAAATTTACCAAAATGCCACGATGCAGGTTAGATAAACGAAGATAAGTTTGGATTTGTCGATAGTGTACGAGTTTTAATCCCCCTTCTACGGCTTTTAGTTCAACTATAATGCGCTTGTTGACTAAAATGTCTATGCGCAGAGGTGCAGAAACCTCCTTACCCTTATACAAAATCGGAACCTCAACCTGCTTTTCTGGCTTTAATCCCCTTGCAATAAGTTCTGCCATCAAAGCATCCTGATAAACCGACTCAAGCAGCCCAGGTCCAAGTTGCTTAAATACCTCAAAGATTCCTCCCCTTATTATTCCCACTAACTCATTATCATTCATTGATTTTTCTTTTTATTACATCCTTAAAAATTTTATTTTTCCACAGCTTTTCCACAGTTTTTCCACAAGAAAAAAAGGGGAGTTAGTCGCGGCGGAAAATATCGCGGGTGTAAACCTTGTCCTGGACATCGTCGAGGCACGCGTCATAGCGGTTGGCGATGATGGCATGCGACAGCGCCTTGAACCGCGCCAGGTCATTCACCACCTCCGAGCCGAAGAACGTCGACCCCTCCTCAAGCGCCGGCTCATAGATAATCACCTTGGCGCCCTTCGCCTTGATGCGCTTCATGATGCCCTGAATCGAGCTCTGGCGGAAGTTGTCGCTGCCAGTCTTCATCACCAGGCGATACACTCCCACCACCACCTCGCGCTCGCGGCTCGCGTCAAAGTCGCCCTCGGCATAGCTGTAGTAGCCAGCGCGTTGCAGCACGCGGTCGGCGATAAAGTCCTTGCGGGTGCGGTTGCTCTCCACGATGGCAGTCATCATGTTTTGAGGCACGTCGGCATAGTTGGCCAGCAGCTGCTTGGTGTCCTTGGGCAGACAGTAGCCGCCATAGCCAAACGACGGGTTGTTGTAGTGCGTGCCGATGCGCGGGTCGAGGCCGATGCCCTGTATAATAGCCTGCGAGTCAAGACCTTTCACCTCGGCGTAGGTGTCAAGCTCGTTGAAGTAGCTCACGCGCAGCGCAAGGTAGGTGTTGGCAAAAAGCTTCACCGCCTCGGCCTCCTTCATGCCCATAAACAGCGTGTCGATGTCGGGCTTGAGCGCGCCCTCTTGCAGCAGCGCGGCAAACGTGCGGGCATACTCCTCCATGTGGTCGCCAGCCAGCGCCCTTATCGCCTCGTTCTCGTCCTCAAAGCCCGGCAACTCGATCACCTTGGGATAGCCCACTATGATGCGCGACGGATACAGGTTGTCGTACAGCGCCTTGCTCTCGCGCAAAAACTCCGGCGAAAACAGCAAGTGGAAGGAAGCCCCCCGGGGGGCTTCTAAATACTTCTTATATAGGCTCCTGCAATAACCCACGGGGATTGTCGACTTAATCACCATCACCGCGTCGGGATTAACCTCCATCACAAGGTCAATCACATCCTCAATGTGGTGAGTGTCAAAGAAATTGCGCTGCGGGTCATAGTTGGTGGGCGCCGCAATCACCACAAAGTCGGCGTCGCGATAAGCCGCGCGGGCGTCGAGCGTAGCCGTAAGGTTCAGATCCTTCTCGGCAAAGAATTTCTCGATATATTCATCCTGGATGGGCGACTCGCGGCGGTTGATCTTCTCCACCTTCTCGGCAATCACATCCACAGCGGTCACCTTGTGGTGCTGCGCCAGCAGCGTGGCAATCGACAGCCCCACATAGCCAGTACCGGCCACCGCCACCTCAATATCCTCAAATTTTCTCATTTGCTAAAGTTTATAGTTTATCGTTTAGAGTTTATAGAGTAATGTTTATAGGGTAAAGTTTAAAGTTTAGAGTTTTTTTCGCATAGGCGCGCAGACGCATAGTCGCATAGCCGAATTGACGAATTGGGCAAAGCCAATTATGTGTTAAATCTTCTCTCCATTATATTGCATGTGCTTGCCCAGCACAGTGCACACAATCATCTTCACGTCGCTCACAAAATTGTGATGCTCATAGTAATATCTGTTGATGCGCACCTTGTCGGGGTAGATGACCTTGTCGTTATACTCCTCGGCAATATCGTGCGCTGGGCGCTGATCACCAGCGAGATGACACTGCTCCACATATTCCATTATGATTTCCTCCTCGTTGCGATATTTCAATGTCGCAGGGCCTGTAATACCCGGGCGCAGCTCCAAAATCACGCGGTCATCGCCTTCAAGCGCATCGGCATAGCCTGGCACATCGGGACGAGGACCCACAAAACTCATTTTGCCCACAAGCACGTCCCATAACTCGGGCAACTCATCAATCTTATAGCGGCGCAACATAGCCCCCAACGGCGTGATGCGGTTGTCGCCAGCAATACTCACCGGCGAGCCATCATGCTCGACTGCCATCGTGCGGAACTTATGGCAATCAAACATCAGCCCACCCTTCCCCACTCGTCGCTGAACGAAAAACACGGGACCTCCAGGCATTTTTATCTTAATCATTATTGCCACAACAAGCAGCAGCGGCCATAGGGCCAACAAGCCAGCAAGCGAGACAATGCGGTCAAATAACCATTTTATAACCATATATCAATAATTTAAGGTTTCGGTTTACGATGTAAATAGGACGAATAGGCTATGGTGGTCCACACGCTGCGCCAATAGGGCATAAGCAGATACTCACGGAACCTCCATTTGCGCACAAAACCACGACACACGCGACCCAGTTTCATCCACCAGTGGCGCTCGCCATCGCGGTCGTGCGGCGAGAAGATGTCGCGCGCAAACTGCTCCACAGCGCCCTCTCGCGGCTCGTAGTCAAACTTTACAAGCGACTCCTCCAAGCCAAGCCGTTCAATGGCGAATGCCGTTACTACACGGGCCCACGGCATCACGCCCAACTCATAGGCATAGCGACCAAACACCTCCCAGTCGACCTTATCACAGTCGTGTCGCAAGAAAAATATCCAGTCAAAAATGTGGCGCAACGTCACGCCATGGTTAAGGAAATGACGCTGGGCATGCAACAGCATGAATAGTGCTGTGAACGAAGCGCAAGGCGACAGCAGGTCGGTGCCATCGATGCGCTCGGTGGGGCCTGCAAGCAACTCCTGCAACACCAACTCAATGCGACGTCCTTGCGGAGAACCAGCAAAACCCGTGAGAAAACGATGGTTCTCAACCGGCACACCACCGAAATCGGCATGAGAGTGCTTATAGCCATTATCGGTTGTCGCCACATCAAGCTCACCCAAACGTGCATTCACCGCATCAAAATCCTCGCCCGAAAAATGGTCAAGGTCGCCATACTCGCGGTGATGCGCATTGGGCCACCGGCGAGCATAGTCAACCCCCTTCAGCACAACGCAGCGCAGAGGCAGCAACTGGCGGGCATAGTCGGCCGACACTTCACGCTTGCGGCGCAACGCGTCCTCAACGGCACGCACATTGCCCCACCACGCCAGCTTCACCTCAACAGGCATCGATGCCGCAAGCACAGCATCACGCTCCACGGCCTCCCACACCAGTCCAAGCACGCCCTGCGCCCGAGCCAACGCCATGAGCGCCACCCAGTCAACGCCCACAGGCGCCTCCCCACGCAGCACCTCCAGCAACCACCCAATTTCCTTAGTCACAACTCAAATATTCCCTAAAGTCGCGCTCAGTGTCAAAAATCCAAGCATGCACAGCCGCCTTTTGCTGCTCGGCCGATGGCAATTTCATGTAGTCGCCATAGCGAGCCGCAAGATAATCCTTAATATAAGCCGAGCCCATCAGCTTTGTGTCCTCAAATGGAATATCAATCGGACTTTCAAAGAAATTAGGCTCAAACAGACCTTTGATAAACGACGCTGGAGTAATCCAGTAGCACCACATGAAATCTTTGGTCAGGTGCTCATATTTGTAAATACGCTCATAGCACTTTTTCGCCATCCACCTGCAAGGCAGCAACTTAAGCGACCACAACACAATGGCTTGCAATCGAGTCTTGGGCTTCCAGTTGCGTTGCGACAAGCCATAAAGAGTGACAAACTTCGACTCATAGTAAGTCAATCGCTGCACAAGTCGACTGGAGGGCACCTTGTGCAGTATCATTATATCCACATAGATGCCGTGGTGCATGTCCTTGCGGTCCTTGAAATTCGGCTCAATGAGCGTCGTGCCATTCATTCGCACTTTGGCATATTCAAGATAGTCGGGCGTCGTGCGCCACTCCTGAAGCACAAACACATCTTGCGTCAACGAGTTAAATGCCAGCACAAATTTCTCATACTCGCGTGGAGTCATGAAAATGTCAAGGTCGTCGTCCCACGGAATAAAACCACCATGACGTATCGCCCCCAAGGCGGTGCCACCCATAATATAATAAACAATGCCGTTGTCGCGACAAACCTTGTCAATGAACTTCATCACCTCAAGGATTTTGTCCTGAACATCCCTCACCGTCTGATTATTCATATCTTTTTGGCTAAAAAGTAGAATTTATTGAGAAGCGTTTCAACCCCTGGCACATTGCGTAATACCCGAACCACAGCCCGCACCACCTTGAAAAAGTAGATGCGTGCATAAATCCTCGCGGCGCTACTTTCCCAGCGATGTGGATGCGTGCTGATAACGAGCGACACACCTTTGTCAATTTCCTTTTTTAGGTTGTCAAACGAACCAATCCTTACGTTCTTCACATCAGGAAGAAGGTCGTTGGTCTCGGGTTCGGTGATAATATTCCAGCAATATCCAGCATCCGAAATATATCGGTAGTCCTGCATAATATGCTGGCTGTAGTCAACAACCATATCCACCAGGTGGCTAAAACGAGCCGAGAGCGACTCGGCGGCAGTGCAAGTGTGCACACCGCACTCTTGCAAGTATTTGCACAGGCTTTCCCAGTTTTTATAGAAAAACATATCTACTGCTTTGGCTATCAGCGTTGCTCTATTTTTTTGCGAAGCATTGACGACGACACGCCATCAGTATAGTCAAGGTAAACGACCTCACAGCCCACTTGGGCAAACTCCTGTTCATACTGGTTCCAAGCATCAGAGCCCTTCCAGTCCGAACCAACAAACACCGCATCGGCGCCAAGCTCCTTTACTGCTCGCAACTTATCCATATCGGCCTGCATCACCACGCGGTCGACATATCTTACCGACTCGATAATCGCAACACGATCGTGCTCATTAATCACGGGATATTTGTGCTTACGGCTATGGCACAACTCGTCGGTGCTCACACCCACGATGAGCGTCTCGCACTGCTCCTTGGCGCGGCGCAAGATGTTTAGATGCCCAATGTGAAACATGTCGAACACCCCAGTAGTATAGCCTATCTTGTATTTCTTCATAAATCTATTGCTTTTTTCTTGCAAAACGGCAGAACACCCAGCCACGCAAGCCGTTGGGCATCAACACCTGCACAGCAAAACGTATCGCCACATTGTAGGCATATCGCGGCCATGAAATGATGCCACGGCTCAACATATAGCGCTGCAGCCGGGCCTCGCTTTTGAAATAGCGCCAGCCACCACGACGGCCATACATCTCGCTCCCCACTCGCACATTCACCAGCACTTCGGGCAAGTTGCCAAACTTGCACCCATTCTCCACCATGCGCACCCACAGGTAATAGTCTTCCTCGCAATACCAGTCGATAAAGCCTCCTGCCTGCAGCACACTGTCCTTGCGCACCATCACTGTTACAAAATTCATGGGGCAACGGTCTTTCATATACCGCTTGATATCTTCATCACCCTCAGGACAACGCCGCGTGGCCACTACATTATCCTCACAACCCACAAACTCTGTAATCTGCGCGCCCACAACATTCACGTCGGGGTGCTGCTCCAAATATTCCATCTGACGGGCAAAACGCTCGGGATGGCACACATCGTCGCTGTCGTGCATCGCCACAATGCGATAGCGCGTCGCCTCAAGGCCAGCCTGACGCGACCGAGCATGACCCACGTTCTCCTGCAGCCTGACCACGGTCAGCGGCATTGGCAACTCATCCTGTAACTCGGCAATCATCTCGTCGATTGCCCACGCAACAGGCCCATCCACCACCAGCACAACCTCAGCCGGCGGCAACGTCTGTTCCACCGTGGCACTCACAACCGCACGCCTGAAAAACTCAGCCCGGTCACCGCCATAAACCGACATCGACAACGAAAACCCTCTATCCATCACGCAAACCCTCAATTCGTTTTAAGAATTTTTTTTGATGTTAATATAGTTCCTGCTATTCTTGACAAATAGAACAGCAAGTTGTAATTGATTGGGTTGCTGAGATATACTCGCGTGTAGGCCCAGCACAGGCGCATTGTGTTGCCCAGCACCTCACCCACCGTGTAACGACGCTTCACTGCGCTACCCTCGCGGTAGCGGCGGTAATAGACCGCCGACGCACTGGTGCATTTGAAGGTGTTCATTTTATCGCTTATAGTAAAGATAAACAGCGAGTCCTCACCCAGTCTGAAATTGGGGTCAAAACGGCGATTACCGATTATCTCTTTTGAAAGCAACTTCACATAAGGTACCGAGAGGAAAGACCGCACCTCATTAACCGTGCAGCGCTCTTGGTCTTTGCGCTTCTGGAACAAGTCAGAAATATAATATGGAACAATGCCTTCCTCACCATCGTTAAAGGCAAGAATGTTGCTCAATGGAACAAACCCTTCCAGCGCAACGTCATACAGCTCTTGCAAATAGGTGGGCGACACATAGTCGTCATCATCGACAAACGCGAGATATTCTCCTTGCGACCGCTCAATGCCAATGTTGCGCGCATGGCTCACCCCAGCCTCATCGGTCTGTAGCAAGGTCACGTTGCACTCCTTCATGTGCTCAGCAATATAGTGCGAGATTTGCCCATAGAACGGCTCATTGCATCCATTCAGCACCACAATCACCTCAAAGTTCTCCTTGGCAAACGTCTGCCCCGCAAGCGACCCCAGGCACTCCCACAAATACTCCCCTGGCCTATAACTCGGCACCACCACCGACACCTTCATTCCGTCCTTTTTTTTGAAATTATCGTTCCATTTCTTAGTTGGCTTACCAAACTTTTGAAGCGTCGATATGGTGTGTATATTTTGTCTTCAAAAAACCGATGACGAAGCTGCATCTTCTCAAATTCTATCTGGTTTTTTGAAAGCGGGCGGCGTTGTGCAGATACCTTTTCTTGATCAAAAATATTAAATAGGAATTGCTCAAGTGCTTGTCGGGAAATCTGATTTTTGATTATCGGCGCATTCACAACCGACAGGTATTTCTCATCGTCGTTGTCAAGCTCTTTTATTCGCTCTATTACATCGGCAAACGAAGCATAGTTGTGGACATTAACAAAAGCCTCATCGTTGAAATCCTTGCATATTGTGGGGTCTCCCCAATATATTGGTATCGTTCTTGATGCAAATGCCTCACCAATTTTTTCAGTAATATATCCTTGGTAAGAGTTGTTTTCAAACGCGAGGCTGAACTTGTGCTTTACCTGAAATGATTGCTTGTCAATAATTGCGCCTCCTATATTATTGCGGAAACGCCCGCCCGAATTAACCTTTTTGTATTCACTTAGTAGCTCAAAAAATTTAGCCCGAGCCTCTTGCGCAAATCCATTTGACACGACAAATGAGCAAAACTCGGTCTTTGCTGCAAGTTCTTCTTGTGTTATCGGTGTACGGTCTAATATTGCGTTATATGCGTTTTTATACTGAAATAGAGCATAAAGCGGATATCGAAGATATCGGTCACCAAAAACAAGGCGATCAAATCCAATGGCATAGTCGCACTCATTGAAATCAGGAGTAAGACATTCCCCAGTATAAAAAATGCGAATACACTCTCTGTATTTTAGGTGTTTTGTTCCAAATACACTATAAAACAAATAGTCGGGCTCATCGGATATCTCGACATTATATCTTGTTTTCAATATATCCAAGAAATCATTGTTTTTGTCGAAGTCGCTATGAAAATCAACAAAATTTACCTTAACTGTTTTCATTTTGTCATCATTGTGTAATTGGAACATCTTTTATGTAGCGAGCAGGACAACCTGCCCAAATTTGACCATCGGGTATACTTTTTGTCACAACCGACCCAGCACCAACAACAGCCTCCCGTCCTATCGTTACACCCTTAAGTATAATGCAGTCGGCGCCAACAAAACAACCTTCCTTCAGCGTTACTGGTGCAAAAAACACATTTGTATTTCCATTTAGTCTGAAATCAGCAACAACTGAATGAAAATCGGTGTCAAAAATCTTGGAACCGGCACCTATGACAACATTGTCTTCTATCGTCACTCGTTCTCGTGAATAAATGGTGACATTTGACATGCCCACATTATTGCCAACTTTTATTGAAGCGCCAACACAGGTAAAGAGTGTTGTCTTGATTCCTCCAACTGGATTACTACGAGCACACGAATTAATATTCACATTATCGCCAAGCGAAATAACTCCTGCATTGCGGACAAACAACATACCCACAGAGTGGAAATTGCGCCCATACCTCACGCCATTAAGCACAAAGCAAACCTTGTTATATGCAGTTGTCCACAATCGGCACCACATCATGCGTGTTTTATATATATATGCACCAAGGTTCATCGCTTTAACCGATTAAAAAGTTGTAAATATTGACTAATATTTTTATTTTTATCAAATAACGCCTCGGCTCTATTGCGGCATTTCTCAACAAAATGCTGCTTACCTTTTACATGAATGAAATTGATGCCCTCAATGAGTTGTTCAATGTTATTATTATGAACAATGTAGCCACAATCGCCCACAATTTCGGGTGTTGCTGTTGTGTCGTTGACCACACAAGGTGTGCCACACGAAAGCGCCTCAGCGGTTACCTTGCCAAACGTCTCTTGAAGCGTTGGATTAACAAATACATCACTCATTGAAAAATAATCGGCAAGTTCACTTGTGCTTGACAACACTCCTGTTGCTATCACATTTTCAGGCATATACTTCTGTAACTCCTTTTTTATGTTTCCAATGAGCACAACCTTGAAGTCTTTTAGACGGTGGGCAATATCAACAAAAACGAAAAAACCCTTTGCTCTGCTCCAATTTTGCGCAACCCCCAGAATCACAAAATCATTTTCAATGCCGTGTTTTTCTCGCAAATGATAAGTGTCCTTTGGCTTAAATATGTCAAGACTAATCCAGTTATAGATGTGCAAAATCTCCTTCGCTTTTGCAAAAATTGGGCTTTGTCGAGCCTCGTTGGTTATCCATTTGGAAACACCTACTACATATAGCTTGTTAAGGGCGCCAAACTGTTTTAATCTGTCCTTAAAAATCTTGTTAGAGCGGTCAAAAAACCACGAGGGATTGCCGTTTTTTAACCCTGGGCAGTTGCAACACATTGTCTTCCATTTATTGCAATTGATGGCCATATATAATGCACAATGCCCAGTAAAAAACCAACAGTCATGAAGAACAATAATAACTGCCACATCATTCTTGTTGCAATAGTCCAAAAGTAATGGTAAATTAACATAATCACTATGTAAATTCCTTAATATCACAGCATCCGGCTTGATTTTATCCCATTTTCTTAGCATTCTTTTCGTGGGAAGCCACGACGCATAGGCCTGTAACCCAGTGATGCGAGAGTGAATGCCATTTATCCTATACTCAAAAAAACTGAGCACCTTGTGGATGTTGTTCTCTTCCTTGCTTTCATTAATACAAAACACATGCGCATTATGACCTTGCGCAAGCAAGACCTCATGCATTTCCGATGTAGTGCGACCAATGCTGCTATATGATGTGTGCGAATTAACTTGAATTATGTTCATTCTACTGTTTCGGTTTCTTTTCTATCACCAACGGGAGGCACCGCCAGCGAACATATAAATGGAATATAGTATGCGGCCCAAAAGAAATAAACTCGTTGCAAAAAACTAATCGCATAAATCAAAAACATAAAAAAGGCCCATCTTTTATATTTTGACTTTTTAGAGATTAAAAAATAAGAGAAAAGCAAGAAGAATGAACCAATTATGCCATGTTGCAACATATATACTATCGCCCCAGATCCCACACCGCCACTGTCATATATGCTTTTAAATTCTCTCTCACTTATACCTATTAAAATCTCACCATTTTTTACTGCCGTATCAAATGCCGTCTCAAAATGAATACTTGCACGGTCATTACCCACCACCCCCTTTTCTTCATCATATTCTAAGCGATTTACTATTAAATCGTTAAACAAGTTGTTTCCGCCATTGTACTCTTGAAAAAACATGAATGCGCAATATGCTAATGTCACAACCGGAACGGCTCGTTTTAATACAGTTTTAATTCGATTGTTTTCTATTGAGTAAAGAGCATATCCTATAATAAACAGCACATATCCAGCAAGACCAAATGTGGGTATGATACACAAAGAAATAAGCAATACAAATATGTTTCTAAAATCAAACCTATTTGCCGCAACAAAGAACGTTGCAATCATTGACACGTGACCTGGTTCAAGAAACACGCTTTTAAACCTATCGGGATCAGATATTAACTCTGTAAAATACAGATAGTTGTGGTTTAATAGATAAAACTCGCCTGCCCGATACACTGGACCATATGATTTTAATGGGGAATAGAATACGTGTATTAACCACGCTGTAATGGAAATGGTAAGAAGTATTGAAAACCACATAGTGTTTCTTTTTAAAATAATAACCCTGTCTTCTTCTGAGAACTGAAGAAGTACACACATTATTATTGCACTAAAAACACTGGAAATTGTTGTGCCCCATGAACTCATATGGTTCCAGAAGATAGCTATTGCAAGGCATATTACAATAATGCGGATTTCTGTTTGAACATTATTTTCATAATATCTGTTTTTATAATATAACATCAACCAGATCAACCCTATTTCTATTACGCCAGTTACCCATGTTGGAATATATGCCAAAAACCATGCTTCCATTGAAAATAGCAGCAGGTAAAACAGCACGATGCTTATTAGTAGTAACAGCTTGTTTCTCATATTAACAACATTTGTATTTTCCTAAAGTTATTGAAGATAACATCATTTTAACATTAGGACGCATTGCCTTAAAAAACAACGGAAACAGGAAAATAGTGCTAATTTGAGTAAGTAACGACGCCATCGCAGCCCCCGACGCCTGATATCGTGGTATAAAAAACAGATTTAGTATGATATTGAGAAGCGCCGACAGAAGACACATTGGGGTTAAGTATTTTTGGTTATATTCACTAACCATCCAAGCATTTCTTGCTACACCTAAAAATGAAAATGCGACATACCATGTTGCTATTCTTAGAGGCAAAATTGCTGGCAAAAACTCATATCCATAAAGGAAACTAATACCCCAATCTGCAAATAAAGATATGAGTAAACTAACACTTATTGATAAATAAAATATTATAGAATATAATTGACAATTTTTCTTTATATATTTTCTTTCATCGGTTTTTTTATACTCCATTATAATCGGGTAAAAAGAATCAATTATTGCTATTAATATATTTTTAATAACATTT
>JABUUJ010000024.1:0-10711 GCA_021443235.1 Muribaculaceae bacterium
GGCGGCTCACTTTATGCTTATGCTGTGTTGGTCGGGCTTATGGTATCATTGCAAAGAGGTTGTTCATTGTGACCTCACTTTGCGCTGTGCCATGATAGCCATTTCGCTTTAGGCCATAAGTGGTGATGAGAGTGAGATGCAGCGCCTTTCGGGTTTTTGTCACATAGCGGAACTGCCCCAACTTGTTGCGTAGATTCATGTCGGTCGCCTTGTCGATAGCAAACTCATCGCTTGCAAATTTCATTTCGCAAATATTGATAACATTGTCGGCTCGCTCAATTATCATGTCGATTTGCGCTCCTTGTTCGTAGGCTTCGTTGGGTTCACATTTCCACGACGATATTGAAGTCGAAATACCTCCAATGCCCAGTGCTTGCTTAATTTGGGGCACATGTTGGAAGCACACATGCTCAAATGCCAGTCCCGCCCATGCCCGCCGGCGTGGTGACTGCACGTTGTTGCTCCAGAAATTCTCATCGGTCGAGTGTGCCGACTTTAGGAATCGGAAGTAGAATAGCGTGAAATTATCGATTAGGTGATATATGACTTTGCTCGTCCCCCCGCCAAAGGGATAGCTGAACGTAATGAATCCACACTGTTCCAGCTCTTCGAGCATGCGCGAGGTAGTTCCGTTGTTTTGCAGGCCTGCTGTGGCGATGATCTCATTGCGTGTTAGTCCACTCTGCTTGGATGCCAGTGCTGTAACCACTTTTATATAGTTTTCGGGTTGTCGGAACAATGAGCGGAATAACTCGTTGAATTCATAGTGCAGGTTGCCGTTGCGTGCAAATAGCAGTGCATCGATGTTTCCAGCAACGCTTTTGCGCTTGTTGAGCAGAGTCCAGTAGTAGGGGATGCCACCAAGTACCATGTATGTCTCAAGCACATCATATTGCGTGTATTTCATTCCGAGTGCTTCGGCCATCTGTTCGCATTCGCCTAAAGTGAAAGGTTCCACAGGGATACGATATGTCACGCGGTTATGTAGACCACCCCGATTGCGAAACACTTTATTGATAATCCACGATGCCGCCGAGCCGCAAACGATTAGCAGCACGTCGGGGCGTCCCGAAGCCCATCCGTTCCAAAACCACTCCAGCCATGTCACGAAACTGCTGCCTTGCGTATCCATCCACGGCATTTCGTCAATGAATATCACTTTTTTCTTGTCTTTTGATGCTATAATGAGGTCTCTGAGCTCTTTAAAGGCTTCCATCCAGTCTTTAGGCGTGTGGTCGCAGTGATGCCCGGCATATTCCAGCGACTGCCGCCATGCCGCCAGTTGCTCTTTTCGACCAGCGTTGTTGAGGCCAGAGTGGTGGAAGGTGAATCGGTGTCGGAAGGTTTCCTTAACCAGGAAAGTCTTTCCCACGCGTCGTCGTCCGTAAACTGCTACAAATTCGGCCTCTTTTGACTCATAAGCTTGCATGAGTTGTTCCTGTTCATGTAATCTACCTATTAGCATAATTTTTGGTTTTTAGCGGCATGAATGCTTAACTGTCCATTGTATAAGCATTTAACTTTACTATTTGATTGCAAAGATACAACAAAAAATCAAGAAACCAAGCTAAAATGGCAATTTTTTTGCATTTTTAGCTCAGTTTCTGTGTGAAGGTGCGCTAAAATGGGTGTGTTTTGGGTGATTTTAGCTCAGTTTCGGCGTGAAAGTGCGCTAAAATGGGGGGTGGGTTACTTGAGGAAGAGGGTGGCGAGGAGGACGAGGAAGAGGACGATGATGAGGCAGCCGCTGCAGTTGATTGAGCAGGATTTCGTTTTGATGTTGCCGGGGAAGTTGCCCAGGAATGGGTTGCCGCTGCGGTCAAACGGATTCACGCGATGGCTGCCACGACCTTGCCAATTACCATCGCCTTGCCAGCCATCGCCGTTATCGGCTTGCCCGCTGTCAGCGTTGCTGTTCTGGGTGTTGCCGTTGCGGTTGAAGGGTAGGGGTGTGGTGGGCGCGTCGGGGTCGTAGTGGCGCTGGAGCCCGAAGGGGAGGTTGGTGTTGTGTGGGATGAGGATGGTGCGTGGTGCTCCGCCGTTGGCTGGGCCAATGATGTGGTTGTCCTCGAGTTGCTGGATGAGCACCATGGCACGTTCCATGGGAATGTCGAAATATCGCGCCAGCATCACGGGCGTGATGGCGTTGCAGGTCACGATATAGTCGATGGCGTGATTATAGAGCGGGTCAAGCGCAGGTTGTGGCTCGGGCTCAGGCTCATCGTCGGCAAGGTTAAGCGAGCCGTCGTCAAACGGCATGTAGGCATAGTCGCCCACGATTTCGAGCGCGGCATTGCACTGTGGGCAAGTAACCTTATAGTTGTTAGCGGTGAGTTGCTCAATGGTCCATTCGGTTGATTTTCCGCAATTTGGGCAGGTGTATTTCATTGATTTAGGGGTCTATCCAGTCGTTGTTTTCTTTGATGAGGGCGATCAGGCGTGGTATTGCCTCGTCCTCGGGTATGTTTTTCTCGATGCACTCCTTGTTCTTGTAGAGGCTGATGCGTCCACGCGCGGCACCCACATAGCCATAGTCGGCGTCGGCCATCTCGCCGGGTCCGTTCACCACGCAGCCCATCACGCCAATTTTGAGGTGAGTGAGATGTGATGTGGCCTGCTGCACGCGCTTGACGGTGGTTTGGAGGTCAAACATAGTGCGTCCGCACGAAGGGCAGGAGATAAACTCGGTCTTGGTGGTGCGCAGTCTTGCAGCCTGAAGGGTGGCAAAGGCGATTTTCACCACTTCCTCCGGGTCGTGATAGCGTGGAGCCTCGAGCCACACGCCGTCGAGCAGACCGCTCATCAGCACCGCGCCCAGGTCGGCTCCGGCCTTCACTTGCAGCCACTCGCTATCGGTGTCGTCATACTCTACTCGCATCACAGTGGGGCACTTAATGCCAGCGTCGACGAGGCGGTGCAGCATGGCGAGCACGCTGCCCGGCACATTGGGTCCGACGGGCGAGATCACCAGCACAGTATTGTCGTTAACCACAAGGTCGTCGATTGGCTCATCGGCCCTAAGAGGCCTGAAGTCAATGTCAGTGTCAAGGTCAACGTCAAAATAATCAGGCTTTATCGTGCCCTTGATGTCCTCGGGGCGACACGAAGCGACCACGATGGGAGCCTTGCCGGCGCCTATGCGGCCATCGACGAGCGTGGTGTCTTTGCGTCGCTCGGGAGCGAGAGCGTTATAGCCGGCGCACAGGTGGCCGTCGATGTGTGCGTGATGCTCGCGCGCGGCGATGTATTCAACCAGCTTGTTGGCAACAGGCACCTCCACCTCGGGGTCCTCGCTCAGCGACACGCGAATGGTGTCGCCCAGGCCCTGAGCCATTAGCGTGCCGATGCCCACGGCGCTTTTCACGCGTCCGTCCTCGCCAAAACCAGCCTCGGTGACACCCAGATGCAGCGGGAAGTGCATGTCCTCGGCGTCCATCGCCTCCACGACGCGCCTCACGGCCTCGACCATTACCACTACGTTGCTGGCTTTCATTGAGATTACCAAGTTGGTGAAGTTCTGCTCAACGAAGACGCGCAGAAACTCCATCACGCTCTCGACCATGCCGGCGGCGGTGTTGCCATAGCGGCTCATGATGCGGTCGCTGAGCGAACCGTGGTTAACGCCCAGGCGCACTGCGGTGCCGTGCTCGCGGCACAGCTCGATGAACGGAATGAGGGCGTCGCGCACGCGTTGCAACTCGGCCCGATACTCCTCGTCGGTATATTCCAGTTGCTTGAAGGTGCGTGCGGGGTCAACAAAGTTGCCCGGGTTGATGCGCACCTTGTCGGTGAGTGCGGCCGCGGCAAATGCGGCTTGCGGGTTGAAGTGGATGTCGGCGACGAGCGGCACTTTGCATCCCTGCTTGTGCAGCAGGTTGCGTATCATGCCTATGCTTTCGGCCTGTCGCACGCCTTGCGCGGTGAGACGCACATAGTGTGCTCCGGCCTGTGCTATGCGCATGCACTGCTCGGCCGAGCGCTCAACGTCGTCGGTCGATGTGTTGGTCATCGACTGCACTCTCACGGGGAAGTCGCTGCCCAGCGGAGTGCCTCCCACGTCGACGGTCACGGTGTGGCGTCGGCAGTAGTTAAAGAGTCGGTTGTCAGTTGGTTTTGTATTCATATTTGATTTGCGACAGGTCTTGGTTGGCTTTTTCGATTTTTGCGCTCAGTCCTGAGCGGTGGCGCTCAACTGCTGTTGCTGCCTCGGGGCTGACGGGCGCGATGATTTGCGCTGCGAGGATGGCGGCGTTGAGGGCCGCGTTGACGCCCACTGTTGCCACGGGTATGCCGGGAGGCATCTGGATGATGCTGAGCATGGCGTCAAGTCCGTCGAGCATGCCCTTGATGGGCACTCCGATTACGGGCAGCGGTGTGCTGGCGGCGATGACACCTGGCAGTGCCGCTGCCATGCCGGCTGCGGCGATTATCACCTTGATGCCACGCGCCTGTGCGTTGCGGGCAAAGTCCTCGACTTGTTGCGGTGTGCGGTGAGCCGAGAGGGCGTTGATTTCAAAGGCGATTTTGTTGTCGTTTAGCCAGTTACAAGCTTTTTCCATAACTGGGAGGTCGCTTGTGCTACCCATGATGATGCTTACGAGTGGTGTCATATTTTAGTTTGTCAAGTTTGTCAAGTTTGTCAAGTTTATCAAGTTTATCAAGTTGAAAGTTTATCAAGTTTTAAGTGGGGGTTACTCGAGGATTTTCATTGCGATGGTGACGCATGCATAGCCGTTGACAAAGCCCAGCAGCACTTGCAGCACGGTATGGCTCTTGAGGATGAGGCGTGCGGTGCCCACGATGCCTGCGAGCAGAAACATGGCGCACATCAGCCAGAAGAACTCAAAGGCGCTCAGTCCTTGCACATGTATTTGATAGACGAGTGCCACGAGCCCGCCCATGCCGCACATGTGTGCGCTGATTTTCCACTTGAAGTTGACGATGGTTGTGATGATGAGCGCCGCCAGTCCACCCACGCCGAACATTGTGAACCACATTGGCTCGTGGTTGTAGGTAAGGTAGAAGCACACGGCGATGTAGCACACGATGGCGAAGATATAGGGCAGATGCCGCTCGCTGGACTTGGCGAGATGCTGGTCGTTGATAAAGCCAAAGTGGTGCAGCGCGCCTATCGCCGTGATGGGCAGCACGCAAGTAATGCCCATCACCACCATCACCAGGCTGACGCGGTATCCGTTGGACATAGAGCACAGCACCGACGTCCACAGCACGAGTAGCGTGCCATAGGTGGGCATAAGAATGGGGCTGAATACAGCCGAAACAAACCGCGAAAGTCCGGTCAATATTTTATCAGTGTCCATCATCTTGTCAATTCTTAATTCCGATTCGTCTATGCGCCTAAGCGCCTAAGCGAAAAAAACCCTCTATAAACTCTAAACAATAAACTCTAAACTCTAAACATTAAACATTAATTGTATTGTTTCCGTTGCGTGGCGACTGGGATGTCCAGCTGCTCGCGGTACTTTGCCACAGTGCGTCGTGCCACTTGGTAGCCTTTCTCGTTGAGCATATTGGTGATTGCTTGGTCGCTCAGCGGGAACTTTTTGTCCTCATTGGCGACAAGTTCCTTCAGCGCGGCCTTGATTTCACGGGTCGACACGTCGTCGTCCTCTTTTTTGATTACGCCCGAGAACAAGGTGCGCAATGGAACCAGCCCCCATGGCGTTTCCATGTATTTCCCCGATGTGGCGCGCGACATCACGGCGGCGTCACGACCGGTGATGTTGCTCAGGTCTTGAAGCTTCATGGGCTTGAGCTGAGTTTCGTCGCCGTAGCTCAGGAAATAGTCTCTTTGCAGGTGGATGATTGCCTCGATGACGCTTTTAAGTGTCTTCATGCGCATTTCAAGCGCCGAGACAAAGATGCCCGCATCGTCCACTTTTTTATTAATATTGTCCTTTATCGCTTGCTCGTTCTCGCTCATGTCCTTCCGTTTCTTTGTTTCCTCGAGGTAGTCTTTGTAGCTCTTCGACACATACAGCTCGGGGATGCGGCACGGTATCTCGTAGCCGATGTTGTCGTCCTCGTCAATGTCGATGATAAAGGTGGGGGTGATGTAAATCCCATTTATGCCTAAGATGCCGTCGGAGCTGAATGCCGAGCCAGGCGAGGGGTCGAGTTTCTTGATTTCTTTTTCTTTGGCCTCGACCACCTTGTCAACGTCGATGTTGAGTGCTGTGGCGATGCGGTCAAGGCGGTTGTTGAGCAGGTCGCCGAAGTAATCGTTGACGATCGTGGTGGCAAGCGGTGTGAGCGCGTTGTGGCGTCGCCCGAGTTGCAGCAGCAGGCATTCCTGCGAATCGCGTGCGGCGATGCCGGCAGGTTCCATGTTGTGTTGAATGAAGTCGAGCACCTCGAGCACCTCTTCCTCGCCGACGTCGATAAACGATGTGCTGTTAAAGGTTACGTCGTCGGCGATTTCATAGGGAAGTCGTGTGAGGTATCCCGCACGGTTAAGGTTTCCTATAATTTGTTTGGCGATTGTCTGTTGCAAGGGGGTGAGATTGCTTTCCCTCACCTGCTCTTCCATGTGCTCGACGAGCGACTCGGTGTTGCAAGCTGTGTTGTCAAAGTAGTCTATCGTCCTTTGTGAGACACTGTAGCGTGCTGGCTCATAGTACTTGCCGCTTGTTGACTCGGAGGCAGTGAATTTCTCGTCCTCGATTTTTTTCTCTATGGCATCGTTGCGATCAACAACCGATGCCACGACTTCCTCAAACCTCTCGGGGTCGAGTTCGAGCAGATGGTTGGTTTCCAGCACGATTTTCTGCGCTTGGATGTTTCCTTGCTCTTGTATTTGGCTTTGCCCTTGCCCAGATTTTTGTGGTGAGTTTGCCATGATTTAGTAGATTATGGTATTATTTGTATAGATTGTTTAGTGTTTGTGCCAGGTGGATGCCTGCCATGTAGAGCTGCTCGTCGAGCACGGCGCGGAACACATAGGTGAAGCGGTACTCAAAGCCTTTCTTGAAGCGGAGGCTGCCGCGGTCGTCGGGCTGCACGTCTTTGTCGGCGACCAGTGCGTTGATGTGGTCATAGATGGCGCAGGTGTTGTTGTAGGTGCGCACGATGAGTGCGAGCTCGTCCATTGCCATGTATTGGTCGCGTTGTGCCGCGAAGCGCTGCACGAGGTACTGGGCATACTCGGTGCTCGAGTACTTGGTGTACTCAATCAAGGCGCCGTCCCACAGCGAGTGCAGGTTGGTGTTGCGTCCAAACCAGTAGAATTTCCTGAGGTTTCCGCCCAGGTCGTCGTGGTGTCCCATGTGCATGGGCTGGAACTCGTCGCCACACAGGTGCACGATAAACTTGAGCGCGTCGGCGTCGTTGGGGTCATTCTTGAGGATGTTGATGATGCTCTGCTTTGCCCAGAACAGGTGCTTGCCCTCGGCCTCGGTGTGTGTGAGGAGGTATTTCAGGTCTTTCTCGGTCTTGCCGGCGTCAAGGTCCTGGAAGTGCCAGTTGCTCTGCCCCTTGTAGATGGTGTCGCTCTTAATCTCGTCGGCCCAGCTCGACATCGCCACCATGGCGCGCTCAAAGCCGAGCACCTTGTCGACGGCGGCGCGTGCCTCGGGGGTGAGATTCTGATAGGCGATGTCGCTCACGATGCGGTGCCCCACTACGTCCCATGCGTTGGCGCCGATGGCAATCATGGCGCACACAATCAAAGTGAATTTTCTCATTGTCATTCCTTGTAAGTTATATCTATTCTACAAAGGTACGCAATTTTTTTGAAAAACCCCATCACCACCCCCGTTTTTTTCACACCGCGTCGCTGGAAAAGAGGCCACGAATTCCACGAATTGACACGAATTAATTTATTGATACTAATCTTGTTACAATTAATTATTCGTGAAAATTCGTGAAATTCGTGGCAGAAAAATCACCAGGGGCTGGGGGCTACCCCTTAGCCATTACCGAGGATGATATTGATGATGGCATTGACGTCGATGATGTTGATTTCGCCGTCGCCGTTCACGTCCTCGCGGCCCTGGAGGCTTGTGTTTCCAGCTCCAGCGAGGATGGCGTTGATCACGAGGTTCATGTCAATCACGTTGACCGAGCCGTCGCCGTTGACGTCGCCAAGGTCATTGCCGATACTCGCTAAGGCCACCCCGGGATTGGCGGCATTGAAGAAGGCTCTCGCGGCAGAAAGGTTGATGAGGACAGTGCCAGACATAAACGTGTGCTGGCCCGAATTAAGGAACCTCAAGCCATTTTGGGTAAACTTGATAAATTCGTTGTTGTTATTTATCTGCTGCTCATAGCCGTCGGGGTTTAGGTAGGCGTACATGCCATTGAGCACTATCCGGCCTTGGGGTGGCGTCACCGAGGTGTTGCTTGCCTTGAAGTAGATGGTGTCGCAGCCGGCCTCGGCCTTAAAGATATAGGGATGCGCGGCCGCTATTGTCTTGTTGTTCAGCGCACTGCCGTGCAGCTCGTCGCCATTAATGCCCTTGCACTCATAGAGCGTTACGTCGCCCACCAATGTGCCGGGATAGGGCCTCACGATTCCGTTGGGTTGTCCGGCAAAGCAAGCGATTTTCCACGTGTCGCAATAGTCGCACTTCACATCACTGCCACTGGCAAAGTGGTGGCCTGGCGCTGGGTGTTGAGGATTGTTGCTATAAGAGAACGTTTCCGATTCACAATCGGCATATAACCTATACACTGTGTTGTTGCCGGTATTGGTCAGCACGGGGAAGGGGTCGCCGTTGTCTCCCAGTTTCTGATACCACGCCAGCTCGCTCTCGGCCGTGCCGTCGTTGAGCAGCCACGTCACCTCGCCGCTGGCAAACTGCTCGGCGGTCTTGGATAACGTTTGGTCTGAAACTCTAAAAATGTCTCTATATGCTGTGCCCTGCAGGTTATAGCAGTTGGTGATAGTTCCAGCATTGTTGTAGCACACACCGCCACTATAACCTTCAATCAATCCTTTATTGTAGCAGTTTCTCATGATGCCGCTGCCGGTGTTCCATGACACGATGCCGGCGGCACCACCAGTTCCTGATTTATCTTGGCACGTTGCCGCATTGAAGCAATTCTCCACAGTGCCGCCATTCAATCCGCATATTCCTGCCACGTTTTTGTCAGCATAGAAGTAACTGTCAGTAACCCCGACTTTCTTGATTTTGCTATTTGTACCTACGGAACCAAACAATCCAACATAACTCTTACTCTTGTCATTGACGTAAAGCCCGCTGATGGTGTGCCCTTGACCATCAAAGATGCCGTCAAATTGCTGGCCATATTCGTCTATGCCGATTGGTGTCCATGCCCTGAAACCGCTGCCGTCGCCATCCAAGACCACGCTATCGAGCACATTATGGTTTACAACAATGTCGGCAGTAAGTTTTCCGTTGATGGCTGGGCTACCACTAATCACTTGCTCGGCAAACCAGTAGAGTTGCCCGGCGTTGGCAATCTCGTAGTTACCTTCCGAAACAAGTGTCGCCGGTTGATAGCCACCGCAGTTTGTGCAGAAACCGTTGGCATCAAAACTTGGATGCCCGGCCGTCGTCGGGATAGAAGTATTGCTATAAGTCATTGTACAACCATTATAGCCTTGATACACTGTGCCATGGCTGCTGTCGAGCACCGGGAAGGCATCGGCGTTCCTGCTGAGGTTCTGATGCCATGCCAGCTCGCCTTCGGCTGTGCTGCCGTTGAGCAGCCATGTCACCTCACCGCTGGCAAACTGCGCGGCGGTCTTCACCGTCGCATCGCCCGAACCATATGCGAAGTCTATAGATGCTGTGCCCTTTAGGTAATAGCAGTTGGTGACAGTTCCGTTTTCATTGTTGTAGCACACACTGGGTCCATAACCTTTCATCAATCCTTTATTGTAGCAGTTTCTGATGATGCCGAAGTTCATGTACGCGATGCAGCCAGCATGCGAGGTGCCGCCAGTATCATCTCCATGACACGTTGCCGCATTGAAGCAATTCTCCACAGTGCCGATAATCGTGTTGCATATTCCACCCGCGCTTTGAGCATTGAAGTAGCTATCTGCAACCCCGACGTTCTTGATTTTGCCATTTCTGCTTATACAATTAAACAATCCAGCATCCTTCTCCTCGTCATTGATGTAAAGCCCGCTGATGGTGTGTCCCTGACCGTCAAAGAGACCGTCAAACTGCTTGCCATCTGGTACAGATCCGATTGGTGTCCATACCCTGAAACCGCTGCCGTCGCCATTCAATTCGCCGGCGGCTGTGAGCACATTATGGTTTACAACAATATCGGCAGTAAGTTTTCCGTTAATGGTCGTGTTGCCGCTATTCACTTGATTGGCAAACCAGTAGAGTTGCCCGGCATTGGCAATCTCGTAGTTACCTTCCGAAATAAGCGTTGCTGGTTGATAATCATCACCGCATCCTGTGCAGAAACCGTTGGCATCATAACTATGCTCGGGCGTTGGCTGGAGAGCATGGTTGCTATAAGTCAATGTGCAAGCATCATAGCCATAATATACTGTGCCATGGCTGCTGTCGAGCACCGGGTAGGCATCGGCGTTCCCGCTGAGGTTCTGATACCACGCCAGCTCGCCCTCAGATGTGCTGCCGTTGAGCTTCCAGCAAATCTGGCCGCTGGCAAACCGCTCGGCGGTCCAATCATACGCATCGCCCATGCCATTTCTGATGGCTGCATATGCTGTGCCCTTAAGGAAATAGCAGTTGGTGACAGTTCC
>JABUUJ010000024.1:10795-14722 GCA_021443235.1 Muribaculaceae bacterium
TCCCACAATACCGCCACCACCCCAATGAAGTACTTGGCATGTTGCTGTATTGAAGCAATTCTCCACAGTGCCGTCATTCCCGCCGCATATTCCTGCCACGTATTTGTCAGCATAGAAGTAACTGTCAGTAACCCCGACGTTCTTGATAACGCTATTTGTACCTACGGAACCAAACAATCCAACACACACTGCTGTCGCATCACTAAAGTAAAGCCCGCTGACGGTGTGTCCCTGACCGTCAAAGATGGCGTCAAAACGCTTGTTATCTTCGTCTTTGCCGATTGGTGTCCATACTATGAAACCGCTGCCGTCGCCATTCAATTCGCCGTCGGCTGTGAGCACGTTCTGGTTTACAACAATATCGGCAACAAGTTTTCCGTTAATGGTCGTGTTGCCGCGATTCACTTGCTTGGCAAACCAGTAGAGTTGCCCGGTATTGAATATCTCGTAATAGTCTCCAACCAACTCAGGCGTCGTGGTTGAGCCACACACTGTGCAGAGTCCGTTGCTATTGTTGTGCGGTGTTGTGGTGATGCTGAGTGTATTATTCTCTGCCACAACAAATGAATAATGCTTCATCTTGTCATCATCGGTGGATGATGGTGTCAATAGCGTGGAGTTGTGGGTTACATCCGCCTTGCACACTTCATCGTCTACTTTTACCCAAAATTCCACCGTGCTGCCAAGCTGCCTGTTATTGAGGTTGTAGGGCAGATTGGTGTCCCAGCCGCTTCCTGTGGGCTTGGTGTAGCCTATTGTTGCAGTGCTTATTGTGAAAACATTATTTAGAGTCACCTTAAATGAATAATGCTTCGTGCCGTCGGCGTCGGTTGCCGAAGGTGTGAGTGCATTGCCATTGAGGGTTACGTTTGTGATATAATGGCCTGCAGTGGGTGTTACGGTAAAGTTGACAGTGCCGCCAAGCGGTAGTGCATCAGGCAGATTGGTGGTGAAGTCGCTTCCTGTGGGCTTGGTGTAGCCGAGTGCTGCGGTGTGGATGGTCACGGTGTTGCTCTCTTTTACAGTGAATGAGTACGACTTCGTTCCATTTGTGCCTGAGTCAGTGCCTGCTATAGTCTCGCCGTTGATGGTCGCACCGGTGATATAGTAGCCAGCGTTGGGAGTGGCGGTGAATGTCTCGGTGCTGCCTATTTGGTTGTCAGCGAGATTAAGTGTGCTTGTGCTTTGGTTGAGCGTTGTTGTGCAAGGGATTGCTGCCGTGTTGATGACTACGGTGTTGCTACCCTTTACTGTGAATGTGAACGACTTTGTGCCATTAGTCATCCCTGATACTCCAGAGCCTGCGATGGTCGAGCCATTGATAGTCGCATTCTTGATATAGTAGCCCGCCTTTGGTGTCGCCGTGAATGTCTCGGTGCTGCCCACGATGTTGTCAGCGAGGTTGATTGCAGTGCCGATAGTGCTTTGGTTGGGCGTTGTTACGCAACCGATATCAGCTATGTTGATGGTGAAATCGTTGTTGAGCGCAACGTTGTAGGAATAAGTCCATGTGTTGTTGCTGATACTCGATTCTGTCAGCGTGGTGCCGTTGTGCTTGACCGTGCTGACATACTTTCCGACAGTGGCAGTGGGCTTGACGGTAAAAGACTTGGTGTCGCCAATGCGGGTGAGGCTCGACTTGTATTGAGCCGTAGTCTCAATGGTGGTCGTGAAACTGCCCGTGGGAATGGTGCTGGTGATGTCGTTGTAGTAGTTGCTGCCAGTCTGATACACCCTGTAGTCAGCTTTGTTCGGAATGGGATAGGCATCGTTCACGCTGTTGTTGCCAAGGCTCTGTCCCCAGCCGTTAGAAGCGAACGTGTAGCCCAGGTTGCCGCTCTTGAGATCTGCTTCTGAAATGGGGATGTCGTTGTGAGACGACATTGTCGTACAGCCGATCCTGTAGTAGACTTTGGAAATTGCCCCGATGTTGTTGTTTTTGGCGTAATATGTCGAGAATGACTTTTTGCCGTTTATTGTGTTTGTGATGGTGCCCACGTTGAGGCAACGCGACATGGTGCAATCCTCGTCGTTGGTGTACCCGAGAACACCGCACGTATAGCAGTCCACGCTGTTGGTGACGTCGCCCGCGTTGAGGCAGTCGGTGATTGAGCCGTTGCGGATATAACCGATGACGCCGCCACAGATGTCACCGCACGCCACATTCAACGTGCCGTAGTTCGCGCAGTTGCTCATGGTGAGCACGTTCTTGTAGTTGCCCTCTTCAAACCACTCCACCGAGGCCAGCACGCCGCCGCAATGGGAATAGGACCCATCGCTTGTGGTGGTGACATTGACCTTAGAAACGACATTGCTGATATTCACATAGCCCCAAGCTATGGCTATCACGCCGCCGATATAGTAGTGCGTGGTCAGCCCCGTGATGTTCACCGAGCCTTCCACCGTCACGTTCTTCACCACCGCCGGAGTGCTGGTCGTCACATCGATGCAACCGAAAAGGCCGCCGGCATATTTATAACTGTTTTTACCAGTCTTGGCCGTCGTCACATTCACACCCCTGATGGTGTGGCCCTGACCGTCGAACTGCCCTTTGAAACCGTATTCCTTCGTTCCAATCATGTAGTCGTTGGTGGTGCCCGATAGCGTGATGTCGGCTGTCAGCTTGGCGCAGATGTTGTTATTGCCGCCGTTCACCGCGTCGGCAAACCATAGCAGGTTGGCGGCCGAAGCAATCTGGTAGGGCGACGAGCTGGTGCCGCTGCCCGAGGGCTGTGTGCCAGCGGCGTGAGCCTGGCGTGGCACAACCATTGCCGCAGCGAGAAGTAGCGTCGCAGCGACCATTTTGTTTTAAGTTGTAAAATAGTACACATAATCGTATAGCTTTAGTTAGTTATAATCTCCGTTTGGGCGCAAATATACAAAACAATTCTCAAAAAATCAATAGTTTGCCTCATTTTTTTTACTTTGGTCGTTGACGGGCTTTGCGCTGCCGGGGGGTTCTCATGGGAATTTATAGCATTTATATATAATCCTTTTAATCTGTGGAATCTGTGAGAGATAAAATTTCTACAGCTTTTCCACAGCATTTCCACAAGAGAAAACTTCGGGCAGCCCCAACAATGTTGAACAATGTTGAACCAGATTGAACAATGTTGAACGCTCGCGACAGCGAGCTATGGTCAAAGTCAATGTCGAAGTTGTTGTTAATAGTACAATATTTTATTGTGCTGTGAAATAAATCATTAGATTAACAAAATTATTGTTAATTTATTTGGATAATTGGCGATGATGAATTATTTTTGCGATGAAAAACCAAATACCTGTAATTCATATATGAACCAATTAGAAAAAAACAAGTATCAGCTGGCGGTCAACCATATCTCGGTTGACTGTGTCGTGCTGGGACTTGATGGCAACACGCTCTCGGTGTTGCTCATCAAGCGCGAGATGAACGAGGACGGGAAAACCGTTGTTGACTACAAGTTGCCGGGAGGACTTATCTATGCCGACGAGGACCTTGACCTTGCGGCAGGGCGCGTGCTGCACGAGCTCACTGGCGTGCGCAACCTGCGCATGATGCAGTTCAAGGCCTTCGGGTCGCGCGACCGCATCACCGAGCGCGACCGCCGCTGGCTCACGCTGACGCTAAGCCCCGACATCAAGTCGCTGGTGACTGTGGGATATGTGGCGATGGGACGCATTGGCCGCAAGCTCAACCTGCACAATGCGGGCAACGGGGTGAGCTTTGTGCCTGTGAACGAGGCTCTGGAGATGGACCTGGCCTTTGACCACAAGGCCATTATCACCGAGGCGTTGAAGGCGGTGCGCCGTCATGCCGATGCCGACCCCGCGCTGCTGTTCTCGATTTTGCCTCCCAAGTTCACGGCGCTGCAGCTGCGCATGCTCTATGAGTTTATCTACAACAAGCCCATCGACGTGCGCAACTTCAAGAAACGGATGAGGCAA
>JABUUJ010000024.1:15629-17826 GCA_021443235.1 Muribaculaceae bacterium
ATGAAAATGGGCACGTCGGGTCGCGCGTTCCTTAATATATTGATGAACTCGACGGCAATGGTATCAATGCGCTCTAATTTGCAGTTCGATACAGCGTCAATCACATAGGCTGCCACATCGGGTATCGATGCCATGGCCTCGGCTACAAACGGGTCCATGCGCCCTTGCCCGCTGAAGCCCAGGTTCACGCATTCCACGTCGAGCCAGCGCGATAGGATGCTTGACGACACCATGCCCGTACGGCTTGCGCAGCCGCCTTGGGTGATGCTGGTGCCATAGAACACTATTTTCTTCTCGGCGCGAGGCGAGTTGACCTGCGGCTTGGTGATTGTGGCTGTGCTGTCAACACCTATCTCAAGTTTTTTAATGCCGTCGTACAGAGGAAGGTAAATCATATACTCGTGCATCTTCCCGTCGAGGTTGTCAACATATTTCTTGTTTGTAATTGAGTCGCCCGATGGAACCGACGTGGCCACAAAGTGCCATGTGCCGTCACCTTCGTGGCGTATATACAGGTCAGTGCCCTTGGTCCCAGTGTCGGCCATGTGATTCATGTGGAAGTTATTGGTCAGCATGTAGCGCACGCCTATTGCTTTGCTATCGGTGGCAAAGCGCACAGCGATGCCGGCACTGTTGTTGGCAACAACCCTCAGCCCGTCGCGCAACTCAGGCTCCAGACTCTGGGGCAAGCGTGTAAATGGTGTTGTGCTATCCTTGAAACCTTTGTTTATCAGTGTAAACTCAAGGCAGTCGTGATACACCATTTGGTCAAGGTTGATGGCCCACGACTGCATGCCCATGACGCATGCAGCTAATGCTAATATGTATCGGGCAACGCTCATCACTTGATTTCGGGATAGGGTTTGTCAACTTCTTTCTGGAACGGTACTTTCTTGCCTGCAAGTGCGGCCTCGAGATAGGGTTTCAGCTTTGCGGCATAGTACCAGAATCCCAAGTCGGTGAGATGGATGCCGTCAACGGTGCCGTCGTTGTTGGGACCATACAGGTTCTTACGGTCGATATAATACAGATTCTTGGGGTCTTCGGCCTTGAGCTTCAGGTAGTTCTTGTGGAACTCATAGTTCTTTTGGGGCAGATACTTGCTGTAGAAGCTGCTGTATTTCTCATAGCTGTACTGCTGACCTTCGACCATGAAGATTGGCACGTCGGGACGCGCTGTACGCAATATCTTGATGAAATCATAGGTGAGCGTGTCGCACATGTCCTTGGTGCAGTTGGGTATCGGGTCGATGATATAGGCTGCTACGTCGGGGATAGTCGCCATGGCGCGAGCCACGCAATTGTCCATCTTACCCTCGCCGCTGAATCCCAGGTTGACACACTCCATGTCAAGGTCGCGCTGCAAGATGCTGGTACCTACCATGCCCGGATGGCTTGCGCATCCTCCTTGCAGGATGCTGGTGCCGTAGAATATAAGTTTCTTGCCCTGTTTTGGACTGTTTACCATTGGCTGGGTGATAGTGGCGGTGCTGTCAACACCTATCTCTAGCCAGCGCACTCCGTCGTATAGCGGCAAATAGAGCATATACTCGTGCATCTTACCATCGAGTTTGTCAACAAATATCTTCTTCTGGATGGAATCCTCGCGCGGGCGCACATCGCTATCGATGCGCACAGGACGGTTGCAATTAACAAACTGCCATGTGCCATCGTCGTCGAGGATATAAAGTGCCGAGCCCTTGATGCCGGTGTCGGCCATGTGCATCATGTGCATGTTGGTGAGCAGGTTAAAGCGCACGCCCACGGCGCGTGAGTTGGTGGCAAATCTAATTGCCTTGCCGCTGGTGCACTTGGCGCGTTCGCTCAGTGTGGGGCGGATGCTGTCTTCGAGGTAAGCGGGGAAACGGCTGCGCAGCGTCTTCTCAAATGCGTAGTTAATTAAGCGGAATTTCAGTCCGTCATAATACTTCAGTGTGTCGGGATTGGTAAAGTCCTGTGCCACAGTGCTATTGCATGCCAGCATTGCTGCCACGATCACCATAATTGTCTTGATTTTGTTAATTCTGTTCATCGTTTTAAAGTTTATGTGGTTTAAATTCAACAAAATTACTCAAAATTCCGCTTATAAGCAACTTTTCCCACAATATTTTCCTCCCATCGCTTGCTAAGGCCTGTACTGTAGAGTCCAACATCAAATGCAACACTTTGCAAAATTAAATAAAATGTTTGAAAAACT
>JABUUJ010000024.1:18822-23211 GCA_021443235.1 Muribaculaceae bacterium
CGCGCGCTTGCGCAACCCCCGCGGTGTTTTTCATAGTCTTATTTCATTCTGAACACCGCGATTTTGTTGCGCTTCGTTTTGGACTTTAGTCTAAGGCCTGTACTAAGGCCTGTAAAAACATAATTAAACTGCCCTCATAAACAACGTAGAGACACGATTTATTCGCATCTCTACATTTTATCATAAGTTCCTCCCACATGGGGGGCGGAGGGGGCTTATCTCTTAACTGCCACAACGTTGCCCTTGACTATGGCGCGGTCAACGACTACCATTGCCATAGGTAGCATTGTGTAGCTTTGTTTTTCGCCAGTCACGACCTTATAGGTCACCACAGCGTTGCCGTCCTGCAACTTGATGTCGCTGATTTTCACCTCGGTGGCTGTGTCGGTTTCACCAAGCACGATTGCAATCACTGCCTGACTCTGGAAATCAACGTCGGTGGGGCGTGTCGACATAGTCGTTGCATAGCCGAAATACTGCTCCATCTGTGCCTTGCTTTGTATTACGAGCACATCGGTGGGAATTGGCTGGTTGTTCTTGAAGAAATAACCGTTAGCTTCGGTAAAATTCACCTTCGACGCTGTGCTGCAGGCCGCCATCGCGATAGCGCACACAATCAAGATGATGCTTTTATAATATCTCATAATTCTCTGAGTTTAAGGGAAAAAGGTCGGCTATGAGAAACCGACCTTTCAATTTACCTAAAATGTCAAATACTATGATTAGTCAACGTCCAAGAGCCAATTACTTGAGTGTGCCGTTGTTGGCTGCGTCAATCATGTCCTTGTTGGCGCTGATGTAAACCTCTACACGACGGTTCTGAGCGCGGCCAGCGGCTGTGCTGTTGTCGGCAATGGGCTGGTCATAAGCCATACCTTCGCTTGTCATGCGGCTGTTGTCCACACCTTGATTAATGAGATAGGTGAGCACCGAGTTGGCGCGCTCCTTCGAGAGCTTCTCGTTAACGGCGCGTGAGCCAGTGTTGTCGGTGTGACCAAAAATCTGAACGTTAGTCTGAGGATTGTTCTTTAACGAAGTAGCAAACTGGGTGAGAGCGTTCTTTGCCGATGTGCTCAGCGCGCTCTTTCCAGTCTGGAATAGAATACCCTCGTCAAAGGTCACCTTCAACGCCGTCAGGTTATTGCTATCGGTTACAGTGTCAACCTGTGCACCCTGTATCTGCTCAAGTTCTTTCTTCTGCTTGTCCATCTTGTTGCCAATGAGGGCTCCTGTACCTGCACCTACTGCAGCACCCACTGCGGCACCAATGCCTGCGCCAGTGCCACCACCGAAGATTGCTCCTACGGCAGCTCCTAGAGCAGCACCGCCGCCGCCACCAATGAGGGCACCCTTACCGGTGTTCGACATGTTACAACTTGTTGCCGAGCCAATGAGCATGGCAGCACTAACTAAAATACTTAAAATCTTTTTCATTTTTTCTTCAAAATTATAAAATAGTCAACAAATCTATGTTTCTGCCGACAAATGTAATTGTTCTTATTTAATTGTTTAAATTTTTTCTTTAAAAAAAAGCAAAAAAGCCTATAAATTAACGTTTGTTTGTGAATGGACTATAAGCTTTTTCTTTTATTAACCCTGAGCGATAGGCATAAAGCAGCTTGTGAAGGTCGTTAACCTGATGCTGCAACTCTACGCCTATGTCGGTGTCGCGCACCAATAAGCGGTGCTCAGCCATCTCAACGAGCGAGAGTGTCGACTTGATGTCTTTGCCTTCCAAAATGGCCTCTTCTTTAGATGTGAAAGGATCGTGCTGAACGAGTTGGAATCCACGTGAGTGATACACCAGCGTGTAGCCGGCAATACCCGTCTTGGGCTGATAGGCCTTGGAGAAGCCGCCGTCTATAACCATGAGTTTGCCGTTGCCCTTCACGGGATTTTCGCCGTTGATGGTGCGCACGGGAACGTGCCCGTTGATAATGTGACGGAATGGACCCTCGGCGCCAAATTCGTCAAGAATCATGTCGCACACCGCCTCGTCGTCGCGCAGAATATAGTAGTTGCCCTTGGCCTCTTTGCACATCGACTTGTCGGCGACAAAGTAGCGCTCAAATGTTGCCATCTTATCTTTGTCGAAGGCGGGCGAGTCTTTGCCGCACCACAGATACCACACATAGTCAAGCGAATAGGCATGCTGTTCGGGTGTTTCGGCTCCGTAGTAGGCCTCGCGTATCATCTTGCCCACACGATCCATCAGCGCGCGTCCGTGATACTTTCTACCCTGAATGTTAACGTCTTTTAGCGTGCCGTCGTCATTGAGCGGCATTGACGCATGAAACAGCAGGTTGCCATTCACCACCTTGTAAATATCGCCGTTGCGGAACAGACATTTCATGTGCTTGCGTAGTTTTTCAGAGCCAGTAAACGACGACTTGAGCTTGGCGATTACAATCTCCTCCTCAGGCGTCAGTTTATATGGGTCGGCGGGATCTACGGTGGGGAAGTGGGTGTCGCACAGTTCATATTCCTTGCCGTCAATTACAACGTGCTTGCCATCGGGAGTGATTTTGTCAAGCAGCAGGCGGTTTTCCATTTCCCACTCGGGATGGCGCTTGATGAGATCGGCCTCGACCTTAAACTGGATAATGCTGATTGCCTTGTGCATGCGAGCAACGAGCCTGTTCTCAATGCCAAACTCCTCGTCATAGTCGTCCTTTGGCATAAACTGCTTGCAGTCGTCTTTGCCGTAGGCGTTCATCGCCAGTGTGGCAAGTGGTAGCAGGTTGATGCCGTAACCGTCTTCAATGGCACTTTGGTTGCCATAGCGCAACGCCACGCGCACTGCGTTGGCAATGCAACTCACATTGCCCGCCGACGCTCCCATCCACAGGATATCGTGGTTGCCCCACTGGAAGTCGAAGTTGTGAAACGACGACAGGATGTCCATAATTACGTGAGGGCTGGGACCGCGGTCATACACGTCGCCCAGGATGTGCAGCAGGTCAATGGCAATGTGCTGGATAAAGTTGCACATCGCTATGATGAAATCACTGGCGCAACCGATGCTGATGATGGTTTTCACAATCGCATCGACATAGCCTTGCTTATTGGGGTTGTCGTTTTTCTCGTGGAGCATCTCCTGAATGATGTAGGAGAAGTCGCGGGGCAACGCCTTGTTGACCTTTGAGCGGGTGTATTTGGACGACACCACGCGGCACACCAGTATAAGGCGATTTATGCTGATGAAATACCACTCATTAAGTTCTTCTTTATCAATATATTTATCGCGTATAATCTCAAGTTTTTCTTGAGGGTAGTAGATGAGTGAGCACAGTTCTTTCTGGTCGGCCGAAGAGATGGTCTCACCAAAGATTTCTTTCACCTTGCGCTTGATTGTGCCCGACGCATTGCGCAGCACGTGCTGGAATGCCTCGGCTTCGCCATGGAGGTCGGCAAGGAAGTGCTCGGTGCCTTTGGGAAGGTTCAGGATTGCTTCCAGATTGATGATTTCCGAACTTGCGGTTGCTATATCGGGGAAACTGCGCGCAAGCAGTCGCAGGTATTTCAGGTCGAGTGGTGATGGGTTGCTATTCATTATCTTTTGTCCTTGTTTGTCGGTGTGTTAACAATTTGAATAGCAAAATTACAAAAAAATCGTCAATATCAACGAGTGTTGACACGACTTTTTTCTTTTCTTCACCGCATGTTGCTTGAAATTTTAGTAATTTTGCAGTATTAATGGCGCTTTTAAAAGTTATACACAGTGAAAGAACAGGAAATTTTAAGCCTTATAAACGAGCGTATGGGCATTGAAACGCTCAACGACATGCAACGGCGTGTGCTCGACGCTGCCACGCAATCGCATGGCGATATAGTCCTTTACTCGCCTACGGGCTCAGGAAAAACGCTCGCCTATATAATCCCATTGCTCAAGGCTCTGAAAAACGCACCCCAACGATTGCACGCTGTCGTCATTGTGCCTTCGCGTGAGCTCGCGCTCCAAATCTTTGACGTGCTGCGTGCTATTGCTGTCGGCCACAAAACCACTTGCTGCTATGGCGGCCATAAGGTTGAGGACGAGCGCCTTTCGCTTGTTGTCGTGCCTGAGATTATCGTGTCGACTCCAGGCCGACTGCTCGACCATTGCCAGCGGGGACACATAGACCTAAATAATGTGGCGCAACTCGTAATTGACGAGTTTGACAAGTGCCTTGAACTGGGTTTTGAGGACGAGATGAAGAAACTCCTGAAACGCATGCCTAATCTTTCTCGTCGCTTTCTCACTTCGGCAACAATGATTGACCAATTGCCCGATTACCTGCGCCTTAACGCCTGCACTGAACTTGATTTTACCGACGGCGCTAAGGCAAACCGACTCAAAGTGTGGCAGGTGACGAGCGATGAGCCCGACAAACTTGAGACGCTCAGGCG
>JABUUJ010000024.1:23237-34785 GCA_021443235.1 Muribaculaceae bacterium
AGCATCGTCTTTGCCAACTACCGCGACGCTGTGGAGCGCATTCACGCCTTCCTTGTGTCGCACCACATCGCTGCAGGGCTATATCACGGCGCACTCGATCAGCTGAGTCGCGAAATGGCACTCAATATGTTTCACAACGGCACTTACCCAGTGCTCGTGACCACCGATTTGGGGTCGCGCGGCCTTGACATAACCAATGTAAAAAATATAATTCACTATCATATGCCCGTCTCGGCTGAGAGCTATACCCACCGCAACGGACGCACTGCACGACAGCACGCCAGCGGTGATGCCTTCGTGATTGTTGGGCCCAATGAGTCGCTGCCCGACCATGTGCTGCCCGACGACGAGTGGCATGTGCCAGCCAAGCTCGACCGCAACTGCATTGAGTCGCATGTAGCTACTATCTATTTCATGGCAGGGAAAAAGGAGAAGATCTCTAAGGGTGACATCATGGGCTTTATTGCCAACAATAGCGACATCCCGGCGCAAGAGATAGGGCAGATTGACGTGCGCGACCACTACGCCATCGCCGCCGTGCCTCGCGCTAATGTCACCGTCACCCTCACACGCCTCCAGACCGCAAAACTAAAAGGGAAACGCACCCGCATCTCCCTCGTAAAATAAAGTTCAATCCCCCAAATCCTCGAAACCTCGAAAAACTTGAAAAACTTGATGAACTTGAAAAACTTGATGAACTAAAGCACCCCTTTTCCCTGGCGGGTGATCTCGGGTTCCGAGCCTGTGCAGTCGACGATCGTTGACGGCTCCACGTCGCCTCGACCAGCGTCAATCACTATATCAACACTATTCTTGTAGGTCTCGGCAATCAGCTCTGGTTCACAGCGGTAGTCCACATCGGGCCCTTGCACCGATGTCGTGAGCAACGGCTTGCCCAGCTCTTTCTCAATTGCAAGCACAATGTCGTTGTCGGGAATGCGGATTCCCACTGTGCGACGTCCCTTAAACGCCTTGGGCAGGCGCGACAGCGCTGGCAGGATGAAAGTGAACGGACCCGGCAGACACGGCTTCATCAGCCTGAAATGTGAGTTGTCAAACTTGGCATACTGCGAAATCTCAGAAATCTCGCTGCATATAATTGACAGGTTGGTCTTGGCCGACTTGATTTCCTTGATTGCGCATATACGCTCAATCGCCTGATTGTTGAGCGCGTCACAACCCAGGGCATATACAGTATCGGTGGGGTACACAATGATACCGCCATCTCTCAGGCATTCAACCACTTCCTCAAGCTGACGCTCGTTGATGCCTTTGCCTTTTATCTGAAGAATTTTCATACTATCTTGGTCTCTATATTAGTTGCTTGTGCATATTTCTCAAGTAGTTGTGCCATCCACTCAACTGCCTCCTTGATGTCCATCTCGGGAGCAAACGCATTGATGTTGATTTGCACTTTTACGGTGTCTATCGTGAACTTGGTGCGCTCCTCATCGCTTGTGGGGGTCGCAATGCCGCCCACCTCATCGCGATACACGGGCATTCCCTCAATGTTGAGTAACCCGCGCCCTATGCCATGATACTCCTCGCCTCTCATACCCACGCCCAGAGTGAGCGTATCGCCCACTATCTTGTCGGCGTCAAGGCCGCTAATGGCATAACCGCTCTTAATCGAAACAAGATTTACTACGTCGATGAGCGTCGTCAGGCGGTAGATGCCCAGTCCACGCACGAGGCGACGGCACAGTTGCTCACTCGCCACGCGATAACGACCCGGATCCTTGCCCAGCGCTTTGTAGAGGCGTCTCGTGCCAGCGATGGCCGGTCGGGCATTGATTGCAAGCAGCTCATAGGTGTTAACCACCTCTTCCGCAGTCCGTTCAATTTCGGTCCACAGCTCATCGCAAGTTTCGCTGTTGACTACAGTGGCACGCACCATTCCTATCTTTATCTCAGGGCAGACGGCCCTAATGCGCTCGTCAATCTTTACGTTAAGCATACTCTCTGGACGTTATGTGAACGCAAAAGTACATAAAAAAACCGACTTAACCCATATTCTCCATGATAAAAATTGTGGCAACTAAAAATAATAAGGCTCATGCTCCCTATGGCGCCCTATATTACTCGCTTGCGACATATTCATTTGTTTTTTTGCGCTACCTGTCTCACGATGGTGACGTTGTCGGTCATATTTTCGTACAGAGCCTTAATGGCAGTAACCCTTTCGGGTATTGCTCTCAGCTCTTCCAAGTATTTCTCGGCATCGATCCAGGTAATGCGAAACTCTGCCCAAATTTTTTCCTTAATGTGCACTGCCACTACAGTGTTTTTCTTGTTGTGGCTGACTGTGTATTCAAGGTCAAAGTTTTCAAGGAACTCTTGCACATAGGCATCGGTTACCATTCGCATTAAGTCGCGCTCTTTTGCGCGTTTTTTCTTGCGCAATGCGCGGTCGGGGTTGACAATATTGTATTGACTGTTCATTAATTTTTGTTTTTGATTGATTCTATGAAGCATGCGCGACCTGTGTGCTCCATCCATTCATGGTGCGCAGTGTATTCCCTTTCGCTTTGACATGCCCACAATATTTTGGTCTGTGTGCGGAAGTCAAGCCTGGGTTCAGGGGCATAGCCGTCGGTGAATATTATCAAACCGTCGTATTTCTTGTGCTCCTTAATATAATTGAACACAGGTTGGAAATTGGTGCCGCCACGACCAACAATCTTTATACTCGTTGAGCTATTGAACCTCTTGTCTAATCGTATTGGGTCACCCTGTATTTCAGCATCAAACTGGATGACATCGAGAGTCGAAACTCCAAACTTGAAGAAACGTTCGATGACGCCGAAGAAATGCTCCAGTGTGCTTGAGTTGATAGAGCCGCTCACGTCAACAGCAATCAGAATGTTGGACTCCATATCATATTTGCTGCCCATTGCATCTAAACCGTAGCGACGGTTGGGACGCATTCGCGTCAAACTGCGATAAGAGGAAATGATGCTCGTGCGGAATCCTGCAAGCGCACTGCGATAGTCCATCTTGTAGTCGAGGCTTGCCTTTATCTGCTCTACGGTCTTGCCCGCCAAGCTGCCCCAATCGCGTATGTCGCGAATTGTCTCGTTGAGTTCACTGACCATGAAGTCGTCCTCTTCCCACATCTCGGCCATCTCGCTAAGCGCTTCAAGCTCTTGCGATGAGCTGCCAAGTTCTTCAATCTCTTCGGCCGATAGATTGGCAACATTGATTATCGTGATGCGACCGTCGACCTCGTGAGCATACCACTCAAAGTGCTGTCGCTCTTTTAAATGAAACATCCAGGGGCTTATGAGTTTGCGCCATTGAAATGACACATGGCTGCTGAGCACCATGTCGCTTGCTATGGCAGTTGAGATTTTCTTCACGTTCTCGGGCTGTCGCTCGTAAGGGTGCTTGAGCAATATGCGCATTATCTCGGAGCGTAAATACTCTTCCCGAGCCGTTTTTGACTCGGGGATGAGATCGGGGTTATACTCAATCACGCCATGGCCTGTGCGAATGGGGCAACGCATCCTCGTGTTCTTCTCCAAGTGATGCGTGCAGTAAATCGCAAACAATGCTGGTTCGGAAATGAACCAGCGTTGTGTTATGTCTTCAAAAAATGAATCGGTCATTTTCTTAAATTTTGTGGATAAACTCGGTGAACGTCTTGTAAACCTGTGGCAGTTTTGTTACAAGGAAGACAATGGCCTGCGGGTAGCTTCCACTCTCGACACACGAGACGAGGTGTGCAAGTCCTTCCTTGTTGTGCTCCTTGAGGAACTCAATGTATTCCACAAGGTTATACTTCACCGCGGCTTCGTCATTGCCCAGTTTCTTGTGAGTCTCAATATAGCGCATAATCTCATCGTTGACAATAGCTATCTTGTCGATGGGGAGCTCCTCAATGCGCTTCTTCTGCTTGTCGTAGTGCAGCAGCACATCGGTGGCCGAAGGCACATTGCTGTTCTTGAACTCCTTGAAGAACTGTGCGGCTATACCCACACCAATGATGCCGGCAACAAGCTTCTGATAGAAGATGTTGAGGTCGGTGACATTCTTTATCACGTCGCTCACACGCTGCCACGCACGGCGGTCGGGGGTCTTCTCCAGACCTCGGTCAAGTTGGTTTACGCCGTCGCTGTCGAGCATATTGGCATGATCGTTGATGAAGTTGATGATGCGCTTGTCAATGCCGTTCTTCTCGGCCCACAGAAGCCATTCCTGTGGGGTGGGGCGGAAGTTGTAGATGTTGAAGCGCGACACAAGGGCAGGGTCAAGGTCGGTGAGCTGATATTCTTCGCCGTCGTTTACTGCCGAGATGATGCGGCTGCCCGAAGGCAATGCCTTGCCTGCCAACTTGCGGTTGAGCACCAGGTCCATGATGGTTTGCAACACCTCGGGGCGGGCACGGTTGAGCTCGTCAAGGAAAAGCACGATGGGCTTGCCGTCGGTGGGGAACCAGTAGGGGGGCAGGAACTCGGTCTTGCCGCTCTTCTCGTCTTTGTGAGGTAGTCCGATAAGGTCGCCTGGGTCGCTCATCTGCCCAAGGAAAAGTGTATGCACCTTCATTCCTTTTTCACCATAGTAGGAAGTCAGGATTTCGCTTTTGCCTATGCCGTGCCTGCCCACCAGCATGATGTTGTGGCGTGCGGGTGTGCTGTCAAGTAACTTGATAAGTTCGGTTGTTGTAATATTTATTGCCATATATTATTTTGTTTTTAATTATTAATCATCTGAGTCTTGTTCGAAGCTTTCTGGCATCAGCCAGTCATATCTGTAAGCAGATGCAGTCACTTGCATTCTCAATGTGCCAACCTTCTCAAATGTGTCAATGATGATTAGAAGGGCGGGGAGCAACTTCTCAATCGTCTTAATGTAGTTTCTGCGATTGAAATTGACTTTTATCACCCGTCCGTGCGTCATCTTGACCAGTAGCAACAGGCCGTGCTCGGTCGTTTCAAGGCAATAGGTGATGCCTTCCTTTGGAAGAATATCCTTTACGGCCTCCTTCACAGTTGAGCGAAGTAATTCTATTTCCCTCTTCTTGCGTTGATACTCAAATTTATAGTCGGTATATGATTGCTTCATGGCTATTCTTCGTTTTCGTTTGACATTTCATCATTTGGCCATTCGTCGAACTCGGGCCATATCTCACTCATGTCTTCATAGGCATAGTCCTCGTCTTCAAGTTCATTGAGGTTCTCAATAACTTGGGGCGACAAGCAGTTTCGCTCTGCATAGTCGATTAACTCTCCCTTAGTCGCGGGCCATGGAGCATCATTGAGCTGCATGGCTAATTGCAAATACCAATACATCGCTTTGTGTGTTTTAGAATATTAATCTTATTTATTATCACAATTTTAGTGAGCTCTTGTTCCCGACATGCCTTGCCAGCCCAAAAGCTCACACTATAATTATACACCAAATTTTACAAATATCCACCTTTGCAAGCCTCTTTGTCTTATTTTTCCCGAGCCTTGCTCACATGAATGTTCATGGGCTGGATGCCGTCTAAAGTGTTGGCCAGTGTTGTAAGGGTTGGCATTATCTGTTTCCGGGTTGCCCAGCAGTTGTTCACGTTAAGCAGGAACTCAACGAGTCGGTGGTTCTCAAGTTTTACCTTGATTTTAACGCCGTTTGCCACATTCTGCAAGCAATAGACGAAACCAGCTTTAGAGATTTCGCTTTTTGCTATCCTTTCCGCAGAGTTACGCACCATTTCGATTTTAGTCGCAATCTTATTCTCTTCCATATTATATATAAGGGTATTCTTCGCCTAAAAATCGGTTTTCCCATTTCTCGTTGTTGCAACAGTCACGCACAACGACATTGGGCATTTCAATTGAGTCGAAGACCGTCAAGAGCGTCTTTAGCACCGATACTATGTGAGGGATAACTTGCATAAAATTCTTCCTATTCACTTTGATCTCAATCTTGCGATGATACTGGGCATTTACTGAGATGATAATGCCATTGTGATACTCTTTTAAGCTATAGTCAATGCCCTCCTTGTTTAGGATTGACGCCATATAGCTCCTGACGGTCGTTCGAGCCAATTCTACTTCAACCGACTTTTTCTTCTTTTGAAAAATCTTTTCGCTTGTGTTTTCCATTTTTATTTGTTTAATGAAAAGCAACATTGCCTTCCGATTTATTATACAAGACTGAAGGTTGATTTCCAAATGAGAAGAAGTGTTTTATACCAGCGGCTCTGCTGTGCCTATGTTTTCCAGAATATACTTGTTGCCCGAATTGAACTCGTTGCTGCTCGCGAACTGCACCGCAGTCACTGGCTTTCCGTAGGCCTGAGCAAACCTCACCGTGTGCATGGTGCCGCTGTGCTCGGGGCACTCACCCACAACTACTTTCTCCGAGACTGCCGCCTGCAGTCTGTTGCGTGCCACCAGCCGTTTGGGGTTGGCTTTAGTGTGTAGCGGTTGCTCCGAGATAATCAGACCGCCGGCTTCAAGGATGCGCCGCTGAAGGTCGGCATGTTCGTGAGGGTGTATAAGGTCAAGCCCAGTGGCTACAATGGCGATTGTCTCGCCCTTCGCTGCAAGGCAGCCCTCATGAGCCGCTTCGTCACAACCAAAGGCAAGGCCGCTTACCACAACCGTTCCGGCCTTGGCAAACTTCGCCCCCAGTTTGTAGGAGCAGTTCCAGCCCTTGCGCGATGCTTTGCGTGCGCCAATCACAGCCACCTTATGCTCTCGAGTCAGCAAGTCAAGGTTGCCCATTGCATAAATTCTCATCGGAGCTTCATCACCTATGGCAAGGAACTCCTGCGGATAGCGTGTATCCGTCTTTTCTATTGTTACTATCTCCATATTTTATTAGTCTTTCGTCTCTTGTTCAGCTATAAGAAATCTCTTACTTCCTCAATTGTCAGCGCATTGGCAGTAGACTGCGCTCCAGTGCACCTTATGTAAAACCTTAATAAACTTAGAAAGCGCCTCGCCACATCTCTACCTTCAACTCGAGATGTCGTCTCATCCTCGTTGATACTTATAAAGTTTAAACAAAAAACATCCCCTCCCTCCACATCCATAATTATACCCAGTTTTCACGACATATCCACACTAATCCATTAATTTCCCATCTTTTCTACAATCAATTTTGCGATACAATACTTCACTTCGGCGGATTTTGATAATGCGCTTGTGAAGTGTTTTGGCAAAACATTTGGAAAATTAGCATATTATCATTAACTTTGCCCATATTTGGATGATATACATCCGTAGCGAGAATCAGTTTATTTGCTCTATATGTTTATTGGTTAATAATTTATGACACAGGATAATATAGAATATGTAACAGCGGTAATCGGTACGCTTTCAATAATGTTGGGGTTGCCTTGCTCACGCATCTACCGCAACCTAAATGCCGCAGGCATGATAAAGGGTTACCTGGTTAAGTGCTATGATATATTACACACCCTCAGCCTCGAATATGTCGCTGACGATGTCATCAGGCACATGATAAAGAAAGGACTACCACTATGAGAGTCTATCACACGTCCGATATGCAAATTGAGTGCCCCGACAATTTACATTCACGCAATGCTCTTGACTTCGGCAAAGGTTTTTATGTAACAAAATTAAAAGAACAAGCCGAGAAATATGCCCAGAGATTTACAGCTTTGGGAAGCAACGCCTACCTGCATGAGTATGAGTATAAACCATGTGCCGACTTTAAAATAAAAGTCTTTGAGCATTACGATGATGAGTGGTTGCGTTTCGTTTGCAATTGCCGCCGGGGTGGTGATGACTATAAGCAATACGATATTATTGAAGGTGGTGTTGCTAACGATAAGGTGTTTCGCACAGTAGATTTATATATGAGCGGCATCTATACATTAGAGCAAGCCCTTCAAAAACTCATTTATGAGGCTCCAAATCACCAATTATGCTTAATTTCCCAAGCTGCCATTGATTGCTGTCTTAAACTCGTTGAAATAACACAAATAAAGTCAGAAGAAAATGGACAAGATTGACCGTATTACACGTGATATGAAGTATGCCCGGATAATTGTATTGCTGGCTCAGATGCAGCAAATCCCGAGCGATCAAGCAATGGATATGCTTTATACTTCACCTTTATTTGAGATAATCGACCATGGCATTGCCGACCTCATCTGCCGGAGCGACCAATACCTCGCCGAAGAAATAATACGCTACCACAAGCAATAACTATTACTTAATCAGCCCTTAAAAACTCGTGCGGACACGCACATAAGTTCTTAAGGGCTGACTTAATTACGACATAAAACCGATGCTTGGGCGGGTGTTGCGGTTTTGAATCGACTCGTCATTGCAATATTGCTTGAGCGAGGCATACACGTCACTGCTTTCGCCGTAGAGAATGTTGTCGACAATCTGTTTGCGAGCGATATTCTCAATCTGACCACCGCTGAAATCAAACTCATTGGCGAGCGAAAGAGCAACCTCTTCGCTAAGGCTCGGTATGATGCTCTGCCAAATTTGCTTGCGAACCGACACTGAAGGCTTCTCAAAGCGAACCTTGTAGAGGAAGCGGCGCTCAAACGCCGAGTCCATATTGCCCTCAAGATTGGTAGTAGCAATGAGGATGCCCTCAAAGGTCTCCATCTCTTGAAGGATTATGTTCTGCATTGAGTTATACATATTGTCAACCGAATGCTCAACATTCTCCAAACGCTTACCGATAATGGCGTCGGCCTCGTTGAAGAGTAGGATAGGGCATATCTTCTCGCTTTCGATGGCAGCACGATAGTTGTCAAAGATTGCTTTCACATTCTTCTCCGACTCTCCCACATACTTGTCCTTAATCTCCGACAAGTCAACCTGCATAATACTTCTGCCAGTCTTCTTGGCAAGCTGAAGCACAGTCTCGGTCTTGCCTGTGCCCGGGGCACCATAGAACAAGCAAGTGAAGCCGCGACGCATTTTGTTTTCCTTCAAGCGTTTGCAGATATCCTTGAACGACGACTTGGTGAGCATATCATTAAGGCGATCGACCTGCTGCTTCACGCCATCCTCATAGAAGAGCGACTTGGTCGTTATCCTCTTGCTGTCCTTAAGTGAGCCCACTCCAGTGTTACGACCCCTGCGCCTACGCTCGCTGAGCAACATATTCTTTGCCTTGCGCGACAACACAAGGATATTGCGGTCAACCATACCATTGTTGCACCCAAACTCAACAAGCCCCGCCTGCAACAATACATTTGCCTCCGAGTCAAATGACACCTGTATAATTTTCAGCATATCATCCTCAAAAATATTGCGAAGGCGACCTAAACTCATATTTTCTTCGTGACACAGCTCAAAAACACACAACACTACAAGCAACACCCAGTTGGCCTCAACAAGTTCCAACTTTTCTTGAAGTTCGGTCAGCGCCTTACATATCTTGAGGTGCATATTGTTTTTCACAAGCTCGTCCAAGTCTATAGCAAGCAACTCATAAGGCTCGCCAAGGTCATAGCGCATACCCACACACTTGTCAACCTCTCTTACAAATGCGCCGAACGGAAGATTGGCCAATGGCTTTGGGCTATACGCCTTATTGTCGCGCAACGCCTTGATGCTTTCAATGGGCACATTATAATGTACGCCGCCGTTAGCCATATATCCGAGGCCTCCACTGCGACGGATAAATCGCTTCCTCTCAATTGCATCAATGTCGTCCTGCAATTGGGCAAGACGCGTCATTCGTGCTCCAGTCTGTTGTTGAATGTCGTTAAGCCCAATCATATTGTCGTTATAGTTATCGATAAAGATAGAGTAGAGCACGGCTTGCTGGGGAGTCAACCCAAGCAAGTTGCCCAGATGCGTCGACAACGGAAGCACCTGCTCAAAAAACTCATCCGACAGACGCTTGTTGGCAGCCTTCTCGGTAATCATCTCCATCAGTCGCAGAATAGGCAATTTCTCATAATTCGTAGGAATGCTCTCCATCTGTGTGTCATTAACCATCATCATCTCAGAGTCATTTTCAAGATTGCGTTTTCTCATAAGTATTTAAATTTAAACAATGAATAATATAATTTTCCCACCGGCACAATCAATCTTTCGACCGCACCCACAACAATAATACGCCATTTCACCAAAACACCCACCCCCTCTCCCCAAAAAATTCAAAAATTACAGAATAATGCTCTCCACACGACCCGATTTTATTCTCATAACCTATTATTGCCTCAGTGGGTCCTGATTTATTTTCGTTTAAATTGCTGAAATTATAAAAATTTATTACTTTTGCAATCTATATTAACTTACTTATTACGAAGTTCTAATTGTTGAGCCAGCAACAACGCTTACACGAGAGGAAAATAATCAATGAAAGTATAACGTGTATGAACACAGAGGAAATTTATAACAAGTTGACCGTTTGCAACAATCTTATCAGCCACTCAAATATAAGAAACATGTTGAAGGGCAAACTTAAGGTGGGAACGGCAGATGTTGAATTTAATGCAAACGAAACATCTTCCCCAAGTTTGGAAGAAGCTGAAAGTGCTTTCAAAAAGTATAATTGCGCTATTCTCACCGCATTCCGTGGCGGATATACAATTGATGAGAACCTTGCCAGAAATGAGAAACTGAAAGAGGACATGAATGCATTAACAATGTCGTTCCGCCCTGTAAATGGATGTTATCGGGAAGCCGATTGGCAATTCCCATGTGAAGAGTTCTGCTTTTTTGTCTTTAATGAAGATACAACTCAAAGCCGAAAATTCTTTGAGCAGGTATACCTGTTGTCGGCGAAGTATAATCAAGATAGCTTTCTCTACAAACCCGCGGGAATATATCGAGCAGCTTTCCTTGTAGCGACAAGTGACGCTGGACGCAAGGATTTGCATGGAGATATTAAATTTGCTGGTCAGCTATATACAAATGTTACAGATGTTAACGCATGGACTGATTGTGCAGATGGGCGTTTTGCATTCCAGTTAAAAGGCATGGTGCTCATTAAAACCGGTGAAAAGAAGATAAAACTAGGAGAAGGTGATGTCTTTGACATTAAAGGATATAAAGCAGATGGCCTGCTTGTTCTTTATAACTCAAGTCAGCAAGATATTGATGCTGCCTGTAAGAGCTACAACGGCACCGTGCCTCTGGTGAGACATGCTTTCAAAAACGACAGCGCTACTCTGAAACATGTTCACGACGTCATCTGCGACTGTCTTAATCAGCTTCGTGACCAAAAGTGTAAGCGAATCGGAATCCATTGCTCGGTATCGATTGTCGGCTCACCAATCGATGGTGCCGCCGCCACTTACATCACAATTCAGCGATGGGCAAAGCGTAACGATAAACACTTTAACCTGATTGTTATCGTCGACACCTACGGCGACTTCTGCCTGGTGAATTAGCAAGTCCAACCAATCAACAGCGACATTCACCGAGAAGGATGTGTATTTAATGGTGTAAACTATGTGTAAACATAGGTATCAAAAAGTGTAAACAATATGTAAACATTTTGTCCTTATTTGGCTCATTTTCCGATTCCAAGCGTACATTCCCCCTAAGAACAGCTTAGGCTGTAACCGTTGTCTTATCAACGTGTTACAGCCTAATAGCTTTATTTGGAG
>JABUUJ010000025.1:0-4631 GCA_021443235.1 Muribaculaceae bacterium
CTGTGAGAGCCCCTTTTTCGACATTGACGTTGACGTTGACTTTGACTTTTTTCTTCGTGAAAATTAAAATATTCGTGTCAATTAGTGTAATTCGTGGCCAAAACCCACACCAGCGCGAAGCTTAATTTCTATAAATCCTATAAATTCCCATGAGATAATAATCCCAAAAATCTGTGATCAGTGAGAACCATTTTTTGACCTTGACATCCTCGCGGGGGCGGGTGGAGGTGAAAATGTTGTTAATTATGGTTGTTTTTTTTGAAAATGGGGGGAGAGCGTTTTTTTTGTGTTGACATAAATATTACCTTTGCGCCGACAAATAGGGAGTTGACTAAAACTGTGTGTTCAAATTTTTAAAATAAAGATAAATATGTGTAAAAGATTGATATTTGTGGTGGCGATGGTGATGGCTTGCGCATCGGGCTCTGCCCAGGCGCGCCAGTGGACGCTCGACGACTGCATCACCTATGCACTCGAGAACAATATCTCGCTCAAGAAAAACGTGCTATCGGTGCGTAGCGCCAACGAGGACCTGCAGCAGTCGCAGGCCGCGTTGCTGCCATCGCTGTCGTTTGGCACCAGTCACTCGGTGGGCTACAGCCCGTTTGCGGCCAGCGACATCTCGGGGTCGTCGAGAAAAGGCTATTACAACGACAACTACTCGTTTAGCGCCAACTGGACGGTGTGGGACGGCAACAAGCTGCGCAACCAGGTGAAGATGAACCAGCTCAACGAGAGTGGGGCAGTGCTCGACTCGGCAATCACCGCCAACAACATCCAGGAGACACTCGCGCAATACTACATCCAGGCCCTTTACCTCAAGGAGGCTATCGGCGTGGCCGAGAACAGCCTCGAGGTGAGCCGGGCCAACGAGGAGCGCGGCCGCGGCTTTGTTGAGGTGGGAAACATGTCAAAGGCCGACCTCGCCCAGCTCACCGCCCAGCGCAGCCAGGACGAATATACCGTGGTGGAGACCCGCAGCTCGCTCACCACATGCCTGATGCACCTCAAGCAGCTGCTCGAGCTGCCCGGCGACACCGACTTTGACGTGATCGACATCAATGCCACCGACGAGCAGGCCCTTGAGCCCGTGCCCGCGCTCGCGACCGTATATGACAACGCGCTGCTCAACCGCCCCGAGATCAAGCGGTCGATGATTGCCATCGAGAGCGGCAAGCTGCAAGAGAAGATAGCCCGCGCAGGCAGCCTGCCCTCCATAGGGCTCACCGCTGGCGCCGGCACCGGCTACAACACGCTCAACGACGACCGCTGGGCGACGCAGTTTAAGAACAATGTCGACATGTCGCTGGGCTTGCGAGTGTCGATCCCCATATGCGACCAGCGCTCCACCAAGACGGCCGTCAACAAGGCCCGCATCCAGCAGCAGCAGGCCCAGCTCGACCTGCTCGACTCGCAGAAGACACTCTATGCCACCGTCGAGAACTACTGGGAGCAAGCCATCACCAGCCAGCAGAAGTTCCGCGCCGCTCTCACCAATGTCGAGAGCGTGCAGGCCAGCTTCGACCTCCTCGAGCAGCAGTTCAACCTGGGCCTGAAAAACATCGTCGAGCTCATGACCGGCAAGTCCAATCTGCTCCAGGCGCTGCAAAACAAGCTCCAGAGCAAATACACAACCATCCTTAACCTGCAAATGCTAAAATTTTATCAAAAACAGTAATATGAAGAAATTTAGGAAAATATTGTATGTCCTGGGCGCTGTCGCCATCGTGGCAGTGGCTGTGTGGGCATTCACAGGCAACAAGAAAGAGGCCGAAATCGCCTTTGAGGAGCAGGCCGTGGCGCGTGTCAACCTGCAGAACAGCATCACCGCCACCGGCACCATCGAGCCCGTGACCTCGGTCACCGTGGGCACACAGGTGTCGGGTATCGTGAGCCGCCTTTATGTCGACTACAACAGCGTGGTCAAGAAAGGGCAGGTGATTGCCGAGCTCGACCGCACCAACCTTGAGAGCGAGCTCAACAACGCCCGCGCCAACCTGTCGAGCTGCCAGAGCAGCCTCAACTATGAGACATCCAACTATAACCGCTACAAGACACTTTACGACAAGGGACTGGTGAGCGCATTCGACTATGAGAACGCCAAGCTCAGCTATGAGAAGGCCAAGCAGAGCGTGCTGCAGGCCCGCGAGCAGGTGCAGAAGGCACAGACCAACTTAGGCTATGCCACCATCACCTCGCCCATCGACGGCGTGGTGCTGTCTAAGTCGGTTGAGGAAGGACAAACCGTGGCAGCGAGCTTCAACACTCCCGAGCTGTTCACGATTGCGCAGGACCTCACCAACATGCGCGTGATTGCCGACATCGACGAGGCCGACATAGGCAACGTGCGCGAGGGACAACGCACCACCTTCACTGTCGATGCCTACCCCAACGATGTGTTTGACGGCGAGGTGACACAGGTGCGACAGCAAGCCACCACCACCAACAATGTAGTGACCTATGAGGTGGTAATCAGCGCGCCCAACCAGGACCTGAAGCTCAAGCCAGGCCTCACCGCCAACATCACAGTCTATACCCAGGAACTCACTGGCGTGCTGAGCGTGCCCAACAAGGCACTGCGCGTGCTGCCCACACAGGAAACCATAGGCAAGCGCAAGCTCACCGACTGCAAGGGCAAGAACAAGGTGTGGGTGCTCGCTGGTGGCGGCCGCGAGGTGAAGGCCGTGGCGGTGACTTTAGGCATGAGCGATGGCGTCAACACCGAGGTGACCTCGGGCGTGAAAGAGGGCGACAAGGTGATCACATTAATCACCGAGAAAGTTGATGAGCCTGCCGGCGACGACGCCGAGGTGCGCTCGCCCTTCGCTCCCGGCCCTCCGGGCAACAACAAGAAAAAGTAGCGGCTGCGCCGCAAGTTTATCAAGTTTGTCAAGTTACAAGTTTATCAGGTTTAAAGTAAAGTTGAGAGTTTATTGTTTAACGAAATCTTGAATTTCGAGAACTCGATAAACACTAAACAAGAAAATTTAAACACTAAACTTTAAACAATAAACACTAAACTTTAAACAATAAACTCTAAACTTTAAACTTTATTACCAGATTTATGGAAGAAAAAAACATAGTTATTTCGCTGCAAAACGTCAAACGCGAGTTTCTTGTGGGCGGCGAGAAAGTGCAGGCACTGAAAGGAGTGTCGTTCGACATCCATGAGGGCGAGTTCGTCACTATCATGGGCAAGTCGGGCTCGGGAAAATCCACGCTGCTCAACCAGCTGGGATGCCTCGACACGCCCACCAGCGGCGACTACCTGCTCGACGGCATCAGCGTGCGCACCATGTCGCGCGCTCAACGAGCCGTGCTGCGCAACCGCAAAATCGGGTTCATTTTCCAGAACTATAACCTGCTGCCCAAGACCACCAGCGTCGAGAACGTGGAGCTGCCGCTCATGTATAACTCGCAGGTGAGCGCCACCGAGCGCCGCGAGCGCGCCATCGAGGCCCTCAAGGCGGTGGGACTGGGCGACCGCCTGATGCACAAGTCCAACCAGATGTCGGGTGGCCAGATGCAGCGTGTGGCGATTGCCCGCGCGCTGGTCAACAACCCGTCGGTGATACTTGCCGACGAGGCCACCGGCAACCTCGACACGCGCACTTCGTTTGAGATCCTCGTGCTGTTCCAGCGCCTTCACGCGCAGGGCCGCACCATCATCTTTGTGACCCACAACCCCGAGATCGCCTGCTACTCAAGCCGTAACATAGAGCTCAAAGACGGCCGCGTGGTGAGCGATACACGCAACGACAACATCCTCTCGGCCGAGAAAGAGCTCGCCTCGATGCCAGCAAATGAAGAATAACGATGAACTGGACCAATCTTTTCAAAATAGCAATCAGGGCCATCGCGGCCAATAAAATGCGCTCGGCTCTCACGGCGCTGGGCATCATCATCGGCATATGGTCGGTAATCACCATGCTTGCCGTGGGCCAAGGCTCAAAGCAGAGCATCCAAGCCAACATTGCCGAGATGGGCAGTAACATGATTATGATTTCGCCGGGCTCCGACTCGCGCCCGGGCGTGCGCATGGACGCGTCGTCGATGGAAACCCTCAAAATCACCGACTATGAGGCCATCAAGGAGGGCTGCCACTATGTGAGCGCGGTGTCGCCCACCTGCACCAAGAGCGGGCAGTTTATCTATGGCAACGAGAACGCCCCGTCGACTATGTACGGCGTGAGCGAGGACTACCTCGAAATCAGGCAGCTGAGCGTAACCGACGGTGAGATGTTTACCGAAGCCGACATCAAGACCAACGCCAAGGTGTGCGTGCTGGGCCAGACCGTTGTCGATAACCTTTTCCCTGGCGGCGCAAGCCCCATCGGCAAGGTGATACGCCTCAACTCCATCCCGTTCCGCGTGGTGGGAGTGCTCAAGAAAAAAGGCTATAACTCAATGGGTATGGACCAGGACGACCTCGTGCTGGCGCCCTACACCACGGTGATGAAGCGCATGCTCGCGCAGAACCACCTGGGCGGCATACAGTGCTCGGCGAGCGCAGAGGGACTGACCGAGGCGGCTATTGAAGAGATCACCGACATCCTGCGGCGCACCCACAAGCTGCGCGACGCCACCGACACCACCGAAGGCCAGGAAAACGACTTCAACATCCGCTCGCA
>JABUUJ010000025.1:6234-11027 GCA_021443235.1 Muribaculaceae bacterium
CGGCGTTGCAGCATGATGTAGATCTCGGCATAGTCGCGTCCGCGCACGGTTTTCTTAGAGCTGAAGCCGGTCGACTGTGTGCGGTCGCCCAATGGAGCCACGAGCTTGTAGTCAAACTGCAGGTACTTGGGGCGCTGTGTGAAGGGGATGCCCATCTCCATCTTGCTATAGGGGTTCTTGGTGCTTGACAGTGGCTCAAACATCTGTCCGAGGAAGATGCTGCCGCTCACGAGCACGTCCATGTTGATGATGCCTATTGCCTTGACATTCTCGAGCATAGTGGTCATTTTCACGCATTTGCCGCCATTGTGCTCGTCGGGAAACACTGCGGCGCTGGTCTTGACGATGCCCATCACCTTGGCATAGACGTTGCTGGTGGCCCATGGCGAGCCGTTGGGCGTATAGGCCTTGGCTCCCTCGATGGTCTTTGTGGGGCCGATGGCGTGTATGGTCTTGGTATTGCCACCGATGAGTGAGCTTTCTTTTATCACGCGAGTGACCCACTGCTCGAAGTCACCGTATTTCAGGGGCACGATTTTCTCGGCCCATACATTTGCAGCCAAAGATACTGCGCACAAAGCAATGATAAGTTTCTTCATGTCGTATATCGTAAGTTTTTTATGTGTGTCGCCCTATGGGAGGGCGAAATCGCCTGCAAAGTTACAACAATTATGCTATTTTCCAAAATTGTTGCTCGCAAATGGTGCTTTATGGACGCTAAAAAGGTGATTTGTAACAATATTTTTGTAATTTTGCGCTCACATCAACATCGCGTTTTTCCACATGACACTTCAGCAACTGAAATATATCGTCGCGGTGAATAGATTCCGCAATTTCGCCCGTGCCGCCGATGCCTGCTCGGTGACACAGCCCACCCTGAGCGCAATGCTGCTCAAGCTCGAGGACGAGCTGGGGGTGCGCATCTTTGAGCGCACGAGCAAGACCGTGGTGCCCACCACCGCCGGCAAGAAAATCGTGCGCCTGGCCGAGAGGACACTTGCCGACGTGGAGCGCATCCAGTGCCTCGTCGACGAGGAGAAGGGCCGCGTTGCCGGCGAGCTGAAGCTCTCGGTGGGGCCCACCATCGCCCCATATATCCTGCCCGATTTCATAGGCGAGTACACCCGCATGTTCCCGCTGGTGCAACTCATCGTCAAGGACATGAAGCTCTCGAGCATGCTCAACGCGCTGCTCGACGGCAGCATCGACGCCGGCATAGGCATCGCCGGCAACATGCGCAAGGGCATCAGGGAGATTCCGCTTTACACCGAGCCGGTGCTGTTCTATGCCAGCAGCAAGGACACGGCGAGCGAGTTCATGTGGGTGATGAAAGAGGCGCTGAGCCTGCGCGAGAGCGCCTACAGCTATTACCGCGAGGAGAGTAACGGGCGCCACATCTATGAGGCCACCAGTGTTGACGAGCTTGTGCGCATGGTCGACGCCCACGGCGGCTTCACCGTGATTCCGTCGATGCACATGCGCTATCTCACGCCCGAGCAGCGCCGCAACATCGTGACGATGAGCGACGAGGACCTGCACGAGCGCAAGGTGTCGCTCTATGTCAAGAGCGACGACGTGCGCGAGCACCTGCTCACCAGCATCACCACCATCCTCAGGCAGGTTATCCATCCCTCGATGCAATCCCCCACCTTGAAGTGAGTCAGGTCATGGGTTTCTCGTCGTCGAGCTTATAGATTTGGTCGATGCCGTTGCGGTTCACTGCCACGCGGAAGCGGCTGAGGCTTGTCGCGCCGTCGAAGCTGAGCTGCAGCACGATGTTGATGTAGTAGAGCTTGTCGCACATGATTTGCGCCACCGAGCCGTCGGGTCTCATCATCTTTTGCTCCACTGTGGGGTTGTCCATTTTCTTGAGAAGCGAGATGATGTTGAAACGCACGATGTCGTTGATGCCCATGGTCTCGTAGGGCGTCATTTTCACGAGCTTCTCGCGGTTGATGTGCACGTTCATGCGATAGAGTAGCACTTTCTCGTCTTTGAGCCGGTTCTCGGCCTCGACGAGTCGCTTGGTGTAGCGCAGTCGCCTCACGTCGTCGGGGATGTTGCTCCTCGAGATGAAGTCCATGCCTTCCTTGAAAGTGCCTATTTTCTGCTCCTTGATAAGTATTTCGGCCTTGTTGTCAAAGAACTTGCTGCCGATGCGGTGGGCGAAGTAATATCGCGAGAGCTCCTTGATGCGGTCTTTAATCATGTAGCTGAGCACCAGCACGATGAAGAATGGCAGTGTGAAGTTGCCATATTCTTGCTGGAAGTGGAAGCTGACGACGGTGGCAAACATCATCGCCAGCCCGGCGGCGATGCCCAGATATAGTTGCTCGACGAGGACGCCGTCTTTCTTGCGCGGCACGTTGAGGAAGAGGTCGCTGTCGACATATTTCTTGAGCACTCGGTGGCGGAAGATGACGTCGCGGTTGCCGTTGGGGTCGTTTTCCTGGTTGCACAGGTATCCGTGCTGGATGCGGTAGTTTTTCTCGGCTCTTATTGCGTCTTGTAGCAGCGAGATTGCCGGCTTGAGGTTGTCGTCGTTTTTGCGCAGCGCATAGTCGAGCAGGTCGACGCAGTAGTGCAGCATCATGTTGGAGGCATACTCGTCGCCATAGGTGTAGAAGCTCATGGTGCTGTCGGTCACTGTGGGCACGGCGATGATGGCGTGCAGCGTGCGGTACTCGCGCAGCACGCTGGTGTAGTCGGCAACATATCCTTTGATGAGCATGTTGAGCTCGTCGCTCAGGTGCCGGCCGTTGCACAGGTAGTCGCAGGCGTCGCGCGCCGAGCTGTGGGTGATGGCCGAGAACATCTTGATTTGGTACTCATACTCGCGCGTGTTGGTGTGTGTGGGAGTTGAGGCGAGCGCCTTGAAGGCATCGCGCAGCCGCTCGAGGGGGCTGTCGTCGCCGGCCACGATGTCGCGCAGCAGGTACTTGGGCGTGATGAGGCGTATGTTGGACTTTATGTCTTGATAGAACTGCGTTTTGGAGTAGGTTTCCTTGTTGATGTCAAGCGCATTGGGCAAAAAGAACCACATAAACGCCGAGAAGTCGTTGTCTTTTTTCTTGCGGCGAGTCACAAAACTTGTTTTGAACTCGAGCGAGTATTTGTCATGAATTCTGGTATTTACTTCAATCATTCTTGTTTAGGTTTTAATAAGGCGTTGACATTATAACGCACAAGGAGCCTGAATTATTATCCTTAGGTTAGAAACCCGGGGTGATGCCCATCCATTTCAGGCCTGTGGTGCCCCACAGCAGCACGAGGAGCCAGGTGATGGTCATCATCGTGAGTCCGAACTTGGCGGCATCGGTCATGCTATACTGGTTGGTGGTGTAGAGCAGCACGGCGGGCTTGCTGTTGAACGGGAACACATACACATCGTTGGTGAGCATGGCCATGGGGATGGCGAGCGACATGGGCGGCAGCCGCAGGGTGCCTTCCACGCCCAGTGCGATGGGCATGAACACCATCACACGCATGTTCTTGCTCTGGAAGAAGAGCGAGGAGTACATCATGATGAATGTGAAGATGACGTAGAGCAGCCAGTAGGGGGTGCTGGTGCCTATGCCCAGGCTCTGGAATGCCGAGTTGACCATCGTGCTGGGCAGGTCGGTGGCGTTGAGTCCGGTGCCCAGGGTGTAGGCGCCTGCCGAGAAGAGCATGAGGTGCCAGGGGATGTCAACGTCGTTCCATTTCACCACGCCGATGCCCGGCATCAGTGCGATGACTGCCCCGAGGAATGCCACCATGGTCTCTTCGATGTTGTGGAATGTGCCCTTGGTAACCCACAGGAAGAGCACCATCACAAATATTGCCACGGCCTTCCATTCCTCGACCGACATCTTGCCCATGGCGTCGAGCTCTTTTTTGAGCACCTCGATGCCGCCGGCAATTTGGGGTTTCTGCTCCTCTTTCCTCATGGGGAAGAACACATACATGCTGAGCAGCACGGCGATGATGAGGCACACCGCGGGCACAGGCGAGATGGCGCACAGCCAGTCGACGTAGCCAAACGACGAGTCGGTGTAGGTGCCCGAGGCGCCGCATATGAGCGATATCGCGAGCAGGTTGGCGGTAGAGCCTGTGAGGAAGGCGGTGGCTCCCACGTTGACCTGATATAGGTTCTGGATCACGAGGTTGCGGCCCAGGTTGTTGCGGTTGCCCTGCGACGCGCCGTAGATGGCGCACACCACCATGAAGATGGGCAGCATGATCGACGCCTTGGCTGTCGTTGCGCTGATAAACATCGACAGGATGACGTTGACGATGAGGAAGCTCCACAGCACGCCTTTGGCCGAGCGCCCGAAGCGTATGACGAAGAACAGGGCCAGTCGCTTGGCGAAGCGTGTCTTGACGAGCATGCTGGCGAGCACAAACGACAGGATGTTGAGCCACATCACAGGGTGTCCTAATTGTGCGAGCGCGGTTTTTTGGGCGGTGACGCCCATCAGCACGATGAACAAGATCACGAGCAGCGATGTGAGGTAGTTGGGCAGTGCCTCGGTGAGCCACAGGATGAGTCCTGCCACAAAGATGGCAAGCATGGCATAGTTGGCTTTCATGAAGGCTTCCGGCCCTATTTCCTCAAGGCGCTTGGCGGCGGTTTTGCCGAGCGCCGCTACATCAAGATTGTCGATAAACCCGATGGGTAGCACCCAGTAGATGAGAATGAAGGCGAGAATTGCCAGCGGCGCACCCAGCCGGGCAAGCCACTTCTCTACTTTGGATTTCTCCATTTTGGGCAGTTTCTCTACTGTGTAGTTTGACATGTCAAGCGGATCAAA
>JABUUJ010000025.1:11631-14848 GCA_021443235.1 Muribaculaceae bacterium
GTCAAAGTCAACGTCAGTTAGCAAGCTCCTTGTCGCTCATGCCAATCACGCGCTTGATGGCCTGCAGGTAGTTGATGTTCTCAACGCCCTCGAGACCGCAGTCGGCGATGGTTTTCTTGATGTCGTCTACCTCGGTCGACTCGCTGTTGATTGTCACCACCTTGGCGCCGTTGATGAGCACGTTGCCTACCTCGCAGATGGTGTCGTTGACCATGTAGCCAAAGCGCTGCTTGTGCACGCGCACGGCTGCCAGGAAGGGGCAGGCCTTAACCATGGCGATGAACTCGTCGAAGGTGTACTCGTCCTTGTCGAGTGCGGGCATCTCGACCATGAAAGCGGGGAACACCTCGTTCTCGAGGACTTCCTTCTTGATAGGGAATTCGCCCTTCATCAGGGGGTTCCACTGCTCGAGTCCGTCAACGGTCTGCACATAGGTCTTGATGTCCATTTTGCCGTCGCGGATTTTGGTGTTGTTGATGTCGTTCTTGCTTGAGATGATGTAGATCTCGTCGCTCTCGCGCTCCCACACCTTCTCGGGAACGGGCACCGACAGACGCGCCATGCGCTTGTGAGCCTCGCAGAAGCACTGTCCGAAGCTGCGGAATTCGAAACGTGGTTTACTGATCTCGCCAATCTTTAATTCTTCTTTTGCCATACTTTTGAGAATAGAAATGTGATTTTTTAAAGGCAAGGGTCACCGCACGGGTGGGCACGATGACCCCGCCATGTTATATGAGTAGCTATGAAAACGATTCTCGGGTTTACTTCATTGTGAGGGGCTCGTCGCCGTCAACGTTGGCTGCGCCGGGGGTCTTGGTGGTCTGGTGATACCACTTGCCGTCGGCGTTGCGGCCGAATGAGCCGGCATACTTGGTGCCTGCGTCGTTGTTGAGGTTGAAGTCGTCGATGGTCTTGCCGTCGCCGCCCACGATGGTGATGCGCACGCTCTTCTTAGCGCTGAGGCCGCTGTGGAAGATGAGGTAGGGCTCGCACTCGGGGCTGAGGTCCTCGCTCTGGAGCACGAGGTACTTGCCGGGCTCGAGGTTGATGGGCGCGCCGTCCCAGGTCGATGCGTCGAAGTTGCTGTCCTTGTACATCTTCACGTCGCCCAGGTAGATGGCGTGGTTGCCGCCGTTGTAGAGCTCGATGAACTTGTCGTTGCCGTTGAGCTCGTTGAGCACGAGTCCGGTGTAGTCAACTGGCACCTTGCCCACCTCGTAGCTGTTGGTTGCCGAGGTCGACTCCTTGTTGCTGTCGGTGATGACCTTTACTAAATATTCAACTTTGGCGCCCTTGGCCTGTGCTGGGATCACGCCTTCCCACATGCCGTTGTTGGCAGCCTTCATTGCGACCTCTTGAGCCGCGCCGCCGTTGACGTTGTAGATAAGGGTTGCGCTCTGGATGCCCACGAGGGCCGAGATTTTGGCCGATACGGTCACGTTGTCAACCTCTGAGTAGGCTATGGTGTGAGTGAGGTCGCTAACTGTTGCATAGGGGTACATCTCGTCTTTCACGCACGAGTTGAACGATAATGCGAGCACTGCGAGCAGCGCTATTGATAATATCTTTTTCATAATTGTGGATATTCGTTGTTTATAATATATGTGTTGTGTGAATGAAATCTCTCGTTAGAAGGCAACCTGTGCGCGGAAGGCGATCATGTTGTAGTCGACACCGGCCTTGCCGTTGGCCTCGACAACCTTGGTGGGATCCTTGGTGGGAGCGCCGCTGGCGTCGTGGCCCACATAGAGCTTGCCCTTGCCGTTGGCATAGCGGTCGTTGTTGATGTGAGAGTAGTTGATGATGAGCTTCACGTTGCGGGTGGGATAGATGTTGAGGCCTGCCGAGAAGATGTTGGCCGCGCCACCAAAGTAGTCCTTAGAGTTGAAGTCGCAGGTCTCGTAGCGCAGAGCGAGCTCGATGTCGCCCCACTTCTTGCCCGGGTTGATGCGGGTCTGCTTGCCGCCGTCGGCGTCATAGTTCTGGGTACCGCCGCACAGCAGGTAGGAACCCTCTACATACCAACCCTTCATCCACTGGGTGTCCTTGTCGTTGATTGAGCGGTCGAGCACGGCACCGCGGGTGATGTAGGCGCCCTCAAAGCGGAGGCCCTTGTAGTGGCCAAGGAGCTCGGCGGTCCAGGCGAGCTCGTGGTCGAGACCTTTGATCACGTCGGTGTCGATATATTTCTTGCGGTTGATGTTGGTCGAGTTGCGGGTGCTGTAGCGAGCCACGTTATATCCGTCGGTATTGGTGGTCTTGGGGTTGCGGTAAGAGAACGCGCCGCCAATGTGGATGTTGGCGTCTTTCATCTTGTACAAGGGGCGGAGGGCAATCTTGCCGGTCCACGACAGACCTTCGTTGTAGCCATAGTCCTTGTTGTTGTCTTCCATCGCGGTCTGCTCCTCCGAGCCCTTCAGCTCAGGACCGAAGCCGCCAAATGCTCCCCAGAACCAGTCCTTAGTGTACTGAACCTGCAAGCCGAGGTGGCGCGAGGGGGCGAGCGTGGTCACCATGGGGCGCTCCATGAAGAGCAGGTAGCGTGAGGTGGTGTTGCGGTTTACCGAGAAGCTCTCCTTGAAGTTACCGGCCTTGATCTCGAGGCCCTCAACTCCGGTGAACGCGATAATCGCGTCCTTGATCTCGCAGGTGCCGCTCGACCAGTCGGTGTCAAACTCACCATACCAGTTCTTGCCCAGCTGTGCCTTGATGGCGAAGCGCGCGCGGCGAATCGATGCGCCGTTGCCTATGTGGTTGGGGTTGTCAACGCCGTCGATCTTGCGGGCGCAGAAGTCGGGAGCGCCAAAGTAGAAGGCCGCGTCGGCCTGCACACGGGTGTCGAACCAGAACTTGAAGCCGATTTTCTTGGCCTCAAACAGCAAGATACCGTCTTGGAACTTTGCATGGGCTGGAGTGGACTCTACAACCTGTCCATACTGGTTGTACTCAACTTGTTCGGTCTCTTGAGCGCTGGCGCACAATGCCATGGCGGCTACCGAAAGCAATAAGAATAGTTTTTTCATCTTAATAGTTTTTTGGGTTTGTAAATATAATTAGTTTATATAATGTGTTTCGGGCTTCGTTATGTTAACAGGTGCAAAATTAAAAAACAAAATCTATTTATCAAAATATTTTCAATTGATTTTATCTATAGTTGCCGAAAAACCTTTTGTTATAATGTTTTTTCGGCTAATGGCTAATGGCAATTGGCTAATGG
>JABUUJ010000025.1:14900-20438 GCA_021443235.1 Muribaculaceae bacterium
AGATTATTAAATCCTATTCAAGTATTAAAATATTAAAGTATTCAAGTATTGTGTTAAAAGATTCCTTTCAGCATGGTCATGATGTTGAAGTTGCGGTTGCGGCTGTTGAGGAGGTTGTCGATTTCGGCGATTTCGGCGGTGGCGCCCAGTTTGCGTGCCAGCGGCATCAGCGATGTGAGCAGTTGCTCGGCGGCTGCTCGTCGGTTGATGAGCCTCATGAGGGCGCTGGCGAGTCCGATGCTCAGCTTGAGGTCTCGCAGTCCGAGTGGCTCGTTGAGTTTCTTCTGGTAGCGCAGAGCCTTGGTGAAATATTTCACGGCGTTGCGTCGGTTGCCCATTTCGAGCATGATTTCGCCCTCTTTCCACAGTGTGTCGACGAGCTCGTTGAGCGCGCGTCGCGTCTCGCCCTCGTTGCCCGAGCCCAGCATGAGCAGGTTGGCGTCGATGATGCTCTGGTAGTGGGCGAGCACGCTCATCTGCTTGCTGCGTGAGGTGATGATGTGGGTCGATGCCTCGATGGCGTGAAGCAGCACTACGCTGAATCGGGCCTCGTTTTTGTGTGCCAGTCGCTCGAGAAGTTGCTGTGTCTTGGTGAGTTCCTTGGCGGCTCGTGTGTTGTCGCCGGTGGCGTTGTGTATTGCGGCGAGGTTATAGAGTATTGCGACGAGCAGCGCCATGTAGTCCTCGCTTTTCTTGCCTTTGATCGACGAGAGTTGTGTGAGCGCGTTCTCGGCGCTGCCCAGCGCGAGCGTCCACGATTTCTCGGTCACGAGGATGGCCATGCGTGCCGTCCACAGCCAGGTGCTGTATATTGCCGGCATGGTGGGCAGCAGCTCGTCGCTGTAGATCATGTCGTCGATTTCCTGCGATGCCTGCACGAGGCGGTTGTCGGCAATCAGGTGCTGGGCAAATGCCATGCGCATGTCGAGCACCACGTCGGGCGCAAGTCCCGCGGTCGAGGGCATTGTGCCGGTGCGGTTGATGTGCGCCAGCGCGATGGTCATGTCGTTGTTGAGCTGCGGGAAGGCAAATGTGAGTTGGAGCTGTTTCATCGCTTGGTGTTTACTTCTTGTTCATATCTGTCGATGCCTTGTGGTGCGTGAGCCCACACTTAGGCGCACGGCCTGGTTGTCGCGATACTCGGTGCGGAGCCCGCTCTCGGCTATAGTGATGATTTCGGGCATTTTGCTATAATATCATTTTTCCTCTTTAGCCTTGCGGCCCAGGTAACCGCCGTGGTGTCGCTTGGCATATTCCTGCCGCGAGAACCCGGTGGCAATCATTGTGTTGACCACCAGCACATCGCCCATCACGGTCATCATTGTGGTGGAGGTGGTGGGGGTGAGGCCCAGGGGGCATACCTCGGGTGCTCCGCCGGTCCACAGACAGATGTCGGCCTGGTGGGCGAGCTCGCTGTCTTTGTTTCCGGTGATGACGATGAACTTGAGCTGCTCATAAAGCTCGTGGGCGAGGTCGAGCAGCGAGACGATTTCGCTGGTGCGTCCCGAGTTTGACAGCAGCAGCATCACGTCGCCGGGTTGCAGCACTCCCAGGTCGCCGTGCTGTGCCTCGCTGGGGTGCAGGAAGATGGCGGGAATGCCTGTTGATGAGAATGTTGTGGCGATGTTGTCGGCGATTTGGCCGCATTTTCCCATTCCCGATGTGACGAGTTTTCCGCCCTTGTTGTAAACTTGCTCAACGATGAGCTCAACGGCTCGCTCATAATCGTCGGTAACGGGTATGTTCAGGATGGCCTTGCTCTCGGCCTCCAGTATCTGTTTCATTTTTTGCTTGACATCCATGGTGCAAAGTTAGTAAAATTTTGCGATTCAAGCGGCACTTGCACTGCTTTTTTTCTCTCTGAAGGCCCCCCGAGGGGGGGGCTGGCCGTGTCACAGCTCGCGCTGCTCGAGGCGTGAGATGGCGGCGCGCCACTCGGGGGTGACGCGTGCCGGAGTGCCGGTGGCGGTGTCGATAAACACCATCGTGACGGCGCACGCGCATTTCAGCTCGCCTGTCTCGGTGTTGACGAGTTGCTGCACGAGGACAAAGCTCTTGTTGCCTATGTGGTCGACTTGTGTGCGTGCCTCAACGGGCTCGTGGGGCGTGATTTGGCTCAGGAAGTCGCAGTTTATGTTGGCGATTACCATGGGCGGCCGGCTCCACTCGGTGGCGCCGTCGATTACGCGTGTGAAGTAGTCGTCCTTGGCGAGGTCGAACAGGTCGAAGTAGCGCGTGTTGTTGAGGTGTCCCAGCATGTCAAAGTCGCTGAACCTGAACTGCACCGGCGTGACGCAGTGAAACGGGTGTTGTGCCACAATCGAGCCGTGGCGAGCCTTGCTATCATTCTCCATTATAATTGTCTCTCATTAAAAAATCCACAAAAAAACTACAGATATATTGCCATGTAGGCTGGCAAGAGTTGCAACATCTTGTCGTTTCTCAACTCTTTAGTATAGATGAGGTAGCGTTCGCCTATGTGTGACGAAAATTTCTCGCAAAACACATCCATTGATGTGTGGGTATTGTAGCCCGAAGACTTTACTTCAACAGGACAAATTTTTGTGCCTTTCGATAGCAGAAAGTCAATTTCATAGAAGTGTTTGTTGTCTTTATACCACGAGTGATAAAACAATCTATGTCCTTGTGCTTTCAGCATTTGTGCAACGAGATTTTCGTATATATATCCTAAGTTGGCTGGCAGTTTGTCACTCAGCAATTTTTGATATATTGTGTTGTCGGCAAAATCCTTATCCCAAAAAGCCAAGGTGATGAACAAACCAGTGTCGCAAACATATAATTTATAACAGTTGTCGTTTTTTGTTAACCCCATACCCACCTGGGGATTGTCGACCTGATAGCAAATATTAACCGTCTTACTCTCTTCGAGGGCGGTAATCAGTTCGCCGTTGACATTGCTTGATTCAATGACCGAGGTGGCTATAAACCTGCGTGAATTTCGCGACAGCTGAGCTGGTATATTCACAAACAGGCGTCCAATGCGACCCGAAGGGTCGATTTTCTTGAAATCATCGGCATATAGTTTTATGATTTGGCGCTTTGTTTGGTCTACAAAACTTAAATCGTTGGTGTCAATGTAGGTGTTCACGGCTTGTGGCATGCCGCCCACAAGCATATACAGCCTTAAATCGCGCATAGCAACCCGATGGGCAGCCTCACCAAGCGAGCGCCTTGCCGTCCACGCTTGCTGCCACAGGGCTATGCTTGTTGTGTCTCCCAATGCCCACCTAAATTCCTCATAATCCATGGGATACATTGCTGCTCTCTCTTCTTCACTGGGTATTGTGATATCTTGAATGTTTTTCTTTATACTTATTAACGACCCGGTCTCGATGTAATCGTAACGGCCATCGGCAACAAGATATTTTATTGCCTGTCGCGCTTTGGGGCATTGCTGCACTTCGTCAAAAATGATGAGAGATTTACGCTCTTTAAGCGACTTATGGTAAACTGCCTGAAGCGTGAGAAAAATGTAATTCAAATCGGTAAGGTCGTCAAATAGCGATTTTACCAATGGCGACACCACATTGAAATCAATAAGGATATAGGTGTCATATTCTTGCTTTGCAAACTCCTCGACAATTGTTGACTTCCCTATGCGCCTTGCTCCTTCAATCAAAAGGGCAGTGGAACCCTGCCTGCTGTTCTTCCAGTCAAGCATTTTGTTATAGATTTTGCGTTTAAATACCCTTTTTGTTGAATTCATAATTATAAAAATCTGAAAAATAACGAATAAAGGCAAGAAAAAAGAAAATCCCCAAAATTCATTTGAACTATTTTCCCATTTCCCCGAAATTTAAATGGTCAAAAACAGGAGTTTCCCCTAAATTTTGCCATTGTGGTGCAAAGTTATAATTAATTTTTGAAACCACCAAATTATTTGAAAATTTGAGGATTCGGGTAAAAACCGTGTTGCCAATAGCCACGTTGAACAAAGTTGAGCCACGTTGAGCCAGCCGCCATGGGCGGCGTTTAGTAGAAGGTGATTTCTTTGATGACGGGGCGGCCCAGGGTGTCGTTGATGAGGGCGATGATGCGTGAGCGGTTGAGCATGAGCTCGTTGCGCAGCGGTGCGCTGGAGATGTGTACGTGCATCACGCCGTCTTTTACCCATCGCTTCACCGTGTAGTGGTTGATGCCCTGGCCCACGATTTGCGGCCACAGCGCGCTGGCGCGGTGCTCGTCGAGGGCGGTGTCGAGGTTCTCCTTCTTGAGATACTGGTTGACGATTTCGCCAATCTGTTGAGCGTCAGTCTTGTCCATGATGCAGTGGGATGGGGGTGCACTGGCCGCAGGCGACGGTCATCATGCTGTGGTCGCCGTCGAGTCGCGCCATGATTTGGTCGAGGTGGGTGCGGTTGGTGTCGGTGATGAAGATTTGTCCGAAGCGGTCGCTCGCCACCACGTCGACGATGCGCTCCACGCGGTGTGCGTCGAGCTTGTCGAAGATGTCGTCGAGTAGCAGTATTGGGGTGGTGGGGTTGCCCTCGCGCAGGAGCTCGTATTGTGCCATGCGCAGTGCGATGGTGTAGGTTTTGCACTGTCCTTGCGAGCCGGTGCGTCGCATGCTGTGGTCGCCCAGCAGCAGCTCAAGGTCGTCGCGGTGCACGCCGTGGCTGGTGTATCCCAGCACGAGGTCGCGCTGGCGGTGAGCATCAAGCAGCTCGTGCATGGAATGGTCGTTGAGCGCGCTGTCATATTTCAGGCTCACCGTCTCGCCCTCGCCCGCCACCGCGTTGTAGTAGTGCATGAAGATGGGTGTGAACGTCTCGAGCCACGCTTTGCGCGCCTGGTGCACCTGCTGTGCCGTGGCGCATATGGCGGCCTCGACGGTCTCGTAGAGCAACGGGTCGGCGAAGTTGTTCTTAATCATTGAGTTGCGTTGCTCCAGAGCCTTGTTGTAGCGAATGAGCGCGTCGAGATATTCCTTGTCGTTCTGTGCGATGATTTGGTCCATGAAGCGACGTCGCTCCTCGCTGGCGCCGCGTATCAGGTCCCAGTCCATGGGCGAGACCATCACCAGCGGCAGCAGCCCGATGTGCTGGCTCAGGCGCTGGTACTCTTTTCCGCCTCGCTTCACCACCTTGCGCTTGCCACGCTGCAGCGACAGCGTGATGTCCTCGGTGGCGCCGCGTCGTGAGTATTTTCCCTGAAGCATCATGAACGGCTCGTTGTGCGTAATCACGCTTGAGTCGCTCTGGTTGATGTAGCTCTTGCAGAAGCTCAGGTAGTAGATGGCGTCAAGGATGTTGGTCTTGCCCATTCCGTTGTCGCCAATGAGGCAGTTGACGCCTGGCGAGAACTGGAGCTGTGCCTGAGCCACGTTCTTGAAGTTGATTATGGATAGACTGTCTAAAATCATCTTTTTTGGGTGAGGGAGCAAAATTTCACGCAAAAATACACATTTTTTTTGTGTATTCAAAAAAATGCACTACCTTTGCAACGCTTTTCACTAAGCGGGTAGATTCCAGAGTGGCCAAATGGGGCAGACTGTAAATCTGCTGTCTTATGACTTCG
>JABUUJ010000025.1:20571-40869 GCA_021443235.1 Muribaculaceae bacterium
GGTAGAGCACTTCCTTGGTAAGGAAGAGGTCGCGGGTTCAAATCCCGCCATCGGCTCAACGACATATTCGCAACCTACTTCGCCACTTGGCGGTGCCGTGCACCTAAGAGGGGCGAAGAGGAATATGTAAAGACGACAAGAAACGTTAATCATTTAATCAATATTTTCTAAGTTATGGCAAAAGAGAAATTCGAAAGATCAAAACCGCATGTTAATATCGGTACGATTGGTCACGTTGACCACGGTAAAACTACCCTGACTGCTGCTATTACTACCGTTCTGGCAAAGCAAGGTCTGTCTGAGCTTCGTTCATTCGACTCGATCGACAACGCTCCCGAGGAGAAAGAGCGCGGTATCACTATCAACACTGCACACGTTGAGTATGAGACTGCCAACCGTCACTACGCTCACGTAGACTGCCCGGGTCACGCCGACTATGTAAAGAACATGGTAACTGGTGCTGCCCAGATGGACGGTGCAATCGTAGTAGTTGCTGCTACCGACGGTGTAATGCCTCAGACTCGTGAGCACATCCTGCTCGCCCGTCAGGTGAACGTTCCCCGTCTGGTTATCTTCCTGAACAAGTGTGACTCTCCCGATGTTGACGAGGAGATGATCGAGCTCGTTGAGATGGACGTTCGTGAGCTCCTCTCTGAGTACGAATTTGACGGCGACAACACTCCCGTTATCAAGGGTTCGGCTCTTGGTGGTCTTAACGAGGACGAGCAGTGGGTTGAGAAGATCGTTGAGCTCATGGCAGCTTGCGACGAGTGGATTCCCCTGCCCCCGCGCGACAAGGACAAGCCCTTCCTGATGCCTATCGAGGACGTATTCTCGATCACTGGTCGTGGTACAGTTGCTACTGGCCGTATCGAGACTGGTATCATCAAGGTTGGTGACGAGGTTCAGATCATGGGTCTCGGTGCCGAGATGAAGTCGGTTGTTACTGGCGTTGAGATGTTCCGCAAGCTCCTCGATCAGGGTGAGGCTGGTGATAACGTAGGTCTGCTTCTCCGTGGTATCGACTACAAGACCATCAAGCGTGGTATGGTAATCTGCCATCCGGGTTGCGTTAAGCCCCACGATCACTTCACCGCTTCGATCTATGTATTGAAGAAAGAGGAAGGTGGCCGTCACACTCCGTTCCACAACAAGTATCGTCCCCAGTTCTACATCCGTACTCTCGACGTTACTGGCGAGATCTCTCTGCCCGAGGGCATCGAGATGGTTATGCCCGGTGACAACGTTGAGATCAACGTTAAGCTCATCACTCCGGTAGCTTGCAGCGAAGGTCTTCGTTTCGCTATCCGCGAGGGTGGTCGCACCGTAGGTTCTGGCCAGATCACTAAGATTCTTGACGACTAATCCCTGGTCATTCAGGATCTGAAGTAAAATAACACAGCAAGGCCGGCGCAAGCCGGGGCATCCGGACTGCCGGCCTTGCTTTTTATACACGGGAATAGCTCAGTTGGTAGAGCGACGGTCTCCAAAACCGTAGGTCGTGAGTTCGAGCCTTACTTCCCGTGCTAATTTTGACAGAGATATGAATTTTTTCAAGAAGATATTTGCGGATATTGAGGAATCTTATAACGAGCTCGTTCATAAGGTTTCTTGGCCTAGCAAGAACGAGCTGGCCGAAAGCACCGTTGTGGTAATGGTAGCTTCCATCATTCTCGCAGTGGTAATTTGGCTGCTCGACTTAGGCATTAACGAGATCATGCACTTGATTTACAACATTCCGTCGCTTTGATGTGTTGTTGTGAGTCATTAAGTGTGTGTGTAGCTTATTGTAGGAACAAAAAAAACTGAAGGACCGATGGCTGTGGTAAGAAAGAACTTTGAAATTTCGGAGAACCCTGAAGAGAAGAAGCCTCTTATAATTCCTGTAAAGTCTGAGGTCAGGAAGCCCGTTGAGAGGCACTGGTACATCCTGCGTGCCATCTCGGGCAAGGAGACCAAGGCAAAGGAGTGGATCGAAGCCGCGTGCAAGAACAACCCCGACACCTTGGGCAAGACCATCCATCAGGTATTGGTTCCCACCGAGCCGGTCTACATAACCCGTGGCGGCAAGAAGGTGCTCAAAGAGCGCGTGAAAATGTCGGGCTACGTGTTTGTGGAGGCCACGCTCATTGGCGAGACCGAGGCGTTCCTGCAGAACACTACCAACATCATCGACTTTGTGCGCAACCGCGAGAAGGACAAGAAGCCCGAGATTGTGCCGCAGGCTCAAATCGAGACCATGACCAAGGGTATCGAGGAGCAGGCTGTGGCCGATGCGGTTGACCACAACTACATTGTGGGCGAGAGCGTGAAGGTTGTTGGCGGCGCTTTCTCTGGTTTCACCGGAGAGATAAGCGAGGTCAACCTGGATCGTCACGAGCTGACGGTGATTGTCAAGGTGTTCGGTCGTGACACTAAGCTCACGTTAGACAATTCGCAAGTAGCGCGCGAGTGATGCCACGCCTGTGTCCCCCCACTGTTACTAAGGGGCGGTGTGTGGTTGCTCACGCAAGTTTTTAAAAACTAACAAACAAAAACAAGAACAATGGCTAAAGAAATTGCTGGACAGATCAAATTGCAGATTAAAGGTGGAGCTGCAAATCCTTCACCACCAGTAGGTCCCGCTCTGGGTTCTAAGGGTATCAACATCATGGAATTTTGCAAGCAATTCAATGCCCGCACCCAGGCTGCGGCCGGTAAGGTTCTCCCCGTTGTGATCACTTACTATGCCGACAAGAGCTTTGACTTCGTTGTCAAGACTTCTCCCGTGCCCGTTCAGCTGCTCGAAGCCGCCAAGGTGAAGAGTGGTTCGGGCGAGCCCAACCGCAAGAAAGTTGCTTCGGTGACTTGGGAGCAGGTGCAGGCGATTGCTGAGGACAAGATGCCCGATTTGAACTGTTTTACTGTAGCCTCGGCTATGCGCATGGTAGCTGGAACAGCAAGAAGTATGGGTATCACTGTAAAGGGTCAATTCCCTGAAAACGTTTAAAAACTTCAATTGAAATGAGTAAACTTACTAAGAATCAAAAGTTAGCTGCTGAGAAGATTGAAGCTGGGAAAAGTTACACTCTTGCTGAAGCTGCAGCGTTGCTGAAAGAAATCACTTTCACAAAGTTTGACGCCTCGGCCGATATCGATGTACGTCTTGGTGTAGATCCTCGTAAGGCAAACCAGATGGTGCGCGGCGTGGTATCGCTGCCCCATGGAACTGGTAAGGAGGTTCGCGTCCTGGTTCTCTGCAACCCCGACGTTGAGGCTGCTGCTAAAGAGGCCGGAGCCGACTATGTAGGTCTCGATGAGTATATCGAGAAGATCAAAGGCGGCTGGACCGATATAGATGTGATCATCACTCAACCGCAAATCATGGGAAAAATTGGTCCCCTTGGACGCGTGCTTGGTCCCCGTGGCCTTATGCCCAACCCCAAGAGTGGCACAGTGACTCCCGATGTTGCTAAGGCTGTGAAAGAAGTAAAACAGGGCAAGATCGACTTCAAGGTCGACAAGGGTGGTATTGTACACACCTCGATTGGCAAGGTATCTTTCAGCCCCGAGAAGATCAAGGAGAACGCCGTAGCGTTTATCCAGACTCTTATCAAGCTGAAACCCGCCGCCGCCAAGGGAACATATATCAAGAGTATTTATCTTTCGAGCACCATGAGCAAAGGTATTAAGGTTGATACCAAGTCGATTGACGCTTAATTAAAAAACAAAGACAAAGATGAAAAAGGAAGATAAAGGCTTAATGATTGAGACTATCAAGAACACGCTGGCGCAGTACAGCACCGTGTACTTGACCGAGACTACCTCTCTTAACGCTGAGCGCACCGTTGCCTTGCGTCGTGCCGCCTTCAAGGCCGACATCAAGATGATGGTCGTAAAGAACACCCTGCTGAAGAAGGCCATGGAGCAGTCGGACATCGACTACTCGGGTCTCTACGACGCACTGGCAGGTCCCACCACGCTGTTGCTGTGCAACACCGCCAACGCACCTGCTAAACTGATTAAGGAATTCCGCGGCCGCAAGGACACCATTCCCGCTCTGAAGGCTGCCTATGCTGAGGAGACTTGCTTCGTTGGCGAGCAGAACCTGGAGGTTCTCGCAGCCTTGAAGAGCAAGAACGAGCTTATCGCCGACATTGTTGCTCTGCTTCAGTCGCCTGCTAAGAACGTTATCAGCGCCCTCCAGTCGGGAGGCAACACCATCCACGGAGTTCTCGAGACATTATCAAAAAAAGAAAATTAAAAAAAACAACAACAATTTAAATCCATACAACAATGGCAGATTTGAAAGCTTTTGCAGAACAATTAGTTAACCTTACAGTTAAGGAAGTTAACGAACTTGCTCAAATTTTGAAAGACGAATATGGTATCGAACCCGCTGCTGCAGCTGTTGCAGTTGCCGCTGGCCCCGCTGCTGGTGCTCCCGTTGAGGAGGAGAAGACATCTTTTGATGTAGTTCTCAAGGCCGCTGGTGCTCAGAAGCTCCAGGTGATCAAGAAGGTGAAAGAGCTCGCTGGTCTTGGTCTGAAGGAGGCTAAGGATCTCGTTGACGGTGCTCCCAGCACTATCAAGGAAGGTCTCGACAAGGCAGGTGCTGAGGGTCTGAAGGCAGAACTCGAAGGCCTCGGTGCAGAAGTTGAGCTGAAATAATAACGCCTGATTTTCAGGTGTATAGGTTAAGAATCCCTTATCAAGGTTGATTCTTAACCTTTTTGCGTCAAAAATCGGAGCCTGCAGCCTGGCGGGTGTAATGACGCGGTTTCGGGCTCCGTTTTTTCACAACATATATTGCCAAAACATCTATAGCACAGTAGCAAGAGAGCAGGCAGCGATGCCCGATGTGCAAGGGCATATTCGCTCCCGGGCGCGCGCAAGCGCCGTCACAGGGGATGAAGAAGCGCCGTGTTCTCGCCAATGAATGCTAACCCCGTAATGGTGCGAGCCGCGAGTTGATGCGGCATGGCGTTGAGCCATGAGCACCCTCTTCAACGGCGGTGCCGGCAGGACGTCGCGTGCGAGCGAGGCGTGCGAGAGCTGGTTGTCGCAAGGGAGAGCCTAATCGTGGGCTGGTAGGAGTTGTTGCCGTTGTGCGGTAGATGTATCAGCGTGCAATATAGGATGGTGAGCGATTGTCGGTATTGATGAGCCTGGGTTGGCCCCTTGTATTGGGTTGCCGGGCACAGTCAGTGGCGCCCATATATAATATTAAGGTGTTGCCGGGCAAAAGTTCAGCCGGTGTCGTCGTCAATCGCCATCGCAATTGTGTTATTACTACTTGAGTTCACACGGTGTGTGCTTGCCAGTCGCGCATTGTTGCCGGCAGGCAAGTCACCGCCCTAAAACATTTTCCATGTCAGTTTCTAAAAAACAACGCGTAAATTTTGCACAAGTAAAGAATCCGTATCCTTACCCCGATTTTCTTGACGTGCAATTGAAATCATTCAGAGATTTTCTGCAATTAGACACACCCACTGAGCAGAGAAAGAACGAGGGACTGTATAAAGTGTTCAGCGAGAATTTCCCCATTCAGGACACTCGCAACAACTTTGACCTTCAATTCCTCGACTACTATATCGATCCGCCGCGTTACACGATCGAGGAGTGCCTCGACCGCGGGCGCACCTATTGTGTGCCTTTGCGTGCCAAGATGAAGCTCTCGTGCACCGACCCCTATCACGAGGACTTTGCCACCGAGATCGAGGACGTGTTCCTGGGCGACATCCCCTACATGACCGACAAGGGCACGTTTATCATCAACGGCGCCGAGCGTGTAGTGGTATCGCAGCTTCACCGCTCGCCTGGCGTGTTCTTTGGCATGAACATTCATCCCAACGGCACCAAGCTGTACTCGGCTCGCATCATCCCGTTCCGCGGCTCGTGGATAGAGTTTGCCACCGATATCAGCAACGTGATGTATGCCTACATCGACCGAAAGAAGAAATTACCGGTGACCACGCTGCTGCGTGCCATCGGACTTGAAACTGACAAGGACATCGTCAAGATTTTTGGCCTGGCCGAAGAGCTCAAGGTAAACAAGACCAACCTGAAGAAGGCTGTGGGCCGCAAGATGGCAGCCCGCATCCTCAAGTCGTGGAACGAGGAGTTTACCGATACCGACACTGGCGAGACCTACTACATAGAGCGCAACGAGGTGGTGCTGGACCGCGACACCACCATCGAGGAGAGCAACATCAACGACATACTCGAGAGCGGTGTGACATCGATTCTTGTCCACAAGGAGGACATCAACACCAGCGACTATGAGATTATCTTCAACACGCTCAACAAAGACGTGTGCAACAGCGAGAAAGAGGCCATCAACTTCATCTATCGCCAGTTGCGCAACGCCGAGCCACCCGATGACGCAAGCGCCCGCGAGGTGATTATGAACTTGTTCTTCAGCGAGAAGCGTTATGACCTGGGCGACGTGGGCCGATTCCGCATCAACAAGAAGCTCAACATGGACATCCCCATGGACACTCGCACGCTCACCAACGAGGACATCATCGAGATCATCAAGTACCTCATCGGGCTGATTAACAGCAAGACCGACGTTGACGACATCGACCACCTGAGCAACCGCCGCGTGCGCACAGTGGGCGAGCAGCTGTACAACCAGTTTGGCGTAGGCCTGGCACGCATGGCACGCACCATTCGCGAGCGCATGAATGTGCGCGACAACGAGGTGTTCACCCCCAAGGACCTTATCAACGCCAAGACCATCTCGTCGGTAATCAACACCTTCTTTGGCACCAACCAGCTGTCGCAGTTCATGGACCAGACCAACCCGCTGGCCGAGATCACTCACAAGCGCCGCATGTCGGCACTCGGTCCTGGCGGTCTGACACGTGAGCGTGCGGGCTTTGAGGTGCGCGACGTGCACTACACCCACTACGGCCGCCTGTGCCCCATTGAGACCCCCGAGGGTCCCAACATCGGCCTCATCTCGTCGTTGTGTGTGTATGCCAAGATCAACAAGTTAGGTTTCATCGAGACACCTTACCGCACCATCAAGGACCACAAGGTGAACCTCGACAACAACGATATAGTTTACCTCACCGCCGAGGCCGAGGAAGGCAAGGTCATCGCTCAGGGCAACGCGCCGCTGAACGAGGACGGCTCGTTCCAGAAGAGCCGCATCAAGGCCCGTGAGGACGCCGACTTCCCCGTGGTTAGTCCCGAGGACGTCGACTACATGGACGTGTCGCCGCAGCAGATTGCCTCTATTGCGGCAGCGCTCATCCCCTTCCTGGAGCACGACGATGCTAACCGCGCGCTCATGGGCGCCAACATGATGCGTCAGGCAGTGCCACTGCTGCGCAGCGAGGCTCCCATCGTGGGCACAGGCATCGAGGAGCGACTGGCCTATGACAGCCGCACCCAGATCCAGGCCGAAGGTGCCGGCGTGGTCGAGTATGTCGACGCCGATGTGATTCGCATACGTTATGACCGCACCGACGAGGAGCAGTTTATCAGCTTTGACAGCGCTGTAAAGGAATACAAGCTGCCCAAGTTCCGCAAGACCAACCAGAGCACAACAATCGACCTGCGCCCCATCTGCGACCGCGGACAGCGCGTCGAGAAGGGCGACATCCTCACCGAGGGCTACTCGACCGAGAGCGGCGAGCTGGCACTGGGACGCAACCTCAAGGTGGCCTACATGCCATGGAAGGGTTACAACTATGAGGACGCCATCGTGCTCAACGAGCGTCTGGTGCGCGAGGACATCCTCACCTCGGTACACGTCGACGAGTACACACTCGAGGTGCGTGAGACCAAGCGAGGCATGGAAGAGCTCACCAACGATATTCCCAACGTGAGCGAGGAAGCCACCAAGGATCTCGACGACCGCGGCATCATCCGCGTGGGAGCACATGTGATTCCCGGCGACATCCTCATTGGCAAAATCACCCCCAAGGGCGAGAGCGACCCCACTCCCGAGGAGAAACTGCTGCGCGCCATCTTCGGCGACAAGGCCGGCGACGTGAAAGACGCCTCGCTCAAGGCCAACCCGTCGCTCAAGGGCGTCATCGTGGGCACACGTCTGTTTACCCGCGCCGTGCGCAAGCGCGTGCGTGGCGGTGACCCCGAGCTCCAGAAGATCGAGGACACCTACCAGAAGCGTCAAGACGAGTTGCGCGCCCTTCTCATCGAGAAGCTCGCCACACTCACCCAAGGCAAGACCTCGCAAGGCATCAAGGACTATCTCGACATCGACATCGTGGCCAAGGGCGTAGCCTTCAGCGCGGCAGTGCTCAACAACATAGAGCGCTTTGAGTCGGTCAACCTGAGCAACTGGACCGACGACGCCCACACCAACGAGCTCGTGGCACAGTGCATCATGAACTACCTGCGCAAGTCTAAGGCCATCGACGCCGAGCTGCGCCGCAAGCGCATCGACTACTCGGTGGGCGACGAGCTCCCCTCGGGCATCATGCAGCTTGCCAAGGTCTACATCGCCAAGAAGCGCAAAATCGGCGTGGGCGACAAGATGGCAGGACGCCACGGAAACAAAGGCATCGTGTCGCGCGTAGTGCGCCAAGAAGACATGCCGTTCCTTGCCGATGGCACTCCCGTTGACCTCGTGCTCAACCCGCTGGGTGTGCCCTCGCGTATGAACCTGGGACAGATTTTTGAGGCCGTACTGGGCTGGGCCGGGCGTGAGATAGGCGTGAAATTTGCCACTCCCATCTTCGACGGCGCAAGTCTCGACGACCTGAACCAGTGGACCGACAAGGCAGGCCTGCCACGCGCTGGCCAGACACAGCTCTACGACGGAGCCACTGGCGAGCCATTCGACCAGAAAGCCACCGTGGGCGTGACCTACTTCCTGAAACTCGGCCACATGGTTGAGGACAAGATGCACGCACGCTCAATTGGCCCGTACTCGCTCATCACTCAGCAGCCTCTCGGCGGTAAAGCACAGTTCGGCGGACAGCGCTTCGGTGAGATGGAGGTTTGGGCGCTCGAGGCATTCGGCGCGTCACACATCCTTCAGGAGATCCTCACCGTCAAGAGCGACGACGTGCAGGGCCGCAGCAAGGCCTACGAGGCCATCGTTAAGGGCGACCGCATGCCCGAGCCCTCAATTCCCGAGTCGCTCAACGTGCTTCTGCACGAGTTGCGCGGTCTGTGCCTGAAAGTTGAACTTGATTAATGTTACCTCAATTAATATAGTTTAGAATATGTCTTTCAAAAAAGATAAAAGAACAAAGAGTAATTTCTCGAAGATTAAGATAAGTCTGGCTTCGCCCGACGATATCATGGAAAAATCATTCGGCGAGGTTACCAAGCCCGAGACTATCAACTATCGCACCTACAAGCCCGAGCGCGAGGGACTCTTCTGCGAGAAGATTTTCGGCCCCGTAAAGGACTATGAGTGCCATTGCGGAAAGTACAAGCGCATACGCTACAAGGGCACCACATGTGACCACTGCGGCGTTGAGGTAACCGAGAAAAAGGTGCGCCGTGAGCGCAGCGGGCACATCACGCTCGTTGTGCCCGTAGTGCACATCTGGTACATCCGCTCGCTACCCAACAAAATCGGCTACCTGCTGGGACTGCCCACCAAGAAGCTCGAGATGGTAATCTACTATGAGCGCTATGTCGTGATCAACCCCGCCGGCATACAGGCTCAGGTTGACAATGAGGTAAAGGACCTCGAGAGAGGCGACATCCTCACCGAGGACCAGTACAACGACATCATCGAGAAGCTGCCCGAGGGCAACCAGATGCTTGACGACAAAGACCCCAACAAGTTTGTTGCCAAGATGGGCGCCGAGGCAATCTACGACCTGCTCGCCGACCTCGACCTCGACAGCCTCGCCAACTCGCTGCGCGACCGTGCCTTCAACGAGAACTCGCAGCAGCGCAAGACCGACGCCCTCAAGCGCCTGCAGGTGGTTGAGTCGTTCCGCTCGGCCAAAGACATCAACAAGCCCGAGAACATGATTATAAAGGTGCTGCCCGTGATTCCTCCCGAGTTGCGCCCCCTCATCCCGCTCGACGGCGGCCGCTTCGCCACCAGCGATGTCAACGACCTGTATCGCCGCGTGATCATACGCAACAACCGCCTCAAGCGCCTCAAGGAAATCAAGGCTCCCGACGTGATTTTGCGCAACGAGAAGCGCATGCTTCAGGAAGCCGTCGACTCGCTGCTCGACAACTCGCGCAAGAGCACGGCAGTGAAGAGCGATGCCAACCGTGCCCTCAAGTCGCTCAGCGACAGCCTCAAGGGCAAGCAGGGCCGCTTCCGCCAGAACCTTCTGGGTAAGCGCGTCGACTACTCGGCACGTTCGGTAATCGTTGTAGGCCCCGAGCTCAACATGGGCGAGTGCGGTATTCCCAAAGACATGGCAGCCGAGCTCTACAAGCCCTTCGTGATACGCAAGCTCATCGAGCGCGGCATCGTGAAGACCGTGAAGAGCGCCAAGAAAATCGTCGACCGCAAGGAACCCGTAGTGTGGGATATCCTCGAGAACGTGATGAAGGGCCATCCCGTGCTCCTCAACCGTGCACCGACACTGCACCGCCTTGGTATTCAGGCATTCCAGCCCCGACTCATCGAGGGCAAGGCAATCCAGCTGCACCCGCTCGCATGTACGGCATTCAACGCCGACTTCGACGGCGACCAGATGGCCGTGCACCTGCCGCTGGGCAACGAGGCCATTGTCGAGGCACAGATGCTCATGCTCGAGCCCCATAACATCCTCAACCCCGCTAACGGAGCCCCCATCACCGTGCCCTCACAGGACATGGTACTGGGTCTCTACTATATCACCAAGCTGCGCAAGGGCGACAAGGGCGAAGGCCTGAAGTTCTACGGCCCCGAAGAGGCTCTCATCGCCTATAACGAGGGCAAGGTGGCCATGCATGCCATCATCTCGGTGCGCGCCAAGGTGGCCGACGAGAACGGCGAGTTGCACGAGGAGTTCATCGAGGAGACCTCGGTGGGCCGCATCCTGTTCAACAACTGCGTTCCCGAGAAGATGGGTTACCTCAACACACTCATCTCCAAGAGCTCGCTGCGCGACATCATCACCAAGGTGATACGCAACTGCGGTGTGCCTCGCTCGGCCAAGTTCCTCGACGACGCCAAGAACATGGGTTACTACATGGCATTCAAGGGCGGCCTGTCGTTCAACCTCAACGACGTGCTCGTGCCCGCCGAGAAGGCTCAAATCGTCAAGGAAGGCGACGAGCAGGTAGAGCGCGTGCATGCCAACTATGCCATGGGTCTTATCACCAACAACGAGCGCTATAACCAGACCATCGACATCTGGACCAACGTAAACACTCACCTCACCGACACCCTGATGAAGCAAATCGCTGCCGACCAGCAGGGCTTCAACTCAGTATATATGATGCTCGACTCGGGCGCCCGTGGTAGCAGGGACCAGATTCGTCAGCTCTCGGGTATGCGTGGTCTTATGGCCAAGCCCCAGAAGTCGGGTGTCGAGGGCGGACAGCAAACTATCGAGAACCCCATTATCGCCAACTTCAAGGAAGGTCTTAGCGTGCTTGAGTACTTCATCTCGACACACGGTGCCCGCAAGGGTCTTGCCGATACGGCGCTTAAGACCGCCGACGCCGGCTACCTCACACGCCGTCTCGTCGACGTGGCTCACGACGTGATCATCAACGAGCACGACTGTGGCACGCTGCGCGGCCTCGTGTGCAAGGAGGTGAAAAACAACGACAACGTGGTGGCCAAGCTGAGCGAGCGCATCGTGGGACGCGTCTCGGTACACGACGTGGTCGACCCCACCACCGGCGAGATTATCGTCGAGGCTGGTGAGGAAATCACCGACAATGCCGCCGACCGCATCGAGGCATCGCCCATCGAGAGCGTCGAGATACGCTCAGTCCTCACCTGCGAGGCACACCGTGGCGTGTGCGCCAAGTGCTACGGCCGCAACCTGGCGAGCCGCAAGATGGTGCAGAAGGGCGAGGCAGTGGGCGTGATTGCCGCTCAGTCGATTGGCGAGCCTGGTACTCAGCTCACACTGCGTACGTTCCACGTGGGTGGTGTTGCGAGCAACGTGGCCGCCGTGAGCAGCATCGTCTCTAAGTATGAGGGCCGCATCGACATCGACGAGTTGCGCACCGTTCAAGACAAGGACGGCATCGACGTGGTAATTGGTCGCATGGCCGAGTACCAAATCATCGACCCCAACACCAAGATGGTGCTCACCAGCGGTAACATCTCTTACGGCTCTAAGCTCTACTTCAAGAGTGGCGACACTGTGCAGAAGGGCGACAAGATATGCGAGTGGGACCCCTTCAACACTGCAATCATCAGCGAGGTTGGTGGTAAGCTCACGTTCAAGAACCTTATTGAGGGACAAACCTATATCACCGAGAGCGACGAGACCTCGGGCAACAGCGAGCGCATCATCATCGAGAGCAGGGATCACATGATGATTCCCGAGGCTATCCTCCTCGATGACAACGGACAGGAAATCAAGTCCTACACCCTGCCTGTGGGAGCACACCTTATCAAGAACGACGGCGACGAAATCACTCCGGGCGAGGTATTTGTGAAGATTCCACGCACCTCGAGCGGTGGCGCCGGCGATATCACCGGTGGTCTGCCTCGCGTGACCGAGCTCTTCGAGGCTCGCAACCCGTCGAACCCCGCAATCGTGAGCGAGATCGACGGCGTGGTAACCTTCGGCAAGGTGAAGCGCGGTAACCGCGAAATCGTGGTTACGAGCCGCATTGGCGAGGTGAAGAAGTATCTCGTGCCCATGGCCAAGCAAATCCTCGTGCAGGAAGACGACTATGTGCGCGCCGGCACTCCGCTGTCGGACGGCGCCATCACTCCCGCCGACATCCTCCGCATCAAGGGCCCAACGGCCGTTCAGGACTATATCGTTAACGAGGTTCAGAACGTCTACCGCTCACAGGGCGTGAAGATCAACGACAAGCACTTTGAGGTAATCGTGCGCCAAATGATGCGCAAGGTCAATATCCTCGATCCAGGCGACACACGCTTCCTCGAGCAAGAGATTGTCGACAAGCGCGACTTCATGGAAGAGAACGACCGCATCTGGGGCAAGAAGATTGTTACCGACAAGGGCGACTCGGAGGAAGTGCAGAAGGGACAGATCCTCACCGCACGCAAGCTGCGCGACCTCAACTCCAACCTCAAGCGCCGCGACCTCAAGCTCATCAAGGTGCGCGAAGCCGTGCCCGCTACCAGCGAGCAGATTCTGCAGGGCATCACCCGCGCGGCACTCGGCACCAAGAGCTTCATGAGCGCCGCCTCGTTCCAGGAGACCACCAAGGTGCTCAACGAGGCCGCTATCAAGGGCAAGGTCGACTACCTCGAGGGCATGAAGGAGAATGTGATATGCGGTCACCTCATTCCCGCCGGCACCGGCCTGCGCGAGTACCAGAGCCTCGTCGTGGGCGACAAAAACGAAATGGCTCTCGCAGGAATGATGGAGGACACCATGGTAGAAGAATAACAACCCCCAATTCCATATAATTGAGGCGGCGCATAGCTGCGCTGCCTCAATTTTTTTTAGAAAATACCCACCTCATAAAATTCATCAATATGCAACGTTTCTACAAATTACTTACAGTTGTGCTTCTCTCTTTAATGGGCACAACAGCGCAGGCCTATGACTTCGCGGTCGACGGCATCTACTACAGCATCATCGACGGCGGCGTGGCAGCCACCTACGGCGATGTAGCGGGCATGGCAAGCTACACCGGCGACGTGACCATCCCCGCCACCGTGACCAACGGCGAAAACACCTATCAGGTAATCGCCATTGACCAATACGCTTTTTACAACTGTACCGAGCTCTCCAGCATCGTTCTGCCCGAGGGCATCACCTCGATAGGATTCTCGGCATTCTTTAGATGCTCAATGATTGAGGGCATCAACATTCCCGCGGCAGTCACCACCATTGGCGAAAGCGCGTTTAGCCAAACGACCAGCCTCAAAGCCATCAACGTGGCAAGCGACAACGCCAACTACAGCAGCGCCGACGGCGTGCTTTTCAACAAAGACCTGACGAGGCTCATTGCCTGCCCTTGTGGCAAAAGCGGCGACTACACAGTTCCCAGCACAGTTAGAAACATTGGCGCTCAGGCATTTTACTACTGCCAGGAACTCACCGGCATCATCCTTAATGACCAACTCACCCATATAGAGGGCTCGGCATTCCAAATGTGTGCCAAGGTCGAGAGCATCGACATCCCCGCATCGGTTTACAACATCGGCAACTATGCTTTCTACAGCATGAGCAGCCTCAAAGCCATCAACGTGGCGAGCGACAACTACGTCTATAGCAGCGCCGACGGCGTGCTATTCAACAAAGATCAGTCGACGCTCATCACCTGCCCGGCAGCCAAAAGCGGCGACTACACCGTTCCCAGCACAGTCACCCAGATTTTTGAAGCCGCATTCTGCAACTGCGCTCAGCTAACCGGTGTCACCCTCCCCTCAAATCTTGTTGTCCTTGACCGCCAGGCGTTTGGCTGGTGCACGGCCCTTACTAGCATTGAGATTCCCGGCACTGTCGAAACCGTGAGCGACCAGGCGTTCATTAACTGCTCCAATTTATCGACAGTCACCTTCAACGAGGGCATTAAGGAAATCGGCGACAAGGCTTTCCGCGATTGCGCCATGTCCACACTCGTCCTGCCCGCAAGCCTTACCACCATCAAGGCCAATGCATTCATGAGCTGCCCAAATCTCTCTACCGTTAAGATTCCTGCCGGCGTGACACAAATTGGTGACCGCGCATTCGCCTATTGCGGCTGGCTCGATGTGGTGTACTCATATATCGCCAACCCCGCCACTTGCTCCATGGGCGACGACGTGTTCCTAAATTCTCGTTGCAATACCCTCTATGTGCGCCAGGGCAAATTAAGCCTCTACCAAAACGCCGAGCCGTGGTGCAGCGCATTCACCAGCATCCGCGAGATGAAGTCGATTAAGGGCGACGTTAATGACGACGAAATAGTCGACATCGTTGACGTGAACTGCGCCCTCAACGTCATCCTCGGCACAATCGAAGGCGAGACGTTCGACGGCCGCGCCGATGTGAACGGCGATGGCGCCGTCGACATCACTGACGTGAACGAAATCATCAACATCATCCTGGGCATAGTCAAAATCAACACCGTGGCCGAAGTAATTGCCGGCAACGATGGCGACACGTTTGCCGTGTGCGGTGTTTGCACCGAAATAGTCAACGACACATGGGGCAACTGGTATCTTGAGGACAGCACCGGCAAGCTCTATATCTACGGCACCCTCGACGCCGACGGCAAGACCAAGAACTTCAAGAGCCTGGGCATCGAGGTGGGCGACAAGGTCACCGTGCAGGGACCCAAGACAACCTATAGAGACTTAGTAGAGCTCGTCAACGTCACCGTGCTTAAAGTGGAGAAAGCCAACAACTAACCGCGCATCAACATCCACACACACATAAAAGAGCAGGCCTAATGGCTTGCTCTTTTTGTAACTATAAATAATTTCTTGGGTTTCTTTGTGAAAAAAAAATTGTGGGGGGATGGTGATTTTTTGGGGCATGGAATGGGATTTTTTTGTAATTTTGTAGCGTGATTTGGTGCCTGGAGGGGAGAAATCCCACCGGGTGAAAAGGGAATCGGGTGAGAATCCCGAGCAGACGGCGCTGCTGTGTGCTCCACTAAAGAAGGCCTTGACAAAGCCACTGCAAGCAACTCACCGACGCATGCGGGAAGGCAAGTCGACACAAGAAGAGGCTGGAGCGAGTCAGAAGACCTGCCAAATTTAATTAGAAACCCGTGACAACGACATTGAGACATATTGTGCTGGCATTGGCAATGGTTGTGGCTGTGGGCGCATTGGCCCAGAGCACCGACACCGTGCCCGCGCGTCACAGCCGCCTCGACTCGATGCAATATATCCAGGACGTGGTGGTTTACGGCCGCAAGCCCTATGCCGAGGTCATTCCCGCGCAGGTGCTCAGCGGCAAGACTCTCGAGGGCCTCAACAGCCACAGCGTGGCCGACGCCATACGCTACTTCTCGGGCGTGCAAATCAAAGACTATGGCGGCGTGGGCGGCGTCAAGACCGTGGACCTGCGCAGCATGGGCACCAACCACATGGGCGTGTTCTACGACGGCATCCAGCTGGGCAACGCCCAGAACGGCCAAATCGACCTGGGCAAGTTCTCGCTCGACAATATCGAGGAAATATCGCTCTACAACGGCCAGAAAAGCGAGATCTTCCAGCCCGCGCGCGACTATGGCAGCGCCGGAACCATCTACCTGCGCACACGCCGCCCCACCTTTGCCGGCAGCAAGCGCCACAACCTCAACATCACCATGCGCACCGGGTCGTTTGGACTCGCCAACCCCAGCGTGCGCTGGGAATGGCGGCTAAGCAACCGCGTGAGCTTCTCGCTCAATGCCGAATACACCTATGCCACAGGAAAATACCGCTTCCGTTACCGCAAGAAGTTCAGCGACGGCACACTGGCATGGGACACCACCGCCGTGCGCCAAAACGGCGACATCGAGGCATGGCGCGTCGAGGCGGCGCTGTTTGGCACCACGACAGGCGGCCGCTGGAACGCCAAGGCCTATTACTACGACAGCGAGCGCGGCATCCCCGGCGCCATCGTCAACAATGTGTGGAAAAACTCGCAGCGGCAGTGGGATCGCAACTTCTTTGCCCAAGGCAGCTGGCAGAAGAAGTTGAGCAAACGCTATGAGACGATGGTCAACGCCAAGTGGGCGCGCGACTACATGCGCTATCTCAACCCCGACACCACACTCATGCACATCGACAACAAGTTCTGGCAAGACGAAGCCTATGTGTCGAGCGCCAACAAGTTCACCCCGCTAACCAACTGGGACATCGACCTGAGCATCGACTACAAGTGGAACCACCTGAGGTCGACGCTGCCCAACTTCAGCGACCCCACACGCCACACCGGTCTCGCCGCACTCGCCACAGCCTACACCCTGCGCAACTTCAAGGCACAGGCCAGCGTGCTCTACACCATGGTCGACGACCTGCACTCGAGCATATCGGATGGCAAGGTGATAGCGCGACACAGCAAGTGGACCCACAAGTTCACTCCGGCGGTCTTTGTGAGCTATGCGCCGTGGTGGCAACACGACCTCAACTTCAGGGCATTCTACAAGCGCATCTTCCGCATGCCCACATTCAACGACCTGTATTACACCGACATAGGCAATGCGTCGCTCAAGCCCGAATATGTCGAGCAATACGACATCGGGGCGCAATACCAGCTCTTGCCCGACCGCGGAGCCTTTGCCGGAATAAAAATCAGTGCCGACGCCTACTATAACTACATCACCAACAAAATCATCGCCGTACCCAAGGGAACGGGCATGTATCGCTGGATGATGATGAACATAGGCAAAGTGAAAATCAAGGGAATAGACCTCAGCGCGCGTGCCAGCGTGCGACCCATGCCCGATGTGCGCATGGACCTTAACCTGAGCTATACCTTCCAGCGCGCACAAGACTACAGCAATCCCGACGACTGCGGCGACGGCGGCACCTACAAGGGCCAAATCGCCTATGTGCCCTGGCACAGTGGCAGTTGCGTGGTGCACGGCGCATGGCGCGACCTCGAGCTGAACTACAGTTTCATCTATGTGGGCGAGCGCTACCACAACAGCGCCAACATTCCCGCCAACCACGAGCAACCGTGGTACACCCACGACATCTCGGCATGCTACTCGTTTCGGTGCAACAAAGTGCGGTTCAAGGTCACCGGCGAGGTCAACAACCTGTTTAACCAGTATTACGACGTGATACAAAACTACCCCATGCCGGGCCGCAACTACAAGTTTATCTTGAAGGTTGATATTTAGCGCGATGCGCTGAATATCGAGTTTTTCAAGTTTTTCAAGTTTTTCAAGTATCAAGTTTTATAGGATTTTGAAGGTAAAGGTTTACATATTACTGGTGGTGGCGGTGATTGCCACGAGCTGTCGCAATGAGGATATCATTTTTATCCCCGAGACGGTCGAGGTGGCGCGCCCCGAGTTCACCAGCGTGACGGGCTTCTGCCTGCTCAACGAGGGCAACATGGGCAGCAACAAGGCCACACTCGATCTCTATGACTACACCACGGGAAAATACACCCGCAACATCTACGCCAAAGCCAACCCCGACGTGCCCAAGGAACTGGGCGACGTGGGCAACGACCTGGGCATATATGGTAGCCGCATCTATGCCGTCATCAACTGCTCCAACAAGGTGGAGGTCATGGACAAAGACACGCGCAAGCGGCTGGGACAGATCGACATACCTAACTGCCGATTTATCCGCTTCTGCGACGGATATGCCTATGTCACCAGCTATGCCGGCCCCGTGGTTATCGACCCCGACTACAAGCAGCAAGGCTATGTGGCAAAGGTCGACACCGCCACGCTGCAGGTGGTTGACCGCTGCATCGTGGGCTTCCAGCCCGATGAGCTCGAGATTGTCGACGGCAAGATATATGTCGCCAACTCAGGCGGATACCTCGTGCCAAACTATGAGAACACCGTCTCGGTAATCGACCTCAAATCGTTTACCGAGGAGGAGCGCATCGCCATCGACATCAACCTGAAATATGTCAAGGCCGACCGACACGGCATCCTGTGGGTGGTGTCGCGCGGCGACTACTACGACACGCCCGGCAATGTGCATGCCTACGACGTGCGCAAGCACCGCCTCGTCAAGACGATGGACCTGCCCGCCAGCGCGTGCTGCATCGACGGCGACTCGCTCTATGTGGTGAGCTCGCAGTTCAGCTATGTGACGATGCGCACCACTGTGTCCTATGCCATTATCAACACCGTGACGCAAGAGGTCGTCACCCGCAATTTCATCAAAGACGGCACCGAGGCGTTGATACAGCAGCCCTACGGCGTGGCGGTGAACCCCATCACCAAGGATATCCTTGTGACCGATGCCAAAGACCACGTGTCGCCCGGCCACCTCTACTGCTATGGGCGCGACGGCGTGCTCAAGTGGGACGTGCGCACAGGCGACATCCCCGCCCATTTTGTATTTTTAGGAGACTTCACAACAAAGAGATAACACAATGATCAACAGACTACTACTCATTGCATTTATAGCATCGGCAATGTGCGCCGGCGCGCAAAACAAGCCCTATATCACCCACGTCTATGACTATGTGCCAGCACCGGGGCAGTTTGTCAACACGCTGCCAGCGGTCACCGCCGGCATGACCAAAGACGAGGTGCTGAAAAAGGTGGAGCAGAGCATCTGCGGATATGAGGACGACGGCGAGATGGTGATTGCCGAGAGTATGATTTCGCTGGGCAGCTACGGCGGATATGTGGTGTTCGGTTTCGACCACCCGCTGGTCAACGTCAAGGGCGAGCGCGACCTGCAGATTCTGGGCAACGCATCGCAGGCAAGCCCCACGTCACGCAACGGCAGCAGTGAGCCCGGCATCGTAATGGTGGCCAACGACCTCAACGGGCCGTGGTATGAATTGGCTGGCAGCGAGCACGGTAACGCCAAGACCCAGCACGATTTCAGCATCACCTATTACAAGCCCGATGAGGGAAAAACACCCACGCCCCACCCCACCATCAAGGCCATTACCGACACCACCTACGTGGCGTGGACGTGCAACAGCGTCGACAGCCTGCAGGCTGGCTATCTCTACAAGAACAACGTGCACCTGCAAAGTTACTGGCCGCTGTGGATTGATGGCGCATCGCTCTCGTTTGCAGGCACCAAGTTGCGCTGCAACGCCGTTGACCTGAGCGGCAAAGGCAGCAACTGGACGCAGTATTTCTTCGACTGGGGATATGTCGACAACCGCCCCGACTTCCGCTACTCGGGTGGCACGCCCACCGATGTGCAGAACCTCGGTTTTGACCTCGACTGGGCAATCGATAGCGTGGGTAACCCAGTGAGTCTTAGGAGTGTGAAATATATCAAGGTGTATTGCGGCGTGTTGCAGCAATGCGGCTGGCTGGGCGAGGTGTCGACCGAGGTTGCGGGTGCCATCGACCTGCATCCCGACGCCGTGCCGCAGAGCCTCGCTGGCGACGTCAACGATGACGGCACAGTCGACATCACCGATGTTAACATCCTTATAAACATCATCTTGGGCAACGACCAGGCAAGTAAATATGGCAGCCGAGCCGATGTTAACGGCGACGGCACAATCGACATCGCCGACGTAAATGCCATTATCAATATTATACTCGGCTAATGGCTATTGGCTATTGGCTAATGGCTAATGGCTAATGGCTAATGGCGAGAAATGAATATTAAAGTATTTAAAT
>JABUUJ010000025.1:40966-47051 GCA_021443235.1 Muribaculaceae bacterium
ACCACAGGAGGGAGCGCAGCGACCGGATGTGGTCGTGCCTGTGTATAGAGCCACACAAATAAAGGCGTGCCGTAGGTACGCGACCCCCACCATCAAGTCAAAGTCAAAGTCAAGGTCAAAGTCATTACCCCCTTTAGGGGGCTTATTTTTTCATTTTTAGGCATTTTTTACTTGTTGAGGGGGTAAAATTGTAAATTTTGTTATAACTTTGCATTTGATTGAAACTTAATGCCGCTATTTGTGCTATTGATTTTCATGAACCAACGAGATAAAAACCCAATAACGACTTTACTAACACTAAAAAAACCAAATAGTTATGAAGAAAACATTAGGATTAATTTCTTTGATGCTCACGATGGCAATGGGCATCACGGCAAACGCCACCCAAATTGATTTTTCCTACCAAGTGCCGGCATCGGGCGAGTTTGAGGGCTGCACTGTGTGGCTTACAGCCGTTGAAAAATCGGGCGAGTGCATGATTACAAGCAACATGTATGCCTATTCAAAGCCCGAATACCGCTACAAAGGCGTAATAAAAGTGCCCGAAGTGGTGTATAGCCACAGTGGCGATGCCTACACAGTGCGTGGCATCATGTCAACCGCGTTTCACTATTGCGACGAGCTCGTCTCGCTCGAGCTGCCGTCAACAATCAACACCACCATCCCCGACGGACTGTTCCGCGACTGCACCAACCTGAGTACTTTTTATGGCTATGGTGCAAGCGCCGACAACAAGTGCCTCGTGCAAAGCGGCCGATTGCTGGGCGTAGCCCAAGTTACGGGAAATAAATTTGTAGTGCAACCCAACGTGACAAGCATCGGCGAGAACTGCTTCTCCAACATCATCCACGAAACGCACATCATCCTGCCACCCACTGTCACATCGATAGCCACAGGCGCTTTCTCGGGCCTCTCATATCTGAAGCACATCACCTGCCTTGCACCCATGTCGCAACTCAGCTACCAGGCAAGCCTGTTCACCGGCGTGAACACCACGACGTGCAAGGTTCACGTGGCAAAGGGCCAGTTGTCCAATTACCAGAACGCCAACCAGTGGGGCTCGTTCACCATCGACGAGGTGCCCTACGACTTCTTCGCGCGCAACGCCTATGGCCAGGACATATTCTACACCATCCTGACAACAACCACCCGAACCTGTGCTGTGTCCAGAATATTCGTTGATACTAACGATGATGACCCCAACGACTTCTACGGCAAATACAGTGGCGACATCGTTATACCCTCCACTGCCAACCATGTAGTCAGCACCAGGCCTTCAGGCACCACAACCTATACAGTGACCGAGATAGGTGATAACGCTTTCCGTCACTGCAACCTCTACACAATCAGCTTGCCATCGACACTCAAGAAGATTGGTTACTATGCATTCATGTTTAATTACCGCCTCAAAGAGCTGACTATTCCAGCACAGTGTACCGAGATAGGCTATAACATCATTGGATATTGCAACCTGCTCACCGACGTCTATGCCTCTGAAGGCAACCCCATCTTTACAAGCCACCGCGGCCGCAATATCATTACTGGTGCAGAGGGACATTACTCGGCACTCTACACCAAGGACTTCAAGACCCTGGTGCTGGCACCGTCGGGTGCCCATGAAATGGACCTCCATCCCGAAGTGGACACAATCGGCAAAGGCGCATTTGTCGACCACGTAGGGTTGGATGCCATTGCCATCCCCTATGGCTGCAAGGAGATTGGCCACACCGCCTTCGCTGGCTGTGGCCGACTCACGATTGTCAAGTTGCCCAGCTCGATACAGTATATTGGTAACCGAGCTTTTGAAAACTCAGGTCTCAAGCGCCTTTACATCACAACATGGATGCCGCCCACGTTAGGAGGAAGCATGGTGTTCCCCGACAATGACGATATGGCAATTTATGCCCCCGACATGGAAGGCTATGATGCCATCCAGTTTGCTATGGACGATGGCTATGAGGCATTTAACTCGTTCAACAACGAGAACAGCCAGCTCACCAGCGACTTCTTCGACCAAACAGGCCGTGGCTACACAGTGAGGACACAGCCTTGGGACAGCGACGACGGAATCGGCGAGGCAGCACTCGTCTATGATCCCAAAGGCAACAGTCTCAACTGGTCAGTTGACCGCTGGGCCCGCAACAACATTGTGGGACTTTCGACTCAGGACGACCGCTATTCTCACCATCTGATAGAGATTGGCGCTGGCGTGGTTCACGACCGCGAGCAGCGTCCAGGACAAGTTAAGATTACCACAGTTGACCTGGAGAATACCGATATTCAGATTATCGACCGTAGAGCATTTATTAGCTGCTCGGGCATCACCACCATCAAATTCCCCAAGAACACCTACTATACGATAGGCGACTCGGCGTTTGCCTACTGCACGGGCCTCACCAAGATTGATGTGTCGAACAATGGCTACCAGATTGGCAACGGTGCTTTCTTGGACTGCAACAACGTGAAAGAGATACACTTGGGCAAAGAAGTGTCGACGATAGGCAAGCTGGCATTCCGCATCAAGGGTGCGCTCAACGCCTACTCTAAAAGTTCCAGACCGCCCCACTGTGCCGACAACGACGTGTTCACCAACGTTGACATGAAGAACTCAACGCTCTATGTCCCCATCGGGTCGAAAACGTCCTATCTGCGCTCTTTGCCATGGGCATTCTTCTACAATATAGTTGAGAAAAACTTCGACGAGGAATATGAGACTGGCGACGTTAACGGTGACGGCGTGGTTGACATTGCCGACGTCAACGCATTGATTAACATCATTTTGGGCAACAAGTCGGCAAGCGACTACCCAGGCAATGCCGACGTTAACGGCGACGGCACAATCGACATCGCCGACGTCAACGCCGTGATCAACATCGTGCTGGGATAACGTGGCTAATGGCTAATGGCTATTGGCTAATGGCTATTGGCTATTGGCTAATGGCTAATGGCTAATGGCGAGAAATGATATTCAAGCATTAATATTGCGCCCCCCTTTACCAGTTGGCAGAGGGGGGCGCTAATTGTAACGAGAAAGTCAAGGTCAATTCCTGCTTCGCGGTGGTGTGGGGCAATGTTGAACAACGTTGAACCATATTAAACAATGTTGAACGCTCGCGCAGCGAGCTATGGTCAACGTCAGAACAACGGGTTGCCGAGGGAGCCGTCGGGCGACTGGATGTGCAGCATCGAGCACACAGTGGGCACGATGTCGCTCATGTTGCAGCGGGTGTTGTTCTCACCGGGCTTGATGTGCCATCCCATGAAAATCAGCGGTATGTGCGAGTCGCCCTGATTCCATGAGCCATGGTTAGAGCCCTTGGCGGTGCGGTCGCCGGCAAAGTAGCCCGTGACAGGCAGAACATAGATTTCGCCGCTGCGTTGCGGGTGGTAGCCCTTGACGATGCGTTCCTTGATTTCGGCAGGCATGGTGACGCGGTCAATGTGCTCCACGTCGACGGCCCACTGCACATCGGGTTGCGACATAAGCCACTTCACAGCCTCGGCCTTCACAGCCTCGCGGTCAAGTTTGTTTTGGGCGATTTTGGCATTGTCGAGATAGAAATAATACTCAGCCTCGGCAAGTATCAGTTTATCCACCCCGAAGACGCCTTGCAGGTAGGCGTCAAGCTTGGGCTTGTCGCCCCACGGGCTCCACGCTCCGCTGGGCAACTTATTAGATGTCATATATTTATAGTTGTGGGTGCCGCCATGGTCGGAAGTGAGGAACACCAGATAGTTGCCCTTACCCACACGGCTGTCGAGGTGCTTGAGCAACTGCTCCAGCTGGCGGTCAATCTCAAGGTAAATTGAGTCGGTGCGGGTGCTGCGAGTGCCAAAGTTGTGCTGCACGGCGTCGGTGGTCGAGAGGCTGATGGCAAGCAGGTCGGGGACATTGTCGTTGCCCAGTTTCTCACCATCGACGGCCTCGCGTGCGAGTTCCATCGTGGTGCGCACGCCCATAATGGTGTTCCAATGGTCTTTGGCAAGGTCTTTCTTGTGCTTTTTGTTGTAATCCTTCACCCACTTGGGCAGATCCTTCATGTAGTAAGAGCTGGTGATGTAGCCCGGCAGCTCGCCGTCGAACCAGAACGCGCCGTTGGCAGCATGGCCGCCAGGAAGTATCGCCGCGCGGTCTTTGAGCCCGATGGCGATAACCTTAGAGCGGAAGTCGGTGGCAAGTTTCATCTCGTCGCCCAACGTGGTAACCTGCATGTTGCGAGGCGATTTCTTACCCACCTTGTTGGTGGTGCCCACGCCCTCAACGCTGTCGTCGCCGCAAGCGCTGAAGCGCTCTCCGTTTTCCCACCAACTGTTACCGGCGATGCCGTGGATGGCAGGCGTGGTGCCAGTGTAGAGGCTCGCGTGCCCGCAAGCGGTGATAGTGGGCAGAAAGTCGACCATGCAGTTGCCATAGCTCAGTCCGTCGTTGAGCAATCGCAGAAATCCGCCATTGCCATAGCGTTCATAGTTGGTGTAGAGGAAGTCCCATCGCATCTGGTCCACGATGATTCCCACGACGAGTCGTGGTCGCTCAACGCGCTCGGCCATCATGGGCAACACGGCAATCATCGCCGCAAGAGTCAATAAAAGTTTTTTCATCCCGATTTAATTGTAATGTTTATAGTTTAGAGTTTATTGTTTAGTGTTTATAGAGTTTTTTTCGCTTAGGCGCGTAGTCGCATAGACGCATAGACGAATGGACGAATCGGCTTGAAGGGACGACTGTGACGATTGTAACGAGAGGTCAAAGTCAATGTCAATGTCAAAGTCAAGGTCAAAGTCAAAGTCAAGGTCAAAGTCAAAGTCAAAGTCAAAGTCAAAGTCAATGTCAATGTCAAGACACTACCGGGTTGTGCCGCGCACTACGAGGCGGGTTTTCACGATGCGCTTCTCGGCCTTGCCGCGCTGCAGGGTGCCCTCGACGAGGCCCGTGAGTATCTCGACCGCCTCACGTCCCACCTCGATGCCTCGCTGCTCCACGGTGGTGAGCTGCGGGTCGCAAGCGGTGGCGCCATAATCGTTGGTAAAGCCACATATCGACAGGTCCTCGGGCACATTAAATCCCATGTGCTTGGCGGCATAGAGTGCTCCGATAGCGGTCTCGTCATTGACGGCAAAGATGGCGTCGGGACGATTTTCGAGCCTCAGCATTTGGGGCGTGATGTTCTCGGCCTCGGCGCGAGTGTCGCACATCTTCACCAGGCTCTCGTCAAACTTGAGCCCGTTTTTGTAGAGCGCGTCCTTGTAGCCGTTGAAGCGGTTTTTGCCTATCTCCATGTTGTGCGACGTGCCATAGTAGGCGATGCGGCGGCATCCTCGCTCAATGAGGTAGGACACGGCCTTGAGCGCGCCCATATAGTCGTCGACAACCACGCGGCTGGCGTTGAGCACTGGGCAGATGCGGTCGTAGAACACCAGTGGCACGCCATCGGCCTCAAGCTTCTTGAAGTGCTCATATTGCACAGTGTCTTTGGCCTGCGAGACGATGATGCCGCACACCTTGTTGTGGTAGAACGACTCGCATATCTTCACCTCGCGGTCATATTGCTCCTTGCTCTGCGCCACGAGGATGCGGTAGCCCTTGAGGTCGGCGGCGGCCTCGATGCCCGATAGCACAGCCGAGAAATAGTAGTGCACGAGCTCGGGCACGATGACGCCGATCATCTTCACGGGACTGCGGCGGCTGTTGCGCAACTGCTCGGCGATGACGTTGGGAAAGTAGTTGTGCTCGCGGGCAAACTGCTGGATCTCCTCCCTGCGTTTCTTGCTGATGCTGGGGCTGTCTTGCAGCGCCCTCGACACGGTAGCGACCGACACGCCAAGCATGCGGGCGATATCCTTCATGGTCAAAACATGCGGTGGGTTCATAAGAGCGTTTTTTTAATTAGTTGCCACAAATTTAGCAAAAAAAACCGAGTGGTGCAAACGATTGCACACAAAACGCAATTTTTTAACACATAAATAATGTGACAAGAAATCAATTTGTCTTAAATTTGCAAAAGATATTAAGTTGCACTTTTAGGCACTTTAGCACAACGACCGTTAACCTTAACAATGCTACTGAATATCGCCCTAAATCCGGCTA
>JABUUJ010000025.1:47854-52013 GCA_021443235.1 Muribaculaceae bacterium
ACCAAGAAAGGTAAGCGCGGACAGAAGCCCAGCGTAGGCTACACCGGCAGCTTCACAGTGAGCAAGCGCAAAAAGAGCCTCAAGGTTATGAACGGCGACGAGTATCGCGCATTTGTGACCGCCCTCTATGCCGACGCCGATCCCAAGCTGAAAGATCCCGCAATGAACGCACTGGGCGATGCCAACACCGACTGGCAGAAAGAGATTTACCGCACTGCCTTCAGCCACGACCACAACATCAACGTGTCGGGCTCGGTAGGCACAATCCTCCCCTATCGCCTGTCGCTGGGCTACACTGGCAATCAGGGTATCCTCAAGACCAGCGAGTACAAGCGCTACACTATCGCAGCCAACCTCAACCCGTCGCTCTTCAACGACCACCTGGTGCTGAACCTCAACGCCAAGTGGATGTGGGGTAAGAACCGCTATGCCGACGGCGGCGCCATTGGCAACGCAGTGCGCATGGACCCCACCCAGCCCGTTAAGGCTACCGGCTTTGACAACTTCAAAGGATACTTCGAGTGGCTCGCATCTAACAGCGACGCCGGCGACGCGGCTTGGCCCACTATCACCAACACCAACGCGCCCCGCAACCCCGTGGCAATCCTCGACCTGAAGAACGACCGTGCCAACAGCCACACCTTCACCGGTAGCGCCGATGTTGACTACAAGATCCACGGCTTCGAGGACCTGCGCCTGCACCTCACCCTCGGCGGCGACTTCGCCGGCGGTAAGCAGACCACCATCGTTGACTGCGCAAGCCCCAACGCCAACTACTGGGGCAGCGAGGGCTGGAGCGAGGAGTGGAAAGAGAACCGCACCCTCTCAACCTACGCACAGTATTACAAGGACTTCACCGAGAAGCACCACTTCGACATCATGGCCGGTTATGAGTGGCAGCACTTCTGGCGCAAGAACAACAGCCTCTACTGGGATCACTACCCCATCAACTCGTCGCTCCCACAGGCTGGACAAATCCACGTTGAGACCAAGCAGAACGACGGTAAGGGCTACCGCACCGAGAACTACCTCGTGTCGTTCTTCGGCCGCTTGAACTACATCTACAACAGCAAGTACTTCCTCACCTTCACCATGCGTGCCGACGGTAGCTCGCGCTTCAACTGGCTCTCGGGCTCGCCCAACACTCAGTGGGGCTACTTCCCCTCGGCCGCTTTGGCATGGAGCATCAAGAAGGAAGACTTCCTCAAAGACAACGAGACACTGAGCGACCTCAAGTTGCGTCTTGGCTGGGGTAGAACCGGCCAGCAGGACGGCATCGGCGACTATGGCTACTTTGCCAACTACTCGATGAGCAGTGGCGTTGTGGGCAGCTTCTATGACCTGATGGGCAACGGCTCGCTGGCACGTCCCAACGCCTACAACCCCGCGCTCAAGTGGGAGACCACAACCACCACCAACGTGGGCTTTGACTTCGGTTTCCTCAACAACCGCCTCACCGGTACCATCGACTGGTACTTGAAGAATACTACCGACCTTATCAACTATGCCGCAGTGGCAGCCGGAAGCAACTTCCGCAACCAGGTGAACCAGAACATCGGTACGCTGCGCAACGTCGGTCTTGAGTTCTCAATCAACTACAAGGTGATTTCGACCGAAGACATGACCCTCGACCTGGGTTACAACTTCACCTACAACAAGAACAAAATCACCGCGCTCATCGACGACGACCCCAGCTACTATGTGCCCACAGGAGGCATCAGCAGCGGTACGGGCGTTACAGCACAGGCTCACTCGGTGGGACATCCCGCAAGCTCTTACTATGTTTACCAGCAGATTTACGACAAGGACGGCATGCCCATCGAGGGCGCTTTTGTTGACCGCAACGCCGACGGCGTAATCAGCGAGGCCGACAAGTACTTCTACAAGAGCCCGGCAGCTCCCGTGACCATGGGTCTGAGCGCACGCCTCGACTATAAGAACTGGGACTTCGGCTTCAACATGCGCTCTAACATTGGCAACTATGTGTTCAACGACACCGAGTGCGGTTTCCGCAACGTGGGCCAGAGCTCAGTGTGCGAGAACGTGAGCGGCACCTACCTCAACAACCGTCTCGTGAGCGCCCTGGCTTATGGCTGGACGACCTACGACAACTACTCGACCCTGAGCGACCGCTGGGTACAGAACGCTTCGTTCCTCAAGATGGACAACATCACCCTGGGTTACAGCTTCAGCGGCCTGTTCAAGGGCAACAGCTACAACGGAATTGGCGGCCGCGTTTTCGCTACCGTGAACAACGTGTTCTGCATCACCAAGTATAAAGGCATCGACCCCGAGGTATTCGGCGGCATCGACAACAACCTTTATCCTCGTCCATTCTCATTCATTATGGGTCTTTCACTGAATTTCTAATGCACTTTATAAACTTACAAGAAAATGAATAAGGTTTTTAAATATATCGCACCCGTGGCAGCATTACTGCTGTCGGCAGGGCTGTCTTCTTGCCTCAACGACCTGCACGTGTCGCCCATCGACCCGTCGCTGCAGACCGAGGTAGAACCCGAGCAGCTGTTTAACAAGTGCTACGCCAACTTCGCTCTGGCTGGAAACGGTGGAGCCAATGGCGACTGCGACGTCGACGGCATCGACGGCGGTACATCAGGACTTTACCGCCAGTATTGGAACAGCCAGGAGTTACCCACCGACGAGGCATTCTGCGGTTGGGGCGACGACGGTATCGGCTCGTTCTGCTACAACTCCTATGACGCATCTCACCCCATGCTGCGCGGCTACTACTACCGCCTTAACGTGGGTATCTCCTACTGCAACCAGTATCTCAAGGACTTTGGCGAGTATGACGCCACCATGAGTGCCGAGATTCGCTTCGTGCGCGCCTTCCAGTTCTACCTGCTGATGGACGCATTCGGAAACATTCCCTTCACCACTACTATCTCGAGCGAAAAGCCCGAGCAGTACAAGCGTGAGATGGTTTATAGCTGGCTTGAGAATGAGCTTAAGACTATCATTGGCGAGACCGAAGACAAAGCCCAAGTGCTCGCCGACCCCAAGCCCAAGAAGAGCAGCGACGCCGGCTATGGCCGCGTTGACAAGGCCGCCGCTTGGCTGCTGCTGTCGCGCCTCTACCTCAACGCCGAGGTTTACACTGGCACTCCCCAGTGGGCCAACGCCGAGAAGTATGCCCAGATGGTAATCGACTCGCCCTACAAGCTCCACACCGTGGGCTCGTCGCACCGTGGCACCGCCACCGATCCCGACACCGGCATTTCAATCAGCGAGGACTGGGAGTTCACTCCCTACCAGATGCTGTTTATGGGCGACAACGACCGCACCGACGCCGCCTATGAGGCAATCTTCCCCATCATCAGCGACGGACAGCGCACCACCTCGTGGGGTGTGGCTCTCTACCTCATCGCCTCTACTCACGACGGCGACATGCACGACCTGCGCTACGACGAGTTCTTCAGCGACGCTGGCAAGCGCTCGATCAACGGCGTGAGCGGACAGGCATGGGGCGGCAACCGCGCTCGTCCCGAGCTCGTGCGCCTGTTCTTCCCCTTCGACGATGCTCCCGAGGCTGCCGCCTATGACACCTACATCGCCGCTGGCGACGACCGCGCGCTGTTCGACACCAAGGGCCGCGAGCTCAACATCAACACCCCGGGTACGTTCAAGAGCGGCATCGGCGTGGCTAAGTTCAACAACTTCACCACCGACAACAGCGCCACCAAGGACAACACCCACCCCGACATGGACGTGTTCATGATGCGTAAGGCCGAGGCCTACCTCACCGTTGCCGAGTGCGCTCTGCGCCAGAACAACGACGTGAACAAGGCCACCACAATGGTTAACGTGCTGCGCAGCCGTGCTCACGCACGCAATCTGGCCAAGGTGTCGCTGCAGGACATCCTCGACGAGCGTGGCCGCGAGTTCTACTTTGAGGGCCACCGCCGCACCGACCTTATCCGCTTTGGCAAGTTTGGCGGCAACAGCGACTACACTTGGCAGTGGAAGGGCGGCGAAATAAGCGGCCGCAACTTCGACCAGTACCGCAACGTGTTTGCCATTCCCGCATCCGACCTCGTTGCCAACCGCAACCTCACCCAGAACGAGGGTTACAAGTAATCAATAAGAGAACATCAACACTTTATTGAGAAAACGACAATATGAAAAAATATATTAA
>JABUUJ010000025.1:52176-57429 GCA_021443235.1 Muribaculaceae bacterium
TGCATCCAGCCCAACTATGGCTATCCCGCTGCCGTAACATATAATATATATGTAGCAACCAGCGCCGACATGGCCGACGCTCAGATGATCCAGGTCAACTCTAAGACCACTACTCTCGCCGTTGACCCGGCGCTCGTGGCAAGCACCCTCACCACCATGATGCTCGAGAAGGGCAAGGTTGAGGCCGACTTCCCCATGACTATTCCCGTTTACTTCCAGGCCGAGGCAGTGATGAACCTCACCACTGGCGACGTCATCGAGGCTTCGCGCATCAAGTCAAACGTAGTGCAGGTTGAGAAGACCGTGCTCAAGTTCTCGCTTGCCCCTGTAACCACGCCCGACAACCTCTACCTCGTGGGTAACTTCAACGGCTGGAACTGGGACACTTCGCTCAAGATGGTTCAGGTTTATGAGGCTCCGCACGTGTTCTGGCACCTTGTATTCATTGACGACAGCGGTATCAAGTTTAACATGAACACTGCCTGGGACGGTGGCGAGGTTGGCTTCGGCGGCATCACCATCAATCCCGAGAGCGAACTGGGCGACGAAATTATCGACAACGGTGGCAACATCGCCTCGAGCAAGCCCGGCTGGTACCTGATGATCATCACCTGCTCGGTTGAGGGCCGCGACATCAAGTACGACGTGACGTTCAACAAGCCTGAGGTTTGGCTCATGGGTACTATCACTCCTGGTGGCTCTTGGGCCGAGAAGGAGGACGGCTGCATGTTCAGCGTTCCCACTGTTGCCGACGGCGAATTTGTATCTCCCCCATTTGCCAACGACTCATCGGGCGACGGCGGTGTTCGCGCCTATGTGAAGGTTCCCGGCTACGACTGGTGGAAGAGCGAGTTTATCACCGGCATTGGCGATGATCCCGAGGCAATCTCTTACCGCGGCATGGGCGGCGACCAGGATCGCATCCAGGGCAAGGCCGGCCAGGTTCTGTATTTCAACTTCACTAAGGAAACCGGTAGAATGGAGTAATCACTAATCACTCGCAGCCGCGGCGGGGCTGCCGCAAGGCTTGCCCTGCCCCGGCCCGAGTAAAACAACACAAGATTAACTTATGAAAAAATTTGCATCAATATTTTCGATAGCATTGGCTGCCGGTCTTCTCGCTTCTTGCACCGAGAACTTTAAGGACTGGAGCAATCCTCAGTCGAGCGACCCCGAGACACCCCTCTCTACCGAGGTGAGGGTAACTCCCGTTGCCGCAATTGACTTTAACGCACCCGAGTGGGCCGAAAAGGATGAGGTGGCGATTTTCAACTCAATCGTCGACGCTCCCCAGGAGGCCACCGTTGTATATCAGGCGACTCTCTTCAACGAGGCACTGACCAAGTCTTATGAGATTCCCATGCACGACAAGTTGGCCAAGAAGGACGACGTGACCAGCGCCGTTATCAAGATGGCAGGCACCGAGAGCGTAGCACGCACTCTGCCCCTGAAGGTGGTGAGCCTTATCACCGTTAACGGAGCCACTGTGCGCCACGAGGCCGAGACCACACTCACCGTGACCATCGTGCCCATCCCCGTGCCCGAGGTTTGGTACATCAGCGGCAACTTCGTGGGCAACGGCACCGGCAGCTTCCTTGCCGAATCGTGCGTTCCCATGTATCCCAACCACGCCAACTATGAGGAAATCCTCTTCGCTGGCAAGCTCGACGCCAACTCGGTGTTCTACATCTACAAGCAGGAAGGTCAGCGCTATCCCTACTTTGCCAAGAGCAAGGAGGATGGCTCAATCATCATCGTGAACAGTGCCGCCGACAAGGAGAAGGCCGAGGCCTTCAAGCCCGAGCTCACCGGCTACTACAAGATTACCTTCAACGTTAAGGCGATGACCATCGCTTATGAGCCCATCGAGTGCAACGCAGTTTACACCGCTATCTCTATCCCCGGCGACTACCAGGGATGGGATCCCAGCCAGAACGCTATGACTCCCGAGACCACTCAGGCTTCGCTTGAGTGCCACGACTGGAGCGAGACCATCGAAATCGTGAACGTGGGCGGCGGCCTGAAGTTCTGCTCTAACCTCGCATGGGGTGGCAAGGACTGGGGCGGCAAGACATGGCCCCTTGGCATCAGCGACTGCGGCGACAACATCATGCCCAGCGAGGGTGGCAAGTACTTCGTAATCTTCAACGACATCATGGGAGCCTACTACTTCCGCGCTGTTGAGTAAAGATAGACTATAATTTAGGGTTAGCCGCGGCATAAAGCGGTTAACCCTATTTTTCCTTAAAAACTCCATATTAACCATTTTCACTAAAACAAATTTATGAAAAAGCTCTTTACATCTTTTTGCATCGCCGCAGCCGCTACACTGGGCATGCAGGCTCAGGTTTACATCCTGGGTAACGTGGGCGACCAGGGATGGGATCCCTCGGTTGGCACCGAGATGACCCTCGTTGAGGGCACAACCTACACCATCAAGGCCCACTTCAAGGCTGGTTCTTACTTCAGCTTCACTACCAAGCTCGCCGAAACCTCAAGCGGATGGGACGACATCGCTCCCTATCGTTTTGCTGCTCCCTGGAACAACTATGTGATCGACAGCAACAACTTCGACCAGCTCATCGTGTGCAACGAGCCCGGTGTTGAGACCAGCAACGCATTCCTCATCACCGGCGAGGGCGACTACACCCTCACCGTTGACTCTTCTATTCCCTCGCTCAAGGTTCACCCCGAAGGTGAAATCGAGGAGGAGGTTATCACCCCCGACGGCGTTTACGTCCTGGGCGATGTGAACGGCCAGACATGGGCTACCAACCAAGGTACTAAGCTCGCCACCACCGACAACAAGGTTTACACTGGCAAGATTGAAATCGCTGCCGCGACTGGCTACTTCAACTTCACTAAGGGCCTCTCAAAGTTTGACGCCAACTGGACAGGCATCCTGCCCTATCGCTTTGGCTCACCCGAACCTGGCGGCTATGACCTGAGCAGCGAGCTGGGCGTGGCTGTAGCACTGAGCGCCGACAGCTGCGAGTGGAGCTTCTTCCTGCCTCAGGGCCGTTACATCCTCACCATCGATATGGAGGCTCGCACCCTCGTTGCAGTTGCCGACGGCTCACCACAGTACGACCACTACTACATCATCGGTGACGAGCCCTTCGGCAGCTGGAGCGTAAGCGCACCCAAGGAGATGGAGACCGAGGACGGCATCACCTATACCTACAATGCCGAGATGAGTGGCGACGTTTACTTCGTGTTCACCGGTGCCAAGGGCTCGTGGGACGCTATAAACGCCAAGCGCTTTGGCCCCGAAGGCGCCGACGAGGATGTTGTCATCGGCCAGCAGACTACTACCCAGCCCAGCACCGACAAAGCCTACAAGGTGGCTGGCGCAAGCGGCAAGTATGTTATCACCTTCAACCCCGGTAACCTGTGGTTCAAGGTTGAGCAGGGTGGCAAGGTTTATGTTCCCGGCGACGTTAACGGTGACGACGCAGTCGACATCGCCGACGTGAACGCTTGCATCAACGTGATTCTGGGCGCCGAGGAGGCCGCCAAGTATGAGGGCCGCGCCGATGTCAACAAGGACGGCTCAATCGACATCGCCGACGTGAACAACATCATCAACATCATCCTCGGCATAAGCGAAACCCGCTAATCATCGGCTAATGGCTGTTGTTAATAACACCATTGAGCCCAAGCGCTATAACATCTAAAAACCGCCTGTCACCGAAACAGTGACAGGCGGTTATAACTTAAAAAGCGAGAATTTAATCCTTTAAACAGCCTATAGGCACGACAAACACACCATCGTCTCTCTTATAGGCATAAGGTCCAACAGCCGTAAGAACCATTAAAAACGAAGGCTTTTTCATTTTTGTGGTATCAATGCTTTTGGCTAATTTTTTGAGCGACTCGGCCCCTTCTCTCACTAAGTTATCCCCCCCCAATTTAATTTCTATCAGTCCATAACGGCCGTCACGCAAGTGCACCACAGCATCACATTCCAGACCGTTCTTATCGCGAAAATGATATACGTTGCCATATAGTGCATCGGCAAAAACACGCAAATCGCGAATGCAAAGTGTCTCAAACAACAACCCGAATGTCTCAAGATCACCCATCAAGTCCTGAGGACCAACGCCCAGCGCCGCAGTTGCAATCGAAGGGTCAGTAAAATAGCGAGTATCGGACGTGCGTATTGCAGTTTTTGAACGCAAGTTTGGATTCCATGCAAGGGAGTCTTCTATAACAAAAATATTCTTCAAAGCCTTGACATACGCCCCAATAGTTTCTTCGGTCAACGAGCCGCTCTCATTAGTTTGTAGGTCGGCCCTAATTGTACCAAAACTTGCCTGCGCACCTTGCATTCGAGCATAGGAACGCATGAAACGGTGTACCATCTCTTGATTGCGCGACACGCCATCAACCGCTTGAATATCACGTTTCTTGACGGCATCAACATAGTCAAAAGATTGGTCCAATGCAACATCCACATCGCAGTTAACAGCCTGTGGCCACCCACCGCGACACACAAGAAATGCCATTCGCTCCAAGTCGTTAGAACACATTCCCTCAACCATTTCAGCCCCATTAAAGAGCCCGGCAAGCGACACCTCGCCTGTCGAGTCGCCCGACTCCCACAGCGACATCGGACGCATCCTTAGCCATGCAAAGCGGCCTGTACCCGAGTGGTAAACATTACTCATATCGGCAGGAACCGACGAGCCAGTGAGAATAAACAAGCCAAACTGCCCCGCATGGTCGGCCTCCCAACGTATTGAGTCCCATAGTTCGGGAACAAGCTGCCACTCATCAATCAAGCGAGGTCTTGCGCCATTCAAGACATACTTGGGATTAATTTTTGCCAACTGAACATTTTGGTCGGTTTTTCCCATTTCCGACATATAAAATACGCTTTTGGCAATCTGCTCAGCTGTCGTCGTCTTGCCACACCACTTTGCGCCTTCAATAAGCACTGCACCTTTGCCTCTTAATTTACGCTCAAGTAATTGATCGGCAATCCTTTGTCGATATATTTTCTTAGTTGTTTTTTTCATAACATATTCATTTCGGCTACAAAGTTACAAAAAAAATTTATACAATTCGTGCATTTGGCCAAAAATTATCCGGGCATTTGGCCAAAAATCATCCGGGCATTTGGCCATGATTTATCCGGGCATTTGGCCAAAATTTATCCGGGCATTTGGCCAAAAATTAGGCAACTATATATAATTTGACCCCAAGAAAGGGCTGCCGGAGGCAGCAGATGTTAGTAGGCCTGTATCAGCT
>JABUUJ010000025.1:57822-58843 GCA_021443235.1 Muribaculaceae bacterium
AGGACTCACGCTGGGCCAACATGACCTCCAAAGCCGACATCTACTCGCAGTATTTCGACATGATTTGGGTGCCCAACGCGGGCAAGTGCTCGGGCTCATCGTCGATGGGCTACGACCCCGTTTACTGGTTCAACAACCTGAGCGCATTTGGCGACGAGGCACAACTGCGCGAGATGATCAAGGCCTATAACGACCGAGGCACCGAGATGATGATGGACGTGGTAATCAACCACAAAAGCGGCGCCACAGGGTGGGTCGACTTCCCCAACGAGACATGGAACGGCAACAATATCACCTGGTCGCTCGCCGACATCTGCCGCAACGACGAGTGCGCGGCGCAAGGCTACAACCCCACCGGCGCTAACGACACAGGCGACAACTTCGACGGCTCACGCGACCTGGACCACACCAGCGCCAACGTGCAGAAAAACGTGAAACTCTATCTCAACTATCTGCTCAACGACCTTGGCTTCAGCGGTTTCCGCCTCGACATGGTGAAAGGCTACGGCGCCACCTACACCAAGATGTATAACCAAAGCGCCAAGCCAAAATATAGCGTGGGCGAGTACTGGGACGGCAACTTCAACGCTGTGACTGGCTGGATCGGCGGCACCGGCAAGGAAAGCGCGGCATTTGACTTCCCCCTGAAATATGTCATCAACGACGCCTTTGGCAACAGCAACTGGAGCGCCCTGAGCAACAAGGGCATCGCCGGCAGCCCGTCGTGGAGCCAATATGCAGTGACATTTGTCGACAACCACGACACCTTCCGCAACAACGACAAGCTCGTCAACAACGTGCTGCCAGCCAACGCGTTTATCCTGGCTCTGCCAGGCACACCATGCATCTTCCTGCCCCATTTCATGGCCTATCAGCGACCCATCGGCAAGATGATTAAGGCCCGCAAGGCGGCAGGCATCACCAACCAGAGCAGCATCACCGAGCAAGGCATGCAAGGCGGCGGATATGTGATAAAAGTGCAAGGCACAGTGGGCACGGTGATGTGCGTCTCGGGCAACGC
>JABUUJ010000026.1:0-13196 GCA_021443235.1 Muribaculaceae bacterium
ATTGACTTGCTCAAGGGCAACGAAGACCTGCTGCGTGTCATCGACCAGTGGAAGGCGTTGCTGCCGCAGGCCGAGGTGTTTCCCACCAGTGCCACCGAGAATTTCAATGTCGACAACCTCATGTCGCGCATCGTCGAGCTGTTGCCAGTGTGTCCGCCCTACTTTGGCAAGGACGCTCTAACCGACCGCAGCTCGCGCTTCTTTGTCACCGAGATTATCCGTGAGAAGATCCTGCTTGGCTACGACAAGGAGGTGCCTTATGCCACGCAGGTCATCGTGGAGCTTTTCCAAGAGACCGACACCGACATTCACATCATGGCGGTGATTTATGTGGAGCGCGACAGCCAGAAGGGCATTATCATCGGTCATCAAGGCAAGAAACTCAAGCACACGGGCATCGAGAGCCGCAAGGAGATAGAGAAATTCTTCGGCAAGCGCGTGTTTCTTGAGCTCTATGTCAAAGTCGAGAAAGACTGGCGCAATCAGGAGAACAAGCTCCGCCAGTTCGGCTATATAGAGTAAGCGCAGCCCCCCTCCGCCCCCCATGTGCGGGGGACTGCTGCGATGGCGAAAGGTTATTGAAATTATTAAATTATTAAAATTATTCAAGATATTAGAATTTTATTCAAGTATTAAAATATTAAAGTATTAAAGTATTGAGATTATTAAATACTATTCAAGTATTAAAGTATTGAAACAATGAGATTAGTAGCTATAGTTGGACGCCCCAATGTGGGGAAGTCGACACTTTTCAACCGACTCACGCAAACTCGCGCCGCCATCGTCAACGATACCAGCGGCACTACTCGCGACCGCCAGTATGGCAAGATGGAGTGGAACGGCATGGAGATGAGCGTTGTCGACACCGGCGGCTGGGTCGTAAACAGCGAGGATATCTTTGAGGACGAAATCAACAAGCAGGTGGCGCTCGCTATCGACGAGGCCGACGTGATTCTGTTTATGGTGGATATCAAGAACGGCGTCACCGACCTAGACGACAGCGTCGCGTCGATCTTGCGCCGTAGCAAGAAACCCACCATCGTTGTCGCCAATAAGGACGACAACAACGAGAGCGCCTATGCCGCTGCCGAGTTTTACTCGCTCGGACTGGGCGACCCGTTCTCTATCTCGGCAATCACCGGCAGTGGCACTGGTGACCTGCTCGACGAGGTTGTGAGGCGCATGCCCAACAAGGAGCATGAGGAGCCCACCGACGACCTTCCGCGTTTTGCCATCGTGGGACGCCCTAACGCCGGCAAGTCGTCGCTCGTCAACTCGCTCATGGACGAGCAGCGCAACATCGTGACCGACATCGCAGGCACCACCCGCGACAGCATCTACTCGCGATACAACAAGTTTGGCTTTGACTTCTATCTGGTCGATACCGCGGGCATACGCAAAAAAAACAAGGTAAACGAGGACATTGAGTACTACTCGGTGCTGCGCAGCATCCGCTCAATTGAGTACAGCGACGTGTGCATTTTGCTCATTGATGCCACGCGAGGCATTGAGTCACAAGATGTTAACATCTTCTCAATCATTGAGAAGAACCGCAAGGGCCTCATTGTGCTGGTCAACAAGTGGGATCTTGTCGAAAACAAGTCGCAGGAAGCCATCAAGCACATGGAGGCAACCATACGCGAGCGTTTTGCGCCGTTCACCGATTTCCCCATCATCTTCGGGTCGGCGCTCACCAAGCAACGCATCTTCAAGGTGCTGGAGACCGCCATCGAGGTGTATAACAACCGTCAGCGCACCATCTCGACTTCGCAGCTCAACAATGTGATGCAGGCTGCCATCGAGGCTTATCCACCACCCGCAGTGAAGGGCAAGTTTGTGAAAATCAAGTATATCACCATGCTCAAGGGCGCAAAGGTTCCCACGTTCATCTTCTTCTGCAACCTCCCGCAGTGGATACGCGACCCCTACAAGCGCTACCTCGAGAACAAGATACGCGAGCAGTGGGACCTCTTCGGCACCCCCATCAACCTCTTCTTCCGCGAGAAGTAAGGCTCGCAGTAGCGAGCCGTTCAACCTTGTTCAACTTGGTTTAACATTGTTCAACGTTGTTGTGGTCTTATAAACAGCAGAGGCGCGAAATTTTATCGCGCCTCTGCTGTTGTTTGGTCAAAGTCAACGTCAAGGTCGGAGTCAAGGTCGCCGCATCAGTTGAGGATGAGGAGGGTGGCGACTGGGGTGGGGGTGGCGCTGCCGGTGGCGGCTCTCACGGTGTAGTTGCCGGTGGGCACGCGGTGGCCGGTGGCGTCGTTGCAGTCCCAGTAGCACTTGCTGCCGTCGCTGGTGAGTTCCTTCACCACAACGCCTTGCGTGTTGACGATCTCAACGGTTGAGTTGTCGACAAGTTGGTCAATGGTCACATATCCTGTGAAGTTGGGGCGCACGGGGTTGGGATAAACCTTGGCGTTGCTGTAGTCGCTATAACCTTGCTCGGCGTCGAGGAAATACTCGCACACGCCGTTCATCGTCACGATGAGCGCCGAGTGTGTTGTCGGGTTATAGGCGATGTTGAAGATGCAGTTGTTTTGCAGCACGCTGTTGTCGGTGGTGAAATGCTCCAGCACCTTTGTCCCGTCGGGGCTCACGATGTAGAGTCCGTCGGTAAACGTGCCAATGAGTTTGCGGTGCAGTTTGTCCTCGGTGATAGTGTTAACCTGTAGTCCGTCGACGAGGTAGTCGCCGGGCGTGCCGTCGTCGTTCATCACCTTCATGTGGTCGACAATAAACTCGTCATTGAAAGCATCTTTGGGGTCAAAAGCCACGATGCCCGAGTTAGTGCCAACCCACACTTTGCCGTCGCTTGCCGCAAACATGGTAATGATATATTCCCATGACACTGAGCGTCCGTCAGTGCCCTTGAGCTGGCTGTAGGAGCGCGTGGTGGGTGATGCAGTGTTGATGTCGCCGTTGTCATCCCAAAATATGATGGGTTTTTGGTAGTCGCCCGATGAGAAAAGTTTGATGGAGCTTCCCTTCCCTATGGCGAAGCAGGCGCGTTTAAACGATGAGACATCGATGCCGTTTATCTTTTGTAGCACCCAGTCGGTCGAGACAACGTTGGCGGGGTCGGCAAATTTCTCGGCTGGCAGCACCCATACAGGTTTTCCCGATGTTTTATAACTCTGTATGGCCCATAGATTTCCCTGCTCGTCGATGGCAGTCGTACACTTGTATTTGTCGGCAAACGGTGCTTTCTCGTTTTGATAGAATCGTGTGACAATATTGTTGTTGCGCACATAGATGATGCCCGACGAGCGCAGTGCCACCACGTAGTCGCTCTTGCCCGGCACAAAGTCCATCCAGTAGTTGCCCTGGTAGCCGTCGGCGCCGTTGTTATAGACAGGCACATTGGGAGGTGTTACGTCTTCCCATGTTGTGCCGTCGTAGGCCCATATCTCGGTCTTAGCGCCTTTGTTGGCGGTGGGGAGGATGGCGTTGTCGGTGGTCGAAGCCAGGTAGAATCGGTTGTCGACGGGGCAGTAGTTGGTCCAGTAGGCTACGGTGCTGATGCCTATTCCCGTGGGCTTGGTGGCGCCGTCATCGTTGATCTTGTGCAGTCCGGTTGAGTCGAGCACCCACAGCGTGCCGTCGCCATAGGGGTTGCTGGTGAGTATGCCTTCTTGGTTACGCATCACGATGTTCTCGCCCTTGTCGTCGGTAGTGGTGTAGTAGGCAAAAACGCTTATATTGGCGATAAATCCCGTTGGCGTGCGTTGTATCGATGTTGCGCTGTGGTTGCCTATCTTCTTGTAGGCGAAGTTGCTGCCAGTGATGGTGCACACCTGAATCGAGTCGTTGGCGTTGATAAAGAAGCGCGAGTCGTCGATGGGGAAGAATTTGCACTTGTTGCGTTTTTGTCCCATCCACATGAGGTCGTTGAAGCTGTCGCGCTGGTCGTTATCGTTGCTGTAATACAGGTTGCCGCCAACGCACACAACGATTTTGCCGCCAGCATGCACAATGGTCTCTATAGCCTTGCCATAGAAGTGCGTCTCGTTGATGGTCATCGTGTTGTCGTTGAGCACTGCGAAGCCGAAGTCGGTGGCGATGTAGGCGTGGCCGTCGTCAAACGTAACGTCGTTGATGACCTTCGACTGCGTGACGATGGCGTTTTTTATCTCGGGTATGTTGATGATGCGTCCGTCGCCTGTGATGATGTCGATGTTGGAGTTATCATAGGTGAGGAGCATGTAGTCCTTTAGATAGTTGTAGTAGATGGCTGTGACGGTGATGTCGCTCAGCACATTGGAGTTGTTGAGTGCCTCGGTGGCTCCTGTTGCCTTGTCATAGCTATACACGTTGCCGCTCACCAGGTAGATGATTTTGTTGCGTGTCTCGATGTTGTTTTGAGCCTTAGAAGTTACATAGAAGGGATGTACTTTCCATGCTCCGCTGGCGTGTGCCATCACGGCGACGAGCATTGCGACGATGAAAAGGAGTTTTCTTGTCATAGTAGTTGATGTGGTTTATTTGATGACGACAAACTTGCTCACAACGCTTGAGCTGTGGTTGTTCTCGTTTTGCGACGCGATGACGAAATAGACGCCGCTGCTCACCTTGTTGCCCGAGTCGTTGCAGCAGTCCCATGTTGCCATGCCGCCCTCGCTCTTGAGCTGCTTGACCACGTTGCCGGCGCTGTCGGCGATTTTGATGAGCGAGTTCTCCATGAGTCCGGCGATGGTCACCAGGCTGCCATATTCGGGCCTGACGGGGTTGGGGAACACATGGACGTTGCTGTAGTCGGGGCTTGCCGGCACTACGTCGGTGAAATATTCCATCATTCCCTTGTTGGTCATGATAAACACCGAGTTGTTGTTGGGGTTGGTGCACACGCTGTAGATGCAGTTGCTCACCAGCGGGCTGTTGTCGGTGTTGAAGCTCTTGATGATTTCGGTGCCGCTGGCGCTCACCAGGAACAGGCCGTTGTTGTTGGTGCCTATCCACATGCGTCCCGATGCGTCGGGGACGATGCAGTTGACGGCGATGCCGTCGAGCAGGTAGTCGGCGAGGCTGGTGCCGTCTTTGCGAGGCACCTTGAAGCGCTTGACATAGAAGTTGTCCTTGAAGGCGTCGGCGGGGTTAAACTTCACTACGCCGTTGCTGGTGCCCATCCACACGCCGTTGTCCTTTGGGTCGCGGGTGAGGCAGCGAATGTATTCCCAGCGGTAGTCGCCGCCGTCCTGGTCGAGTGCTTTCTCGGCGTAGGTGCGCACGGCAGGCTTGGTGTCGAGGCTGTTGCCCTTGCTGTCCCACAGTATGAGAACGCTGTTGTACTCGCCCGTGGTGTATACCTTGGAGTCGTCGCCAGCGATGACAAACGAGCTGCGCTTGAACGCGCCCAGGTTCATGCCGGGCACCTCGGGGCACACCCAGTCGGCAGTAGTGACCGAGGTGGGGTTGGCGAGCTTGGCTGCCGGCAGCACCATCACGGGGTGGTTGGGGCATTTGTAGGACTGCACGGCGAGCAGGTTGCCCTTGCTGTCAAACGCTATCGAGGTCTTGTATTTGTCGTCGCGCGGCATGTTGTCGAAATAGTAGTTGGCGGCGATTTTGCCGTCAATCACGTGCAGCAGTCCGGCGGCTCGGGTGCTGATGAGGTACTCGTTTTCCTTGCCGGGCACAAACACGGGTGCCCAGTTGCCTTGGTAGCCGTCGGCTCCGCCGTTATAAAGTGGCACGTTCTCGGGGGTGTTGTCGGCCCACGTTGCGCCGTCGTAGGTCCATATCTCGGTCTTTGCTCCCAGGTTGGCCTCGGCGAGCACGATGTTGTCGGCGGTGCTGGTGAGGTAGAGTTTCTTCTCGAGGTTGTTGTAGACGGTGTAGAAGGCGTTGGTCTCGATGCCTATGGCTGCTGGCTTGTAGTAGTTGGCGTCGTCGCCCACCTTGTGCAGTCCGTTTTTAGGATTAAGTCCCCACGCTGCTCCGTCGCCGGTGGGAGCGATGCTCACGAGCTCGCCCACGTCGACGGTGTGTTGCTCGGCGTTAGCTCCGCTGGCGTCGGTGGTGACATAGTAGCCCGACTTTGGGCAGCTTGCCACAAATCCAGTTTTGGTTTTGTGGGCGTGGGTGGTGAGGGTGCTTTCAAGGGAGGTTGGCGTTACTTTGCCGTCGTCGGCGATGGTGCACAGCTCCATGCCGCTGTTGGAGGTGAGCAGGAAGTGTGAGTTGTCAACGGTGACGATGTAGGGCTGTGTGCGCCAGATGTTGGTGTTGGTGTATTGTGCGAGCGACTCGTGGTAGCTCTTGTCGTCGCCAATATATATGTTGCCCTCGTGTGCGATGAGAATCCATTTGCCCACGTGCGCGGTGGTATTGAGTGGCGAGTTGTATATGCGCGACTCTTTCACCATTGCCCGTTTGGGCTCTATCACCACATAGCCGAAGTTGGTGGCGACATAGGCATATTGTCCGTCAAACGAGATGTGGTTGATGCCCTTGGCTATGTGGAGCGGTGCGTTGAGAATATCGGGCATCGGCACGATTTTTCCGGTCTCGACCATGATGAGGTCGATGTTTCCGTTGTCGTAGGTCACAAAGAGCGCCTTGTTGTCGGTGTCATAGTAGATGCTGGTCACCGTCACGTCGTTGAGGTAGTTGCTGGTGTTGAGCGACTCGTTTTCCTGTGTGGTCTTGTCGTAACAGTACAGGCAGTTGCTCGACAGGTAGTACACCTGGTCGCCAGTGTCGATGACTTTTTGTATGTTGGCTCCGGCATAGAAGGGGTGCACTCGCCATGAGTCAATCACGTTTTGCGCTGTGGCGGCAGCCGGCAGCAGCAAGGCAATCATCAAAAAGAGTTTCTTTATCATTGTTCTAATGTTTTGATTTTCAGTTTCGTAAGCGGGTAAAATATTGTGTGCTCACGCACGCACGCGACGCGCCCACGCATTTACCCATAAGTATATAACGCACGTTTCCTATAAAAATTGCCTTCCCTCATCTTTTTCACCCGTTAATTTCCAATCATTGGACTAAAAAAGGGTAACTGTCTACTTTTTGCCCCCAATATTTAGGACAGTATTAAGTGTGGGGATGATACAAATGGGGCAAAAAATCGCATTGTTATCGCAAAAGGACGCAAATTAGCGAAAAATTTGTAACTTTGGCATGTAAAATGTGTTCCCCATGAGACTGAAATCACTCATTTGCCTCGTGTTGGCATGGGCGCTGCCCACCGCCGCTCAGATGCAAATCAACGAGATAATGCAGGCCAATGTGAGTTCCTGCTTTACCGATAACGAGTTTCCCGACTCGTGGGTTGAACTGTATAACAGTGGCACGACCAACTTCCGCCTTGCCGGATACCGTTTGGGCGCGACTCCCAACTATGAGGAAGCCGCACTCATTAGTGGTGGCGCAATAGCACGCGCAGGCCAGTATGTTGTAATTTACGCCGACAAGCAGGGACCGCTGGGCTATCATGTTGATATGCGCCTTGATAGTGGCAAAGGTGAACTGTATCTTTTCACCCCTTCAGGCGAGATTGCCGACCATTTGAGCTACCCCAAAACCCTTGGACCCAATGTGTCGTACAGTCGAATTGACCATGGCGAAGACTGGGCATTTGTGAAAACACCCACCCCGGGCAAGCCCAACGACACCATAACCATCAACACCACGCTGCCCGAGCCCGTTTTCAGCCGCAATGGGTTTGTGCATTGTGGCCTTCCCGTGCCGTTCACGCTGCGAGTCACTGCGCCCGAGGGGGTCGCCTTGCCTGCTGGCACACGTCTCCACTACACTACCGACGGGTCGGAGCCCACCAGCGCTAGTCCCAGCGTGGAGACGCAACTGCGCATGTCGGTTTACCGCACCACCGTGGTGCGCGCCCGGTTTATCGCCCCCACCGCCGCGTCGCCTCACCCCACCACCCACAGCTACATCTTCCACCCCCGCGACACCCAACTGCCAGTAGTTTCGATAAACACCGATGACAAATATTTTAACGACAGCGAAATAGGAATATTTGCGGGCGAGAACTATCAGCGCGACTGGCGACGCCCCATCGGCATAGAGTATTTCGCCACAACGGACGAGGACGCCGTCGTCAACCAGATGGGAGAGTGCCGCGTGCATGGCGCCTATACGCGTGTCAACGCGCAGAAGTCGCTCGCCGTCTACACTCAGAAGCGTTTCGGCAACAAGCGCTTCGATTACCCCTTCTGGGAGCACAAACCCGAGGTGGACGCGGTCAAGTCGTTTGTGTTGCGCAATGGAGGCAACTGCTTCGCTACTAACCGCATCGCCGACCAGGCCGGCGAGACGCTTTTTGGTCGTAATGCTGCCAACCTCGACTACATGGAGAATACCGAGGTAATCGCCTATGTCAATGGTGTCTACAAGGGCATATACGACCTGCGTGAGCGTAGCAACGAGGACAATGTCGAGGCCAACTATGACGGGCTTGACGACATCACCATGGTCGAGAATTATGACGAGCTGAAAAAGGGTAACAAGCAACTTTTTGACGACTTTGTGGCGCTCTACAATAGCGCGCCCACCTACGAGCAGATGGCTGCGGCCGTTGATATCGACAATTTCGTCAAAAGCATCATAACACAGGCCTATGTCACCAATACCGACTGGCCTGGCAACAACATGGTGATGTGGCGGCCCAACGCAGCCGACGGCAAATGGCGCATTATGCTCAAGGACCTTGATTTCTATGGGTCAAATGGCATAAACTCAACGTTTTTCAACCACTTGTTGCGTGCCAATGGCCATGAGGGCGACACAGGCGAGGGCAACCGCCCCGAGAGCGTCAAGGTGTTCCAAGTGCTGTGGCAATTCCCTGAGTTCCGCCAGCTCGTCATCGACAATTTTACGGTCAACGCAGGCGATTTTCTGCGTAAAAACCTTGTGCGAGAGCATCTGCAGCAATTGGCCGATGGCATCGACAGTGAGTACACCTACCATCTCGCGGCCTACGGCAACCCCACTTCCTATGCCAAGTGGCAGCAGCACGTCGAGGACCTTATTTCGTGGAGTGAGATGCGCAGCGATTTCATTCGCGACAATTTGATAAGGGAATATTTCGGGCTTGGCGCGCTGGTTCCACTCTCGGTGATTACCCACGACTTTCCAGTGACTATCAACGGGGTATCCCTCTCTCAAAGTGAGTTTATAGGCAACTACTACACAGGTGGGACTGTGCGTGCCGTCACACCTAACCACAAGTGGAAATATACAATAACCTACGGCAATGGGTCGGTGCGAAGGATTTCGGTCGACAGCTGTGTCGTGGAGCTTCCTATGGCGGTTAACATTAAGAGTTTGGAACTTGAGGTGGACGAGTCGAGCGCAATAACCGACCTCACCAGCGACGCGTCGCGGCCAGCCGTGAGCATCACTGCGGTTGCGGGCAACGTGTGCGTTGAGTGCGCCTCACCGCTGAGGGGTGTCACCGTGCTTGATGTTGCTGGCCGCACCATTGCCACTCATCCTGGTGGCGACATGGTGGTGGAGCTGCATCTGCCGGCACGTGGCATCTACATTGTTGCGGCGGCTACGCCGCAGGGTGTCGTGGCACGCAAGGTGCGCTACTGAAGAACCTCATTCGTGGGGAGGCGTTTACGTTTTTTTAGGTGCGATTTTGGTGTTATACCAGGAAAAATGCGTAATTTCGCAAGAAAATAACGAAAACGACTAAATCATGGCAGAAAAAAGCAAAAAGAACGAGATGGAATACAACCCCCAGACGGGTAACCTCAAGCAACGCCTCGCGCGAGTGAAAACCACGCGATGGGTGCGTTTTGGCATTGTGGTGGCTGTGTTCCTGGCGTGGACGGTGTGGCTGGGCAACTGGTGGGTGCTGCTGGCGCTGCCGCTGCTGGCCGACATCTACCTCACGCAGTTCATCCCTTACACTTGGTGGAAGGGCATCAAGAACTCGGTGGTGCGCACCATTTTCAGTTGGATTGACGCTATCGTCTATGCGCTGGTGCTGGTTTACTTCCTCTTCCTCTTTGTGGGGCAGAACTACCAGATTCCCTCGTCATCGCTCGAGAAATCGCTGCTCACTGGCGATTTCCTGTGGGTAAACAAGATGGTGTACGGTCCTCGTGTGCCACAAACTCCCCTGCACTTCCCGCTGGCACAGAATATGTTGCCTTTTTTCAACTGTAAGTCCTATATCGAGCATCCGCAGTTTGACTACCATCGCCTGAAGGGCGTGCGCAGCGTTGAGCGCGGCGACATCGTGGTGTTTAACTTCCCCGCGGGCGACACCGTGGCGCTCAATTGTCCCAACCCCGACTACTACACCCTCGTGTTTGAGAACGGCCGCGACGCCGTCAAGAACCACCCCGACATCTTCGGCGAGGTGATTTACCGCCCCGTTGACCGCCGCGACAACTATGTGAAGCGCTGTCTGGGTCTGCCTGGCGAGAGCCTCTCGATGAGAGAGGGCCTTGTGTATATCAACGGCAAGCAGCTCGACGAGCCAAAGAACGTGCAGTTCCGCTACATCGTCACCACCGACGGCACGGTGATAAGCGACAACGTGTATGAGGATCTGGGGGTGAGCGTGGAGGACCGTGGCTTCAACGGCCAGTTCTATGAGATGCCGCTCACCTATGAGATGGTCAAGAAACTCAAGGCATTGCCTTATATTACTGCCGTTGAGCGTGTTACCGATGCGATGCTCGTGGGTAGCAACGACAAGATGCTCACTCACCCGCTGGGTCACGACTACGGTTGGACTCACAACAACTATGGCCCTGTGTGGATTCCCAAGAAGGGCGCGCAGCTCGACCTCACGCTGGAGAATCTGCCCATCTATGAGCGCTGCATCAAGAACTATGAGGGCAACAGCCTTGAGGTGAACGACGGCAAGATTTATATCAACGGCGAGGTCGCGAACAGCTATACATTCAAGATGGACTACTACTGGATGATGGGCGACAACCGCGACAACTCGCTCGACTCGCGCTACTGGGGCTTTGTGCCCGAGGATCATGTGGTGGGAACGCCCATGATAGTGCTGCTGTCGTTTGACAAGGACAAGGGAGGCTTGCGCTGGAACCGCTTCTTCCGCTCGGCCAATCCCGATAAGAAATAAAGTTTAAAGTTTATTGTTTAAAGTTTAGAGTTTATAGTTTATTGAGAATTCGAGAAAGGCTTGCCACTTGATAAACTTGACAAACTTGATAAACTTGACAAACTTGAAAAACTTGANAAACTTGAAAAACTAAGGTATGTTACTTGCTGGGAGTATGGCGGCGGGCAGTGTGCGCTACTATGCGGCATGCGTGGCCCATGGGCGTGTGGCAATCGACCGCGGCGAGACTCACTTGCCGTTGCGCCACAGCCATCATCGTTATGCCATCCTCGGCCCTAACGGAGTGCAGCAACTCACCGTGCCACTGGTGGGCGACACCAACGCGATGCCTGTGGCGATGCGCGACGTGCGCATCTCGGAGCATGCCTCGTGGCGGCGTCTGCACTGGGGCGCGCTGTTCTCGGCCTATGGGCGCACTCCCTATTTCGACTACGTGGCCGCCGACCTTGAGCCCGTGATTATGGGTAGCCAGCAGTGGCTCATCGATTTCAACGAGCAGTTGCAGCAGGTGGTTGTGGACTTTATGGACTTGCCTTTGGAATTTGTTGATGCGGCAGGCGTTGACCTCATGGGAGCAACCGACGTGCGTCGCCGCATAGGAGGCAAGAAGCCCGATAACCTGCCCATTGCCGATGTCCCTTACTACCAGGTGTGGCAGGAGCGGCACGGCTTTGTGCCGGGACTGAGTGTCCTTGACTTGCTCATGAACACTGGCCGCGAAGGCATCATCACACTCATTAAAATGCTCAATAAACCGCTTGATAATGAATAGAAAAGACTTTGAGATAATGGCGCCTGTGGGGTCGTGGGAGAGCCTCACGGCGGCATGGCAGGGCGGCGCCGACGCAATCTACTTTGGCATCGAGGGCCTGAATATGCGTTCGCGCTCAAGCGTGAATTTCTCGATCGACGACCTGCACACCATAGCGCAGTGGTGCCACGAGCACGGCATGAAGAGCTACCTCACCGTCAACACCATCATCTATGACGGCGACATCGACTATATGCGCCACATCATCGACGCCGCCAAGCAGGCCCGTGTGAGCGCAATCATAGCAAGCGACATCGCCGCGATAATCTATGCCCGCAGCATCGGGGTAGAGGTGCACATCTCCACTCAGGTCAACGTGAGCAACGCCGAGGCGCTCAAGTTCTATGCCGCATACGCCGACGTGGTGGTGCTGGCGCGCGAGCTCAACATGGACCAGGTGCGCGGCATCCACGAGGTCATCGGGCGCGACGACGTGCGTGGCCCGCATGGCGAGCAGGTGCGCATCGAGATGTTTTGCCACGGCGCGCTGTGCATGGCCGTGTCGGGCAAGTGCTACCTCAGTCTGCACGAGAGCGGCAGTAGTGCCAACCGTGGCGCGTGCCGCCAGATATGCCGTCGCAGCTACACCGTTACCGACCGCGAGACTGGCGACCAACTCGACATCGACAATAAATATATCATGTCGCCTAAAGACCTGAAAACTATTCATTTCCTTAATAAGTTGGTCGACGCTGGAGTGCGTGTGTTTAAGATCGAAGGGCGCGCGCGAGGGCCCGAGTATGTGCGCACGGTGGTGAGTTGCTATCACGAGGCGCTCGAGAGCATTCTCGACGGCACCTATGGCGAGGAGCGCGTGGCGCAGTGGGACGAGCGCCTGAAGATGGTGTTTAACCGCGGCTTTTGGGACGGCTACTACCAAGGGCAGCGCCTGGGCGAGTGGACGATGAAGTATGGCTCGTCGGCAACACGTGTCAAGGTGTATGCCGCCAAGGGAATACGCTATTTCGGCAACATCGGCGTGGCAGAGTTTCTGGTCGAAGCCGGCGAGGTGAGGGTGGGCGACGAAATCGTCATCACAGGCCCCACAACGGGCGCCGTAATGATGACGGTAGAGGAATTGCGCGTTGAGCTGAAGCCAGTGGAGAAAGCGGTGAAAGGCGACCATTTCTCTATCAAGACCGATGCAAAAATACGCCCCAGCGACAAGCTGTTCATCTGGAAGCCGACTAATGGCTAATGGCTGATGGCTAATGGCTAATGGCTGATGGCTAATGGCTGATGGCTAATGGCGAGAAATGTCTTTTACCTTGATAAACTTGATAAACTTGATAAACTTGAAGAACTTGA
>JABUUJ010000026.1:14693-22252 GCA_021443235.1 Muribaculaceae bacterium
CCAAGATAGCGCAATTCCTGCGTTACTCACTTGCCACAATCTACAATTACCGCACGCGAGTGCGCAACAAGGCACTGGGCAACCGCGACGACCTTGAGAGCCAGGTGATGCAGATAGGGAAGTTCTGACACCTCCTCAAAAATGGGGGATTTAGGTGGCTTAATGACAGTTTTTCATTTGTAAAACACTATATTTTTTACTATATTTTAAAATGTCAAAATGTTGATAAAAAGCATTTTGACATTTTTATATAACTATATTTTTACTACAACATGTTGACACTTTTAATAAAGGTGTCTAACTTTGTGGTGCAAGTTGTTGCTCACAAGGCCACGGTTGCGCTTACAGGCGAAGAAAAATTAACATTATATTTACTAACAAAAAACTAAAACCAAAATCATGAACAGGAAAAGTAACATGACTTTAGTGCTGCGACTCATGGCCGTAGCGCTGTGTTTGCTGCTCCCTGCAGCAATGTATGCTCAGCTGATTACGGTGAAGGGTACGGTGGTTGACGCCAAAGGAGAACCCCTTATCGGTGTATCGGTTATGACAAATTCTGGAAGTGGTGCTGCCACCGACATCGATGGCACCTACAGCGTCAAGGCCGACGCTAAGGGCACTATCGCCTTCAGCTATGTGGGCTACAAGTCGCTCACAGTCAATGTTGATGGCCAGTCGACAATTAACGTTACCATGAACGAGGATGCCGCCGTTCTCGACGAGCTCGTCGTTGTGGGTTATGGCCAGATGAAGAAAAAAGACCTCACCGGTGCTGTTTCTTCACTTGGTAGCAAGGACATCAAGGATGTGCCAGTAAATAATGTGGGCCAGGCCATTCAGGGTAAGGTCGCCGGTGTGCAAATCATCGACGCCAACAAGCCTGGCGACAACGTAAGCATCAAGATTCGCGGTTTGGGCTCAATCAACAACTGCGACCCCCTCGTGGTTATTGACGGAGTGCCCACCGACCTGGGCCTCAACAGCCTCAACCCGCAGGACATCGACCGCCTCGACGTGCTCAAGGATGCCTCGGCAACAGCTATCTATGGTTCGCGTGGTGCTAACGGCGTAGTGCTCATCACCACTCGCAAGGGTGCNGTGCTCAAGGATGCCTCGGCAACAGCTATATACGGTTCGCGTGGTGCCAACGGCGTAGTGCTCATCACCACTCGCAAGGGTGCTACTGGCAACGCCAAGCTCAACGTATCGGCCAACGTAGCATTCCAGAAGGCCAGCAAGACCATGAAGCTGCTCAACTCAAACGGCTATGCCGACCTCAACAACGAGATGATGTTTAACAGCGGCAAGAACCTCAACCCCGAGTTTGTTGACCAGTCGGGTCTCATCTACAACACCCAGTGGGTAGATGAACTGCTGCAGACCGGCCTCATGCAGAACTACAACGTGAGCTACTCGGGTGGTAACGAAAAGGCACATTACTACTTCTCGGGCGGTTTCCTCGACCAGAGCGGCATCGTGAAGAACGTGGGCTATCGTCGTTTCACTTTCCAGAGCAATAACGACGCTGTTATCACCAAGTGGCTGAAATTCAGCAACAACTTGCTCTTCAGTGCCGACCGCAAGTCGAGCGGCAGCTACAGCATGAAAGACGCCATGAGAGCGCTGCCCATCTTCCCCGTGAAAGAGGACGACGGCTCGTGGAGCGGTCCCAGCGGCAACTCGGAGTGGTATGGTAGCATCCGCAACCCGGTGGGTAGCAACGAGGTGTATCGTGGCAAGACCAACGGCTACAACCTGCTCGCCAACATCACTGCCGACATCACCTTCTGCGATTGGCTCAAGTTCCGCAGCACCTTCGGTTTCGACATGAAGATGTGGTACTATGACATGTTCTCGCCAAAATATGACTGGAAGCCCATTCCCTCTTATGAGAGCACCAATTATCAGAGCAACAACAAGTCGTTCACCTACTTGTGGGACAACTACTTCACATTTGACAAGACCTTTGGAAAGCATTACCTTAATGTAATGGCAGGTACATCGGCACAGTGGAACACTCACGACTACCTGAGCGCCCAGATGAACAACTTCCTCTTCGACAGCGTTCACCAGATGAACAATGGCGAGAAGATGCACAGCATTGGCGGCTCGATGAGCGAATGGTCGCTCCTCTCGCTCATGGCACGTGCCAACTACTCGTATGCCGACAAGTACCTCCTCACTGCCACCGTGCGTCGCGACGGTTCTAGCCGCTTCGGTCCCAAGCACCGCTGGGGTACATTCCCCTCGGTATCACTCGCTTGGCGCGTGAGCAAAGAGGACTTCTTCAACCAGGGCGGCACCGTTAACGACCTCAAGGTGCGTCTGGGTTACGGACAGACCGGTTCGCAGGCCAGTGTAAGCAACTACAGCTACCTGCCCTCGTTCAACACAATGATTTATCCACTGGGTACCGATGGCAAGTCACAGAGCGCGCTCATCGCACAGACCCTCGCCAACCCCTACATCCACTGGGAGGCTATCGAGCAGTTCAACGCCGGTGTTGACATCTCGCTGCTCAACAACCGCATCAGCCTGTCGCTCGATGGCTATATCAAGAACACCAAGGACATGCTCGTGAAGGCTTCAGTGCCCATCACCTCGGGCTTTGAGGACACCAGCACAACCTATACCAATGCTGGCCGCGTGCAGAACATCGGCTGGGAGCTCTCGGCTCACACCATCAACATCAACAACGGCCCGTTCTTCTGGGAGAGCAACCTCGTTCTTACCTACAATAAGAACCGCATCAAGGACCTCAACAGCGACACCCCGTTCTATATCAACCAGGTCAACAACAGCTTTGTGACCATGCTTGCCAAGAACTATCCCATCAACGTATTCTATGGATATGTTACCGATGGTATCTTCCAGAACCAGCAGGAAATTGACCAGTGGGCACATCAGGAAGGCGCCGAGCCTGGCGACATCCGCTTCCGCGACCTCAACAACGACGGCGTGATTAACGATGCCGACCGCACCGTGCTGGGCAACCCCAACCCCACCTGGCTCTTCTCGCTCAACAACCGATTTACCTACAAGGGCTTAGAGCTTCAGGTTTACCTCCAGGGTGTTGCCGGAAACAAGATTTACAACACCACCCGCATCGACATGGAGGGAATGTCGGCAGCCTACAACCAGTATGCCACTGTGCTTAACCGCTGGAATGGCGAGGGCACCTCTAACGTGATGCCGCGCGCCGTTTGGGGCGACCCCAATGGCAACTGCCGTGTGAGCGACCGCTATGTAGAGAACGGCTCATACCTGCGCTTGAAGAACATTACTCTGGCCTACAACTTCGACAAGGCTCTTATCAGCCGCATTGGTCTTGAGAGCGCACGCCTGTCGTTCTCGGCCGAGAACGTTGCTACTATCACTGGTTACAGTGGCTTTGATCCCGAGGTGGGCGAGAATGGTCTTGACTTCTCAAGCTTCCCCGCTGCTCGCACATTCAACATAGGACTTTCATTCAACTTCTAATCACAACGACAATCATGAAAAAGATATATACAATTATAGCTTGCGGCCTCATGCTTGCCGCTACTTCTTGCAAGGGATTTCTTGATAAGACCCCCTATGATGTAGTCGATCCCGACGAGGGCGTAACCAACGAGGTGGCTCAGGCCCTTACTACAGGCTGCTATGTGACACTCCAGTCTTCTAACATGTATGGTTTCCGTGTCGCAACTCTCGATATCGTTGCCGGAAACTCGGTAGTGGGTGCCGGTGGTGGTACCGACGGCCTTGAGACCACACAAGTTGCCAACTTCACCACTTTGGCCGACAACGCTCTGGCAATGTATATGTGGCGTAGCCCCTGGGTGGGTATCGGTCACTGCAACGACGCTATCAGCTCGGTAAAAGCCAATATTAACACCCTGAGCGAAACGGTAGCCAACCAGTGCCTGGGCGAGGCTTACTTCCTGCGCGGACACTACTACTTCCTGCTCGCTCGCCTCTATGGTGGCCTGCCCCTGCGTACCGCTCCCTATGAGCCCGGCACCAGCACCGCCATCGCACGCGAGTCGCTTGAGGACACCTACAAGCTCATCATCGAGGACACCAAGGCCGCTATTGACCTGCTGCCCAGCAAATATGAGTACTCGTCGGAGAACATGGGCCGTGCCTGCAAGGAGGCCGCTCTCATCCAGCTCGCCAACGTGTATCTCGTGCTTGCCGACAAGGACAACAGCTACTATCAGAATGTCGTTGACCTGTGCGACGAGCTCGCTGGAATGGGCTATGACGTTGAGTCTTATGACTATGCCAACAACTTTGACGCCCGCGTGAACAACGGTCCCGAGTCGCTCTTCGAGGTGCAGTATTCGGGCGACACCGACTATGACTTCTGGGGCAACACACCGCAGTGCTGCTGGCTCTCGACCTTCATGGGCCCGCGCAACTCCAACCTCGTTGCCGGCTCCTATGGCTGGAACCTTCCCACCGAGGAGTTTATGAGCATCTATGAGCCCGGCGACAAGCGCAAGGACGTTACTGTGTTCTATGCTGGTTGCCCGAAGTTTGACGGCGTTGACTACAAGCCCAGCTGGTCAAACACTGGCTACAACGTGCGCAAGTTCTGTGTATCCAAGAGCATTTCGCCCGAGTTTAACACCAACCCCGCCAACGTGGTAGTTTACCGCTATGCCGAGGCTGTTCTGTTCAAGGCCGAGGCCCTCAACGAGATGGGCCGCACCGCCGATGCTGCCGCCGAGCTTAACAAGGTGCGCCGTCGTGCCGGACTCGCCGATGTTCCCTCGTCGCTCAGCCAGGCCGACATGCGTGAGAAGATTATTCACGAGCGCCGCGTAGAGTTTGCCTTTGAGGGCAAGCGCTGGTTCGACATCATCCGCATCAACGGTGGCCAGTATGCGTTGAAGTTCCTCAAAAGCATTGGTAAGCTCAATGTCGACGAGCACCACCTGCTCCTGCCCATTCCGCAGGTAGAGATGGATGCTAATCCCTTGATGACTCAAAACCCCGGTTACTAATCGTTGAGAGAGACAATCACAGTTTTTAATCATTAATATTATAATGAAATATATGAAACTTAAAAATATAGCCTTCGCTCTGATGGGTCTTACAATGATGGCTTGTACCGACCAGAACTTCACCGAGCTTGACAAGGGCAACACACCGCTGGCCATCACCCCTTCTTCCGACCATATCTTCCTCGAGGAAAGGAACCACTCGGTTGAGGCTTTCGACCTCAGCTGGACCACTGGTACCAACTTTGGCTCGGGCCACGCCATTACCTATGATGTGCAGTTAGCTGCCGCAGGCACTGGTTTTAGCAGCTATGTAGTTCTTTTTGAGAATGTTGAGCGCGTATATAACTGGAAACCCACTGTTGAGGACCTTAATGGTCTCCTTATTGACGAGATGGGCTTCCAACCCTATGACGATGTTAATCTTGAGGCACGCGTGATTGCTCACGTGGCTGGACTGTCGGACGAGCAGGTGGCAACCACCAAGTTTACCGTAATTCCTTATAAGCCTGTTACTTCAACCCTCTATCTCGTGGGTGACGCTACTCCTAATGGATGGGATGCCGGCAACGCTACCGAGATGACTCGCACCGACAATGGTATATTCACTTGGACCGGTAACCTCAACGCTGGCGAGATGAAGTTCCTTGTTAAGCGTGGCGACTGGCTGCCGTGCTATTGCAAGCTTATAGAAGGCATGCTCTACTACCGTGAAAAGGACGACGAGCCCGACGATAAGTTCATCATCAATGAGATGCACTGCTACAAGGTTGACGTCAACCTGCTTGATATGTCGATCAGCATCACTCAGGTTGAGGGCGTTAAGCCAGCTTATGACAACCTGTTCTTTGTGGGTAACGAGACTGGTTGGAGCTTCTGGTCGATGACCGTTGACCCGCTCGATCCGTTCCTGTTCCGCATTGGCGTGAACTTCAGCAAGGGAGGCGAGTTCAAGTTCGGTACCGCTGAAGGTTCGTGGGAGAACATGTACAAGGCTACTTCGGCCAACGCTCCTTACACCCAGACTTCTATGGAGTTCATCAAGGGCTTCGATCCCGACAACAAGTGGAACCTCACCGAAACTGGTGCCTTCAAGATTTGCGTTGACCTGCGCACAGGCAAGGAGCGCATGCTCATGAAGAAATTCGACGGCTTCGACGGCCTGTGGCTCGTGGGCGACGCTACACCCAACGGATGGGATTTGGGCAACGCCACCGCCATGAACAAGGTTGATGAGTTCACCTTCACTTGGACTGGCAACCTCAACACCGGCGAGATGAAAATCTCGACCGACAAGCAGAGCGACTGGATGGGCGGTTGGTTCATGAGCTCGATGGGCAACAAGGCTCCCGAGGGCAAGGTAGAGCACACTGTTTACATCAACAAGAGCGACGACTGGTGCGCTGCACAGTACCTCGACATCGGCGTGGGTGGCATCGACAACAAGTGGAAGATCACCTCGGCTGGTGAATACACCATCACCATCAACACCCTCAAGGAGGAAATCCTCATTCAGAAACAATAATTTCTGTGAATTATGAAGAAATTATTCAGTTATATTTTACTGGGAATGGCTATAGCCCTCACAGCGTGTGGGGGCGATAGCCCTGACCCCAAGCCCGGTCCCGACCCCGAGCCCGAGCCCGAACCCCAAGGCGACATTCACGTCGTGAAGTCGTCAACACTCATCGACTTGTGGACCGACAAGGCCATCTACAAGCCCGGTGATGTGGTGAAGTTCACCCTCGCCAGCAATGCCGCTGGTGCCACCACGGTGCGCTACCGCAAGGGTCTCGATGTGGTGAAGGAGGAGTCCTACACCGGCACCTCATGGTCGTGGACGGCTCCGTCGACCGACTATCAGGGCTACATCGTTGACGTTTACAAGCTCGACGGCAACACCGAGACCATCTTTGCCAGCGTGGGCGTGGATGTGTCGAGCGACTATGCCAAGTTTGTGCGCAACGGTTTCGTAGCGACATTCGACCGCTCCAAGCTCGCCACCATCGAGCAGGAAATGGAGTATCTCAACCGCTGCCACATCAACGTGGTGCAGTTCCAGGACTGGCACAACAAGCACCACATGCCCTATGGCGGAGCCGACTTTTATAAGGACATTGCCAACCGCGAGGTAAGCACCGAGGTAGTAAAGAAGTACATTGCTACCCAGCACAGCTATGGCATGAAGTCGTTGTTCTACAACCTGTGCTTCGGCGGTCTGAACGACTATGCTGCCGACGGCGTGAAAGTGGAGTGGGGCATCTTCAACGACGCTTTCCACGGCTATCAGGACCGTCACGGCAACCTGCCCTCGTCGTGGAAGAGCACCGAGATTTATCTCTTCGACCCCTCAAATGTTGAGTGGCAGCAGTATCTTGCCAAGCGCAACGACGACGTGTACAACAATCTTGACTTCGATGGCTACCAGATTGACCAGTTGGGCGATCGTGGCGACCGCTACGACTACAACGGCAACAAGGTCAACCTCCAGAAGGGGTATGCCTCGTTTATCAACGCTATGAAGACCGCTCATCCCAACAAGAGTCTGGTAATGAACGCGGTGTCATC
>JABUUJ010000026.1:22260-24864 GCA_021443235.1 Muribaculaceae bacterium
GCGCAGATATGCGGCACAGGCAAGGTTGATTTCTGCTACAACGAGGTGTGGGGCAACGGACAAGACGAGGATCAGTTCAGCAACCTGCACGCCATCATCAAGGCCAACGACAGCTACAGCAAGGCAGTAAAGCCCGTGAGCACCGTCTTTGCCGCCTATATGAACTATGGCGTGTCGAGCGGCTCGTTTAACATGCCTGGCGTCCTGCTAACTGACGCTGTGATGTTTGCTCTGGGTGGCTCGCACCTGGAGTTGGGCGACCACATGCTCAGCAGCGAGTATTTCCCCAACACCAAGCTCTCAATGACCTCGCAGCTCAAGGCGGCGATGATACGCTACTACGACTTCCTCGTGGCCTATGAGAACCTGTTGCGTGGCAACACCACCACTGCCGACGAGTACAAGGCCGAGGTGAAGTGTGGCTCGATCAACGTGACCGCATGGCCTCCCAAGACCGGCGGCATCACCACCTATGCCCGTAAAGTCAACGGCAAGGAGGTTATCCACCTGCTTAACTTCCGCAACGCCAGCGACCTGAACTGGCGCGACTATGAGGGCAAGCGCTCGGCGCCCATGCAGGCGTCAAACGTCACCACCACTGTCACCACCACCAAGACGGTGAAGAAGGTGTGGTGTGCTACGCCCGACAAGCACGGCGGCGTGCCCGTCCAGCTCGAGTTTGTGCAGAGTGGCAATCAGGTGAAGTTCACCGTGCCCTCTATCAACTACTGGACAATGCTTGTTATCGAGTGATATCCACAGGGCGGCGCTGGCGTAGGCAACCTTGCGCGGCGCCGCCCATTTTAAGATACAAGTGCTCCCCAGCCCTATAGGGTTTTTATAAAGGCTATAGGTTGATTAAGTTAGTATATAAGATGGGGTTGAGGGGCGCTTTTTTAATCGCATTTTCCTATGAAACGTACCATCGCAATGGCGGTGGCGGCACTGCTGGTGACTATGGTCGCCCAGGGAGCGTTGCGCACCGTCACTTCGGGCACACTTGCCCACATCGCCACTAATCGCCCCTATTATATCCCTGGCGAGGAGGTTAAGTTTACTATCGACACCGTGGCGCCTGGCTCGCTGGTGCGCTATCGTCACGGCGCTCAGGTGCTGGCACAGCACCCTCTCAGCAGTGCCGAGTGGACATGGACCCCGCCGGCAACCGACTATCGCGGCTATATGGTCGACGTTTACAGGCTTGACGGCGACCGTGAGACTATCATTGCCACCATAGGCGTTGACGTGTCGAGCAACTGGAAGCGTTTTCCGCGCTATGGCTTTGTCGCCACCTTCGACCGCTCTAAGTTGGCGCCCGGCGTCATTGAGGGCGAGATGGCGTTCCTTAACCGATGCCACATCAATGGAGTGCAGTTCCAGGACTGGCACTACAAGCACCACTGGCCGCTGAACGGCACCCCCGGCAACCTGCTGCCCGAGTTTACCGATATCGCCAACCGCACCAACAGCATGGAGGTTATTAAGAAGTATATCGATGTGCAGCACTCGCTGGGCATGAAGTCGATTTTCTACAACCTGTGCTTCGGCGTGCTCGACGACGGTGAGGCCGACGGCGTGAAGCCCGAGTGGGGTGTGTTTAAGGACCGCAACCACAGCAAATGGGATCACCACCCGCTGCCCAAACCAGCGTGGAAGAGCAGCATCTTCCTCGTTGACCCGGGTCTGCCCGAGTGGCACAAATATATGGCGCAGCGCAACGACGAGGTGTATGCCAGCTATGACTTTGATGGCTATCAGGTCGACCAGCTGGGCCCGCGTGGCGACACCTACGACTGGAAAGGCAAGCCACTTGACTTGGCAAGCCGCTACCCGTCGTTCCTTGCCGCGATGAAAAAGGCTCACCCCAACAAGGGCTTGATAATGAACTCGGTGTCGCGTTTCGGCGCCAAAGGCATAGCCGGTACTGGCGCGGTTGAGTTTTGCTACAACGAGATGTGGGGTCCTGGCGACGGTTCTGGGGAGGACAGCTTTGCCACGTTGCTCGACGTGATTAAGGACAACGACAGCGCCAGCGGCAACACGCTTGCCACGGTCTTTGCATGCTATGTCAACCACGACAAGCGTCGCGGTTGGGTCAACACCCCCGCCGCACTGATGTGCGACGCCGTGATGTTTGCTTTGGGCAGCTCGCATCTGGAGTTGGGCCCGCACATGCTCACCAGTGAGTATTTCCCCAGCGCCAAGCTCGCCATGTCGCCACAGCTCAAGGACGCGATGGTGTGCTACTACGACTTCCTCGTGGCCTATGAGAACCTACTGCAAGGCACGGCCAGCGACAGCGAGGTCAAGGTGAAAGCCAGCAGCCCGGCTGTGGCCATCAATGCGTGGCCCCCAGTACAGGGCGGTGTCACCACCTATTCTCGCAAGGTCGACGGCAAGTTGGTGATGAATCTGCTCAACTTCATCAACATCGACAACCTGAGCTGGCGCGACCTGATGGGTGTGCGCATGGAGCCCCTCAAGCTCACCGACACTCCAGTGGCAGTGACTGTACCCGGCAAGGTGTCGCGAGTGTGGGTTGCCAGCCCCGACATTCATGGCGGTGTGCCTGTTGATCTCCACTTTGAGCAACAGGGCGACAAG
>JABUUJ010000026.1:24883-28645 GCA_021443235.1 Muribaculaceae bacterium
GCTCAACTACTGGACCATGGTGGTCATCGAATAACCTACCTCTTTACCTTTAAAAATCAGAAAAATGAAGAAAACTTTATTAGCAATAATGGCAACAGCAGCCATCGGCACTCAAGCTGCGCAGATGGCTTCGCCCAATGGCGGCATTGTGGTAAACTTTGACGTCAACGGCGGCAAGCCCACCTACTCGGTGCTCTACAAGGGAGCGCAGGTGGTGAAACCCAGCACGCTGGGCCTTGAGCTCACCGATGCCGACGACCTGATGACGGGCTTTGAGCTTGTGAAGGTCGACGATAGCAGCTTCGACGAGACATGGCAGCCCGTGTGGGGTGAAAACCGCGACATACGCAACCACTACAACCAGATGTGCGCCCAGTTGAAGCAAACCAAGACCAATCGCCTGGTAAACATCTGCTTCCGCGTCTATGACGATGGCGTGGGCTTCCGTTATGAGTTCCCTCAGCAGAAAGACCTCGTTTACTTCGTAGTGAAGCAGGAACATACGCAGTTTGCCATGCCTGGCGACATCACCGCATGGTGGATTGCCGGTGACTTTGACACGCAGGAGTATGACTATACCGAGTCTAAGCTGAGCGAGGTTCGCGGCTTGATGAAGGGCTCGATTAGCGACAACGCTTCGCAGACTCAGTTCTCGCCCACTGGCGTGCAGACCTCGATACAGCTGCGCACCAACGAAGGTGTTTACATCAACATCCACGAGGCGGCGCTCGTCAACTACTCGTGCATGCACCTTGAGCTTGATGACAAGAACTATGTGTTTGAGTCATGGCTCACTCCCGACGCACAAGGCAACATGGCTCACATGCAGTGCCCGTGCACCACGCCATGGCGCACGCTCATCATCAGCGATGATGCTCGCGACATGCTGGCATCTAACCTCATCCTCAACCTCAACGAGCCTTGCAAACTCGAAGACACGTCGTGGATTAAGCCCGTGAAATATGTGGGCGTGTGGTGGGAAATGATAGGCGGCGGCAAGCAGTGGAGCTATACCTTCGACCTGCCTTCGGTGCAGCTCGAGACGCTCGACTACAGCAAGACCAAGCCCCACGGACAGCATCCTGCCAACAACGACAACGTGAAGCGCTATATCGACTTCGCCGCGCAGCATGGCTTTGACCAGGTGCTTGTCGAGGGCTGGAACGTGGGTTGGGAGGACTGGTTTGGCCACAGCAAGGACTACGTCTTTGACTTTGTTACGCCTTACCCCGACTTTGACGTTGATATGCTCAACAAGTATGCCCACGATCGTGGCGTGAAAATCATGATGCACCACGAGACCTCGGCGTCGGCGCGCAACTACGAGCGCCACATGGAGCAGGCCTATCAGTTTATGAACAAGTATGGCTACAACTCGGTGAAGAGCGGATATGTGGGCAACATTATTCCGCGCGGTGAGCATCACTACGGACAGTGGATGAATAATCACTATCTCTATGCCGTTAAGCAGGCCGCCAAGCACCACATCATGGTGAATGCCCACGAGGCAGTGCGCCCCACTGGACTGTGCCGCACCTATCCCAACCTCATCGGCAACGAGAGCGCTCGCGGCACCGAGTATGAGTCGTTTGCCGGCAACAAGCCCTCGCACACCACTGTGCTGCCGTTTACCCGTCTGCAAGGTGGCCCGATGGACTACACTCCGGGCATCTTTGAGATGGACATGAAGAAGGTTAACCCCAACAGCCAGGGACACGTCAACAGCACCCTTGCTCGTCAGCTCGCACTTTATGTGACCATGTACAGCCCGCTGCAGATGGCGGCCGACTATCCTGAGCACTACGAGCGCTTCATGGATGCCTTCCAGTTTATCAAGGACGTGGCTGTCGATTGGGACAAGAGTATCTACCTTGAGGCTGAGCCAGGACGCTACATCACCGCCGCCCGCAAGGCCAAGGGCACCGACAACTGGTTCCTGGGCAACACCACGAGCGAGCACGGACACAAGTCGAAGCTCGCCCTCGACTTCCTTGATGCCGACAAGAAGTATATCGCCACTATCTATGAGGATGCCAAGGATGCTCACTACCAGACTAACCCGCAGGCCTATAACATTCGCCGCGGCATTGTCACCGCTAAGACCATCCTCAACCTCACAGCGGCTCCCGGCGGCGGCTATGCCATCAGCATCATGCCTGCAGCCTCGCCCGAGGCCCTCAGCGGCCTCAAGCCTCTCAAGTAACCTATTTGCTTGAGCGTTTTTCAGGTATATCAGCTTGATTATCCCATCAAGCACCATTTTATATACCACGCGCCATTAGGCGCACCTTCAGCACGGTGGCCTCATAAAGGCTGCCGTGCTTCGTTCCTAAAACAAAAATAAAGGCCAGCTGGAGTTGCTGACCTTTAATTGGTTGTCCTACCCGGACTCGAACCAGGAAATGCGGCACCAAAAACCGTTGTGTTACCATTACACTATAGGACAATCCTACGTCACTTGAGGGGTACTCCCCTGCAAATGCGGTGCAAAGTTAGTAAATTCTCCCCAATTAACAATGAATTAGGGAGAATTTTTTTGTTTTTTTATGCTTAATGGCTCGTTGCCAGCCTTTATGGGGTGCTGGGGAGCGCGGTGTTACTTGACGATGAGCAGGTAGTAGTTCTTCTTGCCGCGTTGGGCGAGAAGGTACTTGCCGTTGAGCAGCATGTCGGCGCTAACGGGAGCGTTGGGGTCGGTGAGTTTCTCCTTGTTGATGCTCACGCCACCGCCCTGAGTGAGCTTGCGCATCTCGCCCTTAGAGGCAAACACTGCGGCGTTATCGGTGAGCAGTGCGATGAGCGGAGTACCGGCCTCGATGGCGTCGTGGCTCACCTCAAAGGTGGGCACGCCCTCAAATACCGACAGCAATGTGTCCTCGTCGATTTTGTGGAGTATGTCGGCGGCTTTGTTGCTGAACAGAATCTGCGATGCCTCGACAGCCATCTCATAGTCGGCCTGCGAGTGCACCATCACGGTAATCTCCTGTGCCAGGCGTTTTTGCAATGGGCGTGCGCCGGGGTTCTGCTCTTGCTCGGCCTCGAGGGTTGCGATTTCCTCGCGGCTCAGGTCGGTGAAAATCTTGATATACTTAGATGCGTCGGCGTCGCTCACGTTGAGCCAGAACTGGTAGAACTTGTAGGGCGAGGTGCGTTTGGGGTCGAGCCACACGTTTCCGCTCTCGGTTTTGCCAAACTTGCCACCATCGGCCTTGGTGATGAGCGGGCAAGTGATGGCAAATGCCTCACCGCCAGCCATGCGGCGTATCAGCTCGGTGCCGGTTGTGATGTTGCCCCACTGGTCGCTGCCGCCCATCTGGAGTCGGCAGTTCTCGTTCTCATAGAGGTAGAGGAAGTCGTAGCCCTGAAGGAGCTGGTAGGAGAACTCGGTGAACGACATGCCGTGGTCGGCATTGGCGGCGAGTCGCTTTTTCACGCTGTCCTTAGCCATCATGTAGTTGACGGTGATGTGCTTGCCAATGTCGCGAATGAAGTTGAGGAACGAGAAGTCCTTCATCCAGTCGTAGTTGTTGACAAGGATGGCGTGGTTGGGCGCGTCGCTGTCAAAGTCGAGGAAGCGCGCCAGCTGCTGGCGAATGCATTCCTGGTTGTGACGCAGGGTGTCCTCGTCGATGAGCACGCGTTCTTGCGACTTCATCGAGGGGTCGCCAATCATACCGGTAGCGCCACCCACGAGGGCGATGGGGCGGTGTCCAGCGCGCTGGAAGTGCTTGAGCATCATGATGCTAACGAGGTGACCGATGT
>JABUUJ010000026.1:29253-33790 GCA_021443235.1 Muribaculaceae bacterium
TATTTTGAATATTTTAATAATTAAATATCTGAATAATAAACTTTTGTCGCCATTAGCCAATAGCCATTAGCCACGGTAGTCCCCCCCACATGGGGGGCGGAGGGGGGCTCATTGTTCTCCCTTTAGGGGGCTGGTCAGGAGGCGTCCTTTTAGGGTGGCGCTGGTGGCGCTTTCCACGACGCAGGTCACGATGTCGCCCACGTGGGTGTTGCTGGCGGGAAACACGATGACTTTGTTTTGCTGCGTGCGGCCGAACATATCGTCGCGCGAACGCTTGCTGTAGCCCTCGACCAGCACTTCAAATGTGTGCCCCACATCGTTGCGGTTGCTGCACAGCGAGAGTTCGTTTTGCAGGGCAATCATGCGGTTGAGGCGGTCGATTTTCACATCCTCGGGCACGTTGTCGGGCAGGTTTTTGCTGGCAAAAGTGCCTGGACGTTCGCTGTATTTGAACATAAACGCCGAGTCAAACCCCACCTCGCGCATCAGGCTCAGTGTCTCTGCGAAGTCTTCCTCGGTTTCGTCATGGAAGCCGGTGAACATATCGGTGCTAATGCCGCAATCGGGTATTGTTGCCTTGATTTTGGCGATGCGGTCGAGATACCATTGGCGCGTGTACTTGCGGTTCATGAGCTTTAGTATCTTGTTGCTGCCGCTCTGCACAGGCAGGTGGATGTGGTTGCAGATGTTGCTGCGGCTTGCCATCACGTTGATGATGTCGTCGCTCAGGTCCTCGGGGTTGCTGGTTGTGAAGCGCACCCGCATCTCGGGTGCGGCGTCGGCAACCATTGTCAACAGCTGCGCCAGGTCGATGTTCTCGCCGTTTTCGACCTTGTAGAGGTAGGAATTGACGTTTTGTCCCAGCAGAGTCACCTCCTTGAAGCCGCGCTGCCGCAGGTCGGCGAGCTCGTTAAGTATGCTCTGCGGCTCACGGCTTCGTTCGCGACCGCGAGTGTAGGGCACAATGCAGTAGGTGCAAAAGTTGTTGCACCCGCGCATGATGCTCACAAAGCCGCTCACCTTGTTGCCGCCCACGCGAGTGGGGATGATGTCGCGGTAGGTCTCAGTGGTCGACAACTCCACGTTGATGGCTTTCTCGCCGTTTTCGGCCATGGCGATGAGCTCGGGCAACTGCAGGTAGGCGTCGGGGCCTGCCACCAGATCTACGTCACATTCGGTGATGAGCTGGTGCTTCATTCGCTCGGCCATGCATCCTATTATGCCCACGATAAGTCTTTTCTTGCGCTTGCGACGCAAGATGTTGAGCTGGTTGAGGCGGTTAAAGATGCGTTGCTCGGCGTTGTCGCGTATCGAGCAAGTGTTGATGAAGATCGCGTCGGCGCACTCCAGCTCGTCGGTAGTGCCATATCCCGCCATGTTCATCACGCTTGCCACCACCTCGCTGTCGGCGACGTTCATCTGGCATCCGTAGGTCTCGATGAAGAGCATTTTGCCCCATTCGCCTTGGGGATTTTCATATTTTAAATCGTTGTTATTCATCATGTAAAGGGTTGTTGCGCATGCGTGCCACGCACACGTGCGCCAAATCCAAGTTGCAAAGTTACCACATTTTCCCGAAATAACCACACAAAGTGGGCGAGTTTGTGGGCAACGCCCGCCCTGATGGGTGTTATTTGCCCTTTTTGCCGAAATTTTGGGCCAAATGGGGCGATGTGTGAGAGAAAATATGTAACTTTGTAAATTAAACTCTCATGATGGTTTAGTGTTCTAATATACTGAATGTTTTTAACGCATTAGATATGAAACGACTGGTTTTATCAATGATAGTGTGCATGCTGGGCATTGCAGGCGCTGTGGCTCAGGAAGTTGGGGCAAAGGCCGAGTTCAAGACTCGTCTTCACGACTTTGGCGTGATTAAGGAGAACGGCGGTCCTGTGTCAACCACCTTTGAGTTTACCAACGTGGGCGACAAGCCCCTCATTATTGTCGAGGTTACAGCCTCGTGCGGCTGCACGCGCCCCGAGTACACCACCAAGCCCATCAAGCCTGGCAAGAAAGGCAAAATCAAAGTGACCTACAGCCCACTGGGCCGCCCTGGCGCTTTCCGCAAGACGGTGAAGGTGAAGACTAACGGACAGGACCCGCGCACCACCCTTATCATCGAGGGCACGGCGGTGCCTAAGTGACGACGATGACTCTGACTTTGACGTTGACTTTGACTTATGAATAGATGGTTTCTTGCTGTGGCTGTGCTGATGTGCTCGCTCGCGACGTGGGCACAAGGCGATGTGCGCTGGCTTGAGCTTGAGCACGACTTTGGCACCTTCAAGGAGGAGGCCGGCAAGCAGTCGCACTCGATGCGCATGGTCAACATCGGCGACGAGCCCATCGTGATTACGCGCACCCAGACCTCGTGTGGCTGCACAGCTACCGAGTACACCAAGGATGCCATCAATCCTGGCGACACCGCCATTGTTACGGTGACCTATAATCCCTATAACCGCCCCGGAGCCTTCGAGAAGGTGATTTGGGTATATACGTCGGGCGAGACAGGACGCACCCAACTCACCGTGCGCGGCCACGTGGTGGCGGCACAACGCACCGTCGACGAGAAATATCCTGTGAGGGTGGGTAACCTGAGGCTCGAGACCGAAAACGTGCCGCTGGGTGAGGTGTATCGTGGTGCCCAGCGCAACGCCTACATCAGTTGCTACAACCCCACGCTCGACACTGTGCTGGTGACAGTTGAGGGTAATAGCAAGCATGTGAAACTCAGCGCCGCACCCTCCACGGTGGCCCCAGGCGAGGCCTCGGCGCTGGTGTTGCACTACGACACACGCCATGCGCCGCTGTGGGGGCTCAATGTCGACACGCTCACGGTGATTACCGAGGCGCTGCACAACTCGCCCACAGCCACTGGTGGCGTTGCCAGCGTCTATGTTATGGCGCAGGTGATGGAGAGCATGGCCAACCTCACCGACGAGCAGAAACAAAACGCCCCAGAGGCGGTTTTCGACACCGAGAAACTGGTCTTCGACGCTATGCGTCCCGGCAAGCCTGCCACTTGCTCGTTTGCCATCAAGAACACGGGCAAGAGCGACCTGCTGGTGCGTCGCCTGTGGTGTGCCGAGCCAGCGGTGACGGTGGTCAAGGCCCCCGAGGTGATCAAGAAAGGCAAGCAAGACACGGTTGTGGTGAAGGTTGACCCCGCTCGCATCGACGGCGTGCTCAACACACAATTGAAAATAATGACTAACGACCCCTACAACCCAGTCACCCTCTTGAGGGTGGTGGGTGTAGTAAAAAAAGATACAACTCACTGAAAAGATGGATAATATCGAACTGAACAAACCCTGTGGATGCGCCTCAGAGCATCCCGAGAACGACGCACAATATGCCGGGCTGCAAGTCAACGCGGGCATTGAGCAGCCGCCCATTGTCAACCCCTATATGACGCGCCGCAAGCGCCGTCCGCAGCTCACGGTGAGCGAATATGTGGAGGGAATACGCAAGGGCAACCCCGCGGTGCTGGGACAGGCTGTGACGCTGGTCGAGAGCCTTATGCCCGAGCATCAGCTTGTGGCGCAGGAGGTGATTACCAAGTGCTTGCCGTTTACGGGCAACAGCCGCCGCATAGGCATCACAGGTGTGCCTGGAGCTGGCAAGAGCACGTCTATCGATGTATTTGGCATGCATGTGCTGAACCAGGGCGGAAAGCTTGCCGTACTTGCCATTGACCCCAGCAGCGAGCGTAGCAAGGGCTCGATTTTGGGCGACAAGACCCGCATGGAGAAACTGTCGATACAGCCTAATGTGTTCATTCGTCCCAGCCCCTCGGCGGGTAGCTTGGGCGGTGTTGCGCGCAAGACCCGTGAGACTATCGTGTTGTGCGAGGCGGCGGGCTACGACACTATCTTTGTCGAGACGGTGGGCGTGGGCCAGAGCGAGACCGCGGTTCATTCTATGGTCGACTACTTCCTGCTCATCCAGCTTGCCGGCACGGGCGACGAGCTGCAGGGCATCAAGCGCGGCATCATGGAGATGGCCGATGGTATATGCATCAACAAGTGCGATGGCGACAACGTTGACCGTGCCAATCTGGCGGCGGCGCAGTTCCGCAACGCGCTGCATCTGTTCCCGTTGCCTCCCAGTGGTTTCCTGCCCGAGGTGGTGACCTATTCGGGCTACTACGAGCTCAACGTCGACAAGGTTTTCGACATGATTGACCGCTACTTTGAGCATGTGCGCGCCAATGGATACTTTGAGGAAAAGCGCCGCATGCAGGAGAAATACTGGATGTTTGAGACCATCAACGAGCAGCTCAAGGCGCGTTTCTACAGCGACCCCGAGGTTGAGCGTATGCTTGAACTCAAGGAGCAGATGGTGCTTGCCAATGCGCAGTCGTCGTTTGTCGCCGCCACCGACGTCCTCGAGTTCTACTACAAGAACCGCATATAGTATCTCGGCTAATGGCTAATGACCAATGGCTAATGGCGATAAATGTCTATTATTCAAAATATTAAAATATTAAAGTATTGAGATTATTAAATCCTATTCAAGTATTAAAATATTAAAG
>JABUUJ010000027.1:0-1732 GCA_021443235.1 Muribaculaceae bacterium
CAAAGTCAATGTCGAAAATATAATCCTTTAAATCTGTGAAATCAGTGAGAGTTTACCCCACCATCGCGAAGCAGGTCAAAGTCAATGTCAATGTCAATGTCGAAAATATAATCCTTTTAATCTGTGGAATCAGTGAGAACCTCCCCACCAACGCGAAGCCAGTCAAAGTCAACGTCAATGTCAATGTCGAAAATATAATCCCAAATAATCAGTGGGGGAATGGGGGTTACAGAAATGGCGTCATGTAGACGGGCAGGTAGAGGAGACCTTGCTCGCGGCGCACATCCTTGGTGTAAACAATGTATTTGTGACTGATTCGCGACGAGAACTTCCGGCAGAACTCGTCAAACGATGCGTGGCGCTTATAGGACGACGACTTTACCTCCACCGGGCAAATCTTGCCCTCGCGCGACAACAGGAAATCTATCTCATGGTTGTGATGGCTGGTCTCGGAAGGGAAGGTGTAGTAAAACAACTCGTTGCCCGCGGCAACCAGCATCTGCGCAACAATGTTCTCATACACATAACCCATGTCGGCACTCATCTTGTCGTTAAGCAATTTATTATATAGAATATTGTCGGTGAAACTCTTATCCCAAAATGCCAGTGTAGTAAACAGCCCGGTGTCGCATAAATACATTTTAAAGCGCTCCAAGTCCTTGTGCATGGCAAAGCCTGCCGACGGGTCGTTGGCATGATAGGCTATGCTCACTGTCCCCGACTCGACCATCTCGGCAATCTTTTCCATCGACTGCGACACGCTCATTCCTTGCTTTGCCGCCCCAAACTGATATCGCGACGCATTGCTGGTGAGTTGTGCGGGAATGGCATCAAACAGCATCGACGTGCGACCAGTGCTGTCTATCTTCTTGAAATCGGCGTGATAGAGTTCCAAAATCTCACGCTTCACCTCATCAACCTTGCTCAGGTTGTTGCTCTCAAGATACTCCTCCACAGCCTGAGGCATGCCCCCAACCAGCATATAGAGCCTGAAATCGCGCATCAGTCGGCGGTTGAGAGCATCGGTCAGCGGCGTCATGCTGTCGTAGGCCTGACGCAACAGCGCAATTGTAGTTGTGTCGCCCAGTGCCCAGCGAAACTCCTCATAGTCCATGGGATGAAGAAAATAGCGCGTCTCCTCGCTCGGGATGAGGATGTCCTTTACATTTTTCTTTATCGAGATGAGCGAGCCGGTCTCAATGTAGTCGTAACGCCGATCCTTAACCAAGTGCTTTATTGCCTGCCGAGCCAACGGCTGCTTCTGCACCTCGTCAAAAATTATCACCGACTTGCGGGGCTTCAGTTCTACCTGGTAGATAAACTGCAAGCGCATGAAAAGATGGTCAAGATTAGATATGTCGTCAAAGAGCTGGTGCACCTCTCGGGGGGCTATCGAAAAATCTATCTTTATGTATGACTCATATTCGTTTTGCGCAAAGATCTCGGCAAGCGTCGACTTGCCCACTCGGCGGGGACCCTCAATGAGGACTGCCGTCTTACCCTCGCGCTCGTTTTTCCACAAAAGCAGCTTCTGATAAAGTTTTCTCTTGAATATCATGACTATACAACCAAAATTTTTGCGCAAATTTCGTAAAATTTTACAAAATCCCCAAATCTTTTTATAAAAAAACCTATGAAATCCCCAAATCTTTATATCTACGTGGCTATTTACACTGGTGTTTTTTAAGCCACGAATTTCACGAATTGACACGAATTTTTTAATTTTCACGAA
>JABUUJ010000027.1:1790-5094 GCA_021443235.1 Muribaculaceae bacterium
AAATTCTAAAAATTCCCATGAGATAATAATCCCAAAAAATCAGTGAAATCGGTGAGAACCACTCCCCACCAGCGCGAAGCCAGTCAAAGTCAACGTCAAAGTCAATGTCGAAAATATAATCCCAAAAAATCAGTGGAATCGGTGAGAGCCACTCCCCACCAACGCGAAGCCAGTCAAAGTCAACGTCAAAGTCAACGTCGAAAATATAATCCCAAAAAATCAGTGGGGGAATGTGGTGGACCATAGGGGGTAGTTCTTCATCCAGCCCTGGTCCTTGTAGGGCAACATCGAGAAACGCACAGCCTTGATGCCACGGCCGGCATTGTCGACATTGATGAAAGTGGATAGCGACTTAGACTTCACATTTACCTCGGCCTTGACCTCAACGGCTATGATGTCGTCGTCGGTCTGGAAAAGGAAATCGACCTCCTGCGTCGAGTTGTCCTTAGAAAAATAATATATGTTGCTGTGGCGTGTGGCAAGCAGCTGTTGCAGCACAAAGTTCTCGGTAAACGCACCCTTGTAGTCGGTGAAGATTGAGTCGTTTACAAGGATTTGCTTGGCGGGGATTTCGGCCATTGCCCCCAGCAGCCCCACGTCGAGCAGGTAAATCTTAAACGAGTCGGGCTCAACATAAAACGAGAGTGGCATCTCGGGCTTTTTGCACCGCTCCACGCGATAGGTGAGCGCGGCGTCTTTGAGCCACTGCAGCGCCTTGTCGAAGTAGGCGGCGCGTGCACCCTTCTTGACGGCGCCAAAGACAAATTTCTTGTTCTCGCGGGCAAGCTGCGACGGGATGCTGTTCCACACCAGCCGCACGCGTTGCACATCATCGGCGGCGTGCTTGGCAAAGTCGCGGTCATAGGCCATCAAGATTGCCCGCTGCACGTCGCGCACCGCGTTTATATCGTTGGTGTTTATATAGGTGAGCAACGCCTCGGGCATGCCGCCCACAAAGTAGTATTGCCGCAACAGGTCAATGAGCGTGCTTTGCAGCGCTTCCTGGGTGTCCCAGTCGTGAGTGGCAATGATGTCGAGCAACTGCGTCTTGCCCAGTGCCGAGAGGAACTCGCCGAAGGTCATGGGATATAGTTGCATGAAGTCGACCTTGCCCACGGGGAACGACTCGCCGCGCCGGTAAGCCAAACCCAGCAGGCTTCCAGCCACAGCAATGTGGATGTCGGGGCACTGCTCGTTGAAGTATTTGAGCGACGCGAGCCCGTTTTTCGCCTCCTGAATCTCATCGAGGATGACAAGCGTTGTCTCCGGCCTTACTGTAACGCCCGTTATTGCCGCAATGCTGCGCAACACGCGATCCATATTGAAGTCGGCGAAGAGATTGGCGACGTCGGGGTTGTTGTGGCAGTTGATATATGCCACCTCGCTGTATTCGTTCTTGCCAAACTCCTTGAGGAGCCAGGTTTTTCCCACCTGTCGCGCTCCCTCAAGTATTAAGGGCTTGCGGTGGGGGGAGGTTTTCCAGTCTAATAGTTTGTTATACAGTGTTCTAATCATTGTTTTGACAATTTTATTGTGGAATATCTGGCACAAAGATACAATTTTATTGGGGAATAATCACCATTTTGCAACACTTTTATGAGGAAATATTTTCTCATGGGAATTTATAGGATTTATAGAATTTAGGCTTCGCGCTGGTGTTTTTTGGCCACGAATTTCACGAATTGACACTAATTTTTTATTTTCACGAAGAAAAAAATCAAGGTAAAAGTCAATGTCGATTCTGGCTTCGCGCTGGTGGGGGAAACTCTCACAGATTCCACAGATTTTTGGAATTATAGTCTCATGGGGATTTATGGAATTTTTAATTTTCACGAAGAAATATAATAAATTTTCTACAGTTTTTCCACAGCCCTTCCACAAGAGAAAATTAATGGTAAATTAATGATAATTAATGTTTTATAAAATCACCAGCGCGAAGCCAGTCAAAGTCAAAGTCAACGTCAATGTCGAAAATATAATCCTTTTAATCAGTGAGATCTGTGAGAGATAAAAATTTTTTGGGTTTCTTTGTGTGGAAATTGGGATATTTTTTTAACTTTGCACATTGAAAGGTAAATCTTGACGATATGAAGACAATATATGCTTTAGCTTTGGCAGCAGGACTCGCCTGCAGCACGACGCTCGGCGCCGACGCACGCGACCGCATGACAGTGACCAACAACGGCAACGTGTATGCCATCGAGGCCCAACACACTATAAAGGGCAACGACGGCGACATTGAGTATGCCCTCCGATATGACGCTACGAAGAAAACCTACGACGTGGTTATCACCATCATTGCCGACGACCGTGAAACCGGACTCATGACCATCGTCAACAGCAAGAAAGCCATCAACATGGTGTCGCAACAAGGTCAGCTGCTGAAAGCTGATGCCATAGGCACCGAGAAGATGCGCGGCACCGTCGTGGCAACCTACGAGGCACGCGGACTGAATCAGCAAGACGTTGACCACCTTGCCGAAGCCAGCGGCGACGCCATCCAACTGGGTGCCGAGGGCTGCTGGGCAGTGACCTTTGCCGCAAGCGGCAAGATTTTTGCCGACATGACCGCGATGCGCGACAAAGTGACCGTGGACAACACCACGCCCGCCAGTCCTGCCCCCACTGTTGCCCTGGCACCCGTGGTCATCTCAGCATCGGTCGATAAACCCATTGCTGCACCCGCCGATAATGAAACCAATGCTATACCCGCAACTACCGCCAACAAGCCCACTATCAAACCCATCGCCGAAGGCACACCTTTTAAATATAAGAACGACAACGCGCTGTTCAAACTCTCGGGCACCTCGATTCCATGCCTGGAGGTGACCAGCAGCCGCATGGCGAAGGTCAACGAGTCAATCATGCGCACCAAGCAGTGCAAGACCGGCGCGATGAACATGAGCACCGGCGGCGTGTATATCTACAGCACCAACGGATTTGCCACCACCGACGGCCTCCCCAAGGACTTCATCACCGCGCTGCGCTCGCTCAACATCCCCTCTTGCCAAATCAATGAGGTGTCGCTCACCGAGAGCAACAAGTGGGTAATAGTCTATGAAAAAAGCGGTTACAAAACCGGCGAAGGTCTGCCCAAAGCTATGCTCGACCGCATGCAACAATGCAACGTGGCAAAGCAGCAGTTCAAGAGCATCGTGATGACCGACGAGGGTAAATGGCTCGTGGTGACCAACAAAGGTTGGTGGTGCGAGGGCGAAGGACTGGAGGAATTCTTTGCCGCGGCGGTGAAAAAATACGGTAAACTGCAGTTTGGATATTTCAACCCGAGCGGCTCGATGGTGGC
>JABUUJ010000027.1:5430-6442 GCA_021443235.1 Muribaculaceae bacterium
TGGCCACTAATTTCACGAATTGACACGAATATTTTAATTTTCACGAAGAAAAAGGTCAAAGTCAAAGTCAAAAAAAGGGGCTCTCACAGATTTCACTGATTTACACTGATTTTTTTAATATAATCCTTTTAATCTGTGGAATCTGTGAGAACCACCCCCACCATCGCGAAGCAGGTCAAGGTCAACGTCAACGTCAACGTCATTGCTCCCCCTTTAGGGGGCCGGGGGGCTTAGTTTTAGGGCGTGGAAGAAGTGCCACATCACGATGGCGGCGGTGTTGGCTATGTTGAGCGAGTGCTTGGTGCCCAGCTGCGGAATCTCGATGCACGCGTCGCAGTTATCAACAACCTGCTGCTGCACCCCTTTTACCTCATTACCAAGCACTACCGCATATTTCTCGCCCGAACTGATAATAAATTGTTCAAGACTTGTGCTGCCGTGCACTTGCTCAATCGCTATAATTTTATAACCTTTGCACCGCAAATCGGCAACGGCGTCGAGGGTGCTTGAGAAATATTTCCATGCAACACTCTCCTCGGCTCCGAGCGCGGTTTTGTGAATCTCGGGGCGAGGCGGCTGCGAGGTAATGCCGCACAGGACGACGCTCTCCACTACAAAAGCGTCGGCAGTGCGAAACACACTACCCACATTCATCTCGCTGCGCACATTGTCGAGCACCACCACCAGCGGCATTTTCTCAACCTGCGCATATTGCTCGGGCTCGACCCTGTGCAGGTCGATCATAGACTTCTTCTTCATAACCAAGTGCAAAGTTAGTTGATTTTTGCTTCATTCACAAGTTTGTTAATAACCCTGTTAATTGTTGACAATAACTTTACAACAAAAATCAATAAAAAACACTTGACAAACCGAAAATAAGTTGGCTTATAAAAAGTTGGCAAACCACCAAAATACTTTTTTATATGTTTTACAATAAATTTCCACACCGTTTTTTAGCGTTTTCAACAACAAAATGCCGAAAAAAATATTAACTTTGCACATTATTAACAGC
>JABUUJ010000027.1:8194-15019 GCA_021443235.1 Muribaculaceae bacterium
CGGCTCATCAGGCACAACGACTATTTCAAGCCCATGCGAGGTCTCATCACAGTGAATACTGTCGATGGTTTTCAAGGCCAGGAGCGCGACATCATCGTGATAAGCCTGGTGCGCGACAACGACGAGGGCAACATAGGCTTCCTGCGCGACCTGCGTCGCATGAACGTAGCCATCACGCGTGCGCGCATGAAACTCATTATAATGGGCAATGCCGACACGATGACGCGGCACCCATTCTACAACAAACTTTATGAATATATTAACAAACTAAACGCATAAATATTATGAAAAATCAATTTACGGCAATTATTGCCGCCGTGGCACTGGTGGCATGCAGTGGCAACGCAACTAAGAGTGAGGAAACCACCGATAGCGCGCAGGCACCGGCTGCTCAGGTAGAGGCAGTGGAGAGCATCGATAGCACATCTATCGTGAAAGAAGAGGTTGAGCAGCGCATGAACGACTTCATCAAGAAGCACCTCGACTACAGCGACTGGCACAACATTAACAAAAACACCCTCAACGACTTTATGACCAAAGCCTATAAAGATGAATATAAAAAATGCGACAAGAGGGCACAAAAAGTTGGCGATGAGGTAGGTTGGATTGACTATGATCCGTGGATTGATGCCCAAGACTTTGAAAAAGTAGTTATTACCATCAAGGATATAGATGTTATAAATCCCAACAAGGGCATTGTGAAACTTGACATTAAGAACTTTGAGTTGCTCCACAAAGAGGTTACTTGGGTGCGCGAGGATGGAGTGATGAAGATTGATAACTTCACCACTATCGACACCGACATGCGCGCAATGATGAAATCTTACTTAAAAGGCGAATAATGAGAAAAACTGCTTATTTACTGCTGCTTCTCGCTACTGCGGTGCTTGCATCGTGCGACGGAAGCAAGTTTAAGGTAACCGCCCACATCAAGTCGCTGGGCAACCAGAATGTGCGCATCATCTATCTGGGCGACGAGGGGGTAAGCGACCAGTTTGTGGTGGCTAAAGACGGCAAGTTCTCGTTTGAGGGACACTCAAGTTCGCTCACCGTGGTTTCAATACTTGAAGGCCAGAACGAGACAATGTGCCGCTTTGTGGTGAGTGGTGGCGACAAGATAGAGTTGACAGGCGACTTCATGATGCCACACCACTATCAGTGCAAGGGCAACGACATCAGCGAGCAGTGGATGAAATTTGAGCGCGAGCACTCGGTGCAATATGAGAGCATNGCCGCTTTGTGGTGAGTGGTGGCGACAAGATAGAGTTGACAGGCGACTTCATGATTCCACACCACTATCAGTGCAAGGGCAACGACATCAGTGAGCAGTGGATGAAATTTGAGCGCGAGCACTCGGTGCAATATGAGAGCATTGACTGCACCGTGCTTGACGATGCCATCGAGGAATATGTGAAGAAAAATCCCAAAAGTGTGGTATCGACGCTGCTCATGGCGTTTGACTACAGCGATGCGATGACCGACAAGGCTAAAAAGTTGATAGCCAGCATCGACCGCGAGGCAATGCAAAGTGGCTTGATGGCAAGCATCCAAAACATGCAGGAATACAACAACATTAAGGAAGTAAGACTTTATACAATGATGTTGTGCAACTTGGATGGCGATTTTGAGTCGGTCAACGCTATGTCAAACCAGCAAACGCTGTTTTACTGGTGGCTAAACAACAACGAGAGCCGTCGCACTGCGGTGCGTGAGATGAAAAGAATCTTAAAAGACCACCAAAACCTGCGTGTGATTGACATAAATATGTCGGCCGACACTGTTGGGTGGCGTGTAACAATGCGCAACGACTCAACGCAGTGGAAACACTACTGGGCACCTGGCGGAGTGATGGATGCGGCATTAAACAACCTGAAAATACGCCGTTTGCCCACCTATATTCTCACCGACTCGATTGGCCGACAACTTTACCGGGGCATCGATTTAAATGAAATAGAGAAGAATATAAAGTAATGAAATGAAAATTTAATAAAATATGAAAAGATTGATTTTTAGTTTATTAAGTTGTGTGGCGATTATTTCGTGGGCACAAGTTGGTGACTTGCAGCGTTCTACACCTGCTGCCGAGGGTGTTGACCCAGCTGCTGTTGCGCGCTTTATCGACTCGTTGCTGGCAGTGCCTAAGACCGAGTTGCATCATGTGATGGTGGTGCGTCATGGCAAGGTGATTGCCGAGGCTCATCCTGCACCCTATCGTGCCGAGGATGCCCACACGCTCTACTCGTGCAGCAAGACATTCACATCGATGGCGGTGGGCATAGCCATAAGCGAGAACCGCCTGCGCCTGACCGACCGTGTGCTGTCGTTCTTCCCCGAGAAGGCACCTGCCGAAATCAGCGATAATCTTGCGGCAATGACCGTGCGCGACCTTATTATTATGGCGGCGGGAAGCAAGCCCGACTGGGTGATGCGCAACTTTGAGAGCGACTGGATCAAGACTTGGCTCAACATTCCATGTACCGAGAAACCAGGCACATTGTTTCAATATGATTCAATGTGTTCGTTTATGTTGTCGGCTATTGTTCAGCGAGTTACAGGCATGACAATGCTCGATTATCTGAAAAATCATATTTTCAACGATATGCACATTACCGAGGTTGACTGGCAGCAGAGTCCCGACGGAATAAATACCGGAGGTTGGGGATTGAGATTGCAAACCGAGTCGCTGGCTAAGTTTGGTATTCTACTGCTCAACGGCGGCAAATGGGAGGGCAAGCAACTTGTTCCCGCCGAGTGGATTGCCGAGGCGTCGCAAGCCAAAATCAACCGCCCCAATGTGAAGCCTTGCGACCCTCCGCTGGATACTAATCGCGGCTATTGCTATCACATGTGGCGCAGCAAGCGCGATGGCTCGTTCCGTGCCGACGGAGCTTATGGGCAATTTGTGGTGTGTATTCCCGATAAAGATATGGTGGTGGTAATCAATGGATTGAGTTATAACACCAGTGGCGAGTTAAACTGCATTTGGGATTATCTGATGCCTGGTGTTGACGCTAAAATTGATGAAAAGGCACAGTCGCGCTTGGTGTCGGCATGTGGCAAGGCCGCTTTGCCTATGCCTAAGGGTAAAAAGACTGGTGGAAATTTGCCTGTTTTGTTGAAACTTGAAGACAACAAGCAAGGCATTACATCAATTGAAATTGATAATAACTACAATATGACAATCAATTTCAAGGATGGAAAAAGTGAGAATATTGCGCTTGGCTATGGCGAGTGGAAATACAACAAAATGAATGGTGTTCCGCCTTATTCTATTGAGGCTGTTGACCGCTTTAAAGGTTTGAAGCACAACTACGAGGTGGCTGGTGCCTATGCTTGGTCGGGCAAAAAAAAGCTCACAGTTCAATTAGAATATGTAAATTGGATTAGTGCCCAAACATTAAAGTTTGATTTTGCCTCACAGACGGTTACTTTAATAAATAACTTTGACACTAAGCCAATAGTAATAAAAGCCATTAGCCAATAGCCAAATATATGATAAGAGACCTAAGCGAAATTAGGCAGCGCTTTGATGTTTATCTGCGCATTGAGAAAGGACTTTCAGAGAATACTGCTGCAAGTTATCTTAATGACATAGAACATCTTATAGCGTTTATGAGTGCTGAGGGAAAGAGCGTTGACACAGCCGTTGAGGGCGACCTTGAAGCGTTTGTGTGCACGCTCAAAGACCTTGGTATTCAGCCTCGCTCGCAGGCTCGCATCATATCAGGCATAAAGGCTTTTTACAGGTTTTTGAAACTTGAGGGCCATATTCAACATAATCCCACACGCCTGCTCGAGACACCAAAAATCGGGCGGCATCTGCCCGATGTGCTCACCATCGAGGAAATTGACAAAATGGTGGCGTGCATCGACATGAGCAAGCCCGAGGGAGTGCGCAATCGCGCCATTATCGAGACACTTTATGGGTGTGGCCTGCGCGTGAGCGAACTCGTGGGCCTACGCATTTCGTGCATTTATATCGACGAGGAATATGTGGTGGTAGAAGGCAAGGGCAGCAAGCAGCGATTAGTTCCTATTTCGCCAGTAGCGCTCAAGTTTATAGCCTATTATCAAGAGCAAGTGCGGTGCAACACAACGGTGCAGCGTGGTAATCAGGATATATTGTTTTTAAACCGGCGCGGGGCGGCGTTGTCGCGACAAATGGTGTTTATAATTATAAAACAGCTGTGCGAACTGGCGGGCATCCGCAAAACAGTGAGCCCACACACATTGCGGCACTCATTTGCCACCCATCTGCTTGAGGGCGGTGCCAACTTGCGCGCCATCCAGCAAATGCTCGGCCACGAAAGCATTTCCACCACCGAGATATATATGCACATCGACCGCTCCCGACTCCGCACCGAAATCCTCACCCACCACCCTCGCAACAAGTAAACGGGGAAGTAGATATTTATTGGAAATTGTTGTGGGAGTTGATGAAAAGTGTTAACTTTGTGGTGCTATGAGGAAGTTTTTTTATAAGGTAACCTATTATCCGTTGTGGGCGCTGTGGTACTCGCTGTCGTTGCTGCCGCTGCGCGTGCACTATGCATTTTCATCGGTGTTCTACTTCCTTGTGGCTCACGTGTTTAGATATCGTCGCAAGGTTATAATGAAGAACCTGCGCAATGCGTTTCCCGATAAAACCGAGCATGAGCGCGAGCAGATAGCCAACGGTTTCTACCATTTTTTCAGCGATTTCATCGCCGAGACGCTGAAATACGGTACGATGAGCCGCGACAGCATCATGCGGCACATGGTGGTGAAAAACATAGAAGAGGTGAACCGCATCCTGGAAAGTGGGCAGAGCGTGGCGCTATTTTTGGGACACTACGGAAACTGGGAGTGGGTGACGTCACTGTGCCTATGGATTATCAACCGCGACGACATCGCAATGGGGCAGGTATATCACCCGCTCGAGAACGAGGCAATGGACCGTGTTTTCCTCAACGTGCGCAACCGCATGGGGTCGCAATGCATAGCTATGCGAGAGACGCTGCGCTGGATTCTCAATGTAAAAAGTAAGGGTTGGACCTCGATAGTGGGATATATCGCCGACCAAGTGCCCACATGGGAAAATATCCACCACTGGACGACGTTTATGCACCAGGAAACGCCTGTGTTTACTGGTATGGAGCGCATCGCCCGCTCGCAAAATCAAGCTGTGGTTTATATTGATGTGAAATGCGTGAAGCGGGGTTATTACGAACTTGATATGCAGGTTGTCACACGCGACCCGAAGAGTCTGCCCGAGAACGAAATCACCAACGAGTGCTTCCGACGCCTTGAGGCAACCATTGAGCGCGCGCCACAATACTGGCTCTGGAGCCACAACCGCTGGAAGCGCACCCGCGAGGAGTTTGATCGCCGTTACACTACTGTCAACGGACGGGTGGTGAAGGTGGCTAGGCCCCCAGCCCCCTAAAGATTGACTTTGACGTTGACATTGACTTTGACTGGTTGTTACAGTCGTTATCCTCGAAACTTTGAAATAAACAATATAAGTTACAAACACTTTAATTACTAAAAAAATTATGAAAGCTTTATTTTCTTTAATTATTGCAATTGCCTGCACCCTGAGCGCAATGGCAACAGTTGTTATTGTAGATGGCACTAACGTGCGTTTCCGTATGGGTCCATCAACCGACCACGCAATCCTTAAAAACGCTAAAGGTCAGCCTATTTACCCAAAAAAGGGCACCGCGCTCACCTATCTCGCCACCGAGGAAAATTTCTACAAGGTGAAGTACAATGGACAGGAACTTTACATCTCGCGCGACTACACTCACCTGAGCGACTCTGCCCCGCAGAAGGCTTCCACAGGTATGCCAGCCACCACAGCGTTTGAGAAAAAACTCATAGGCAAGCACCTGCTGTCGCTGCAGTGGATTTCGTGGGACTACTTCGGTTCGTGCAACATCACCAAGGTGGGCGACAACCGCTTCCGCTGCGTGGGCGAGCAACTTGACCGCGACCACAAGGGCGATTTCCTGCGCCTTGACGGATACCTGAGCGTGATCGATGAGAAGCACCTCGTCTTTGATGGCAAAATCATTTCCAAAATCTACCACCTCAATGGCGGTGAGGAATATGTGCGCGAGGGCACCTACAACTTCGTCGTGACACAAAACCGCAAGTACTGGCGCATGCAGGAAATGGATGGCCCCGACGGCGTTACCGACTACGTAGACATCTATTTTAAGCGTTAATTTAGACTCACTTCGCCACGGCGAAGTGAGTTTTCACAAAGAAACAGGTCAATGTCAATCTCGATTCAGTTAATTAGGTGATTGTATAAGATTATTGAAATATGAGTCAAGATGGTGAGGTGACTGGGCAGCGAGGATTTTTTGTGCCGCGCAAGGGCAGAAACTATGACGATGGGCTCGATGGGCTACGCACACTCATCGTGGGTGCACACCATGTGTGCACTATTAACTGCGAGCACTCCCACTTGTGCTGTAGTCGCGACGCGCTGCCCTCAATGGACCTTCTATGCCCCGAATATCGCGACCGCGACGACCAGCAATATTACCGCTTAGCGAACTCTAACACCATCGAGATTGACTCGTTTATCGACAAAGACCACAGTTATGCCGCCTATAAGGCTTTTACTTGCTATATGCTTGGGTTGCAGGATACTTGCCCGACCGAAAAGCGCGAGCAGCTATGGGAGTCGGTGGCGTTTATGAACTTGTTGCAGCATTACGTTAGCGACAGCGACGAGCCAGTGCCCGACGAGGACTATGGTGCCGATTATGGCGCATTGCTGGCTGCGGTTGCCGACCTCAAGCCTGAGGTAATTTTTGCGTGGAGCCCGGCGGT
>JABUUJ010000027.1:15817-17381 GCA_021443235.1 Muribaculaceae bacterium
AACCAGCTGATACTGGCCTACTTAAAGACTGATGCCTAACGGCATCTCTCACAATCTATAGGCATTCTCATGTTATCGGGGTTAAATAGTATATAGCCGCCAGAGTTTTTCTGCTGCAGGGTGGGTTAGGTCAAGGTGGGACTGGTTTTATGAGGTTGATGAAAAGTTGATGGGTTTAGGGTTGTGAAAGTTATAATTCATTGATTATAAGTGATAATGGTGCGATAACATGGTAATGTTTTTGAAATAGTTTTATAATAACTTGCCGATAACTATTGTATGTTGTGATTTTGATATACTTTTGCAATCGTTACCGCAACGTTGCGGTTGCAAAAATAAAATATATGAACAATATACACATAAACGAAGAGCAAATTCAGGCGCAGTGGCTTGCAATAGCGCAGGCTCGCAACGACGCCAATGACCTGTGTGTTGACGGGTTGCTGTTCCGTGGCAACATCTATTATAAGGATGGTTGCTGGCACCGTCAACGTGGTAACGAGGAGACGATCTGGGCCAACACCGAGCGCCGACTGCTCATCCTCACCAAGGATCTTAACGACGATGAGGCTTGGGATATACGCGAGGAAACTGGGCGACTTAACACGGTGGCGTTCAGCTACGAGCGTGCGATTCCGTTTTACAAAAATCTGCGCATGTGGACCTATCTTCTCCTCAAGGGAGAGGCCGGAAATGTGCCACCTTACGACGAGGCGCGACGCATGGATGTTGTGGGACCGTTCTACGAAAATGCGCCCATCGCACGCGTCAACGTGAAAAAACAGGTGGGAGGCTCGTCGATTTCCGACGCCACGCTAATGACCTATCTCGAGACCTATGCTGCGCCCCTGCGCCAGCAAATCGCGCTCTACGACGCCACAATCATCATGTGCTGCGGCTGTAGCAACGACCGCAACCTCATCCTCGACTTTGTGCGCTCGCAGTATCTGCCCGACCTGCAGCCTGTGTCGGGCACTGGCGACTGGATTTACTACTCGCCGTCGACAGGTAAAATCGTGATTAACAGTTACCACCCATCGGCACGCATCGGTTACGAGGACACCTACTGCAACCTCGCTCAGGCCTACGATACCGCCCTGCGTCGTCTGTGACAATGACTTATTAATTTTATAAACTTTTAATTATGAGATTATTATCATCACTTTTATCAACAGTAATTTTCTATATTATTGTTTATTTTTTCTGCAACATCGACGCTAATGAGCCTTGCGTTTGGTATCATGGTATTTGGCACGGCATCTGCGTTATCCCCAACTTTATTTTCAGTTGGTTTGACGACCGTCTCTGCAAGGCCGAAATCTACACTACTGCCTACAACGTTTGGTTCTGGATATTCGCTGTCCTCTCAGTCCTCGAAATTGCCCTCCCCTTCCTCTTTGGCAGTTCTGATGACTAACCCAAAAAAACAACCCCGAACTCACATTAAATTTGGCAACTATATACGATTTGACCCCGATAAACAGCTGCCAGAGGCAGCAGATGTTAGTAGGCAGGTATGACCACAGGAGGGAGCGCAGCGACCGGATGTGGTCGTGCCTGTGTA
>JABUUJ010000027.1:17472-29745 GCA_021443235.1 Muribaculaceae bacterium
ACGGCACGCCATTGCTGGGGGCATCTCTATACCTGCACCAGCTGGTTGTCGCTTCGCTCTACAACCAGCTGATACAGGCCTACTCACATCTGCTGCCTACGGCAGCCCTGATTCGACATTGACTTTGACTTTGACTTTGACCATTACTGGTTGAGGTTTCGCGCCACAACAATGTTGAACAACGTTGAACAACGTTAAACGCTCGCGATAGCGAGCTATGGTCAACGTCAGAGTCAATGTCAAAGTCAAAAAGAGGGCCCTTTTCTTATCTTTAACTATCTTTAACTTTGAGGGGGGGTAAATTAAAAAATATTTTGTATATTTGCCCGCGAGAAAGTACCTTATCATGTATTGGCATGATATATACTAACCTTGAGAACTTAACAAAACAATTCACTTAAAAACTTATTTAAATCAAATGCGCTTATGAAACGAATTATATTGACGCTGATTACAGCTCTTGCGCTGAGCACGGCCATGGCGGTGCCAGCACTCAACAAGCCGCTAACTTTCACTCAAAGCGATGGCAGTGAAATCACCGTGCAACTTATAGGCGACGAACGCTTCAGCACCTACATGACGATGGACCGCATCACGCTTGAGCGCGTGGGCGACGACTTCTACTACAAGACTGCGACAGGCACCAGCGCCGTGATGGCCCACAACGAGGGCAGCCGCACGCAGCAAGAGGCCAGCTTCATCGCCGCCAACCGCGACATGATGACGCTCGAGAAAATCGTCGAGGCACGCGCCACCAGCATGCCACAACGTGCCCCAGAAAAGGCACCCAGCCTCAAAACCGCGCAAGTGCCACACGTGGGCTCGCCCAACATTCCCATCATCCTCGTCAACTTCAGCGACTTTGCCTTGCGCAACGGCAGCAACGCCAGGTCGATTTTCAGGTCGCAGTTCAACACTATGAACAAGAGCGTGCTACAGTATTTCAGGGACAACTCGCGTGGGCAGTTCACCCCAAACTTTGAGATCCTGGGCCCCGTGACCCTGCCCAACACCCGCAGCTACTACGGCAAAAACAACGAGACGGGTAATGATCAGCATCTGGGACAGATGGCGGCCGACGCCGTGAAACTGCTCCCCAACGAGGACTGGTCACGCTATGACAACGACAAAGACGGATTCGCCGATGTGGTGATTGTGCTCTTTGCCGGACCCGGCGAGGCACAGGGCGCGACGAGCAACACAATATGGCCCGCCCAGTGGGACCTGTACTCGGCAAGCCACTATGGCGACGGCCCCGGCATCTTCAAGATGGGCGACACCCAGATATGTAAGTTTGCCGTCTTCAACGAGACCAGCGGCTCACGCGACACCGGCACCGCGACCGACGGCATAGGCACCTTCTGCCACGAGTTCTCGCACTGNTTGCCATTGAAGGCAGCTTGCGCGTTGATGTTAAACTTGGGATAGAACTCGCCACGAGCCACCAGCTCGTTGTGGTAGTAGTACATGAGGTTGCGCTCGGCCTGACGCACGTCGGGACGGTTGGCAAGCAGTTCTGAGCTGAGTCCGGCGCGCAGCATCTCGGGCGAAGCGCTGTTAAGGATTGCGCTGCGCACGATGGGGTGCGGTGTCTCGCCCAGCATAGTGCAGATGTTGAGCTCGAGCTGAGTGATATTGTGCTCAATGTCTTTGAGAGAAGCCTCAATCTCATAGCTTTGTCCCTTGAACTGCACCACCGAGATGGCATCGGCCATTCCGTTGTCCATCATGGCTTGCGAGGTCTTGGTCATCTCGTCCCAAGCGCTCATCGCCTCCTGTGCGATGAGACGAACCTGGTCGAGTGCCTGCAGCTGATAGTACATCGACGCGATATTTGCCACAAGGCGAGCCTTGACGGTCTGCTGGATGTCGCGCTGCATGAGCACGTTGGCGTCGGCCATCTTCACGTTGTTGCGTTGCTGTCCCCAGAACTCAAATTCCCAGTTCAGCGCGATGGGAATGTTGTAGGTCCACTCGCCGCTACTCATCTCACTGTCCTTGCGGTTGAAGATATGGGTGTAGCCGCCGTCGGGTTTCAGCGCGAGTTCGGGAAGCCACGCCTTCTTTTTCATCGATCGAGTCGACTTGGCCTGCTCGATGGCCCATTCCTGAATCTTGAGGTCGGCATTGCCAGCCAGCGCCTTCTCGATGAGTGCTTGCAGGTTAGGGTCGGTGTACAGGTCGTGCCAGTCGAGCGTAGCGAGGCTGCTTGTGGCAGCGTTGTCGGCCACTACTTCGCCATAAAGGTTTGTGGTCTGTATGTCGGTGGGTCGCTCGTAGTTTTTATAGAGCGAGCACGAGGTGAGCGTGGTAGTCACCAGTGCGATGCAAAAAATCAGTTTTTTCATTGTTTTATTCCTCCTCTTTATTGTCCGAACCATTCACCAGCTCTTGGGGCAGAGTGAGTTCGCCGTTTTTAACAAGTCGTTCAATCTCTTCGTTGATGAGGGCATCGTCGGAGTGCTTGTAGTGAAGCTTCCTTGTTTTCTCTTGGATGGTCTGGAAGGCGACAAACATCGCGGGCACGAAGAACAGCAGCGAAGCCGTACCGAAGATCATACCACCTGTCACGGCGGCACCGATGGTGATGTTGCCGTTGGCACCCGAGCCTGTAGCGACAATCATGGGGAGCATACCGAAAATCATGGTCAAAACGGTCATAAGCACAGGACGCAGACGCACCTTAGCCGCAAACAATGCCGACTGACGCAGCGTCATGCCCGCCTCGCGGCACTGGGTAGAGTACTCGGTGAGCAGGATGGCGGTCTTGGCAAGCAGACCGATGAGCATAATCACAGCCACTTGCAGGTAGATGTCGTTCTGCATGTTCCACAGCGGGTTCTGTGCAAAGAGGAATGTTCCGAACAGACCCATGGGCACACTCAAGAGCACGGCAAACGGGATGAACACCGACTCGTAGAGGGCAGCCATAACCAGGTAAACGAAGAGGATACACAGCGCCAGCACAACTGCCAGGCCACCGCCACCCTGCTGGCTCTCCTCGCGCGACATACCCGAGTAGTCAACCTTGAAGCCATTAGGCAGGCTCTTGGCAGCCTCATCGTTGATAGCCTTGATGGCGTCGCCCGACGAGTAACCGGGTGCGGGAGCGGCGTTAACCGAGATACTGTTGTAGAGGTTGAAGCGCTTGAGCTCCATGGGGTCGTAAACCATCTTCATGTTGAGGAACTGGCTCACGGGGGCCATCTCGCCGCTGTTGAGGCGCACGTAGATGTTGTTGAGCGACTCATCGTTGATAGTCATCGACGGATGTGCCTGGATGGTCACGCGGTAAATCTTAGAGAAGCGGTTGAAGTTTGACGCATAAGCACCACCGAAGTAGGCGCCCAAGGTGTTGAGCACCTCCGACGGGTTGACACCACGGCGCTGGCACACCTCGGCGTTGACATCGACGAGATACTGCGGATAGTTGACGTTATAAGAGCAATAGGCCGAGAGAATCTCGGGGCGCTCCTCGAGTTTCTTGCAGAACTCCTCGTTGACCTTGGCGGTCTGCTTGATGTCGACTCCGCGCTCGTCCTGCAGCCAGAAGTCGACGGTGCTACCTGTTCCATAGCCGTCGATCATGGGCGGAGTCATCGCAAACACGTTGGCACCCTTGATGTGCTTGACGGCAGCGGGAATCTTGAGGAATGCCACTGCGGCAGCCGACTGCATGAGCTCCTTGCGCTCGCCCCAAGGCTTGAGCTTGACGAAGGCGAGGCCGTTGTTGCTGCCCACGCCCGAAATCAGGCCCTGTCCGGCGCAGGTGAAAATCGACTCAATCTCGGGAATCTGAGCGATGGCTTTCTCCACCTCCTTGATGGTCTCGGTGGTCTTGGCGAGGCTGGTGCCCACTGGAGTAGTGATATCGATGTAGATCGAGCCCTTGTCCTCCTCGGGAACCATACCGGTCTTGGTGTTGTTAACCAGATAAAGCAGTGCGGCACATCCAACGATAACTGTGGCAAACACAATCACCTTGTGGTCGATGAAGAAGGCAGCCTTGCCAATGTAGGCGTTAAAGCAAGCGTTATAGCTTTTGCGGTAGATTTTGCGCACCCACTTCATAAACGCGCCCTCGTGCTCCTCGTCAACGGGCTTGAGCATCATCGCCGCCAGGGCGGGAGCCAGCGTCATCGAGTTGATAGCCGAGATGGCAACCGCAACCGCCATGGTCAAACCAAACTGGCGGTAGAACACACCCTTGGTGCCGCCCATGAAACTCACGGGGATGAACACCACGCCAAAGACGAGGGTGGTGGTGATGAGCGCGCCGGCAAGGCTCTGGATACCGGCCTTAGACGCCTTCACAGGATCGGTGAAGCCAGTGTCAAAGCGCTCCTGCACAGCCTCGACCACGGTGATACTATCGTCGACCACCGTACCGATTACAAGCACGAGCGAGAACAGAGTGAGAAGGTTGAGCGTGAAGCCTGCCACCTGAAGGAATGCGAATGTACCGATGAGCGATACAAAGATACTGATGGTGGGAATGAGCGTCGCGCGCCAGTCCTGCAGGAAGAAGAACACCACAAGCACCACGAGGATAATCGCGATGACCAGTGTCTCGACCACGTTGTCGACAGCGGCAAAGAGAAACTCGTTACCGTTCTCGATGTCGAGCAGCTCAACGCCAGCGGGCAACTTGAGCTCGTTCTTGAAATAGGCGGTGATGTCGTCGTTAATCTGGGTGGCGTTACTGCCGGCAGTCTGGTAAACGACGGCGCCCGATGCGGCCTTGCCGCTCACATAGGTGAGCCAGTTGTAGTCCTCACTACCCAGCTCAACCTGTGCCACGTCGCCAATGGTGAGCTTGCCGCCGTCGGGCAGCGTCTTAATCACCATGTTGGCAAACTCCTGCTCGGTCACGCGGCGTCCGGTGTACTTCATCGAGTACTGGAACGAGGCGGGAGAGTTGGCTCCGATGGTTCCCAGCGGAGCCTCAATATTCTGGTCGCCCAGCACAGCGGCGATGTCGGTGGGGACAAGGCCATACTGGTGCATCTTCATCGGGTCGAGCCAGATGCGCATGCCATACTTGTCGCTGAACACGTTCACGTTACCCACACCGTTGATACGCTGGATAGCGGGCTTCACAGTGTTGTGCATGAAGTTGCCCAGAAACTTGTGGTCGTACTTGCCGTCGGGGCTATAGATGGCAAACACGCGCAGCATCGATGGCTGCTGCTTCACGGCCGACACACCAATCTTGGTGACCTCGGCCGGCAGCAGGCTCATCACCTTGCTCACACGGTTCTGCACGTTCACCGCAGCCATGTCGCTGTTGGTGCCCTGCTTGAAGTAAACCGAGATAAGGATCTGGCCGCTATTTGTACACGACGACTGGATGTAGATCATGTCCTCTACGCCGTTGACGCTCTCCTCGATGGGCATGATTACCGACTTCATAATAGCATCGGCACTCGCACCGGGATAGGCGGTCGAAATCTGGATTGTGGGGGGCGCGATGTCGGGGTATTTCTCGATGGGCAGTCCCAGCAAGCTCACAATACCTATCACGACAATAAACACGCTTATAACGCATGACAGCACTGGGCGGTCAACAAATTTCGTCAAATTCATATCTATGTCTCTTTATTTTAACGTTTTAAGCATTCGACAATGTGCCGTCATGATTAAATGCCTGCGGCCATCTTGAACTTAATCTCCTCGCCCTCGGTCACGTTGCCGGCACCGTCCTTGACAATGACGTCGCCCTCGTTGAGACCCTTGAGCACTACATAGTTCTGGTTGTCGTCGGTGGCGGCAACGCTCACCTCAACACCTACGGCCTTGTTGTCGACCACCTTGTAAACGAAAGTCTTGTCCTGAAGCGTTGTAGTGGCCGACTGCGGAATCACAATCACACCCTTCATGCTTACGGGCAATATCACCTCGGCAACACCACCACTGCGCAACATGCCGTTGGGGTTGGGGAAGATGGCGCGGGCACTCATCGTGCCTGTGGTGCGGTTAATTACGCCCGAGAGGCTCTCGATGCGGCCCTCTTGTGGATACATCGAGCCAATAGAGGTGCGCAGCTGCACTGGCGGCAGGGCCTTAAGCGCCTGCTCGGCACTCACGTTGGGGCTCTGCTCCATGAACTGCAGCAACGCAGCCTCGGTGAGCGCGATGTTGGCAAACATGCGCTTGTTGTTGCTCACGATGGTGAGCGGTGTGGTGATCTCGGGGCCTACGAGCGCTCCCACGCGGTAGGGAATCTCGCCCACGATGCCGTCGCAAGGCGCGGTGACGCGGGTAAACGACAGGTTCTGCTGAGCGTTGGTCACGCGGGCCTCGGCCTGCTCAATCGACGCAAGAGCTGTGGCATACTCGTTCTCGGCCTTCTTCACCTGAATGTCGCTCACGATGTTCTTGCTCTTGAGGTCGCGCTTGCTCTCCAGGTTCATCTTGGCAGTGGCGGCAGCGGCTCGGGCCACCTTCACATCGGCGGTGGCAACGCGCAGCTCGGCCTGCGAAGGCACCTGGTTGATGACAAACAGCACCTGGCCGCGGCTCACGTGGTCGCCGGGCTTCACCTTGATCTCCATGAGAGTGCCGGCGGCCTGAGGGATGATGTCAACATCCTGCTCTCCCTGCAAGCTCGCGCTGCAGCTGTAGTGCTGGGTGATGTCTTGCTTCTTTACTTTCATCGTCGCATACTCTACGTCGACGGTTTTTTCCTCTGGCTGTTGACAAGCCACGAGCACTGCCATCAGCGACAGTAAAAGAATGGTCTTTTTCATTTCCTTAAATTACTAAATTTCAATTTGTTGTATAATTTGCTAATATTTTATTTCACTAAATTCATCACATTATTTAGGACCATATCAACCCCAAAATCGTGCAAAGATAGGCAATTTATTGTAAATAAACAAATTATAAAACAAATTTTAATTTTTTTAAAGGGAATAGTCCAATATTGTAGAGTCCAATATCAAATGCAATATTTATTCTAAATTTACAGAAATATCGCAGTTGGTAGTAAATATTGGCGGCTATATACTTTTTGACCATAGGTTTAGGGAGTGATGAAAACTGCCGTAGGCAGCCCTTTATCGGAGTCAATTCTTATATAATTGCCAAAATATTTTGTGTTATCAATATAATTGTTTAAATTTGCGCCCAAACTATAATTTTTTTATATGGTAGATAGCAACAAGAGATACAAACTATTATTTATTTTTCTGTGTGTGTTTGTTGTGTCATTTATCCTTATTGGCTGTGCCGACGAGGTAGTGAGCAACAACAATTTGACCGATAAACAGATATCAATTCAATACATTAATAATATATTAGTTTAAAAAAAATTATATTATGAAAAAATTACAGATGGTTTTATCTCTTGTTCTCTTTGGACTTGTGGTGCTATGTGCGGCTTGCGGAAACGACGAGCCAGGCTCGGGCGGCGACTCTGATATAACACGTCCCAAGGATGGCGACGGCAAGGTTTTTGGTCCCAATGGTGTGCTTATAGAGGCAAACATCTATTTCACAGCCGCCGAACTGCAGGCCGCACTGGCGGCGACCGAGTGGAAACGCGACCATGTCTATGTCTATGACAACCACCATGTGGGCGATGCTATAAAAACTTGCGGTCGCACCGTCCTTCCCAGTGCGCTTCACACCGATGGAACATACACAGCCTACCAGTATTATGATGGTAAAATGACTCTCTCTGGAAAGGAAATGTATATGCATCCTGACCCCCTTAGTAGCACATCTTATTTCAACAATACCTACAATGCCATAGCGCTCGACTACACTAGCGACTTGAAGCGCCTGATCATCGACCGCCCAAAGGCTGCAGGGGCTGATTTTTATCCTTTCCCCGACGGGTTCAAGGAAGAGGAGTCGAGCATAAGGATCGTGCTTGTCGCAGCCAATTGACAAGACGATGAAGAGGACTTTCTCGCTGCTTTGCCTGATGGCAGCATTGGTCTCGCAGGCGGCATCAATGCCAGCCGACACCACATCGCGCATCGCCAAGGGTGTGCGGCTTGATGACGTGGTGGTGTATGGCGCACACAATAATTTTGGCGTCACTTCGTCGCAGATGAGCGCCATCGAGCTAACCAAAAAGCAAATCATGGCCACACCCACCTTCCTGGGTGAGCAGGATGTGCTCAAATCCCTGCAAAAACTGCCTGGCGTGCAGTCAAGCAACGACGGCACGGCAGGTATATTTGTGCGTGGAGGCGACTATGACCAAAACTACATAACGCTCGACGGATCGGCAATCTACAATGCTGAGCACATGAAGGGCTTTGTGAGTGCCATCAACCCCGATGTGGTGCAGAGTGTGAACTTCTATCGCGGTGGATTCCCCGCCCGATATGGCTCCCGCCTGTCGAGCGTGGTAGATGTGGGCATCAAGGCCGGCGACTTCAACCGCTATCACGGCTCGGTGAGCATAGGAATGCTGTCGGCAAGAGCACAGGTAGAGGGCCCTATATTGAAAGGTCGCACCTCGTTTAATGTTGCCGCCCGCGTGTCCTACTTCGGACTGATTGCCAGGCCACTGCTCAAGTCAATCTACGAGCGCCCCGAGTCACTCCAGCCCTACGAGGAGCTGAGCTACTATGACTTGACTGCAAAATTCGTGCATCGCTTTAACGACGCTCACCGCCTGTCGGCAGTGGTCTATTTCGGCAAAGACGATGATACTAACGCTCCCACCAAGAGCTCGATGCACTTCTCCAACAAGGAAGACCCCTATGTGCGGTGGATGGACCAATATGAGCAGGACTCAAAGCGCAACAACAGCATGGACAACAACTGGCACAACCTTGTGTCAAGCCTCTACTGGACCGCACAACTGTCGCCCACGCTGCGACTTAACACCAACCTGAGCTTCAGCCAGTATAAGTATTGGCTAAACTATAAAAGCACCATCGAGCGTGAGACCAACGACTGGTATCGCCTCTATCACTTGTACAAAGAGAACTCCTCGGTAACGCAAAACAACGACATCAGCGACCTGGCGCTCACCGCCGACGCCACCTGGAACGTGCACCCGCGACACGTGCTGCGCACCGGTGCAAAGCTTTCCTACCAGTCGCTTGCACCTGGCACTACCGTCGACCGAAACTCCTACACAAAGACCTTCAGAGGGTCGCTCAACTATGACGGACCGACACTCGAACCCGAGTACACCGAAAAACGCGACAACCTGTATTCACACACCTGCGAACGGATGCCCATTGGCAGCGTCGCAATCTATGCCGAGGACGACTTCACCGCTACCGACCACTTCAAGTTTAACTACGGACTGAGGCTCGCCACCTACATGGTGAAGCAAAAGACCTATTTCTCGGCCGAGCCCCGACTGTCGATGCGCTATCTCATCACTCCCGACTTCTCGGTGAAACTCTCCTACTCGCGCATGGCGCAGGCAATACACCGCCTTATCAGCGGAAACCTGGTGATGGCAAGCGACATATGGGCGCCCATAACCAAGGACATACCTCTCATGACCAGCCACATGGGTGGCATGGCTCTCAACTACAACCTCCCGCTGGGCTTCGAGCTCACCGTTGAAGGCTATTACAAGACCCTCGACAATGTGCTCGACTACCGCAACGGCGCGACAGCTTCGATGAGCGAGGCTGGATGGGAGTCGCTGGTGGCCATAGGCCGCGGACGCAGCTACGGCGTGGAGCTGCTGCTTGAGCGACGCACCGGCAACACAACAGGATGGATCAGCTACACGTGGTCTAAGTCGCTGCGCACCTTTGACCGCCCAGGACAGGAGATCGATGCGGGCGAGGAGTTCTATGCCAGCAACGACCGCCGTCACAACCTGAGCGCGACGCTAACACAGCACTTCGACCTATCGAGCAAGGTTATGCTCGACCTCACCGCCGCGTTTACCTATCAAAGCGGACGCCGAGGCACCATACCCACCACCAGCTTGTTTGGCTACACCGTGCGAGAGCAGGAATATAAGGTCGATGACGGACATTTCTCTTATTTTGACGTGATTGCCGGCTTTGACGAGGCAAACCTGTATAAGACCTATCTGGGCAACGTGCACAATTCGCCGTTGCAAATCCACACCTTCAAGACCCGCAACGACTACCGTCTGCCCGACGCGCACCACCTCGACATCAGCGCCACTCTCACCCGCAAGTGCCACTGGGGCAACTATGCCGTGGGGCTGAGCCTCTACAACATCTACAACCAGATGAACGTGAGCAACGTCTATGTTGGCTACGACAAAAACCATCTGGTGCTAAAAGGTATATGCCCGTTCCCGTTTATGCCGTCGCTAAATTTTTCGTTAAAGTTCTAACCCATTATGAAAAACTCTATCATCACAATGATGCTCAGCGTGCTATTGCTGAGCAGTTGCGAGAAAATACTTGAATACCCCACCGATGATCAGAACCGGCTCACCGTGTGTGCCGTGGCAGTGACGGGCCAGTCGCTCGAGGTACATGTGTCGACAAGTCTGTCGATAGATCAGGTGCCTAATTTCTATGACCGAGGTTATGAAGCCTTCATCAGAGACTCAAGGGCATTCTACGACGAGTATTCGCTTGTCAAAGACGCCACCGTTGAGCTGAGCGTGAACGGCGTGCACACGTGCAACCTTACCTACCACCCCGACTCGCTCACCTACCGCTGCGACTATGTGCCACGCGCAGGCGAGACGCTCACCCTCACCATCACCGCCGAGGGCTACCCTCAGGCCCAATGCACCACAACGGTGCCCAAGACCGCGGTTGATATAAAAGACATTGATTATGAGGTATATTATGATAAGGCGGCCTCTTTCGCCGAGCGTGAGGAAGCCAACTGGGGACTCGACTGGGACCAATATGGCGCCGACTCGATAATGACCATCTCATTTAGTTTCAAGGAGCCTATGGGCGAGAAAAACTACTATCGTCTCAATGTGCGCAGCGCGGGGATGTACATCTCATTATTATCGAAAAAACCAGGCTACACCGCATGCGACGTCTACACCTCGAGCGACCCCATCTTCTATGATATCGACCTGAAAAAAGGCTATGGCTCATGGCCGGCGTTCTTCTCCAACGTCTTTGACGACCACCTGATCGATGGCAAGGACTATCGCGTGACGGTCAACAGCCGCAAGCGCCTCGACCTGGAGACTTTCACCATCATTCAGTTGCAGTCAATCAGCAGTGACCTATACTACTTCCTCAAGGCCTACCAGGCTTATCGCGTCTCGGGGAGCGACATCTATGAGGCCCCGGTGTGGATCTACAGCAATGTGACTAACGGCTGGGGATATTTCGGCGCCATCAACAACGAGCACACTCACACCATCTACCGATGACGTGCAATGTTTATAGTTTAGGGTTTATAGTTTATAGATTTTTCTGATTATAGTTTATTGTTTTTTTCAATTATTTTTTAATGTCAATAAACCCTATAAACCAGAGACGCTATCAGAAATCGTTGCTGTAGAGCATGTTGATGATTTCGTCGAAGCGCCGTGAGTTGCTCAGGCCGTTGGCTGCTTGCTGCATTACCTGCTCCATCACGTTGTCGAGGTAGGGTATCGACGGGTTCTTGGTGCTCTTGTCATATATTTTCCAGTAGCTCGTGCCCTTAAGTCCCTTCATAAACTTCTTGTGCAACTCGTCGCTGGGCCGCAGTATGGGCCAGTTGTTGTCGTCGAGCACAATCTTCTGCTTCTCAAGAAACTCGCGCAGGTTCTTGGTGTAGCTGCCATAGTTCTCAACCAGTTTCTTGCGCTTGAGCACTTCTTTCGACTCCATGTCGTCGAAACTGCGCAAGGCGTCGTCAACGTCGGCCTTGTTATATGCGGCTACAAGCACCACCGCCACGTTGGTCTCAAAGATGAGGTTGTCGCGGTCAAGCACATGCTTGGTGCGTGACTCGCGTGCCGCCTTCACATCCTTCTCATGACCTTTCTTGGCCTTTTCCAGAGCTTTTACCTGATCTTTCAACAGTTTCTCTTCGCGGTTCAGGCTGTCGATGCGCTCCTTCAGGTCTTTGATTTTCGCGTCAATATTGGCGATAGAGTCGGCGCGCACGTCCATAATCTTGTCCTGCGCCTTGATGTTGCGCTCCAGCTCGCTCATGCTTTGTGCGCCGGCGCCCGTCCAAGCCGCCAGCGCCACCAAAAATAACAATATCTTCTTCATCTGTATAAGTTTTTCAAGTTTTTCAAGTTTTTCAAGTTTTTCAAGTTTTTCAAGTTGCAAGTTTTTCTCTAATTCTCAATAAACTCTAAACAATAAACTCTAAACAATAAACTCTAAACAATAAACA
>JABUUJ010000027.1:29987-36299 GCA_021443235.1 Muribaculaceae bacterium
GTGTTCTGGGCTATGTAGCTCTTCATCAGCGCCATGCCGCCGGGAAACTCGGGCAGCGTAGCCTCGTCGGCCTCAGTCACGACATGCTCCTCAACAACCTCCTCGGTGGCAACACCCGTGGGGTTGAGGCGGGTCTCAACAAGGTCCACCACATTCTGCAACTGCTCGCGCTCGGCCTCCTCAGGACCTAAGGCGAGAGCCGCATTGGCTACCTCGCGGGCCTTTTCATAGTCCTTGAGCACATAGAGCAGCTTGGCGCGCTCGGCGGCGTAGTGTGCATCGGCAGGCGCAAGCTCGCACGCCTTACTGATGTAATCAAGCGCCTTTTCTTTCTCGTTCTTGTCGAGACACATCGCGCTACCCTCGCTCCAGCACCACGCCACGAAGGTCTTGTCGGCCTTGTCGCCGTCGGCCTCCATCATCTTCATGGCGTCGCCCAGCATGACCAGAGCGCCGTCGGCATCGCCCTCATTGTGTTTGATAGAGGCAAGATAAGCCTTTGAGTAATAGTCTTTAGGGTTATCCTTCAAGGCAGCCTCAAAGCACTTTGTGGCCTGTGCCCAGTCTTGTGCATAGTAGTATGTTTTGCCATGCTCAAATGGCGAGATTTTGCGGCGGTCGAGCGCCATGGTCGACATCGTGGCAACCACGATGGCAAGCACCAAAAAAGTCAATTTAGTCTTCATCGTTTCTAAAGTTTCATATATTCTCTCGCAAATTTAATCAATTTACCGAAACCCACCAAATTTTTTATCCTTGACCGTAACATCTCACTGCGGGGTGGTGATGCGGGTGTAGTTGCTTTCATAGATTTTATATTGGGTGGTGGCCTCGATGACGTTTGTGCGGGCCTGCTGATAGGCCGATTGTGCCTCGAGGATGTCGGTGAGTGTGCACATTCCCACCTCGTAGCGGTCGCGCATCACTCGCAAAGCCTCTTCGGCGTGCGCCAAGCCCGATTTTGCGGTCAGCAGCATCGTGTAGGCCGACTCCACATTTTGGCGTGCGTTGGTCAACTCGATATACATCAAGCGTGAGTTCTTCTGTAAATCAATTTCGGCATTCTGTTTCACAAGTTGCTGAGTCCTAATCTTTTTTGACTTTTCCCCCCAATTCAGTATTGGTATGTTGAGCGATACCATCAATTGCCCCACATTTTTGTGCAAGGTGGTGGAATAAGGGAAATAGCCGCCCATTCCGTCCGACACCATGCTCGACATCTTCATGTTGCCAAAGAAGGCATATCCGGCTGTAAACGCTACGGTGGGGAGATAGTCGGCGCGAATCTGCTTTATTTGCAAATCGGCCGCCTCAATCTGCTTTTCCAGTAGTTTGTACTCCGGGCGATTCATCGTGAGGCTTTCGCTTTGGCTGGAGTCATAGAGCCATGCCTGCGGAGCGGTCACTTGGGGCAGGGTGTCGGTTGGCTCTATAGCTGTGTTCATTGGCAACCCGGTGACGCTGCACAGGTTCATGCGGCACATCTCCAGTCCATTGGTGGCACGCTCAATCTGATATCTCACATCGCTGAGTTTTGACTCCACGCGCAGCAAATCGGCCTTTGTGGTGAGCTGCGCATCCACGCTGATTTGCACGCGCTCGCGCATTGCCTCCACGAAGGCCAGTATGCCGTCGAGCATTTTGCGTTGCTCGCGCACAGCCACAAAGGTCCAATAGGCGTTGTCGGCGTTATAGATCACATCGCGGCGTTGCAGCTCGGTTTTGTGCTTCGATGCTTCCACGCCCACCTTTGCGAGTTTTATTCCCGATGTGATTTTGCCGCCCACATAAATGGGTTGCGTGAGCACCAATCCTGCTGTGTAGGCGCCAGGCATAGAAAGTGTTGTGCCCATCATTTCGAGGTCGGGAAACATATACATGCCGGTGGCCGTGGCGCTGATGCGAGGCAGCCGTGCATTCTCGGCCACTTTCTGGGTGAGGCGTGCCTGGAGTTCGTCGTTCTCGGCCTTTTTCACGTCCTCGCTGCTTGTGATAGCCATGTTGCGGCACTCCTCCACACCGAGTTTCACTGCGCTTTGCGACCACGCCATCGGTGCCATCGCGCAAGCTAATATAATCAAAATGGTCTTCTTCATCACTTTCCTTTCTTTATGAACATCACATACATGAGCGGCAGGAACAACAGGGTGATAAGTGTCCCGAAGAATAAGCCGCCTATAATAGAAATCGCCAGCGAGCCATACATAGGGTCGAAAATCAGCGGCACCATTCCCACGATGGTGGTGAGCGATGCCAGCAGCACCGGGCGTGTGCGCGACACTGTGGCACGGCAGGCGGCTTCGCGCACGCTCACATCTTCCTCGCGCATGATGCGGTCGGCCTCGTCCATCAGCACAATGGTGTTTTTGGTCATCATTCCCATGAGGCCCAGCATACCGATAATTGCCATAAAGGTAAATGGCGTGCCGGTGATGAGCAGCACAGGCGAAATGCCGCAGATGATGAATGGGATGCACGACACGATGAGCAGTACACGCTTCCAGCTACCGAAAAGCAGCAGCAGCACACATAGCATAATGAACACAACCAGCGGAACATAGCGATACACGTTGCCCATCGCCTCGTTTTGCAATTCCTGCTCGCCAATCCATTTCATTTCGTAGCCCTCGGGGAGCGGTATGGCTTCGATTTTGTCCTTGAGGTCCTCAAGCACTTTGGCCGGAGTGGCATATTCGTTGTCGGCGTCGGGGTCGCACTCTACCTCAATTTGGCGCATGCCGTTGAGCCGGTAGATTGCGTTTTCTTCCGAGGCGAGATGGCTGCCTCTCACCACAGCGCCCACTGTGGCTACCTTTCCAAGCATATTCCACACCGGAATCTCGTCGGGATTGGTGATGCGGCTGCCGTCAGAGTTCCTCACTTGAAGATTAACTAACAGGCGCTTGTCGTTATCGGCGAGGATGCCTATTGTCATGCCGTCTTCCGATGCCTGCAAGGCGTTGGCGATATCGGCCCGCTTGATGCCCGAGCGGGCACCGTCGGCGCTTTCATAGTCATAGACTAAGGATGTGGTGCGAGGTTGCCAGTTTGTGCCTACAGATTGTGGGTCAACATATTTGGATTGGCGCATAACCGCCTGGGCCTTACCGGCAAGCGAGCGCAGCACTTTAGGGTCGGGACCGGTGTAGCTTACCTCAATGGTGTGGGATGAGGCAATAGAGAAATTGTATTTGCGCACGCGCGCATACGCGTCAGGATAGTTGTCGCGGATGTATTGTCGCACCTTTGGGGCAACTTTCACCACCGCGTCATAGTCGGTACAATCGATAATCAGCTCGCCGTAGAACTCGCCACCGGGATTCATGGGGCGCACAAAGCAATAACGTGCCGGCGCGCCGCCCACACTCACCGCCACGCGCTCAATATCCTCGATTTTCGACACCGTGTCGCTTATGGCGAGCAACTCGCCGCGCACGCGGTCGGGGCTTGATTGCGGCGGCAACTGATACTCAATCACAAACTGGTTGTACTCAAAGTCGGGGAAGAAACGGTTTTTCACCTGCGTCAAGGCGGCTATCGCCAGGCCTAATAGCATAATCGCCACCGCAAGCGATGTTTTTGTGTGGCAGGTCACAAACTCAACCATGTGGCGCACTGTGCCATACACCTTGCCCGATGTGTTGCCGTCTTCGGCGTCGGGGGTTTCGGCAATGGGTTTATTCAAGAAGATCTTGGCGAAAAACGGCACCTGAACGAGCGCCACCACCCAGCTCACAAGCAGACTCACCGCAAGCACCAGAAACAGGTCGTGGGCATACTCGCCAACCGAGTCGGGCGACAGATACACGCTGATAAATGTTGTGAGGGCGATAATCGTTGCGCCCAGCAGCGGCATGGCGGTGACTTTACCGGTGTGGAAAAGCCAACGCTGCATCGGAGCGCCGCTTTTGCGCTCCTTGAGGATGCCGTCCATCACCACTATGGCGTTATCCACAAGCATGCCCATCGCCACGATAAACGCACCAAGCGAGATGCGCTGCAATGTGGTGCCCAGTTGCATCAAGATGGGGAACGACGCGCTGATGGTGAGGATTAGTCCGAAACCTATAATCGCGCCGCTGCGCCAGCCCATGGTGAACACCAGCAGCAGAATCACCACAATCACCGATTCCACAAGATTCAGCATGAACGAGTTGATGGCGCTGGTCACTTTGTCGGGCTGGAAGAATATCTTTTCGGTGGTAATGCCCACTGGCATGGTTTTCAGCACCTCGGCGAGTTTGTTGTCAACGAGTTTGCCCACATCGGGTACAATCACGTCGTTTTCCATTGCCACGCATATTGCCAAAGCGGGCTTTCCGCGCACATAGAAGCCGTTGGTCTGCGGCTCGCTGTAGGCGCGCTCCACCTTAGCCACGTCGCCCAGGCGCACGCGTCTTCCGTCAAGCGTGGGAAGGTATAGGTTGCCTATATCGTCCACAGTGCATATCATCGTGTCGACGCGCACCGCCAGTTTCTCGTTGTTGCCGTCGGCGCCTATCTTTCCGGCATTCACGGGCTTGCCCACATCTTGCAACGCGAGCATGATTTGCGTTGGCAACACGCCGTTGGCGGTAATCATCTGCTTGTCGAGCACGATATTCACCACCTCTTCACGATTGCCCACAATCTTCACGCGCTTCACTCCTTTGATAGCCACGAGATTGCGGCGTATCTTCTTGGCATAATCATTTAGTTCGCTGTAGGTATAGCCATCGCCTTGCAGGGCGTAGAAAATGCCATATACATCCATTTCATCGTCCACCACCACGGTCGCCACACAACCTTCGGGCAACGACGATTGCATGTCGTTTACCTTGCGGCGCAGCAAGTCGAAATGTTGCTCCAGGTCCTTGAGCAGCACGGTCATCTCAAACTCTACCGCGATCGACACCATGCCTTGCTTGCAGTCGGTTTTGAGTTTCTTCACATCGGGTAGCGTGCGCAGGATATCCTCGGCGGGTATAGCCACCTGAAGCTCCATCTCGTGCACCGTGGCCCCTGGACGCACCACCACTACAATTGCCTGTTTCACGGGCACCGCAGGGTCCTCGAGCTTTGCCATCTGCAAGAACGTCAGCACACCGGCAATCAGCAGGCCGGCGATCAGCGACCACATCAGCGTGGTGCGGCTAACCAGATATTCCACCCATTTCATTATAACAGCCCCCCAGGATTATCGCCAGCTACCGACGTTTTCACTTTCACTTTTTCCCCGGCATGGAGATAATTCACTCCCGCCCTCACAATCTCCTCGTTACCCTCCAGGCCCGATGCGACCTCTGCCGAGCCTTCGGTGGTGATGGTGCCCAGCACTACGTTTTTGCGCGTGACGGTTGAGTCGGAGCCAACCACCCACACAAAGGCCTGCTGCTCGTCATAACCTATTGCTCCCGAGGGAATAACGATAGCTGTTTTTTGCGGCTGAGCGCCATCGGCAAGCGACATTTGCACCGACACGTTCACGCCCGACGCAAGCGACAATTGCTTGTTGCTCGGCAGCGAGAGCAGCATTTTATACATCTGTGTGCCGTCGGTTTTGGGTGAGATGCTCACCAGGCCCAAAGGATAGGTCTTGCCATTGAACGTGCAGCTCAAACCTTTCAGCTTGTCGCGTTGCTGGTACACCGACAGCGGGATACTCACCTCAACCTGCATCTGCGAGACATCCAATAGGGCGAGGACTGGCGTGCCGGCATCTACCAGCTCCCCCTTGTGGCTAATCACTTGCTGCACATAGCCCGATGCGGGCGATTTCAGGTGGGTGTAACTCACCTGGTTTTGGCGCGCTTTGAGCTGCGTGCGCAGTTGCTCAAGGCCCGATGTGACCTTCTCATACTCATTCGCCGATATGCTCCCGCGCTCATAGAGCTTGCGCAGGCGGGCATGCTCGCTCTCAAGTTGCTTGTATTGCGATTGCGCCGCGTCTACTCCCAACTGATAGTCGGAGGCGTCCAACACAGCAACCAGCTGCCCTGCACTCACATAGTCGCCCTCTTTCACGAGCACACGATCAATCTGACCGGCAGCCTTAAACGCAACCTTCACGCTCTGAGCCTCTTTCACCACGCCGGGCAATAAGATGCTGTCGTTGTCGGTCGATACAGTTCCGTTAAGCTTTAAGGTCAGCACACTTTTTATTTCATCACTATTGCTATCCTGCTGGCACGACGCCATCAGGAGCACTGCCAGTGCTGGCAAAATAAGGGATAATCTCATATTTAGAAGATTTTTCGCAAAAGTACAAATATTTATGCACACCCACTAAATATTATCCCAAAATAATAATCTGAATACTTTAATATTTTAGTA
>JABUUJ010000027.1:36547-38654 GCA_021443235.1 Muribaculaceae bacterium
TCGGCGCAGTCGCTAAACGCAGTGTTGTGAATCACCTTCACGCCCTCGGGCACTACATATTTGCCACGCACGCTCTTGGCGGGCACGCAGTAAAGCACCTCGCCGCTGATGTCGTACAGCGCACCGTCGACCGACTTAAACGCCTTATTGCCTTCTTCAACCTCAACCCACTCAAGATTGGGGCAAAGGCCCAGCAACTCCTCACCAATGGAGCTTACCGAAGCGGGAATCACCAAGCGGCGAATCTCGTCGCACATATAAAACGCATTCTCGCCAAGCGTCGTTACGCTCTTGGGCAACTCGACGCTTCTCAGCGACGTGCACTCTTGGAAAGCATTGTCGCCAACCTCTTCAAGACCTTCGGGAAGGTTGATTTCCTCCAGTTTGCCGCAGTCATAAAACGCCGAATTGCCAATGTTTTTTATGCTCGAAGGCAGCACCACCTTTTTAAGAGCCTTGCAGCCCTCAAACGCATCCTCGCCAATGCTAACCACGCCCTTGGGCACCACAACGCACTCAACGCTGTTCTTCACACTCTCATCAATGCCAAGCACCACGGTGCCCTCCTCATTCATAACCAAAACCTCATTCATCTCACTCATCTTCTTTGTCTTCTCGTTCATAGTGTGTTTCATAAAAATTTAAAAACCTTTATTTAAATCATTAATGTATCACGGCACGCCATTCCTCGCCGCCCACCACAACATTACGTCTCTCCCCCGAAACAACCACCTCCCCCTTACTCTTTTTCCAAAAAAATTAATCGAGCCCGCCTTCCTCCCAGGATGCATTTATCTTGTGGCTGGTGTGGGGAGGGGATTTTAGGGGGAAATGGGGGTTGTCACCCATTTGTCCCCCCTACCCTATGTGGGTGTGGATGTGGTTTTTTGTAATTTTGCGCAAGCAAATCCTAAAATTATTGTGTTATGAAGAAAATCGCATTTATTTCAGTCGCAATTGCCTTGATGGCATTGTGCGTCTCGGCTTTCAACAGCCCAGCATCCAGCGTGCTTCCCCCGGCACAGCAAGTGAGCCCCGCTGAGGACGAAGACAGCGGTCTCGAACCTACCAGTGCCGACTATTCGGCTCTCGTGACCGAGGGCAACGCCAGCGACATCACTTGGACCACGTCGCTCAAATACCCGTTTGTGATTGCCGATGGCAAGGCAACGTCGAGCAACCAAGGCGTAGCATCGTCCTACTCGTGGGTTGAGGCTTCGCTCACGCTTGAGGACAACGCCATCCTGTCGTTTGATTTCACCTGCTCTACACAAGCCGCCAAGATTGACCGCTTCACCACCAATATGGACCGACTCGCTATCAGCGTTGACGGCTCGTTGTGGAATTCGTTTATTAACGATGCCACCTCGACCTTCTCAATGGAGTTGGAGAAAGGGTCGCACGTGATCAGAATTGAGTATTCAAAGGATGCCGCGGGCAACTTTAACAACGACTGCGCAACCTTCAGCAACGTGAAACTTCATGTCTTGGCCAACGACTTCACCACCTTGTGTGGCGGCGACCAGTCGTTCTCCTTTAACACTGTGGCCGATTGCCCGTGGTCGTGCTACAACGGCGTCGCCAAGCCCGGCAACCTGAAGCTTGACGGAGCATCAAACTCGCAGTTCCAGTTCAGCCTCAACAAAACAACCGCCTATAGCGTAGTGTTTGACTATGAGATGGATACCAACCCCGAAGGCGCTCAGTTCTGCGTATATGTTGATGGCGCGCTCGAAATGACCGATAGCGGCAAGAAGCAGGGAAAATATGTGAAAGTGCTTGAAGGCGGTGGCGCGCACACCTTCACTTGCGCCTACACCAAGGCCGATGGCTCTACCATCGAAGGCGAGAGCCTCAAAGTTACCAATCTGAAGTGTTATGACCATGTGTTTGAGGTTGTTGAGCGCAATTACACCGCCATTGCCCACACTCCATTCAACGCCAGTATGAAGTTTGAGGCGGGCAAAGAATACACCCATTCGTTCAACACCAGGTTCCGTTACTATGAGGACGGCGACGTGATTATCGACAGCCTGATGTCGCTCAGCGGCAACTTCGTGCAATATCCCATCAAGACCAAGCTCGTTGACAACACTATCACCATCGC
>JABUUJ010000027.1:38673-44132 GCA_021443235.1 Muribaculaceae bacterium
AACGCACCAACGACCCTTACAGTTACGGACGCCTGCTCGACGGTACAATCGTGAGTGGCACCAGCTTTGACGTTGTAAACGGTTGGCTGTGGGGTGAATGCGACCTCACCATGAACGTCGATGCCGACAAGAACAAAGTGGTGGCACCCACTGGTCTTGGCATGAAGGACAGCTATCTGGCATGCTACTATGTCGACGTGCAATATGCAATCCTCAACAAGAATTATGACCTGAGCCTCTCGGCCGAGAGCATCGAGATACCAATATTCCACATGGGACAGAAGCAGAAAGCTTCCGTTGTGGTGACCAACTATGGCACCCTCGCTGCTACCTACGCTATCAGCAACCAGGCCAGCGACAAGGTGACACTCGACTACGACGCAACACGCACTGTGCAGGCGCTGGGATGCCGCGACACCCTCGCGATTACCGTTAACGGCGTCGCTGCTGGTGAATATTCGGTGCCCGTCACCATCACCGACCCCGATGGCGGCCAGTTCACGGTGACCATAAGCGGCAAGATATTGCCCGAAATCAACTATGGCGACATCGTGACCGAGGGCAGCGAGTACATCACCTGGACCTCAAGCGAAGACTATCCTTGGGACGTAGTTGAGGGCGTGGCTCTCTCGGGCAACAAGGCAAAGGCTCCGTCGTCGTCACAACTCACCGCCACCTTTACCGTTCCCGAGGGCTCAGTGGCAATGCTCAAGGGCGAAGGTTCGGTATCGATTGGCAGCGGCAACAAGCTGAACATCATCAAGAACGGCACACAGCTCGCAAGTTACACCAACACGTTCTTTGCGTCATCGCTCGACTATACGCTGAACGAGAACCTCGTGGCTGGCGACTATACCTTTACTTTCGACTGCGTTAAGCAGAGCAATCCCGGCACCAACTTCCGCGACGAGGCTACGCTCAAGAATGTGAGCCTGAAGGTTATGCCGCTCAAGGAGCACAGCGCAGTAATTGACGTGCAGAGCGTTGACTTCGGTGAGTCGACGACTGGAACCACCGCCACAGCAACTGTAACCTTCACCAATATGGGTTCGCAGCCGTTGCAGGTCATCGCAATCGAGGGCGATGAGGTGTTTGACGGCGTTGTTCCCGAGGCCACAGCGGCGCTCTTCGAGACTCTGCCCGTGCAACTCACCTTCTGCTCTCCGACCGACGGCCAATTTACCTGCAACGTGACCATCAAGACCAACGCCGGTGACTTCGTGGTTAGTTGCACCGCTAAGGCTGTTAACCAGCTCTTCATGGGCGAGGGCAACGGCACCGGATTTGACTATCCGTGCAACAACGAGACCTACTTCAGCAAGGATCAGATTACTCAGTCGCTCTACATCGACCCGCGTCTGGAGCTCCTCAAGGGCTGCAAGATCACCTCAGTGACATTCTTCCTCATCGACTATGTGACCACAGCCACCACTTGGGCCGACGCCACCATGAAGTGGGAATTTGGTCCTACCGAGGCCGAGGCACTGTGGGATGGTAGCGCAATTGTGATGCCCGAAGGCCTTACAACCGTCTATGACGGCGAAATCATCAACTTCCTCGACAAGAAGATGGTGGTCAACTTCAACGAGCCACTGGTGTGGAATGGTGGCAGCAAGCTGATGTACCGCCTGTCGATCAGCCAAAGCACGTCAAACAACTCGTTTGTTTACACTAAGTCGGCCAACACCAACTATGAGGCATCGACTCGCTCGTGCAACGACGGCTCTGTGGCTCATGGCAAGATTGTGCCCACAATCAAGATCGAATACCAGCTGCCTGGCACTTCGGGCGTTGAGACCCTCACATTGAACAACAAGCAGGTCAAGAGTGTTGACTACTACACCATTAACGGCATGCGTCACAGCGCACCCGTGGATGGCATCAACATCGTGGTGACCACCTATGAGGACGGCACCACCCAGTCGCACAAGATCGTCAAGTAAAGTAGCCCCCTCAGCCCCCTAAAGGGGGAGCAAGGAAATACATTGCATTCACTGCCTGCTACACATCTCGCTGTAGCAGGCAGTTTTAAGCTCCCCAGCCCCCTAAAGGGGGAGTTTGGGTAATGGCTAATGGCGATGACTAATGACTGGCTTCGCGATGGTAGAGGCAACCACGTTGAACCGCTCGCGTAGCGAGCTAAATCGTGGCGAGGAACTGCTCGAGGGTGGTTTCGGGGGGAATATGGAGTTTTTTGCGTAGTCGTGTGACGGCTTTTTTGATGGAGTCGGGCTGGACGTTGAGCATAAAGGCGATTTGCTTGCGTGGCAGTCCGATGGAGAGGTAAGCACACAGCCGCTTCTCATTGTCGGTAATTGTCGGAACGAGTTCTGTGAGCTTGTTGTAGAAGCTTGGGTTGATTTCCTCAAATGCCTTTCGGAAAAACTCCCACTCGTTGCTGGTGTCGATGTGCATGCCCAACTCTGCGCCTATACGTTTGAGCTCGCTTTGGTCGATTAGTTGTTTGTCTCCAGTCTCGGCGAGGAGGCGGCGCAGGTTTTTAAGGGCGTTCTCTTTCTCCGATATGACCAGCGTGCGCTCCATAAGTTGGCGGTTACGCAGTTCTATTTCGAGCTGTTGCTCCTCGGCCTTGAGTCGTCCGTTCTCGAGTTGCAGTGCGAGCGAGCGGTTTTCGGCCTCTTGCAGCTGTCGCTTGATTTTCTCCTTGTTGAACTTGTTGACTGTGAGTATAATGGCAATTGTTATGAGCGTAACAAGGAGCACGACGGCAATCATAAGCCTTGAGCGTTGTTGCTCCTTCTCCAGGCGCAGACGCTCCTCAAATTGGCGAATACTTGCCAGCGACTCCATCTTTTGCATCGACGCCACGGGGTTGAGTTGTCGCAGCGAGTCGTTGTAGGTGACATAGAGTGCGTAGTATTTCAATGCGTCGTCGTGTCGGCCCATTGTGTCGTAGCATGTGGCAAGGCTCTTCATGCAGGTCACTCCCTGTGGGCTTTTATAGCCACTGGGCGAGAGCATCGCGAGGACTGATTCATAGCTTTCTACGGCGAGCTGGGGCTGGTGGCGGTCGAGGTGGTAGTCACCAATGTTGATGAGCGACAGCACTTTCGATATAGCGTTAGGGTTGTCTTTGAGCAGGCTGTCGATCTTTTCAATGAGGGCGTCGCGGTTGTCGCCCGTTCGCCTATAGACGTCGCACATCGACGACAACACGCTGGTGTAGAATGTAGTGTGCTGCCGCACCATCGCATCGCTCTCGAGCGCCTGCAACAAAGCTTTGGCATTGCTGGTGTCGCCCAGATAGTAATAGCAGTCGGCTATATTGAGTTGTATGCCCTTGCGCTCGAGTTGCGTGTTGGCTCGTGCGTAGTAGTTCTCGGCTTTCTTGAAGTTCTCAAGCGCAAGGATGTGTTCGTCGAGCATACTCAGTGTAATGCCCATGTAGTTGTAGTTGTCGGCAACGATGCGATAGTCCTGAATGTCGCGGTAGAACTGGATGGCGTTGTAGCAGTCGACATATTTCTGATAGATGGCGGTTTCTTGCGTGTTGGCAAACAGCTTTTTCAAGTCATCAATGCGATGATAGTCATAGGGATAGATCTTTTTATCGACCATCATCTCGGCTTGCATCAACAGCTTGATGGCGCCAGAAAGGTCATCGCGCTTGGCAGCCACGTTGGCGCGCCAGAACTTGGCACGCCACGCCACTACTGGCGCCAGTTTGCCATCAAGGCGCAGTGCTTCGAGAGTGCGGCACAGCGAGTCGAGCGTGACGTCGCTGGCGTGGCGGTTGTCGTCGAGTTGTGTCATGAGCGAGTCGACCTCGGGCGAAACCCGTGGCCAAAACAACGTGCCGCCCTCTGTTCGGAGACAGCCCGCCGCCAGTATCAATATGATAATCACCGCTCTACACAGCATTCTGGGTAGATTTTGGAATTAGCTTGAACTTATCAGTTCCCCCCACATGAGGGGCGGAGGGGGGCTTATATAGGTTACTTCTTTGTCTCGGGGATGTACCACCACAGTGACTCGAAGTATTTTTTGAGGGCGGGAGTCTTAAAGACGTGGCCCTGACCGGCGTAGGGGAGGTTGCGCACGATGCGCTTTATGAGTTCGGGGTCTTTCTCGTCTTTGAAGTAGTAGTCGTCAAAGAAGATTAGCTCGGGCGATAAGTATTTGCGGCCCAGGAGTTGCTCTTTGCCGTCGTAAAGCTCGGTCCACTGCATCGCGTCGGCCGAGGAGAGAAAGAGCTCGCTCTTGGGGTTGAAGTCGGCTATGTGCCACTCGGCTACACCGTTACGCAGGAATACCTCCTTGATAAACGAGGTCTTTCCGTCCTCTTTCTTCTTGAGCACGCGGCTCTTACCGGTGCCGGTGATGGTGCACTTGCCGGTCACGAAGGGCGGTGTGTCGAGGAAGAAGTGGCGCACGCTCTGAGCCTTGACGCGCAGGGTGAAGTCGGCAATAGTGTTGCCGCTCCATCGCGCGGCGGGCGTGAGCTTGTAGTTCACCCAGTAGTTGTGCCCTACCCCACCCGAGCTGGCATATTTGTAGCTGTGCTTGATAATGTTCTTGCCGGGCTTGAAATTGGCGGTGAAGTAGTAAACATAGGTGTGTGCGCCGCCACTGTCGTAGGATTCACTGTATTTCGACAACTTGTTGTGGTACACATAGTTCTGCCCGTTCATCTCAACGGTGAAGTCGTATATGTTGGGGTGGCGGTGGTCTTGGGCAGGCTCTTCCTCCATGTAGGGGTGGTCGGCCTCAAAGCCCACGGTGACTACTTGCGCGGCTCCGGCGTTGTAAAACTCATAGTAAACATCGACTAAAACGCGATGGGAGATGTTCTTGTCATCGCAGTTCTCGGGAAGTGTGATGGTGAGAATCTCTTTGGCTACCGAGATGTCGGTTGCCTGCATGGGCACAAGCTGGTTGCCGCTGGTAAACCACATGCTGTCGTTGGCCACAGCCACAAGAGTTGTGAGCGCTACTGCGAAGGAAATAATAGTTTTCATAAAGCGTTATTCTTTTAGTTTTGAATCAATTATAATCGTTACTGGGCCGTCGTTGACGAGTGCCACCTTCATGTCGGCGCCGAAGACACCACGCTGCACCTTGCTGCCCACGAGAGCCTCAACCTGCTCGCAGTAGGCCTCGTAGAGAGGGATGGCGAGGTCGTGGCCCGCGGCGCGTATGTAGGACGGGCGGTTGCCCTTGCGTGTAGAGGCGTTAAGGGTAAACTGGCTCACGGCGAGCACCTCGCCGCCGGTGTCGACCACGCTACGGTTCATCACGCCGTTTTCGTCGTCAAAGATGCGCAGCGCGGCGGTTTTGGCTGCCAGCCATTTCACATCGTCGACGGTGTCGCCCTCGGCAACGCCCACAAGAACCAGCAGCCCCTGCCCTATCGCGCTGTGCTGCCTACCGTCGATCGTCACCGACGCCTCTCTCACTCGTTGAATCACTATTCTCATTTTTTTGACTTTGACTTTGAC
>JABUUJ010000027.1:44158-48432 GCA_021443235.1 Muribaculaceae bacterium
TCGTTATAATCGTTATAATCGTTACAGTCGTCAGCCTCGAAATCTCGAAAAAACTCTTTAAACCATAAACCATAAACCATAAACCCTAAACCCTAAACTATAAACTATAAACTTTATAAACGATAAACTTTATAAACCGCTTTTGCCTTGCTTGGGCCCACGACCTCGGTGAGTTGCTCGAGGGAAGCCTCCTTAATACGCTTTAGGCTCTTGAAGTGCTTGATTAATAGTTGTTTGGTTTTTGGTCCGATGCCCTTTATCTCGTCGAGCTCGCTGTGCAGTTGCGACTTGCTGCGCTGCTTGCGGTGGAACGTGATGGCAAAGCGGTGGGCCTCGTCGCGCAGGCGTTGCACCACCTTGATAGTCTCGCTGTTCTTGTTGATGTAGAGCGGCACGCTGTCGCCAGGGAAGTAAATCTCGTCGAGGCGCTTGGCGATGCCTATCACCGAGATTGTGCCTCGCAGCCCCAGAGCCTCAAGTGCCTCGACCGCCGCGCTCAGCTGGCCCTTGCCGCCGTCAAGCACCACGAGTTGGGGCAATGGCTTGTCCTCGTCGCGCAAGCGCGTGTAGCGTCGCGTGAGCACCTCGCGCATCGAAGCGAAATCGTCGGGACCCTCCACGGTCTTTATGTTGAAGTGGCGGTAGTCGGTGCGGCTGGGCTTGGCGTCGCGGAACACCACGCACGAAGCCACCGCCGCCGTTCCCATGATGTTGCTGTTGTCGAAGCACTCGATGTGGTGGGGCAAGGCGGGCAGGTGAAGGTCGCGCTGCATCGTGGTGAGCGTGCGCATGGCGCGCTGCTCGGGGTTGAGTTTCTCCATCATCTTGAGCTTGTCGTCGCGCGATTGCTGCGCGTTTTTGAGCGAGATAGCGAGCAGTTGGCGCTTGTCGCCCTTCTGCGGCACTACAAACTCGATGCCCGCAAACTCCACGTCGGGCGCCACATTGACCAGCACCTCGCGCACTCGGTCGCGCGCATAGGTCTCGGCAAACTGTGACCTTATCTCGCTCACTGCCTTTGACATGAGCGACTCATCGTCGGTGTCAAGATCCTCGCGCTGTAGGCGGTATTCAAGCGTAAGACTCTGAACAACAGCACCATTGCGCACATGCATATAGTTGACAAACGCCGTGTTTTCGTCGCGCAGAAGAGCAAACACGTCCACATTGTGGATTGTAGGGCTCACTACCACCGACCGCGCACGGTAGTTTTCCATTAATAAGTACTTGCGTTTCAGTTCGTTAGCCTCCTCAAACTTCAGTTGTGCCGCCAGTTCGGTCATGCGTTGCATGAGGTAGTCGCTCACTTGCTTCACGTCGCCGTTGAGTATCTGGCGTGCGGCGTCGATATAGGTGCCATACTGCTCGGGCGTGACCAGCCCTTTGCAGCACCCCTCACAGCGCTTGATGTGGTACTGTAGGCACAGTTGGTGCTTTGAGGCGTCAATTGTTTCACGTGAAACGGTGTGGCTGCAGGTTCGCAACGGGTAGATTTTGCGCAGCGTCTCTATGAGCGCGTGGGCGACCTCGGCGCGGGGATATGGTCCGTAGAGTTTCACTCCGCGCTTCACCTTGTCGCGTGTGATGAAGATGCGTGGATAGAGTTCCTTGGTGACGCAAATCCACGGGTAGGACTTGTCGTCCTTGAGCAGCACGTTGTAGTGTGGCTGGAACTCCTTGATGAGCGAGTTCTCGAGGTCGAGAGCCTCTTCCTCGGTGTTGACCACGGTGTATTGCAGGTCGTGGATGTGCTTCACGAGCACGCTGGTGCGATACACAGTGTGCTCGCGGTTGAAATACGAACTCACTCGTCGCTTCAGGTTCTTGGCCTTGCCCACATAGATTATCACGCCATCCTTGTTGAGATAGCGGTACACGCCGGGGCAGTCGGGCAGCAGTGAAACCTTCAGTTTGAGTTCGTCGGTCATGACCTGTCGTGGTTGTGAGTTCTATTTTTGGGGAGTCGTTGGAAATAGATGTGCCACGCGTGCAGTGGCTGGGTCTAAAGCCTCTTAACCGTGGAAAAGTGGGGGGGGTTATTAGAAGTCGAACAGTGTGGTTACCTCTACTTCCTCGGGGAAGAGGTCCATGCCGCCCAGGTCGGTGAGTCCGCAGATGAAGTTCACAAACACTTTCTTGGGCTTCATCTGCTGCACCAGTTCGAGCGCTCCGAGCATCGTGCCGCCGGTGGCGAGCAGGTCGTCGTGCAGCAGCACNATGGCGTCACGGTGAATCTGGATGGTGTCGGTGCCATACTCTTTCTTGAAGTCGATTGAGATGGTGTCGGCTGGCAGTTTGCCGGGCTTGCGAATGGGCACGAAGCCGGCGTTGAGGTTCACGGCTACTGCGGCGGCGCAGATAAAGCCGCGCGACTCAATACCCACGACCTTGGTCACGCCCTTCCCTTTGTAGAGCTTGGTGGTCTCGTCAACGAGGATTTTGAGGCACTCGGGGTCCTTGAATGCGGTTGTTAGGTCCTTGAACTGGATTCCCTTGATGGGGAAGTCGGGGATGTTGCGCACCGCGTCTTTCACTTTCTGAATTTTCTCGATATCCATAATATATAAGAATTTTGGTGTATTTTGCTGTAATGTTTCACGTGAAACAAAATCAAATTATCTTCCTAATAATAAAAGCAGTATGTTGACATCGCTGGGCGATATTCCCGGTATTCTCGATGCCTGTCCCACTGTTTCGGGGTCGATTTTAGCGAGTTTTTGGCGCCCTTCGGTTGAGATTTGGAGTATTTTTGAGTAGTCAAATTTCCCCTTTATCCTCACTTTCTCAAGGCGGCTTAGTTTCTCGGCGATCATCTCCTCGCGTGCGATATAGCCATTGTATTTTATCTTGATTTCGGTCGCCTCGACCACCTCCTCGCGCAGTTCGTGGTCAAATTCGCCGATTAAACGGGCTAAATCGGGTATCATTGTGGCGAGGATGTCGATGCTGAGTTGCGGGCGCAGCACGAGGTCATGGAGCTTGCACCCTTGGCTCAGTGGCGGCAAGCCCTGCGCCTTCATTGCGGGGTTGATAATTGCCGATTTTACCGAGTAATTTTGGCAAAATTCAATGAGCCGTGCTATCATTTCGCGCTTGTGGCACATGAGGTCGTAGCGTTCTTGCGTGGCAAGCCCCATGAGGTAGCTGCGCTCGGTGAGGCGCATGTCGGCGTCGTCCTGACGCAGGATTATGCGGTGTTCGGCGCGTGAGGTGAACATGCGGTAAGGCTCATCGACGCCTTTTGTCACGAGATCGTCGATTAGCACACCTATGTAGGCCTCGTTGCGGGCAAGGGTGAATGGCTCGCCGCCGTGTGCGTTGATATGGGCGTTGACACCAGCCACGAGGCCCTGCCCCGCCGCCTCCTCATAGCCAGTTGTGCCGTTGACTTGACCGGCAAAAAACAGGTTTTTCACGAGTTTTGTCTCGAGTGTGTGGGTGAGTTGGGTGGGGTCGAAAAAGTCGTATTCGATGGCATAGCCGGGACGGTAGGCCTGCACGTCACGTAGCGCCGGGATGTGTGACAGCGCCTCAAATTGCACCCTCCATGGCAGTGACGACGAGAACCCGTTGAGATACATCTCTTGGGTGGTCTCGCCCTCGGGCTCGATGAAAAGCTGGTGCGATGTTTTGTCGGCAAATGTGACGATCTTGGTCTCTATGCTTGGGCAATATCGGGGTCCGATACTCTGAATTTGTCCGTTGAAAAGGGGAGATTCGGGCAGTCCGCGCTGCAGCACTTCGTGCACTTCCTCGTTGGTAAAAACGATGTAGCATGGGCGTTGCTTGAGGGTGCTGCGCACGCCGGGCAGGTAGGAGAAATGGTGGAAATCGTGCTCGCCATGCTGCACCTCGGCCTGCGAGAAGTCGATGGTGCGAGCGTCAAGTCGCACTGGTGTGCCTGTCTTCATCCGGTCGGTGGCAAATCCCATAGCTTGGAGTTGCTCGGTGATGCCGTGCGAGGCTGGCTCGGCCACTCTCCCACCCTCTTGCTTCACGGGTCCCACATGCATAAGGCCGTTGAGGAAGGTACCGGCTGTGAGCACGACGCATTGTGCGCCAAACTCCATGCCCATCGCGGTGCACACTCCCGTCACCACCCCACCCTCAATTTTCAGCGAGGTGACCGAGTCTTGCCACATATATAGATTAGGGGTGTTCTCGAGGATGGTGCGCCATTCGGCCGAGAATCGCATGCGGTCGGCCTGTGCGCGCGGGCTCCACATCGCCGGACCCTTAGACCGGTTGAGCATCCTGAACTGGATCGAGCTGCG
>JABUUJ010000027.1:48791-55877 GCA_021443235.1 Muribaculaceae bacterium
CGCCCAAAGAGCTCGGCATTGCTCCTCACGGTGTCGAGGCTGATGACCATGTCGCCCTGGATGCGTCGGCGGTTGCTGTAGTCAAATGTGATGATGTCGGTGTAGTAGTCGTGCTGCAGAAACTGGCGGTTGGTCTCGAGGATGTATTCGTCGTCGCAAAACACATAGGTGAGTTTGCCCACCACCCTATCATGGTTGCGGGCCACCTCGGCGAGCCATCGTGTGAGCTCGTCGGCGTCGAGTGCCGGCATGGGCGCGTTGTGAGTCAAAAATACTATCTCGGCCATCGTGTTGAAGCATTAACCCACAAAGTTAATGATTTTCGCACAAAATCCCACACAACTTGCCCAAAAGTTTTCAAACTTGATTTTTTGGACCAAAAACCGCGGTCGCTCAAAAATGGCCGTTAGGCATGATAATTAGTGCTTTAGCCCGATTTTTGGCCCGTGAGAATCGAAAATTTGCCCACGCCTGGTAAAGTTATCACGATTTTCGCAGAAAAAAACAGTATTTTTGGCATAGATTTTGCAAGTGTGATGTAAAAAGAGTAACTTTGGGGAAAGATACCTCATGTGGGACTTTAGGCCCCCTACCCCACTGATGACCGAGAAATTTAAAACCTCATAACTATGATCGACTACTTTGCAGCCAACTTGTGGCAAGCGTGGGCACTGCTGTGCATCGTGTGCCTCATCCTGGAACTCACTTCAGGAGACTTTTTCATTATCTGTTTCTCAATCGGAGCCTTCGTGGCAGGATGCTGCAGCCCATTTACCGGATGGGTTGCCCAGATTCTCATCTTTGCCGTGACCTCGGTGTTGTGCCTTGCATTCCTCAGGCCGCTTATGCTCAAACGCATAAAAACAAAAGAGCAACGCGTGAGCAACGCCGATGCCATCATAGGGCGCATCGGGCGCGTGAGCGAGACCATCGTTGAGGGTGGTCACGGCCGTGTGGCTATCGACGGCGACGACTGGAAGGCGCTTTCGCACGACGGCGCCGAAATCGCCAAGGGCGAGCCTGTGGAGGTGGTGAGCATCGAGAGCATCATCATCACCGTGCGCCCCAAGCCGAAAGCCGAAAATATACAATAACCTATTTATAAAAATCAACTATGGACATTACATTAATTATTTTAGGAGCAATCGTGCTGCTGGCACTGGTGCTCGTCAAAAAGAGCCTTGTAATCATCCCGCAGTCGGAGACTCGCATCATTGAGCGACTGGGCAAATACCACGACACGCTCAAGCCCGGCATCAACGTCATCATCCCGTTTATCGACGCCGCAAAGGTGATGATTTCGATGACCAACGGACGCTATCACTACACCACCTCCATCGACCTGAGAGAGCAGGTTTATGACTTCGACAAGCAGAATGTGATCACCAAGGATAACGTGCAGACGCAAATCAACGCCCTGCTCTACTTCCAAATCGTGGACCCGTTCAAGGCAGTATATGAGATCAACAACCTGCCCAACGCAATCGAGAAACTCACCCAGACCACGCTGCGTAACATAATCGGCGAACTCGAGCTCGACGAGACACTCACCAGCCGCGACACCATCAACACCAAGCTGCGTGCCGTGCTCGACGATGCCACCAACAAGTGGGGTATCAAGGTAAATCGCGTTGAGTTGCAAGACATTACGCCTCCCAATAGCGTGCTTCAGGCAATGGAGAAACAGATGCAGGCCGAGCGTAACAAACGCGCCACCATCCTCACCAGCGAGGGCCAGAAGGCCGCCGCAATCCTTCAGTCGGAGGGTGAGAAAACCGCTCGCATCAACAAGGCAGAGGCCGACAAGCAGACCGAGATCCTGCGCGCCGAGGGCGACGCCCAGGCCCGCATACGCCGCGCCGAGGCCGAAGCCATCGCTATCGACAAAATCACCGAGGCCGTGGGCCGCAGCTCTAACCCAGCCAACTATCTGCTCGCCCAGAAGTACATCGACACACTGCAGGAGATTGCCCGCGGCAACGACACCAAGACCGTTTACCTGCCCTACGAGGCAACCAACCTCATGGGCTCAATAGGCGGCATCAAAGACTTGTTTAAGACCGAGTAACGGGAGCCCCCCGCTGCCCCCCAAGTTGGTGGAGCGGATGTGATGAATGCATTATAGAGGTGGAGACGCGATATACACGCGCCTCCACTTTTTGCTTTCAATGCGCTACCATGTTTTGCTTTGGAAAACACAATAAGGGCACTGCGGTAGGGTAGGGTGGTGGGAAAATATTTTTTGGGGAAATGTGCATGTTTCCACAAATTTTGCTTATCTTTGTAAGTTAAATCATGATAAAACCTAAGAAAATGAAGAAATATATCCTTTTGGCAATCGTTTCGGCGGCAGCGCTCAGCGCAAGCGCACAACTCACTATAGGCGGACACCTCGCAGTGCTCGACAGCCTTACCAGCACCTACCTGTGCCCTGTTGCTAAGACGCAGTTTGGCACCGACCTTGTGGCGCCTGTGACCTACACAGCCGACAGCACAGCCACAGTCACCATCGACGGCGCCGAGGTAGCGTGGGGAGCCGAACACACCTTCACGGCAGTGGAGGGCGGCAAGCGCTGGGCCATCACGATGGCCGATGGTGACAGTATTGTAACACGTTATATCACATTTACTTACCTGCCCGTGATGGTGATGAATGGCGAGTTTGGCAGCAATTACACACTGGGCACAATACAGGTGCTTGAGCCCGAGAACTACACCGACGAGCTGATGCCTTGCAAGGTGAAATGGCGTGGAGCCTCGACCGCCCTGAGTAAAAGGCACAAACGCAATTACCACCTCAAGTTTGTTGACGAGCAGGGCGAAAAAATGGACCGCAAGTTCATGGGACTGCGCAAGGACAACAGCTGGATAATGGACGCCGGCCAAATCGACTTCTTGCGCGTGCGCAACCGCGTGGCGACACAGATATGGAACGATTTCGCCACACTTCCCTATTACGCCGACCTTGAGCCGAAGGTGAAAACCGGCGTTGACGGCGGTTTCGTCGAGGTGATTCTCAATGGCAAGTATGTGGGCTTCTACGCGCTCACCGAGGCTATGGACCGCAAGCAGATGAAGCTTGCGAAATATGACCCCGAGACCCTTGAGATACGCGGCCAGCTGTGGAAAACCACCGTGCTCAGCAGCATCAACTCGTTCATGATCTACAAGCCAGAATACGACAACACGTCGGACAACTACTACGGCATCGAGACCAAATATCCCGAGCTCGACGAGGTGTGCCCCACCGAGTATAAGACACTTGTGGAGGCCATTGCAATAGCCGACACGTCGACCGTGTCCAACTTCAACCACAAGGCCGACGCCTACTTCGACATCCCCGTGCTCATCGACTATGAGATCTTCCTGCAGGTGCTGCTCGCTACCGACAGCTACAGTAAAAACATCTACTGGTTCTGCTATGACCGCACCGCCGACAAGAAGCTCTCGCTGGGTGTGTGGGACCTCGACACCTCGGTGGGAGGCAACTGGGAAACCGGCTCGTTCCACCCCAGCAGCCTCAGCCCCACGCGCAGCCTCATATTTGCCAACGGCACCTTCGGCCGCATCTCGCTGTACGACAGCCGCTGGTATCGAGACAGCTACAAGCGTTACCGCGAGTTGCGCAACACATTCTTCACCGAGGACAACATCATCAGCTACTATGAGAATGCCGTCAACGAGGTCACCAACTGCGGCGCCGTCGCGCGCGAGGAGGCTCGCTGGTCGCGCGACAGCGACCTCTCGGGGCGTGAGCTCAACATCGCAAGCGAGCTCGAGTATGTCAAGGACTGGATCAGGATACGCCTGCCGCACCTCGACGCCAATCGCTATGCCGAGCCAGTCTTTGGCGATGTGAACGGCGACCGTGTGGTCGACATCAACGACATCAACGTCGCCGTGAATTGCGTCCTGCATGATGGCATTTGGGACAACTGGCAGAGCGACGTTAACCAGGACGGCACCACCGACGTGGTCGACATCAACAATATCATCAACGTCATTCTCAACGCACAATAACCAACGATTACACCAATGATTAACGTATTTCATGTTGTATCGGGCAAAATATGGGGCGGACCCGAGCAGTCGGCCTACGACATGGTGTCGCGACTGCGTCACGACCCCCGCTTCTACGTTGAGGTCGTGTGCAAGAAAAACAATTGCATCCTCAACGAGTTCCGCAAGCTCGAGGTGCCCATCTCCATTCTCCCGCTCAAGGGAATGACCGACCTCGACAGCCCCATGCGCTTCGCACGCCAGCTGCGCAAGGGGCACAACATCGTCCACGTGCACACGTTTCACGACGCCTTCATGGCAGTGTGGGCAAGGCGAGTGAGCAACAACCCCAACACCATGATTGTGCTCACCGTGCACGGCATATACCACCCTCGCGCCAACTACCTCTACCGCAAGATCTACGACTCGATCGACCATCTGATCTTCACCTCGCAGCTGTCGCAGGACGAGTTTGTGGGGCGCGCCAGGAAGCTCGACGTCACCAAGTCGACGGTGATACGCGACAGCGTGCTGCCTAACCCCATGCTCGCCGACGTGCCTGTGCCCAACATGCGCGAGCGACTGGATGTGCAGCCCGGACAGGCGCTGATCATGTATCACGGACGCCTGTGCCACGACAAGGGCGTCGACGTGCTTCTCAAAGCGGTGTCGCTGCTCAACCGCGACACCTACAAGCTGATGATAATAGGGGAGGGGACTCGCAAGTTCATCAGCGAGCTCAAGAGCTTTATCGTGGCCAACGGACTGGTGCGCAATGTGTCGCTGCTGGGTTTCTGCAACAACATCACCAAGTATGTGGCGCAGAGCGACATAGGCGTGTTGCCGTCGGTGGCACCCGAGGCGCTGGGACTTGCCAACCTTGAATACATGATGCAGGGCAGGCCGCACATCACCACCAACAATGGCGCCCAGCTGGAGTATGTGGTCGACGGCAAGAACGGATATGTCGTAACGCCCGACAACCACTTTGTGCTCGCATCGGCCATCAAGACACTCATCGAGAACCCCGACCTGCGCGAGCGCCTTGGCAGGCAGGCCCAGGAGGACTTCAACCGTGAGCTCAACTACGACAACTTCTACAACCACCTCACCCAGCTCTACCTCTCGCTAAAGAGAAAGGCGTGAGTTTTATGTGGGCGGGGTGCCAAAATGGCTTGGTTTTGTCAGCAATGACAGGGCCGAGCCATTTTTTTGTGCCAAAGTTGGCATAAAAACGGGTTTTGGCACAGAAATTGTGGCTATAATAATAAAGGGAAAAAAATGAATAATAAAAGAAAAAGATAATAGTAAATTTTACACATTATTATATATAGGGGCACCATTGCCCTTCGGCTTACCTCAACAGCCCGCCCTTGACGAGATGCCTTGCGACCCCCCTTTGGCACAAAAACAGGCCATTTGGCCACCAAAGTGTAAACAAAAGTTAAAAATCACTCACACAACGCATTTTCTTGCTAAAATATTTGGTAGTTTCAAATATTTTACTTACCTTTGCACCACTTTTTTAGAAATCAACCGATGAGTGTTAAATTTTCTACCACGAAATAACACAAATTGACCGTAATCGTGCTCGGTTCTGCCCGCCAAAACACATTGGTGATGCGCAGGACCACTCTTTTCCCAACACCATAAAATCAGAACGAAAATTCTCTGGACGTCTAAATTTTGCGTTCTGGTTTAGTGTGTAATTATTACACTAATTAATCTCTTAAATTATATTTGGTTTTTATTGACTTAACTAATGAGCAGAAACGAAGATTTCAATTTCGGTAGCCCAATGCAATTCAAAGGTGGCGTCATCCCACAATGGGATGGGTCAACGGGTAGTTGTTATTCAAAGGACCTTAGAAAGTCCAAAGTTCTTTCAAAAAATGATGAGGATGCGTTATCGCTCCGCATCTCAAAAGGCGACAGGAAAGCGGTTGATGAGTTGATAAAAGGCAACTTGCGACTCGTTATTTCTATCGCAAAAAAGTTTCAAGGTTATGGTACTCCTCTGGAGGACCTCGTGGGCGAGGGCAATTTGGCGCTCTGTGAGATTGCCCCCAAGTTCAACCACACATTAGGTCGCTTCAGCACCTTTGCCTACAGAGCCATTGAGAATCGCATTCTCGACTTCTTAGAGAAGTATGGCACTTCTGTAAAGTTCTCCACCGACAAGTTGTCGTTGAAAAAAAATATTGAGCGATTTGAGAATCGCTATTTTGTAACTAACGGCTATAAGCCGAGTGATGCCGAAATTATAGAGGCGGTTGGCTGCAGCAAGGAAAAGCTGCAAGAGTGCCGCTCTATTAGGCACAAGGCTATCTCGCTCGACGCAACAGACGTCGAAAGGGCTGACGAGGCTGTCCTAAACAAGGTTGAGGGGTTGATGCGTGACAATGGCGCGTCGGCCGACACAGTCACCGTCACCGACGGGATGGCAAAAATGCTTTCGGTCGTCAAAAACTTGCTGAGTGATAAGGAGTATGACATCTTCCTACGTCATTCAGGTATTATAAATGGTAATGTTGAGTCCTACGATGTTATCGCTATGGACTATAATGTGCAAGGCGAGCGCGTCAGGAGAATTTACGAGCGCACTCGCGAGAAGTTGCAAGCCAACGCTTGGCGCTTCGCAGCGTAGGTAAAGTTTAGAGTTTATTGTTTAAAGTTTAGAGTTTATTGTTTAATGTTTATAGTTTATTGTTTATTATATAGGGTTTATTGTAAAGTGGGGTAGAGGGCTCGAGAATTCGGGCTCTCAAGACTCCTAAAAACCTTGATATACCGTGAAAAACAAACCTTAAACCCCAGGAAAAACCACCATCCCGCTCCATCAACCCGCATATTTAGGCCGCTACAGACGCAGGCGGCGCCAGATGGGGCGGGGTATGCGTCTCCACAGAGCGGTGACGATGCGCCAGCGCCAGTCGATGACTCGCGTGTGTCGTCGCCGCTCTATGCTTTCAACAATTTCTTGCGCGACGCGCGCGGGCGCAAGAAGCATAGGGTAGGTGTTGCCGTCGGCCAGCAGGTCGGTGTCGACAAACCCCGGACGCAGGTCGGTGAAGCGGATGTCGAGTC
>JABUUJ010000027.1:56537-60173 GCA_021443235.1 Muribaculaceae bacterium
ATAAACAACGCTAAACTTATATTTTTGAGAATATGAACTGTCCCAAGTGTGGCAATGTAGTACCCGACGGATCGGCATTTTGCAACAAGTGCGGAACTCCGCTCAACACCAGTGTGGCTTGTCGGCACTGCGGCAACGAGGTGCCGGCGGGGTCGGTGTTCTGCCCCCGCTGTGGCAAGATGCTGAGCGAAGCCTCGCAGCAAGAAGAAACCTATAACCAGCGTCAGGAACGCCTGCGCCGCGAGCAAGAGGCCGCCGGGCAGGAAGCCGCGCGTCGCCAGCAGGAGGCTGAATGGCGCCGCCAGCAGGAGGAGATGGCGCGCCAGCAGGCAACCCAGCCAGCCGTTGATCCATGGGAGCCGGGCGACGACGACGAAGAGGGGGATGACGATGTGCCCCAGCGCCCGTCGCACTACAACCGCAACCTCCTTGTGGGCATCGCCGTGGTGGTGGTCATCATCGGGCTGCTGCTCATCTTGCGCGCTTGTGGCGCGAGCGAGAGCCCACGCACCGCCGACGTTGTGGGCGACACCACAGTGACCGAGGTGACTCAGGACATCTGGGCGGTGTTTAACAACGAGCTAAGCCGCAACGGCATGCTCACCGACGGCGCCAAGGTGGCCGCGGCACGAGCCATTCCCGCACGCGACGGCAAGCCCGCGCTCATCGTGGGCCTCACCTATAGCAGCGACCCCACCAACCGCTCGTTCTACAAGCTTTACCAGCTCACGCAGAACGGCAACACATGGACCCCGCTGCTGCTGCACACGCAATATCTCAACGGACGCTCGCTCTCGTTCGGCACCGCCGAGCTTGTCACTACCGAGGATGTCACCCCGCGCGCCGTGGCGCTTGATGGCGGCGAGTATTTCTATTTCGCCTACGTCAATATGCCACAGGGCTCGCACGTGGGAGGCTCGGGACGCGTGTCGCTGTGTGCCTACGACCTCGACCAGAAGAAGCTCACCACGCTCGACTATGAGGGAATCATCAGGGTGCGTCAGGACGGCCGCCAGTATGTTTACGGCAAGCCGCTGCAAAGCATCAACTCCAAGGTCACCCGCTTCTTGCAGAGCGAGGCCCAGAACATAAAGGTTATTTACTTCCCCACGCCCGAAGAGCTTGAGGCCGAGCGACTTGCCGAAGAGGAGGCCGAACAAGAGGCCGCCCTTGAAGGTCCCGAGAACGCCGCCGCTCGCTGGAGCGCCGACAATGCCGAGAACCTCGCCAGCGTGAAAAGCGGCAAGGAGGTGAAGATGAAGCCTCAAAGTTATGAGAAGCCCATCTTCAAGATGGAAGACAAGAACAAGTCGATACAAAACGCCGACTATATCGTGTTCAGCGACACCAAGGGTGGCGTGTATGGCTTCAACAAAAACTCGCGCAAGTATTTTGTCATCTACAACCCGCCCGCAGCGTCAACACCCACCGAGATTGGCTTTGCCGACTCGGAAAACAGCATCCTCAACCTGCGCACCAGCACCAGCCGCCTGCAGTATAACCTCAAGAGCGACCAGATGAAAATTAATGAATAATATGGTAGAAATCAAAGAAATAAATTCTGGCAAACGAAGTGAGCTGAGAAAGTTCACACATTTCCCAACCGATTACTTGTATAGCGACAACGACTGCTATGTGCCCAACATGTGTCTCGACGACCTCACAATGTTTGACCCCAAGGAAAACCCCGCATTCGACTTCTGCGAGGCCGTTTACTACATGGCCTACCGCGACGGCAAGCCCGTGGGACGCATCGCCGGCATCATCAACCGCAAGGTTAACGAGCGCAGCGGCGAGCTGGAGGGACGCTTCGGCTTCATCGACTATATCGACGACGAGGAGGTGGTCGACGCGCTCATCAACGCCGTCACCACATGGGTGAAGAGTAGGGGAATGACACGCCTCACAGGCCCGCTGGGCTTCACCGACATGGACCCCGAGGGAATGCTCGTCGAGGGCTTCGACCGCGAGGGCACTCAGGCCACCATCTACAATCACGCCTACTATGTGAAGCACATGGAGCGCCTGGGATTTGTGAAAAACGCCGACTGGCTGGAGTTCCGCATCAAGGTGCCCGAAAGCGTGCCCGAGAAGATGATGCGCATCGCCAACATCGTGAAGACGCGCTACGACATCGGCACCATACGCTTCACCAGCCGCAAGAAGATGGTGAAGGAGTATGGCAACGCCATCTTCAGCGTCATCAACGAGGCCTACGACAGCCTTTTCGGCTACTCCCCGTTGAGCGAGAAGCAAATCAAGCACTACATCAACCTGTACCTGCCCTTCCTGCCCCTCAACTGCCTGTCGCTCATCATCAAGAACGACACGCGCGAGCTCATAGGCGTGGGCATCGCCATACCATCGCTCAGCAAGGCTCTCATCAAGTGCCGCGGCCGCTTGCTGCCCATGGGCTGGCTCCACATGCTCAAGGCCCTCAAGGGCAAGAACGACGTGGTTGACCTCATGCTTGTGGCCATAAAGCCCGAGTATCAGAGCAAGGGAGTCAACTCGCTGCTGTTCACCGACCTTATCCCCAGCTTCATCGAGAACGGATATTCCTATGCCGAGAGCAACCCCGAGCTTGAGGCCAACCAGCGCGTGCAGCAGCAGTGGCAGTACTTTGAGACCGAGCAGCACAAGCGCCGCCGCGCGTTTACCAAAGAAATATAACCCCAAAAACATAAAGCTACAATTATGAATTGCATTACAGTAGACAACAAAGACGTTTTCGGCCTTCTCGCTAAAGAGAAAGTAGAAGCACTCAGCGCAACCGCAGCCCAGGCACTCGAAACCCTCGAGAAAGGCACTGGAGCAGGCAACGACTTCATCGGCTGGCTACACCTGCCGTCAAGCATCACCCACGAGATGCTCACCAGCATCGAGAACTCGGCCAAAATCCTCAAAGACGACTGCGAATTTGTGGTGTGCATAGGCATCGGCGGCAGCTACCTCGGCGCCAAGGCCGTGATCGAGGCTCTCAACGACAACTTCGCCGCCTATAAGCGCAGCGCTGGAGCACGCATCCTCTTTGCCGGCAACAACATCGGCGAGGACTACCTCCACGACCTCATGGATCTGCTCAAGGGCCGCAAATTTGGCATCATCGTAATCTCTAAGTCGGGCACTACCACCGAGCCCGCCATCGCTTTCCGCCTGCTCAAGGACATGCTCGAGAAGCAGGAAGGCAAGCAGTGGGCGGCACAGCACACTGTCGCCGTTACCGACGCCGCACGCGGCGCGCTGCGCAAGCTCGCCACCGAGGAAGGCTACACCACCTATGTCATCCCCGACAACGTGGGCGGCCGCTTCTCGGTGCTCACCCCTGTGGGACTGCTCCCCATCGCCGTTGAGGGCTACGACATCCGCGCTCTCGTGGCTGGTGCCGTAGAGATGGAGAAGGGCAACGACGAGGCCGTGATGACCTACGCCATCACCCGCAACGCCCTCTACAACGACGGCAAGAAAATCGAGATTCTCGTAAACTTCGACCCGCGCCTGCACTTCTTCGCCGAGTGGTGGAAGCAGCTCTACGGCGAGAGCGAGGGCAAGGACGGCAAGGGCATTTACCCCGCCTCGGTTGACTTCACCACCGACCTCCACTCAATGGGACAGTGGATTCAGGATGGCGAACGC
>JABUUJ010000027.1:60241-61547 GCA_021443235.1 Muribaculaceae bacterium
GACCTTGACGGACTGAACTACATCGCCGGAAAGCGCGTGGGATATGTCAACAGCATGGCGCAGCTGGGCACCAAGATGGCTCACATCGACGGCGGCGTGCCCAACATCACCATCAACCTGCCCGAAATCAATGAGCACCACCTGGGACAGCTCATCTATTTCTTTGAGAAAGCATGTGGCGTGAGCGGATATATGCTGGGCGTCAACCCCTTCAACCAGCCCGGCGTTGAGGCCTACAAGCGCAACATGTTCACCCTGCTCAAGAAACCCGGCTACTGCTAATCTACCCCAGTTTGCCGCGTCTCAAGGCAGCATAGATAGCGATTTATCGCGTCTTTGCAGTCCGACGATACAATAAAAGCAGCCAGCCGCACGTTTTAATAATGCGGCTGGCAACCATGGAGTGATGCTCGAGCGGTTGAAGAGGCACGCCTGGAAAGCGTGTATACGTCAAAAGCGTATCGGGGGTTCGAATCCCCCTCACTCCGCAACCCAATAAGCCCCCTTCGCCAGGGGGCTTATTTTAGTTAGCCCAAATAGTTCTTACTGGTCGCACCAGGCGTGGAAGCGAGCGAGTAGGGCGTCGAAGCTGGGGTGTTGCGAGGGGGCCCAGCCGGCTTCTTGCACAATGGCATCCATATCGGCTTTGTTGATGGTGCCGCGTCGAGCCAGTTCGTCGCAAAGGCGAGCTATAAACGGCGTCTCGGCCCTAAAAATGGGATGCAGAAACTCATCAACCATAGCCTGCAACTCGGCATACCTCTCATCGCTCACGCCCGATATGCCAATCGCGGGCAAGCACAACGTCTTATTATTAGTGTCGTCAATGCTATTTCTTATTGCCGAGTCGCAACCATATAAACGGTCAATGCTGCCGCCACCAAAGAAATAGCAAAGGTTTTTCAGCACAACATCGCGCCCCACGTTTCTCATCACCGAGAGATAATTTGTTAAGTCGGCAACCAACTTATGGCTATAGTCGGTGAGCGACTGCCCATTGCGCTCGGTCAATCCAAAAGCGCCGTTTGCAGCTTGATTGGTGATGCTGGTAAATTCATCATAAAGTCCTGATGCACAAAGTGCTACAAAATGTCCTAGCTCGTGGCGAGTAACAATAGAATTGTGATTCATAGTATTAAAAATTAAAGATTAGTTGATTACATTGCCAATTTTACGCCAAACAAACAACACAACCACCAGTTTTCTTGATTTTTACAACGATATAAAAATTTTGGCGACTATATACTATTTGACCTCAAGAAGGGGCTGCCGGAGGCAGCAGATGTGAGTAGGCCTGTATCAGCTG
>JABUUJ010000027.1:61685-66136 GCA_021443235.1 Muribaculaceae bacterium
CCTTTGTTTGTGTGGCTCTTTACACAGGCACGACCACATCCAGTCGCTGCGCTCCCTCCCGTGGTCATACCTGCCTACTGACATCTACTGCCTACGGCAGTTTTCATCATTCCCTAAACCTGGGGTCAAAAAGTATATAGCCCCTAAGATTTTTGGCGCATAGGTCACATCATCCGGTAAATTGAACTATACGCCGATTTTGGGTAGTGAATAGGGTGGGGGTGTTGTGAGAGAAGGGCTAAAGGGGGGAGAATAAATCTTTTCTATTATTTAGATTTTTGCGTGTGGTGAAAGAGCGTTTTCCACTTATTATCAGGTGTTTTTAATCAAATTTAAGTTAGATTTATTTTTGACAGTTTGCTATATTTAAATATATGATGTAGTTTTGTGGAAAATTCCTTTTTATTTCACAAAAAACTACAACACCATGTTACGTTACAAGCAATTGTTTTCTACCGTGTTGATGCTACTGGCGGGAGGACTGCTTACGCTATCGGCCCACTCGCTCACCAAGCAGAGCCCCACGGTCACCGAGAATTTTAACTCAATGTGGAGCGGCACCGAGGCAACACTCACGTTGCCCGACGGATGGCGCATCGACCGCAACCTCAACGCGCCTCGCACCGTCAACCCATGGAGCAGCGCCGCAACCGAGGTGATGTACACCGGCGGCGTGAGCCTCGCCTCCAACGCCTCTAACGGCACCTGGAACTGGGGCAAGAACGGCGACAGCGACCGCGCTGTGGGCGGACTCACCACAACCGTTACCAACGGCACCCGCTGCATCAACGTGATGACCAGCGTCACCAATGCCGACGAGGCCGCCATCAATCGCCTCATCCTCTCCTACGACATCGAGAAATATCGCGAGGGCGACAACGCTGCGGGCTTTGCAGTGCAAGTCTACACCTCGACCGATGGCGAGAACTGGACTCCGGCCGGCAACGACCTCTACACCTATTTCGCTCCCGACGCACAGACACTGGGCGCCGAGGTTGTGCCCATCAGCGTCACTGCGGTCAGCGGCAAGAACCTGCTCGTTGACATCGCGGCGGGCAGCACCCTCTACATCGCGTGGAACATCTCGGTAGCCAGCGGCACATCGCCCAACAAGGCTCCCGGCCTGGCAATAGACAACATCCAAATCACCGCCAACTTTGCCGGCGAAGGCCCTGCCGCCACCAACCTCTATATTGAGGACGTGACCGGATGGGAGAAACTCATGGTACATGCTGCCGACGGCACTCTGGGCGCATTCCCTGGCATGGCAAGCACTGGCAGCAAGACTGTTAACGGTGTGGCTTACAAGGCATTTGAGCTGCCCACAGCACCTATCACCGTTGCAGCCAACAATGGCGTTTACTATAGCCTGCCCAGCATCACCCTGAACGAGGCCGGCGACCACTACTACACCGCCTCAACAAAGGGCCTCACCGCTATTGCTGACCCGCAGACCTACACCGGATATGTTGACCCGTCGATTCCCGCCTTCAAGGCTTCGGGCATCTATCTGCGTGGCGAGGTCAACTCGTGGGGCGCTCCTGCCGAGTGGGAATTCTCTGACGAAGGCAACGGCACCTACGCCCTCTACAACAAGACTCTCTCGGGACAGTTTAAGGTTGCCGATGCCAGCTGGTCGAGCGCATGCAACTATGGCTCAAACGGCTCAAATGCCTATCCCGAAACACCCTACGCCACCGTGCTGGGCACCAACGACAACATCTCGTGCGGCCCCAACATCTATATGTGTAAGGAAATACGCTTCACCATCGCCGATGGCGTGGGCACACTCACCATCACCACCAACGACGACGGCATTGGCCTCACCTCGGTATATGCCGTGGGCGACTTCAACAGCTGGAACTTCATGAACGTTGACGGAAAGCTGACCTACGACACCGCCGACGGCAAGTTCCGTGGCAAAATCACCATGCCCAAGGGCGCAAGCGACGAGCTGAGCCACTGGCGCATATACCAACGCCTGGGCATGGGCGGCGCTTGGGGCCTTGAGGCCGACCAGACCGCCAGCACGCTGCAAGGCACACTCGTGAAGGGCAAGAGCGGCAACGCTGCTGTGGAGCCCGGCACCTACACCCTCGCATTTGACCTCGCCACCGGCGAATACTCGCTCGTGAAAGAGGCCTCGGTGGTTGTCGACATGACCGTGCGTCCCACCAGCAGCCTCGTTGTGCCCGCACTTCCCGAGAAGGTTAAAGTGCTGTCGCTCAACAACTCGCTTATCTACTACAACGACCAGGACCACATGTTCAACCAGATTGCCGCCACTATGGGCAAAGACGCAGCCTGGACCAAGCACACACTGCTGGGCAAGTCGCTGCAAACCCACTGGGAAGAAGGTGAGGGACTCGCTGCCGACGGCAACCCCGGCGCCAAGATGATGGTGCGCTCCGACGCATGGAGCCACATCATCCTGCAGGAGCAGAGCGCACTGCCGCGCACCAATCCCGCCACTTTCCTCGCTTCGGCACGTCAGTGGATTGAGTATATCCGCGCCAACTGCCCCAACCCCCACGCCATCATCATCCTGCCCATGAACTGGGGCTACTCAAGCGATTGGGACAACTTCCTGAGCAACAATGCCGAGTTTGCCGCCAACTACCGCGAGATCGCTGCCGACCTTGGCGTTGTCGTATGCCCCGTGGCTTCGGCTTACTCCGAGGTATTCAAGGCCGAGGGCGCAACAGGCTGCGCACAGCTCTTCCAGGACGACCGTCACCCCACACCCAAGGCCTCTTATCTGGCCGCATGCATGGAATATGCCCTTATCTATGGCGTTGACCCCGCCACCATCACTGGCACAGTTGAGGGCGTTGATGCCACCGACGCTGCCGCAATGCGCGCCTACGCATCGCAGGTGATGAACGCCTACAGCAACCACATCGACCACAACAAGGCGCAGGTGAACTTCCTCGTCGAGATGGTTGAGGACAACGGCCTCAAGGTTGCTCCCACCGAGCCAGTCACCTACACCGCCACCGAGGGCACCGTGACCGAGCAGGGCATCTACACCGCTCCCACCACCCCCGGCACCTACACCGTGACCGCAACTTGCGGCGAGTTCACCCGCACCGCACAGGTCGTTGTGGCTCAGGCCAAGACCGACGTGGTGACATATCCTGCTATCGAGCTCAACGAGGACAAACTCGCTGCCAGCGAGCTCTTTGACGCTATGGGCACCGGCCTTGCTCTGCCCGAGCCCTGGCGCATCGACCGCAACATCGCTCAGCCCCGCGGCCTCACCACCTATGCCGCTGCCGCGACCGACGCTATGTATGCCGGTGGCGTCAGCCTCCCCTCTAACGCCAAGAACGGCACATGGAACTTTGGCGCCGACACCGACCGCGCCCTTGGTGGCATCACCACTGGTGTTGCTGGCGGCACTCGCGCCGTGAACGTCTACACCCACCTGCTCAACACCGGCGGCAAGAACCTCACCAACGTCACCATCAGTTACGACGTGGAGAAATACCGCAAGGGCAACAACTCGGCCGGTTTCGCTGTTCAGCTCTATTACTCTTACAATGGTAACACTTGGACCAGCGCCGGACAGGACTTCTACACCTACTTCGCTCCCGACAGCGAGACCGCTGGCTATGCGCAGGTGCCTGGCGAGACTGTGGCTGTGAGCGGCACTCTGCCCGTTGACCTGCAGCGCGGCGTTGACCTGTACTTGGCATGGAACATCTCGGCCGCCTCGGGCGACAACTGCGCCGGAGCAATGGCGCTGGGCATCGACAACTTCAACGTTTCGGCCGAGCTGCCTCCCGTTCCCACCGCAACTCACTACATCTATGCCGAAGACCTTACCGGCTGGGATGCCCTTGGCCTATATGCGTGGGGCACCAGCGAGCTCTTTGGCGCATGGCCTGGCGAGGCAAGCGTTGACGTGCGCGAGATAGGCGGCACTACCTACAAGGTGTTCTTGCTCGAGAACGAAGTGCCTGGCAGCTACAACCTTATCTTCAACAACTGGAACAACGGCAAGCAGACCCCCGACTTTACCATCGCCGGCGACCGCGACTATTACCTCATCGTGACCGAGACCAGCGTCACCGAGCGTGAGCCCAGCGCCATCAACGACGTTACGGTGCAGCAGGCGTTTGTGGTTAACGGCGACAACATCGTGGCTCCCGGAGCCGCTCACATGAGCATCTACAGCATCTCGGGCGCCCTCGTGGGCACTGCCGATGGCGAGACCATCGGCACCAGCCACCTGAGTCACGGCGTTTATGTGGTGCGCGCCAGCAGTGACGGCCGCGTCGCCACCTGCAAGTTTGTAAGATAACTTCCCCCCACAAGCAGGCCGGCATGGCACATCCCCGCCGGCCCGCTTCCCTCTTCTCATTATTAATTCAACCCAAATAGTTCATCAGAATTTTGAAATATTTTTGGGTTTAATACCAGTCGCGCAAATTATCCTCTGCAGGGAG
>JABUUJ010000027.1:66767-73734 GCA_021443235.1 Muribaculaceae bacterium
GGCACGAGCGAGCTCTTTGGCGGCTGGCCCGGCATCGCAAGCATTGAGGAGCGCGAGATTGACGGAATCACCTACAAAGTGTTCCCGCTCTATAACGAAGAGCCCGGCAGCTACAACCTCATCTTCAACAACTGGAACAACGGCAAGCAGACCCCCGACTTCAACATCGCCGGCGACCGTGACTATTATCTCATCGTGACCGACTCGATTGTAACCGAGCGCAAGCCCGAACCCAAGCACTACATCTATGCCGAGGACCGCACGGGCTGGGACGCCCTTAGCCTCTATGCGTGGGGCTCCAGCGAGCTTTATGGCGCATGGCCTGGCATTACTTGTGTTGAGGAGCGCGAGATCGACGGCGTAACCTACAAGGTGTTCCCGCTCTATAACGAAGAGCCTGGCAACTACAATCTTATCTTCAACGACATGAAAAACGAAAAGCAGACCCCCGACTTCAACATCGCCGGCGACCGCGACTATTACCTCATCGTGACCGAGACCAGCGTCACCGAGCGTGGCGGTGAGCCTGTTAAGGGCGATGTGAATGGTGACGGCAGCGTCGATATTGTTGACGTTAACTGCGTAATCAATGTGATTCTTGTGTCAGAGTCGGCAGGCCAATATGAAGGCCGTGACGACGTAAACAAGGACGGTTGCGTTGATATCTTGGATGTCAACGAGGTCATCAACATTATCCTTGGGGCAGCATAATGATGTAACCTATATATAAAAACACCCCTGCCTGAGGCTTGTTGCCCGGCAGGGGTGTTTTTTAGTGCCCTATGGGAGGGGGTTACTTGGCGATTTTCTTGCCGTTGACGATGTAGATGCCCGAGGGGAGGTTCTGCACGTCGGTCTCGGTGCCGGCACTGATAAGCTTGCGGCCCATCAGGTCATAGGCGTCGATGGTGGTGGGCTTCACGGTGATGTCGTCCACGCCAGTGATAGGGCTGCCCCAGCTCACGTTGTCAACATAGTAGGTGGTGATTTCGTCGCGGCCACGGTTCGACTTCAGGCGGAAGCCGATGAAGAACACGTCGGCGAGCGGCTGACCGTCAAAGTCGATCACATAGTCAACCCACTCTTTGTCTTGGTCGGCGATGTAGGGAATGTTCATGCCCTGCAGAGGCTCCATGTAGTCCTTGTCCTCGATGTAGAGCACCTCAAGCACATTGCTGGTGCCCTCCTCGGGCATGAAGTCGCCCATCACGCTGCAGGTAAACACCTTGCTGATGGCATTCTTGAAGTCGAGAGCGGGAGTAACGAGCAGCATCTCGCACGGAGTGTAATACTCGGCACCGCTGTCATAGACGGTCACCTTGGCGGCACCGCCGTGGTTGCCATCGCTGAAGTTATAACCCCACCATGCGCGCGGGCCAGTCACTGCAACGTTGTCCCAACGCGAGATCTCAAGAGGCTGGTTGTGTGAGACATCGTCGAAGTTCTCGACGAAATAGGCAAGAGGATTGGTCTTGTTGAGTGTGAGCTCGCCACCCTGCTTGGGCTCGGGCGGGAAATCGCCTGTGGCGTGGCCCGAGAGGCTGATATACTGCGGCTCAACGAGCAGGCTGTAAACCTTTAGTATGGCGGCGAAATCACCAACCCCCTGGGGCGCGAAGGTGATTTTCACTTCGCCGCTGGCGAGCAGCTGTTCGTGGTCAATTTGGAAAACGTCCTCGGCCGTCAGGTTCTCAAGTTCGAGATGAACAAGATTAATCACGTTGGCACACGAGATGTTAATGGTTTTCTCCTGAGTCGTCAACACCTCGGCGCTGAAAGGCTCAACGCTCTCGGGCACGGTGATTGTGGGAGGATTCTGCGGGTCATAGGCTACGGAAGCGACTCTATAGGTGTTGCTCAGTGTTGTGGGCACGGCGTCGAAACGGAGGGTTGCGCTGTGCCTGCCGATGGTGGTGGGCTGAAAGGAGACTACCACCTCGTGGGTGCCGGTGCCGGCGGGAATCTGGGAGGAGCTAACGTTGAACATGTCAGAGCCGGTCAGCGATATGTTCACGGGAGCCTCAAGGTTCTTAGCCTCGACGGTAAAGGTCGCTAAGCGAGTGATTTCGTTGATGGGAGCTGCCTCGCCAGTGAAGTCATCGCGCATGGTGATTTTGAGTTCGGGCTGATCCTCGCCGCCGTCCTCAAAGAGCGAGGCCATGTCGGTGGCAACACGCACCTGGTCGACAATAAACCTGCCCTGCGCATTGGTGTTGCCCTGCTGATAGAGCGCAACGCCACGCACACCATGAGATACGTTAACTGAGCCGCCTCCCGCAAGAACCTTGCTTGGCTCGGCAGTAGCATCGGCGGGGTTAATCCAGATACTGATATCCTTGCCATCAAACTTGTATTTCACCACTACAAGGTAGGTCTTGCCCAGGTCATATTCGTCATCAAGGAGCGTGGGAGCAGACGTGCTTGAGGCTAAGCCAAACTTGAACTTGCCTTCCTGCGAGCCTTTAGTAATCGAAACGGTGTTATAGGGACTGGTGTTGCCTGCCCCGTCGCCCCAACCGTTGAAATTCTTGGCTGCCATGCCTGCGATGATAAACTTGGTGGTGTTGCTCTGTGGGCACTCCATAGGCTTAACAAGCAGCGAGTAATAAAGCTCGCCCTCAGTCATATCCACATCCGAAAACGCGCGTTTCAGAGCCTGATCGCTGGCGCTGCTCTCGGCATCGCCTATCAGCTCTACGGCTTTGCCCTGGGCGGTCGACTGATAGCCCTTGAAGGTGAGAGCATCGTTGACAACCTGAATGGGTTTAGCGGTCTTATTATTGAGCTTTATCCATTGGAATGGTTCGCCATTGCCATAGAGATTGCCCTCAGCATAGTTGAAACTGTCGCTCAGCAGCAATTCGGCGCCTGCAGTGAGCGATGTGGCGAGCGCTGCGGTCAGCACTGCGGCGCGCCAGGTTTTTTGTAAGATTTTTTTCATATCAAATGTTTTAAGAATTACACAAATCGGCAACAAAATTACAAAAATTTTTAAAAACCACCCACAAACTGACACCTAAAACGCACCTTCCCCCACATTTACGACAATTTACGACAATTACAAGGCCTTTGGCTACCCAGTCAACATTCGGATTTACGGTTCGCTGATGGTGTTTCAAAGTGTATATTACTCGTTTGCATTTTTGTTTGCAAAAAACAATTTATGCAAGCAAAAATGCAAACAAAATACTGAGTTAGTGCTTGTTTAACCTTCTGTAATTAACCTTGTTAGGTCGGCTGTTATCTGTTTGTATAATTTCTTGCTCCTCAACTAATTCTGCAAACAAACGTGACACCTTTGGCCGGTCCTTGTCAGTAAGTTTTAGTAATTCACGTGCCTCGGCATTGTTTATTGTCTCTATGGAATCAAGATAGCGCAGGATTGCTTCCTTTTGGCGAGCCTTGTTTTGCCTTTTGGTTATCACATACTCTATCTTGTCTCGGGCATTCTTCCGCTTGCTGATGTGCAAAATGTATGATAACCCAGAAGTTTTGCCAGATGTTTCAATAAATTCTAATTCCTGTAGTTTATCCAATATGCTCTGTAAACGATAGGGACTAATGTTTGGTGTAGAACACAAATCGGCAAACTTAATCTGCTTATGCTTAATGATTTCGGAGAGTACAAGCAACTCATCCAATTTTATTGCATTACCTGTTTGATGCTCATACTGTAAAGACAACTCAATCAGTTTCTCGGTTATAATATCTGCCTTGACCCTGAATATAACGGAGGTTTCTGTCTCCTCTGACTGCAGCAACGATTTTCCATTCTTGAGCAAGTCGGTAAAGATTTTGTCAAACCCACTACCTGCTTTTTCCGCAAGACCAATCTCTCGAAGTATATCCATTACATTTGGGTTTCTTGGATTTGTTTTTCTTAAGAAATTCTCTGGTGTCACACCCACAGGGAATGCGCCAGGGCTTTCTATTTCAAGATAACCACCATCATCATATTTTCTGATTTCAATGATTTGTTGACGACTTATGTCTCTATGCGCCAATGCGTTGACTAATAATTCTCTTATCACTACCTCAGAATAGTCCTCCACATATTCACGGAACAACCCAAATATATATTCCTTCTGACGGATTTCGGCTTTTAACTGATTAAAACACCCTGTTGCAACTTCTACGATATTACCTTTATACTCATAAGATTGGTATGTTCCATCGGCAAAATAGTGGATGTACTTTACCTCATAGTATGGGAGTTCTCTTAGAGCATTTTGATTGCCAACAAAAAGCAGACCTGTCGTTGTGGGCAAGATTTCATCTCCTTCATCTTTAGTCATGCCAAGGGAATCAAGCAGATCGTTCTGTGTCTTTTCCAAATATGGGCTATCGGCTTTTTTGGCCTCTATCAGTTTTAAGAGATTGCTCAACCGATTCGGGTCGAGCCACGCTCCACTAATATGCCATGTTTTTTGGTCATATATAATAAGCCCTTTTTCTGCCATAATGGTGGACATCTCGTATGGTTCTATTGGACGATTGCCGTCATTGCTTCGAATCAAGAATTCTCCACGACTTGTTCGGTGAAGTTGTGTGGAAAAAGGTATTTCCAACACCAATATGTCATTACCTTCCACGCTGATCTTATGTGGAACAAGTGTTATAGTTGGTTCGGTCCTATCTTGTACCTGATGGATTAGTTCGAATACTTTGTTGTCTTGATATACAAAGTCCTTATTAATTTCTTTGCAGTCGTCAATGATGCCGATAAATAGGAATCCACCTTTGTAGTTAGCAAACGCGACAACGTCTCTTGCAATCTCATCATACTTTGGAGCAAAATTTTTCAGCGACTTGCCAAATGACGTCTTGTCCTCAAGTTGCTCCTTGAAGTCTAAAATATCACATTCTCCTCTCTCAAGAAGATTGTAGAACCATTGTATGCTAAGTTTTGTTTTTTTCTTCATAAATTGTATTCCTATATAGAAATCAAATGTCTCTTTGTAAATTGATCGGATGTGCAAAGTTAGTTAAAAGTAGATGATTTTGCATAATATTGGTTCGGTTATTAGATGCCCAAACTGAGTTTTTAGGTTGGTTTAGGTTGTTTTTTTGAGTTTTCGGGGGGCGGTGCTTGCGTGGAACCGCAAAAATTAGTAACTTTGCTTTTGACATTGAGACGGTTGTGAGCATTCGCGCCCTCGATAAACTTTTTTCATTGGGCATTAAACCTTTAGCAAGAAATATACTCTAATCAATACGCTTCAGACAAAGCACTTTTAACAATAAACCCTGCAACGATAAACAATAAACGATAAACTTTAAACGTTACACGTTACACGTTACAACAATAAACTCTAAACAATAAACTTTAAACATTACACGTTACACGTTACAACAATAAACTCTAAACAATAAACTTTAAACATTATACCCCCCTCTAATGGCAAAGAAAAGATTTAGGCTGCCGCTTATAGGCAAGATATTTTTAGGCATTGCGCTGGGCATATTGCTTGGCCACGTTACACCGCTGTGGTTTGTGCGCATTTTTGCCACCTACAACAGTCTGTTCTCCCAGCTGCTGAAGTTTGTCGTGCCCCTCATCATCCTGGGCCTGGTGGCTCCGGCAATCTTTGAGGTGGGCATGCGTGCAGGCAAGATGCTGCTTTTCACCATCGCGCTGGCCTATGGCAGCTCGTGCCTTTTGGGCTTTTTGTCGCTTGGCGTGAGCGTGTGGGTGTGGCCCGCCCTGCTCACCCCCGGGTCGATTGACTTTGCCGGCGAGACGGGGGTGAAAATCTTGCCATTCTTTGAGATAGAGATACCGCCACTGTTCGACGTGATGTCGGCGCTGTCGCTGTCGTTTGTGCTGGGCCTGGGCTTGGCCTACTTTGAGGGCCACACGACCTTGCGCAAAGGCCTGCAGGAGTTTCGCGACATCGTGGAGCTCACCATCAAGAAAGTGCTTGTGCCCTTGCTGCCCATCTATGTGTTCGGCCTGTTCCTCAGCATGACCTATTCCGACGAGGTGGGCCCCGTCATCCATTCGGCGGCAAGCCTGTTTGGCGTCATCTTCCTCATGGCGATGGTGGTGATAGTGCTGTATTTTTTGGTTTCGGGTGCGATTACGGGCACCAACCCGCTCAAGTCGCTGTGGATAATGTTGCCGGTATATTTCACCGCGCTGAGCACCTCGTCGTCGGCCGCCACAATCCCTGTGACGCTGAGGCAGACCAAGCTTCTGGGCGTGAACGAGGATGTAGCCGACTTCACCGTGCCGTTGTGCTCCACCATCCACATGCCGGGACTGGTGACCAAGATGGTGGCGCTGTCGGCGGCGCTGATCTACCTCTCGGGGCACCCCATCGATGTGCCGTGCTTCATCCAGTTTGTGTTCTTGCTGGGCATCACCGCGGTGGCGGCGCCTGGCGTGCCTGGCGGAGGCATCATGGCGGCAGTGGGCATCTTGCAGTCGGTGCTGGGCATGGACGAGGCGACGCTGGCGATGATGATTACGCTCTATTTCGCCATGGATAGCTTCGGCACGGCATGCAACGTGACTTGCGACGGCGCCTTGGCTCAAATCGTCGACCGCTACGTCAGCGAGAAATAGCCCACGCCCTCAATCAAGGCAGTTCAACCATCTTCGACGTGGCTTAGCCCCTCTTCACCAGGGCCAAGCCACGTCGCTTCATAGGTGTTGACATAGCGGCATTTACCACAAAAATACCGAATGAAATGCCACAAAAACACCGAATGAAATACCACAAAAATACCAAATGGCTTGCACAATTGAAAGAGCAATCACCTGGTTATCATCGGTTTGGCTTTTATTGCTTTGAGTCATGAACATGGTAGGCATTTTCTTATGAAAATTTACAGAATTTTTGGGATTTATGGGATTTTGGCTTCGCGCTGGGGGGGGTGGCCACGAACCGAGCGAAGCGAGCTCGGCGTAGCCAATTACACTAATTGACACGAATATTTTAATTTTCACGAAGAAAAAGGTCAA
>JABUUJ010000028.1:0-1756 GCA_021443235.1 Muribaculaceae bacterium
GCATCGGGCTTGATGCGCGAGATGGCCTGCCGCGCGGTTTTCATGAAACCGAGGATTTCGCGCAGGTGCTTCAGCACCTCGATAAAACCCATGTAGGCCATGTCGCGGTAGTGCACGATAGGGAACTTGCCAGCGGCCTGAGCCATGAGGTCACCGCCGAAGAAGTCGAACTGCGCCTGAGCGTCGCGTTGCTTGATGGCGTTGATGAGATGCGAGGCATGCAGGTCGCCCGAAGCCTCGCCTGCGATAATGAAGTATTTCATTGTTTAACCGGTTGAGGTATATAGACATAGGCGCCGATGGTGGGAGAGCCCTCGGCAAAGCGGTCATTGCCGTCGCGGTCGTAGCGTGCGGCATCGGGAGTGAGTGCTCGGTCGCCACGTGCGATGGCGTCGCTCCCGTCCTTAACGCGGTAGTCGAAGATATATTTCTCGCGCTCGGTGTAGAACTTGGGGTCGCCTTCCCACACTATGTTGATGAAGTTGGCGTCGTCGGTGCCCTTCGACTTTAGCAGGCAGTTGCGCAGATAGATTTCGGTGCCGGTGAGGTCGCCGGCGTTGATGTCGCCCTTGCTGATGCTGTAGAAGATGCAGTTGTCGATTTTTGCATGTATGGGAGGGCACTCGGGGTCGTCGATGTTAAAGACGTTGAGCAACGGCTCCTCGGCAACCTTAAACAGGTAGAAATTGGCGATAGTGTTGTGGGCAAAAACCGTGTTGCCTCCATAGAGATAGACGATGCCCTGTGCGCCATCGGTAAACTCGCAGCCATAGGCAGTGATGTAGGCGTTCCACGCCAGCAGAACTGGGCCGCTGCTGTTGTGCAGGCGGCAGTTGAGCATGTAGAGCGAGGGATTTCGGGGGCTATTGGAGCTAATTTGCAGTCCAAACTCGGTGCCGTTCATGTCGACGTAGTGCCACTGGTTGCTGTGGCTGCCAAGGCCGATGACCACCCCACCCCATTGTCCCGACATGATGTCGAAGTCGATGTCGCTCACCACCTTGTCGAGGCGGTCGCCACGCAAGATGATGTGCTTTTCGCGAGTGCCGATAGCGGTCATTTTGCCATAGCATTTCATGGCGGCGCCCTTGTGGAAGAGCATTATTGTGCCTGGCTCAATGGTGAGACGGCCAGTTGGAGCCACAACGAGGGTGTCGTAGATGAGATAGGGGCGCGCGGCAGTGAAGGTGCGTTCGTCCCATATAGTGTCGCCGTTGATGCGGTTAACGTCTTGTCCCCATGCGTTTAGAATGACCTTCTGTGTGACACCGTTGGTCACAAACTCGATATAGTCGGTCACCTCAATAGGGGTGTCTTTCTTTAGTTCGTCGATAAAGCCCTCGACAAAGACATAGAGGCTGTCGTTGCCTCGCAGCTCAATGTCGTGAAACTCCTTGCCTTTGAGTCCGTCAACGTTGATGTTAAAGCGGGCACCCTGTGCGACGCCCTTGACCTTGATTGACGATATATTGAGTTGTTTCTTGCTGTGGTTATAAACGACAAACTGCTTAGTGATAGTGCCTTGTGCAGTTATCACCGTATCGAAAGCGACTGTGTCGACCGAGAAAGCGAGCACATCGCTGCTCGAGGGCGTGAATCCGTCCTCGATGCAACCAGTGGCGGCAATCGCCAAGAAAGCCACCATAATGATATAAAACACCTTGTTCATACCTTAATAACGCAAATAGTAAAGGTTTATTTTTCATTAAGGTAGTTTTTTCTCTCACGACTTTTCAGTAACTTTGCACTTGGAAAC
>JABUUJ010000028.1:2141-4705 GCA_021443235.1 Muribaculaceae bacterium
TAATGGCGGTTGGTTAATGGTTAATGGTTAATGGTTAATGGCGGTTGGTTAATGGTTAATGGTTAATGGTTAATGGCTAATGGGTAATGGTCAAGGGTTAAAGAGGTGCGACACCAGTTGTGGTGCCGCACCTCTTTTTATGGGTGTGTTGGGGGGATTGATTAGTTGCCGAGGATGATGTTGATTACGTTGTTCACGTCAACAACGTCAACGTTGCCGTCGCCGTTAACATCGCCCTTGATGCCTGAGCCAGCATTGCCGATAAACTGCACCTTGATGATCTGCTCCAGAGTAGCCATCATGTCGATGTCGATGCTTACCTGGCAAGCGCCATTCTCGTTAAAATCGGCAGTCATTGCAATGGGAACTTCGCCCAAGAACGGGCCCATCCACATTGAGATTGAGGGGTCGTCGCCTTCAGCGATAGTGATGTTGCCACTGAACTTAATTGTCTTGTAGCCAACCTCCTCGGTTGCGTCAAGGCCACCAACGATGATGTTACCAACGCCAAGTGCATCCTCGCCATTACCAAGGATAAAGTTCTTGAGCTCGAGGCTGTACTTGCCTTCGGTCTCGTTAATAGTGATTGTGGTTGCTTGCGACATGCTCTCGTCGTTAACCGACACTTTGAGCCTGCCACCGAACTGGGTTGCCGAAACTGCGAGAGTGCAAGCAGCTGCAACGAGCATCATTAATACTTTCTTCATAATGAATTGTGGTTTTATTGGTTTTTATTATTTGATAATTTTCTCAACCTTTGTTTCGCCGTTGCTCATGGTCTTCACTGCGATCACAATGCCGTCGTGAGCCTCGCCAACCTCAACACCAGCGATGTTGTAGTAGCGCACGCTTGTTACTGTTGCGGCGGCATCAACGTCTTCAACACCAGTTGAAATCGAGTAGCTGATGGGGAGGATGAGATAGTTGGTGAAATAATCCTCGTCCACTCTTGTAACCTTTTGGGGTGCCTGAAGGTTGGTCCAAGGCTCCTTGATGGTGAAGATTGCGGTGAAGTTGTAGCGACGGAACTTCTCCAGGCTGGTCACATCGTAAGCAGGTGCAAACTCGAGCGATTGGCCCATAGCTCCCGACTGGCCGCTATAGGCGCGCAGACGGTAGTTGTCGTCGATGTAGCCCGATACCTTGTAAATGCCGTTGGGCTGAGCGTTGATGTGCTCAATCATGTCGACGGTTGTAATTTCGGGTTTAACGGCCGCAGCATCGGGCTCGGCAGCAGTGATGAATACCTCGGGATTGGTGTTGAGGTTGCTCATTGTGCCCTGGAAAACACTCAGGCCATTAGCATCTTTCACTACGTCGTACACACTCTGCGGCATTGTGGCCTTCACCCAGCTGTTCTCGCCGTCGGTGAGATAAGCGACGCCACCATTGTCGATGGGAGCAACGTGCATTACATAGGTGTCCTTAACCTTCACGTCGCCGCCCTGGTCAAGAGCCTCAGGAAGAGTAATGGCAGTTGCGGCCTTGGGGATAATAACTGGGAACGCGTCGTAATTCTTCAGGTCGGCCGAAATAGAGTAGCAAATAGCCAGGTAGTTGCCATCGTTAGCTTCGCCAATGATGTGAACGCCTGTCAACGCACCTGCACCCTCGCATGAGATAGCGAAGTCGCTTGCGCTGGGCATTTCGGTCACAGGATCCATAGTCTGGAAGGGTTGAACAGCCACGCCCTTATAGGTCACGCCAGTGATTTTGTACTTGTAGATGAGCTCCATGTCATCGACAAAGACCTGGTCGCCGTCCGAACCCTTAGCAGGAGTGGCGTTGGTCGAGATGGTCACGAGGATAGCGTTGGCGGGAACCGAACCATCAATCTCGGTAAAAGGAATCTCAAATTTTGTCCATCCGCAAGTTGTGATGTCGGCCCTTTTAGCCTTAGCAACCACATTATCATAAGTATTATCCTCAGGATCCTGATAGTAGTTACCATCAAACACAATAGCACTGATGGTCATATACTTATAAGTCGACTGAGCGGTCTTCTGAGTAAACTTCATCCATGCGCTGATGGCATCGGGACGGCCATAGAGGGCAGTGTAGAATGGTTCGCCATTCTTATCAGTTTCAGTGCTACTCACATTCATTTCGCTATGGTTGGCGGGGTCGGAAGCAGTAGCGCTACCTGCATTGAGTCGTCCATTAGTCATTGTGCCATTGTTAACAACCTTAACGAATCCAAGATTTGTTTGACCTGCAGTAATCACAGCACTATAGCTGCCGCTGTGGCAATCGGTGCTCTGGCCCACTTTGCCTTTTGCCATGCTTGCCAGGCTGCCACTTGCGCTATTGAATCCGTGCCAGTTTTTGGGCTCGGTAGTGTTGTCGGTCCAGGTCTCGAAGTTACTGTTAGGAATCTGGAAGCCATCGCCAGTGTTGTCGAAGACGAAATTGTAAGTATTACTTTCGCCAATGTAGGTAAGTGTTACATAGGCGAAATTGGCTGTGGTGCGAGCCACTACCTGATATTGTGCGTCGCCAATGTTGGCCATATATGCCATAGCCTTCATGCGGCCGTTGGTGTTGGGAGCGCCCTCGAAAGTCAT
>JABUUJ010000028.1:4714-11424 GCA_021443235.1 Muribaculaceae bacterium
GGGGGTGTTCTCGCCGAAAGTGACGGCAGTGATACCATTGTCGGCAATGGTCATGTCGAGCACATAGTTCTCGATAGTGTCGAGAGGAGCGTAGTTCTCATCCATCATAAAGAGCGAGCCAGTGAACTGGGTCGCCATGGCCGAGGCTGCCACGAGCGTCGAAGCCATTAAAAGTAAAAGTTTCTTCATAATCTAAATCTTTTAATAAGTTAAAGTTTTCCTAAAAACTGCTTCGCTATTATAGCTAATACCAAAGATGTTGATTCCAGAAGTTTAAAAAGCGTGTTGCGAAGCAGAGTTAATCTCAAAAAGTTAAACAATACATTTTCATTTCAATCGATAGGTCACACCTATCTTGCCATAGATGGGATAGAGCGTCTGCTCAATAGTCTTGAAGTCGCTCTTGTGGACGGGTGTGAGGCCCCACGCAAGGTCGAGGAAGCCTCCAAAGCGCGAGCTCCACTTCCAGTCGATGCCGGCATCGATGCCAGCCTGCAAGCGGCGCATGTGGCCGGTGAAGTCATATTCGCCACGCTCCTCAACCGAGTCGCCGAGGAAGACCTTTGGTCCGGTGGGGTTGCCCACACGTAGGTAGCCGTTGTGGGCCCATCCGCTGAAGTTGCGGCTGCCCACATAGGAGATGTAGGGACCCAGCTTGAATCTCACCTTCTTATAGCGGTAGCTTGCCTGGATGGGGATGGTGATCATCCACTCGGTCACCTTAGTGGTGACATCGCCAGTGAACTGTCCGGCAAGTTGCTGTCCGCCATGTACGATTTCCATGTGGTAATCCTTTACACGCGCGTCCATCTCCATGCCTTTGTTCTCGAGCTGGATGCCAAACATGATGCCCAGCGGGCCCTTGATGCCATAGGTGGCGTCGATGCCCAGCGAGGGGTTGAACTGCAGCTTGAACTTGTTGAGCGAGCGTATTGAGGGGGGCAGCCCGATGGGGGCTGTGCCGCCAATGCCATAGCCCAAGCGCACGTTGATGACCTCGGCCTTGTTGATTAGGCCCACGGCACCAGCCTGCGTCATTGCAAGCAAGCATGCTATTGCGAATATTATCTTCTTCATAAGAGTCATTTTTAAGGGGTTAGTTGTCGGCAACCACTACGCGCACCTTGTCGACCATGAGCTCGCTGCCCACAGCGCCGGTGAAGATGTCGCCGTTAACACTCGACGAGAACACAATGGCGAAGTTGTAGCCGCGGTTGCGCACCACCTCCATATCTACTTCCTTATAGTATTCAAAGTCAATGTCAAACTCCACCCACTCCGAACTGTCGTGCATATCTTTAACCTTGGCCAATGCCACAATGTTGGGGCTGGTGAGCACGTCGTCGCCAAAGAGCATCACGGGCTTGCCATTGTCGTCGTGGTTGCGATAGAACACAGCATATACCGAGCCGTGGTCGACCATGCCAGGGATTTCCTTAGAGTTCTTGTCGATGCACTTGGCGCCTGCCTTGTACTTGTAATATCCGTGGAACGACAGCGGCTTGTGGGGGAAGGGCTTGCCAAAGCGGGTTGCCTTCATCGCATCTTTCAGTGCCGACGTGAGGTCGAAGTCGCCCAGGAAGAGGTTGCCGGCGGCGATAGGCTTGGACGCCATTTTGCCGAAAGCGCCAGTATCGCGGGTGGTGAGCTTGATGCAGTAGCCGTCAAAACCGTCGGGGCAAGGTGTAGTGGGATAGTCCATGGGCTTAGCCGAGCCCATGCTGATGCGGAAGCCACCGTTGCCCGACGCCCAGTCGTTGCCCAGTGAGCCGTCGGGGTTGGTGTTGAACCACACATAGTATTTGCTCTCGCTCGACTCCAGCTCGAAGTGCTCAAAGTCGTAACACAGTGTATCGGGAACGACAAAAGGCACCTGCCTAACGATATCGACCTTGTAGCGACGTTTCCACTTGCCGTTTTGGGAGGTCACGAGATATTCAATGGGGCCATTGCTAAAGTCCTGAGGCTCATTGTTGCTGGGCGTAATAACCGCGCCCTCGGTGATGTTAAACTCGGGGATGACTCTGGTGATGTCGGCGTGCTCGCGCACAGTGAGAGAAATAACGCTATCGGTGATGTTTACCCATAGAACGGAGTCGGTCAACTGGAAAAAGAACTTATCCGGGTTATCGACGTGCAGCGTGACCATCTCGATATCGCACTCGGCGTTGAGGGGCTCGGCCTTGAAGCACGATGTCAACGCAAGCAGAGAACTAACCACTATTATAAGTAAAGAAAATTTTCTCATAAACATAAATTGATTTCCACAATTCGCCCGCAAAGTTAAGCATTTTTTTTGGAACTTTAAATATATTTATGTGTAAACTTATCAACAGGGCGCTTTTTTAACAAAAATGGCCTCATTGTTTCGGGGCATTGAAGGCGTAGAAGAACCACGCGAAGTGGCGTCGGGAGTGGCGATAGTGGGGGTTATAGTGGTTCTCATAGGCCTCGCGTTCGAAGCCTATATTTTTGTATGCGATAATGGGATTGCGGTAAATTAGAATCTTGACGAGCCACTCGACGAGGTAGCACAGGTAGAAGAAGATGTAGAGCATTTCGCGCATCTGCATCGTGTGGATATACTCGTGGTTTTGCACATACTCAGGGAGATTACCATAGCAGCGTTTGGCGAAGATTATGCCACAAATATTGATGGCCTGGAAATCGCCAAAAGGGAAGTGGTTATTGTAGATTATGCGCATAACAGTCCATTACGTTTTCTTCGTTGAACAAAGTATTCCTGCTATTAAAGTTTCATGCTGAACCTAAGGTCGTCGAAGGGGATGGTCTCATCCTCGTTGAGGTCGCTCAGCACTGCGTCGATCATGGGGTTGAGACGGTTGCCGAGTTCGGGAGTCACCATCTCGAGAACTGAGCCAAAGGCGTCGGTGTTAAGCACGTCGTGTAGAGTGCCCGAGATGCCATCCTTGATGCTCTGCCTGAGTGCGCTGGTGTCTTTAAGATTCTCATTACCCTCACTTGCAATGAGATAAAGTTGCGTAGTGGGCTCAAGCAGGCGTTTCTCAACGATGGGTTCAATCGACTCCCAGTCGAACGACACCTTGAACATCTTCTGCGTCCCGAAGCCAAAAAGGCTGAGCATGCCCGTCATCTGCTTGATTTTCTCACCATACTTGTCGAAAGTGCCCTTAGCCATGCTCTTGACCAAGGTGGGAATGCTCTTTTTGATGAGTTCGCTCGACTTCTGGGGCAGGTCCTTCATCGACTTGATTGAGGTGATATAGCGAGTGTCGCCAGTCACAGTCTTATTGTCAATATTGAGGTTGATAACGCGGTAGGGATGCGGGTATCCCGAGAGGGCGCCAGTGCACACATCGACTATCGAGTCGTTGCGGCTGGCGTTGTGCTTAATGGCGGCATCGTGGATGTGGGTGTGGCCTGTGAAAACCAGATGCACGCCAGCGTTCATCAGCTTCACTGCCGCCGAGTCGCCAGCATCGGCCACCGAGGTTGCAAGGAGACTGCCCTCGCCGTTGAAGTGCGGCATTAAGTGGTTGTGCATCAATGCCATCACTACCTTGCCCTGCGCCTTAGCCTTGGCAGCTTCTTGAGTGGCCCACGCCATTGCACGGCGGCAGTCGCCACTGCTGTCGAGGCACAGCAGCGTCACGTTGTCGAAAGGCTCGCACACATAGTTGAGCGAGGCGTTGAAACGCGCTCCCTGACCGTAGCCAAAGGCATCGTAGGTCGAGGCAAAGTCCTCGGCTGTGAAGTCGGTCGAGAGGTCGTGGTTGCCTGGGACGACGATAGTGCTTATTCCGTTAGTTGCCAAGCGTTCAAGTTGCTTTTTCACAGCGTCGTGGCTGGCACGGTCGCCACGGTCGGTGAGGTCGCCAGTGATGAACACATATCGGGGCCTGATGCTGATGATGCTATCGATGGTAGCGGTGAAGATCTCCAGGCTTTGCCTGAGCATCTTGCGCTCGCCATCGCCTATTGTTATTGACTTGAGAGTTTTTGGAGCGACCACATGGAGGTCGCTGAGAACCACAACATTAGCATCCTTTGCCAGTGTTTCGCTTGCGAGGCAGTTAACAGTAGCCATGCAGCACAATATCAATGTGTAAATCAATTTTCTCATCACTAATTCAGTTAAAAACATGACTGCAAAAGTAAGCATTTTTTGCCAATCCCCAAAATTTTTGTCACCTGCGGCGGTTGAGGACGTTTTTGAGTTGTCGATTGTGACGAGAGTAACGATTGTAACGAGCGGCCAACGTCAAGGTCAACGTCAAAAATTTTGGGTGATTTGTGGAAAATTGCTACCTTTGTAGTCGCAAACAAACATCTGAACGAAAATGGCACTTGATATTCAAGCTAACAAGAAAGCATTCATCGAGTTACTTCAGTCGACCGGCCGCGAGGGCATTGACGACCTGATAGCATATCTCGAGGACGGGAAAAACGACTTTTTCAACGCACCGGCATCAACACGCTTCCACCTCAACGAGGAGGGCGGCCTGTGCCAGCACTCGCTAAACGTGTGCAAGGCGGGGCTGATGCTCTATGAGCACGCCGTAACCGAACGTCCTGAGCTGGCACGCGTCATCAAGAAAGACAGCGTGATAGTTGCCACGCTGCTGCACGACCTGAACAAGAGCGACATCTACAAGCGCGTGATGAAGCGCCAGAAAAACGCCTTCGGCGTGTGGGAGGACGTGCCTGGCTGGGATGTTGACTACAGCAACCTGCCCTTAGGACACGGCGAGAAATCGGCGATTATGGCGCTGTGGAGCGGTTTTGAAATCACTGAGGAAGAACTCATTGCCATCAGGTGGCACATGACGGCGTGGGACCTTGCCTTCCAGAGCCCCGAGCAGAAAAACAGCATCAACACCGCCCGCGACAAATATCCGCTGGTGGCACTTGTCCAGCTGGCCGACGGCATAGCCGCCAATATTTATGAAATCTAACCAAGCCCCTCTATAAATGAAACGATTAGCATCAACCCTCGTTGCCCTTTTGGCGATTGCCAGCGCATGGGCACAAGCCATCACCCCACAAGCGGCAGCCGACCGCTTTGCCAACGACTCGATAATGAAGCACGCAGCGTTCAGCGTGATGTTTATGGACATAGACTCGGGCGAAGAGATCGCGTCGGTCAACCCCGAGTTGTCGGTCACAACGGCCTCGACGATGAAAACCGTGGTGTCGCTGGCAGCGCTTGAGACGTTGGGCGGTGCATTCAAGTTTGAGACCCCAGTGTATATGTGGGGCAAAGTGAAGAAAGACAAATTCAAGGGCGATATCATCGTTGTGGGAAGCGGCGACCCCACGCTGGGCAGCAAGTATTTCAAGGACTTGGCTTCGCTGCCAGGCGAGATTGTCGCTGCGCTCAAAGCCCGTGGCATAAACAAGGTTGAGGGCAATATCGTGATTGACAATAGCCTCTACCCCACCCCCTATTACAGCGACTACTGGGAGACAAGCGACTTGGCACAGTATTACGGCGCCGGTGTGTTCCCGCTCAACTACCGCGACAATCTCATTGGCTTCAGCTACAATGTCACTCCTGAGGGCCGAATCGACAGCGCGAGATTCTCGCCCGAGATTCCGGGAGTTGGTTTCATTGACCGCAGCCGTCCAGGCAAGACCAACGAGCGCTTCACGATGGTAGAATATGGCAGCAACAGCCTTGCGTTGCACGGCGAATTGGCCTGTAACGAGGTCAGTGCGACCTACAACTGGCATGTGGCGAACCCATGCCCCGACGCTTATCTGCGCTATGACATCGAGCAGGCGTTGATAGAAGCAGGTTTCAAGCTGAAAATCAAGGAAATAAAGGAGAAGGACAAAGAGACGCGAGAGTTGCTCACGACACACTATAGTCCGGTACTCACCGATATCGTCACCTCGCTGCTGCACCGTAGCGACAATATGTTTGCCCACAGCATGTTACGCGCAATTGCGGTGCGTTCGGCCAAATACCAGAACGAAGGTGGTGATTTTGACCTCACGGGGGTCGCCGAGGTTGTCGAGATCCTCAAGCGACTGGGCGTTGACACCAAGCCGTTAAGGATGTATGACGGCAGCGGTCTTGCGCGCGCCGACCACGGCAGTGCCCACATGTTCTGCCAGATGCTGCGCGCCATCGCCAACAAGCGCTACAACGGAGTGCGCATGACCGACCTCATGTCGCGCGCCGGCAAACGAGTGGGGCATATGCTGGGTGAGACATCGCTCGCCAACGACGTGTCGCTCAAGAGCGGCAGCATGACCGACGTGCAGACCTTTGTGGGCTATTACCCCGCCGAAAATCCCAAAATTTGCTGGGCCATCCTTGCCAACAACTGGGACGGCACACGGTCGCAACTGCGCGACAACATGGACCGCCTGCTCATAGGGGTGCTGCTGGGCGAATAAAATTCTAAAGAATTTTTGGGGGATAAATTTTGTCAACTCAAAAATTAGTTGTAAACTTGCACCAAATTTTCAAACATCTATAATGAACAACAACATAGCTTCTTTGCTCAAAAGCTTGTATGAGATTGAGGGACTGCTACTTGTGGCCGAGCGCCGTGGCGAAGACACTCCCTTGATGGTATATCAGCAACTTCAGGCCGCTGCCCGCGACCTTGACCAGCAGTGCCAGCAGCTTGTCGCCCACGAGGACGACGCGATTGCCGAGCCCGGGCCCGCCTTGGAGCCCGAGCAACCCGTTGTGGAGGTTGCCGAGCCCGTTGCGG
>JABUUJ010000028.1:11643-13975 GCA_021443235.1 Muribaculaceae bacterium
GCCAGTTGCAGAGCCTGAGCCAGTTGCAGAGCCTGAGCCAGTTGCAGAGCCTGAGCCTGAAATTGAGTCAGAGCCTGTGCCAATGTCAGGGTCAAGGCAGGTTAAAGAAATCCGCGACATGTTCATTCTCAACGACTTGTTCCGTTTCCGTCGTGAGCTGTTTCAAGGGAGCGCCGATGTAATGAACGATACCCTCGACCTCGTGCAAAAGATGGAAAGCGCCGAAGAAGCCGACGCCTACTTCCTGGGTCAGCTCGAGTGGAACGAGGATAGCGAAGAGGTCAAGGACTTCATGGAAATCGTGCACAGGTATTTTGCTTGAGACACCGAATGGCAGGCAAGCTCTACATAGTACCCACCCCAGTGGGCAATCTCGACGACATGACGCCGCGCGCCGTGACCGTGCTGCAGCAAGCACATCTCATCCTTGCCGAGGACACACGCACAAGTGCTGTGGTGATGCGGCACTTTGGCATTGAGACGCCCATGCGCAGCCACCACAAGTTCAACGAGCACGAGACGCTGCCAGGCGTCATCCAGATGCTGGAGAGCGGCAGCACGATAGCCCTGGTGAGCGACGCCGGCACCCCTGCCATCAGCGACCCCGGTTTCCTGCTCTCGCGCGAGTGCCGCCGCAAGGGCATCGAGGTAGAGACACTGCCTGGCGCTACAGCGTTTGTGCCTGCGTTGGTCAACTCGGGTCTGCCCTGCGAGCGATTCATCTTTGAGGGCTTCCTTCCACAAAAGAAAGGCCGCGCCACACGGCTAGACGAGCTCAAGGATCAGGCACTCACGATGATATTCTATGAGAGTCCCATGCGCCTTGTCAAGACACTCAAGCAACTTGCCGAGGTGATGGGCGGCGACCGCGAGGCCAGCGTGGTGCGCGAGATTTCAAAGGTGCACAACAGCACCCACAACGGCACCCTTGCCGAGCTGGTCGATTATTTCACCGCCACCGAGCCACGAGGCGAAATCGTGATTGTGGTGGCAGGGGCCCAGCCCAAAGCGGCCGTGAAGGTCGATAAATATGCACAGTTTAAAAACAAGAACAAACTTAACAATTTAGATAAAGATGAAAAAGATTAATTACTTTGTGTTGATGATCGCATGCCTGGCGATGATGCCATCGTGCCAGAACGAAAACAAGGAGGCAGTAGTGAACGTTCAGGACTCGATCAACAATGAGCTGAGCGACTCATTATTAACAGCGCTTGCCGAAAAAGACAGCCTGATGGCACTGATGAACGACATCAGCGACGGCATGATGAAAATCAAGGAGATGGAAGATATAGTGTCGGTGCAAAACCTTGGCAACGAGACCGCCGACCGCAAGGCACAGCTGCGCAGCGACATCGAGCTCATCCAGCAGTCAATACTTCAGAAGAAACAACGCCTTGCCGAGTTGGAGAAGCGACTGTCGCAGTCGACCAACTACACCACCGAGATGAAGAAGACCATTGAGAACCTCAAGAAGCAACTCGAGGTGCAGCAAGGCACTATCAACGACCTCACCACCCAGCTCAAGGCAGCCCACATTGAGATCACCAACCTCAACACCCGCGTCGACTCGCTCGTGACAGTCAACAACACCGTCAATCAGGAAAAGAAAGAGGCACAGGCCGAGTCGGAGCGTCTGGCCAACGAGCTTAACGTGTGCTTCTATGCCGTTGGCTCAAAGAAAGAGCTGAAAGAGAACAAAATCATCGAGACTGGCTTCCTGCGCAAGACCAAAATCATGGAGGGCGACTTTGTGAAGTCATACTTTACCAAGGCCGACAAGCGCACACTGAGCGAGATACAGCTCCACAGCAAGAAGGCCGAGGTGATGTCGAAGCATCCCAAAGAGTCATACACAATCGTTGACGGAGCATCGGGCAAGGTGCTGCGCATCAACAACTCAAGCCGCTTCTGGGAGTTCAGCAACTACCTGGTGGTTAAGGTTGATTGACGTTGGCTAATGGCATTTTTGGCTAATGGCTAATGGCTAATGGATGATGGCTAATGGCTGACGCGGTCGTGGTCATTACTGGATAGACTGCCTGTCGAGCACTGGTTGCACGGCAGGCAGTGTTTATTCCAAAAAACATATATAATAATGTGTGAGGTTACATAAATTTTCATTAACTTTGTAGAAAAATAGAGAAATAGATATTTAGCCCTCACAAAACTGCGCCTTGATGGCGCTAATTGACCTCTGATATACGACAAGATGAGCGACAAGACCAAAGGCTTTATTCAAGCAATGATTTCGTCATGCACGTTTGGCATGATACCCCTGTTTTCTCTTCCCTGCCTCAATGCCGGCATGGACACGCTAACGGTTGTTGCC
>JABUUJ010000028.1:13986-27048 GCA_021443235.1 Muribaculaceae bacterium
CTTGCCAGCATTGCGATGCTGGTGATAATGGCATTTACCCACCAGAATTTCAAGATTACTGTGCGCGAAGCGGTAAGCGTGTTTGTTCTTGCGTTGTTTAACAACCTTGGGGCCTACACGCTCATCTATGGGTACCAGTTTATGGACACCGGCGCGGCGACGACGCTGCAATTCTCCTACCCCGTGTTTACTTGCATCATCATGGTGGTGTGCTTCAACGAGAAACTCACGTCGCGCACCGCGATAGCCATCCTACTTGCCGTGCTGGGCGTGGCGTGCCTGTCGGGCTACACGCCTGGCGAGGGCAGCACGACGCTGCTGGGTGTGGGCATTGAGTTGCTGGCGGGCTTTGTCTATGCTGTTTATCTGGTGCTTGTTCCCATCCTGAAAGTGAGGTCGATGAATAGCAGCAAGCTCACATTCTTCGTGTTCTTGTTCAGCACGTTTCAGCTATTGGCGGTGAGTCCCCTTGCGGGAGGCATTGAGATCACGACCGAGCCATCGTTGCTGGTCTCGCTGTTGCTGCTGGGCATCATTCCCACCGCAGTGTCAAACTACACGCTGATATTGGGCCTGAAGAAGATAGGTAGCACCACGACAGCGATTCTGGGTGCTCTTGAGCCGCTAACGGCGATGATTATAGGCATTTTTGTCTTCGGGGAGAAGATGACGACGTTGATTGCGCTGGGCTTTGTCGCTATTGTGACATCGGTAATAATCCTCATCTTGCACCGTCCTAATAAAAACAAGCGCCATGTCAAGCGACTATGACGACATAATCAACCTCGAGCACTGGGAGCCAAAGAACAGGCGACGCATGTCGGCGCAGCAGCGTGCGGCACAATTTGCGCCGTTTGCCGCCCTCAGCGGGCACGACGCCGCCATTGCCGAGACGGCACGCTACACCGAGCACCAGATTGAGGCAGGCGATGCGATTAACGATGAGTTGAACCAAGCGTTTGCTGAGCTGCAGAGCCGCATTGCCGAGCATCCAACAGTGGAGGTGACATATTTTGAACCCGACGCGCGAAAGTCGGGCGGCTACTACCGCACCGTCACCGCGCAGGTAAAGCGATTTGCCCCCGACGCTAACGCTCTGGTGCTAATCGACGCCCCCACCATCCCTCTCGACGCCATCATCAAGCTTGTCGTTGGGGATTAAGGAGCCCCCCTCCGCCCCCCATGTGGGGGGGGACTGCTGTGCTGCAGGCATGGTCACTGGGGAATTATTGGCTGGGCGAGTGGGGATTACAGGGTGAGTGTGAGCTCGACGGGGCAGTGGTCGCTGCCGTGGATGTGTGTGTGGATTTTGGCGTCGGTGAGGCAGTCGTTGAGGGTGCTTGAGACGAGGAAGTAGTCGATGCGCCAGCCAGCGTTCTTCTCTCGCGCCTGAAAACGATAGCTCCACCACGAATAGATGCCTTCCATGTCGGGGTAGAAATGTCGGAATGTGTCGGTGAAGCCGCTGTCGAGCAGGGTGGTCATTTTGGCTCGCTCCTCGTCGGTGAAACCTGCGTTTTTGCGGTTGCTCTTAGGGTTTTTGAGGTCGATTTCCTTATGCGCCACATTAAGGTCACCGCACACGATTACGGGTTTGCGCTCGTTGAGTGCCAGCAGATAGTCGCGGAAAGCGTCCTCCCATGTCATTCGATAGTCGAGACGTCGCAAGCCATCCTGACTGTTAGGCGTATAGACCGTAACAAGGAAGAATTTCTCCATCTCAAGGGTGATGACGCGCCCCTCGTGGTCGTGCTCGTCGATGCCAATGCCATAGGTCACGTTAAGCGGCGTGTGACGCGAGAAAATGGCTGTTCCGCTGTAGCCTTTCTTGTCGGCCGAGTTCCAGTAGGAGGTGTAACCGGGGAAGGCGATATCGAGTTGATCGGGCTGCATCTTGGTTTCCTGCAGGCAGAAGAAATCGGCGTCGAGCTCGTTAAAAGCCTCGGCAAAGCCTTTTCCCACGCAAGCGCGCAAGCCATTTACATTCCAGGAGATAAATTTCATGATAATGTTTAATGTTTATTGTTTATTGTTTAGAGTTTATTGTTTAGAGATCTTAATGTTTAATGTTTATTGTTTAGAGTTTATTGTTTATAGAGGGGGTGGGGTCGGCCGCGGGTTGCTCGGGGGTGGTGTCGGGGTCGGCGGGTCGCTGGAGTTGCGACATTTCCTTGAAGGCGCGACGGGCCTTGAAGAGCAAGGCGCAGGCTGCGACGAGGAAGCCCAGAGCGATCATTGCTCCAGTGATGAGCGCCCACATGGGTAGCAGGCCTTTATTGGCGCAATAAAGTACTATACAAGCTATTACGATGCAAGCGCAGTCGAGCAACAGCGACATTTTATATGCTTTCATTCCGTCCATGATTTTTTAAAGTTTATTGTTTAGAGTTTATTGNCTTTCATTCCGTCCATGATTTTTTAAAGTTTATTGTTTATAGTTTATAGTTTATAGTAATGTTGAGAGTTTATTGTTTATTGAGAGTTTGTGGGGGGGATTTTTTTGCTTAGGCGCTTAGACGCGTAGTCGCTTAGGCGAATAATTATGAATTGGGAATTGATTTTTACCAGAAGCGGTTGTTTTCTTTGCTGTATTCCATGCCTATCATGGCAAGGCGGTCGATGAGCCACTGCTTGCTGATGCCGAGTGTGGCGCAAAGCTCGTCGAGCGATGGGAACTCATCGCGCAACTTCATGTTGATGAAGCTCATGAGCATGTAGGGGTCTTGGGGTATTTGTTCCATCTTAAATTACTTTTTCACTGCATGATAAATCTCGCCCGCAAGCATCACGGGCATTGTTCCGAAGAATGTGTAGAGCCAGTACTTGAGGTCCATCGGCACGCAGGCAAACATATCGCCGGCATACTGCACGATGAGAAGCTGACCCATCAAAATCACCAATACGGTCATGAAAAACAGTTTGCTACCGCCAATATTGTGGAACGCGCTGTGTCCGCTGCCAAACGAGCGAGCGTTGAACAAGTTCCAAAACTGGAGGAAGACGAAGGTAGTGAAATAGATAGAGATTTCCTGTGGCTCGATGATGCCGATGCTGGCGCCCTCGGTGGCATGGAGGTGCAACAGGAAATAGAACGCGGCGAGCATCACAATCGAGAAAAAGACGCCTGTGCCCAGAATGAACCACATCATGCTGCGAGTGATGATGTTGTCGCCCTCGCGGCGCGGCTTGTCGCGCATCACGCGGCTGTTGGGCGGCAGCGATGCAAGCGCCAAAGCAGCGAAGGTGTCCATAATGAGGTTTACCCACAGCATCTGGGTGACGGTGAGCGTGGGCTGCTTGCTCATAAACGAGCCAGCGGCGACCACAATGCATGCGCACACGTTGACGGTGAGTTGGAAGATGATGAAGCGCTGGATGTTGCGGTAAAGCGATCGCCCCCACAGTACAGCCTTGCTGATGCTGCCAAAGGAGTTGTCCATGATGGTGATGTCGCTGGCTTCCTTGGCGACGCTGGTGCCGTCGCCCATCGAGAGCCCCACTTGCGCGGCGTTGAGCGCCGGGGCATCGTTGGTGCCGTCGCCAGTCACTGCCACCACCTCGCCACGCGACTGAAGCAAGTTGACCAGTCGCGCCTTGTCGGCGGGCTTGGCACGAGCAAGGATTTTCAGGTCAAGGGCACAGTCGGCGGCCTGCTCATCGTTGAGAGCCTGCCACTCGGGTCCGGTGAGAATAGAGCCGGCCGCGGTGTCGTCGTCATCGGTCCATAGTCCGGCCTGTCGTCCCACCTCACGTGCTGTGGCGGGTGTGTCGCCAGTGACAATCTTCACGGTGATGCCAGCGGTGCGGCAATCGGCAATAGCGGCAGGGATGTCATCGCGCACAGGGTCGCTAATGGCGACTATGCCCAGGAAAGAGAGCGGCGGGCAGTTCTCGAGCAAGAGGCAGTTCTCGCCCGATGGCACATAATCGGCGGGAAGCTCACAGTAGGCAAAGCCCAGAGTGCGCATGGCACGTTGCTGATAAGACAGCAACTCGTCGGCAATAAACGTGGGCAGAGTTGGCGAGGCTGCGACATCCATACCCGTCACGCCGCTGCAATATTTCCATATAATCTCGCTTGCGCCCTTAACCAGTAGCAAAGTCTTGCCAGTGAGGCTGCTGGTGATAGCGGTTGCCATATACTTGCGCTCGGTGCTGAACGGTAGCTGAGCCAGCGTTGCCGACTCCTCGCGCAGCTGCATGTAGTCGATGCCTTGTTGCTTGAGCCACAGCAGCAAGGCGCCCTCGGTGGGGTTGCCCAGCGCCTTCACGTTGCCGTCGCTCTCGTCGAGGAATGCGGTGGAGTTGCAGGCGATGCACTCGCTCACTATGTGGCTGGGCGCATCGTTTCCGAGAGCCTGTTTGTCGTCAAGTGCAAAGAAGTGAGTTGCCGCCACTTGCATCTGGTTTTTGGTGAGCGTGCCAGTTTTGTCGGTGCATATAATGGTTGTTGCGCCCATGGTCTCGCAGGCATGCATCTTGCGCACAAGGTTGTTGCTCTGTAACATGCGTCGCATACTCAGCGCAAGACTCAGCGTCACACTCATGGGAAGTCCTTCGGGCACCGAGACCACGATGAGTGACACAGCGAGCATAATCGTCTGCACGAAGTAGTGAACAGTTTGCAGGCTGGTTTCCTCAATGCCGTTGGCAAAATAGAGCCAGGTGCGTCCGGCAAGAATCAATGCTGCAATGAGATAGCTGCCGCGAGCGATGACTCTTCCCAACTTGTCGAACTGCTTCATGAGCGGCGTCTCGAGGTTGTTGTCGATTTGTGCGTCGGTGAATACCTTGCCATACTCGGTGCGGTCGCCCACACGCGTCACACGCATCACGCCGTGACCTTCGACAACGGTCGAGCTGCGCATCACCTCGTTCATGGGATAGGTGCTTTGGGTGTTGGCCTTCACGTCCTCGTCGCGGTGTGACTTGCGTGCCACAGGCTCGCCGGTGAGCGAGCTCTCGTTGACGCTCATCTGCATGCTGTTGAGCAATATACCGTCGGCAGGCACTCGTTCGCCCGCCTCAAGCAGCACGATGTCGCCCACCACGATGTCGCGTCGAGGCACGGTAGTTACATTGTTGCCACGCACCACCTTCACGCGCACATCGTCGTTAGTTTTATTGAGTAGCTCAAATTTCTTGTTGGCGTTCATCTCAACAAGAAATCCTACGAGGGTGGCAAGGACGATTGCCACGAAGATGCCCACGGGCTCAAAGAGGACGCTCAACGAGTGGCTTATCTTGAAGAACTCATAGACAGCGATTCCCGCCGAGAGCAGCAGCGCCACGAGGAGGATTTTGATGAGTGGGTCGTTGAATTTCTCGAGGAATTGCGACCACAGGGAGCGGCGTTTGGGCGGAGTGAGGACGTTGATGCCGTGTTTCTCGCGGCTCTCGATGACTTGTGTGGCGGTTAATCCCTTGTATTGTAGTTTGCTGTCTTTGTTCATTGTTGTTTTATAGTCGTTTAAACTTGATGGGGCGTGCGTTGAGCTCGTCGCTCAGTGTGCCGTTGTCCCATGCGCGGTGGCCGTTGACGTAGGTCATCGTTACGGTGTGGTGAAGCGTGGTGCCGTTGAGCGGAGTCCAGCCACACAGCGACAGCACCTGGTCGTCGGTAATGGTGTGCGGCTCGGTGTCGCGTCGCACGATAGCCACGTCGGCATAGTAGCCTGGGCGCAAGAAGCCTCGGCGGTCGATGCCAAAGACGCGCGCCGGAGCATGACACATGCGTTGCACCACAGTCTCGACGCTCAACACGCCCTGCATGGCGAGCTCCATCATTACAGGCAGCACAAACTGTGCCATGGGCATTCCCGAGGCCGCAGTGATGCAGTTTCCATCCTTTTCGGCAGGGAGGTGCGGTGCGTGGTCGGTGGCAATAACGCTAATAACGCCTTGATTAACAGCCTTGCGCAGTGCGTCGCGGTCGGCGGTGGTCTTTATTGACGGGTTGACCTTGATGCGGTTGCCCAGACGTGAGTAGTCCTCGTCGCTGAACCACAGGTGCCCCACGCATGCCTCGCAGGTGATGTTGGGAAATTTCTTGGAGAAAAGTTCCAGCTCGCGTGCGGTGGAGATGTGCAGCACGTGGAGCCGAGTGCCACACTCGCGCGCCAGCCTCACTGCCAGCTGGGTGCTCTTGTAGCATGCCTCCTCGCTGCGAATGGTGGTGTGCAAGGTCACGGGAAGGTCGTCGCCGCGCTCGGCCACCAGTGCCTTGCGGTTGCTTGAAATGATGTCCTCGTCCTCGCAATGCACAGCCACGACGGTCTTAATCTGGGCAAAAATCTGCTTCAATGCGGCGGCATCGTTGACCAGCATACCTCCCGTTGACGAGCCCATAAACACTTTCACGCCGGGAATGCGACTATAGTCGAGCGACTGCAAAGTATCTATGTTACTGTTGGTTGCGCCTATGTAGAAGCTATAGTTGGCGACCGAAGTCTCGGCAGCCCGCTGCATTTTGTGGGCCCAGGCTTGCTCGGTGACGGTGACAGGGTTGACATTGGGCATATCCATAAACGAGGTGATGCCGCCAGCCACACAGGCACGGCTCTCGGTGGCGATTGTCGCCTTGCGAGTGAGACCCGGCTCGCGCATGTGCACATGGTCGTCGATGACGCCGGGGATGATGTAGGCGCCGTCGACATCGGTCACCGTGTCGCACACGTCGATGAGCTCCTGCGAAGGGTCGCCAGCACCCACACGGGCTATGAACCCTCCGTTAATAACGAGAAAACCTCGCTGCGCGAGGCCCTCGTTGACCAGCGTGCCATTGTGAATTAACTCCATGCTGTGTCAGTTGTTAGCTGCAAGTTGCTTGTTGCGGCGCTTGAACTTTGCCGAGCCGAAGATGGCCTCGAAACGCAGTTTCATCACACCAAAAACTGCCTCGCCAAAGATGCTGCTGTTCATCTTGCTCGTGCCCAGCACGCGGTTGACGAAGACGATGGGCACCTCCTGAATGTTGAAGCCCATGCGATAGGCTGTGAATTTCATCTCGATTTGGAAAGCATAGCCCTTAAATTCCACCTTGTCGAGGTCGATGGCCTCGAGCACCTCGCGGCGGTAGCACACAAAGCCGGCGGTGGTGTCGCGCACCTTGAGCCCTGTGACGATGCGCACATAGGCCGAGGCATAGTAGGACATCAGCACACGTCCCATGGGCCAGTTAACCACGTTCACTCCAGTGAGATAGCGCGAGCCCACGGCAACGTGCGCGCCCTTGTTGGCGCAAGCGTCGTGCAGCTCGAGCAGTTTGCGAGGCGGGTGCGAGAAGTCGGCGTCCATCTCGATGATAAAGTCGTAGCCTTGCTCAAGCGCCCACTTGAAGCCGGTGATGTAGGCGGTGCCCAGTCCCAGCTTGCCCTGACGGTGCAGCACGTTGACACGCTCGCTGCGGGCAGCGATTTCGTCAACGATATGTCCTGTTCCGTCGGGCGAGTTGTCGTCGATAATGAGCAAGTCGAAACTGTGCTCCTCGATGGCGAGCACGGTCTCAATCATCTTCTCGATGTTTTCCTTCTCGTTATAGGTCGGAATAATGACCACGCTATCTGATTTCATATCAAATAATAAAAATTCAACTAAGAGTACAAAGTTACAATTTTATTTTTTTAAAAAGAAACTTTTGCACTAACTTTGTAAAAATTTTAGATAATTTCGTATATGAAAAGACATTTAACCATTTTAGCAGTGGTTATGGGCACGGTTGGGTGCCTGGCGCAAGGTCTGGCGGTGCGTCACTCGCGCATCGGCGATAAGGTGACATCGGCCGACGGGAAGATTACAATAACCTGCATTGGCAAGAAGCAAAACTTCAGTTTTCGTGACGCAGCAACCCGCGACGAGGACATTTACTCGCCCAAGTCGGTCAATTTCCACCCCGATGGCTCGCGTTACTATGTCAACTCGCTTGAAGGCGGCGCAACAATTGTCTATGACATGGCAACCAACAAGAAAAACAAGGTCATAAAGCATCAATTCAAATCGGGGACTGGCAAGCTGTGGAACAACCCAAGCACCTACTACAAGTTTACCCACTATACCGACGGACAAAACCGCGCATTCATGGGTAAGCCCGTGGAGAGCACCTTCTCGCACGGCGGCCGATACCTGTGGGTGCCCTACTACCGGCGCTCGTTTGACATCAACGCACAGGATCCCAGCGCGATAGCCATCATCGACACCCGCACCGACTCGATAGTGCGCATGATGGAGACTGGGCCGCTGCCCAAGATGGTGGCTTGTAGCCACGACAGTCACTATATCGCTGTGGCTCACTGGGGTAACAACACTGTGGGACTTATTGACGTGTCAAGCGCCGACCCCACGCAGTGGCACCATCTGCCATACGTTGTGGTTGACTATGAGCTGAAGCTTAATTACAGCCTGAGCAGCTCTGTCAACCGCGACAGCAACAGCGGCTATGCGCTGCGCGGCACCGTGTTCACGCCCGACGACCGCTATCTGCTTGTGGGATGCATGGGTGGTGGCGGCGGCATCGCCGTGATTGACATGAACGACCGCAGCTACCTGGGCAGGCTGAACGCACCCAGCAATTTGCGTCACCTTGTTGTGAAAAACGGGTATCTCTATGCCAGCGCCAACAGAGCCGGGCAGGTGTGCCGCGTTCCACTCGACACCGTGTTGCACGCTATTGAGAAGCGCAGCGGCAAGAGCATGCCGCTCAAGGGGTGGGAATCGTGCCAGGTGGGTGGCGGCGCCCGCACCATCGAGGCATCGCCCAGCGGCAACTATGTGTTTGCGGCATGCAACTCGGCAAGCGCGCTCTATGTGGTTGATACGCGCACGATGAAACCTGTGGCAAATATCACCGTCGACTCGTTCCCCGTGGGCCTGCACATCTCGACCGACGGCAAATTTGTCGTGGTAACCTCGCAGGGTCGCAGTGGTGCCGGCGGCGGAAATGCTGTGAATCTATTTAAAGTTGAATATGCTGAGCCTGAGGTGAATAGCGACCCAGTTCCTGCCATTACTCCCACCGACACGATTGCTACCGACAGCACTGCAATGTCGACTGATGCCAATAGCGCACCGGTCGGCGGCGGGAGTTGGCTGAAGGACAACGTGTGGTATCTGCTTGGGGCGCTGCTGCTGGTTATCGTGGGCGCGGCATGGTTCTCATCAAAGCGCAAATAATGATATTACATTAATTCACGCATTGGAAATTTTCAAAACAATTCAGTATTTGGGATTTTACATTAATTAATTTCCCATAAATTTTGGTTCGCGGTGGTGTTTTATAAGCCAGGATTTTCTCATGGGAATTTCTGGGATTTTTGGTTTGCGTTGCAACAACAAGGTTGAACCAAGTTGAACAACTTTAAACCATGTTGAACTACGCAGTTACGCTTTGTGGCCGCCGATTTGGGAGTTGCGGTCGCGGGCGGTTGCGCCGTCGGCGAAGTTGAGGCCCTTGAGTATGGCGTTTTTTCCGAATTTTCTTTTTATGTCGAGTAGTGTTTCCTGAATGGCACGTTCCTTGCTCAGCGTCGTGTTTTCTTCGTTGAGTTGCTGCGTCACTTTTTCGATGTCGGTAAAAAGGTCAATGTCAACGTGTTTCTGCTTGAAGCGGGCCTGCGACTCGCACACCACATGATTGACGGTGATGTTGAGACGTCGCACCAGCAGCAGCGGGTTGGCGACGCGGTCGAAGAGTGCAAGCACAGCCTCGCCAATAATGCGTGCCGAGGCCGTCTGGCGGTCGAGGTTGGTGCTTGCGTGCGAGTATTTTGGCACCTTGCGGCCGTAGAAGTCGGTCACTACCTCGCCGTGGTACTTACTGCTGATTTCGGGACGAGTGAGGTTCTCGATGTCGTATCCCACGGTCAGGACAACCTGGTCGGTCACCATGCCCTTGTCGACGAGGTCGAGCGCGATGCCGTCGGCCATTTCCTGCACCACGATGCGTGCCTTGGCGTTGTCGTAGGGAGCGGTGAGCACCTGTCCGCTGCTCAGGCAGTTAGTCTCGGGTCGGTAGCTTTTCACGAGGTCGATGGTGGTGGGTTCCCACCCCCATGCGTGGTCGATGAGCAGCTCGGCATTGATGCCGAAGAGCCGGAACAGAAACTCCTCGTTGCGCAGGCTCACGCGTGCGATTTTGCCCATCGTATCGATGCCATAGGCGTCGAGCCGGCGCGCGATGCCACGCCCCACGCGCCAGAAGTCGGTGAGTGGCTTGTGGTCCCACAGCAGTCGTCGGTAGGACATCTCATCGAGCTCGGCGATGCGCACGCCATCTTTGTCGGCGGGCATGTGTTTAGCCACGATGTCCATCGCCACTTTGCACAGATACATATTGGTGCCGATGCCCGCGGTAGCGGTGATGCCTGTGGTGGCGAGCACGTCATGAATGATGGTCATGGCGAGTTCGTGGGCCGTTTTCTTGTATATGGGGAGGTAGTGTGTGACGTCGATAAACACCTCGTCGATTGAGTAGACGTGGATGTCCTCAGGAGCGACATATTTCAGGTAAACCTCAAAGATGCGGGTGCTATATTCTATATAATAGGCCATGCGCGGCGGCGCCACAATGTAGTCGACGCCCCACTCGGGGTGCTGGGCAAGCTCGGCGTCAAAGACCGACCGGCCGGTGAGGCGCTGTCCTGGCGCCGCGAGCTGGCGCTCCCAGTTGACCTGTCGCACCCGCTGCACCACCTCGAAGAGTCGGGCTCGCCCCGAGATGCCATAGGCCTTGAGCGAAGGCGAGACGGCAAGGCATATTGTCTTGTCGGTGCGGGAATTGTCGGCCACAACAAGGTTGGTGGCGATGGGATCGAGCCCACGCTCCACGCACTCGACCGAAGCATAAAACGACTTCAGGTCGATAGCCATATATATCCTGCGTTGTGTGTCCATAGCGATTGCACCTGCAAAGTTACACATTTTTCGGGCAACGATACTACAAAGTTGCCTGCGTAAACACTAAAAAATTGTAAGTGCGAAGAAAAAAATGATGTTTTTTGGGGGAAAATGAAAAAATTTTTGAAGAAAATTATTTTGGGTATATTCTTTATTTACAGGAACTTAATGGGTTTTTATGGAAATATGGAACAAATATGGGGATATTTTAACCATTTTTTGTTTAAACCTTTGTGGTGTTGCTGCAGTCAAAATGGTGTAACAAAAATGAAACAGAGACTTGAGCAAAAGAGTTTGCTAAGTGTTTCATTACTGAAAATGAAGGTTTTAGTTAGTAATATAGTTTCAAACCCGTGAGGGCAATCGCGTCGGTGACGAGCGTCGGAGCTTGTCAAAGACACCAAAGCAATAATCGCACAACACAGAGTTGGTTTTTAAAGGTTAGTAAAGGTTAGTAAAAAATTGATAGGGATACAGAATACTACAGTTTGTAGAAATAGGCTGGTTAGTAATAACACCCTTAAAAAGGCAATTAAACAAACAGTCGCTTGGTCGGGAGACCGGGCGACTGTTTTTTACCCAAAAAGTTCATTATAACGCCGAGGTTGATTGTTTTTTGTTGTTTGGGATTTTTGCGGGCGCAAGCGTGCTGGTGGTGTGGAGTGCTACTCGTCGGATGGCATTTCGCCGTCTTCGGGCATAGAGTCAACAATTTGGGCTGCGCGGTCGAGGTCTCGGCGTCTCACCCACACATTCACTGGGTTCATTGCCAGCACATTAGCAATCCGGTCTTCCATCACGCAAGCGTTGATGCCGTTTGACTCGAGCACCCCCATTACGATGCTGGCCTCAATGTCGGTTTCATATTTCCTGAACATTACGAGTTGGTTGTCGTGTTCCATAACAAGTTGTATATTAAGTTGATATATCTTTCGGTTTTACTTAATGCCACGTTTGTTGAGTTCGGCCTGGTAGCGTTGTGCGTTTGCCATGTGTGTGGGATAGTCGGCGGCAAAGTTGTGGTAGCCGCTGAAGTCCTCCTTGGCGCACATATACAGGTAGTCGTGCGCTGGGGCGTTGAGCACGGCGTCGATGGTTTTCTTCTCGGGCAGGCGGATGGGTCCCGGCGGGAGGCCTTGTGCGATATAGGTGTTGTAGGGCGACTGGAAGCGTGTCATGTTGATGGTGAGACGCTTGATTGAGAAGTCGCCGATGGCAAACTTCACCGTTGGATCGGCCTGCAGCGGCATCCCGGTCTTAACACGGTTGAGGTAGAGGCGCGCCACCTTGCCGCGCTCATCGCTTTTGTTGGTTTCTTCCTCGACGATTGATGCGATGGTCTCGACCTCTTCGGGGCTCATGCCCAACGCATTGGCCTTTGCTTTGCGCTCGGCGGTCCAGAACTTCTGGGCATAACCGGCAAATTTCTCGAGTAGTTGCTCGGGAGTTATGTCCCAGTAAAACTCGTAGCTGTCGGGGTAAAAGAATCCCACGATGGTGGCTGGGGTGCGGTCAAAGCGAGCGCAAAGCGCTGAGTCGTTGAGGGCGGCGAGCAGGCTGTCCTGACTGGCCATGAACTTGCTGGCAAAGCGTTGGGCAAACTCCTCCTTGGTGCGCACATTGTTGAATGTGAACTTCACTCCGCTCTCGGCACCGCCGCGCAGCAGTCGCATCACCTTGAACGGCGAGTCACCCTTATTGACACGAAACGCACCCTGGCGCTTGCTCATGTCGCTGCCCGTGAGCGAGAGCAATGTGGCGACGCGGGCGGCAAAGCTCACGTCGATGGTTGCGGCGATTGAGTCCTCAACGACGCCAATAGTTGCCCCTTTGCGCACCTTAATCATGCCGTCGCATGGGGCGCCGGTGATGAGAAACAGAGCGGCCACCAGTGCCGCAATAGCGATGACGGCAACGATGCCCCACATAAGTTTATGGTTTTTCTTTCTCCTTTTCATGTCGTGATTTTAATGCGTGGGCAAAGGTACATATTATCGGGGAAAGAAACGCAAAAAACGAGAAAAAATGCTTTGGTGGTATTTTTTTTGCGAAAATCCTTTGCCGAAACAAAAAAAACTCTTACCTTTGCACTCGCTAAAGAAAAATCAGCCAATAGCAACCGGAGAGGTGGGTGAGTGGCTGAAACCAGCAGTTTGCTAAACTGCCGTAGGG
>JABUUJ010000029.1:0-2737 GCA_021443235.1 Muribaculaceae bacterium
CCAATAGCCAATAGCCAATAGCCATTAGCCATTAGCCATTAGCCATTAGCCAATATTACTCCAGGCCCTTCATTGTGAGCTTGCCGTTCTTCTGGGCGGCCTCAATCCACTTGGGACGAACCTCACTCATGAACTTCTGCTTGTCGGCCTCAATCTTGGCAAACGAACCAATCTTGCCGGCTATCGAAGGCTCGATAAACTTCTGCGCCTCGGCCTTGTTCTTGAAGTTGGGGATGTTCACGCTTGCGATGCCCAGCTTGTTCAGCACCTTGGAAATCGCCATGCGAGCCTCGTAGGCCATCGCCAAACCGTTGCTCAGGATGCGGGCAATCTCAACAGGAGCGTGGAAAGCGGCTCCGTGGCTGGCAACCGCAAAGTCCCAACGCCACTGGCTCTTGCGAATGAGCTGCAGCGCGTCTTTCATGTCGGCATCGGTAGCACCCTTGTCCCAGCAGGCCTTTGCCTCGATGTGGGCGGCTGCAAGTTGTGCCTCGAGCTGAGTGCGTATCTCATTGATCTTGCGCTGACGCTCATACACGTTGTTGCGCAGTGTCTCCTCGGTCTCGCGGTGGCATGTCTGGCAGGTGCGGTCCATCTTGGCAAGCGGGCTCTGGATGTGGTGGTCGCTGAACTTCACGCCACCCTCGCTCATGTAGGGCATGTGGCAGTCGGCACAGCTCACGCCGCGCTGACCGTGGATACCCATCTGCCAGGTCTCGTAACCAGGGTGCTGAGCCTTGAGGATGGGAGCCTTGCTCATAGCGTGCAGATAGTCGTAGTAGGGCTTGCCGTCCTTGCCGTCCTCGCCCAGGTACTCGTCGTAGTATTGCTCGATGTTCTCAACTGTCACACCCTTGTCCCATGGGAAGGTGAGGTAGTTTTTCTTGTCCTCTTCCTTGTTGTTGCGGAAGTAGTACTCCACGTGGCACTGGGCGCACACCAGCGTGCGCATCTCCTGGTGGGTGGCCTTGCCGATGTCCTTGCCCATGCGCTCAAAGGCTTCCTTGAGGGCGGGACGGCTGATGGTGAGGGCCATAGCGTTAGACGCGTCGTGGCAGTCGGAGCAGCCTATCGGGTTCACTACCTCGTTCGACCACTTGGCGTCGCCCCACTTGCCCGAGTAATACTCTTTCAGACCCATCTCCTGCATCAGGCGGGGCACATCGGGGCTCTTGCAGGTCCAGCAAGTTGAGGGCTGGGGCTCCATGCCGCCTTCCACGCCGGGAGCACCGGTGCGCAGCGAGCGGGTGATGTCGTAGATGGCGTGCATGTGGCCGCGTGGTGTGGTGTAGTCCCATGCAAAGGCATAGCCTGCCCACAGCACTACCATGTTGGGGCGCATGTCGAGCACGTCCTTAAACTGGCTGCCGTTAAACTCGCTCTCAAAGGTGGTGTCGGCAGTTGCGGTCCACGTCTGGAACTCGCGGGGATAGTTGATCTCAAAGGCATCGTTCTTCGACTCGCCCTTGGCCACCTCGGTCTTTACGTTGTTCATTACGCTGGCAACCTCGGCACGGCGCTCCATGAGGGCCGACGTGAGGAAACCGATTGCGAAAACTGCTACGAGGCCGCCTATGAACGCAGCCCAGCATTTCCATGATTTACACTTGTTGTCCATGATTGTATAGTTTTTTTAATTTGTTTCTGTTTTGAAATGGGGTGGGGGTTATTTCGCGCTCCCAAGGCAACCCTGCAACCACGCCGGAACGGGCGACTCGGGGAATGGCACCTGGGCGTGCATGGTGCTGCTCAGCGAGTTGCGGCCGTGAGGTGTCTCGCGGTGGCAGTCCCAGCAGGCCTTGCCCTCGCCACGCTGAGCCATCATGAAGTTGATGCGCCCGGTCTTCACAAACTCGTTGTTGAGCTGCTCGTGGCAACGCACGCAGTTGTTCATGATCACGTTTGCGCTGTTGTCGTTGGCGGCAATCGCTTGGTGCTCGCTGTGGGTTACAAACTTGGCGACGTGGCTCATGCCGTCGGTGGCCTTGAACGCCCACTTGCGGGCAAAGTTCTCGTGAGGCACGTGGCAGTCGTTGCAGGTCGCCGCTCCATCTCGGCCATGGCTGCTATGCTGCCAGGTGGCATAATAGGGAGCCATGATGTGACAGTTGACACACGCACTGGGGTCGTCGCCCAGATAGGTGTGCGCACGCATCATGTAGCCGGCAAGGATGCACATCCCGGTGAACGCGCCCAGCACTGCCAGCAGCGTGATCTTCTGCCACGGTTTCATAGACGAAAAAATGGGTATCTTCATAGTGACGATATCTATGGGGTTTTGGTTTTCATTTTAGTTTCCCACAAATTTACCACATTAAACAATATAAAACAAATGTTTTTGCGATTTAGAACGAAAAAACCGACTTTTGGACCAAATTAAATTCCATTACCCACTATTTCCAATAGCGTATTTATGTCTGAGCACTAAAAAAGCCCTTGCCAGGGAGAAGCAGGGGCTTTTCAACTTTCGCACTGTCGCGGGACCATATCGGCTGCGCTAAGCGCTTCGTTTTATTAAAAATGTTTTATTAAGAAGTCAGCTGTTTGGAACTTGTTACACTCCTTTGACCAACCCCACACAAAAAAGTTTAATCCCCATCCTCACATTTAACTATCCTTAGCATCACAAAACACCCTTTAACACATTCCTCGCCCCAAAAAACACCTCAAAATTGCCCCACCATCGCGAAGCCAAAATCGACGTTGACTTTGACCTTGACTTTGACTTTTTTCTTCG
>JABUUJ010000029.1:2805-6690 GCA_021443235.1 Muribaculaceae bacterium
ACATTGTTCAACGTTGTTCAACTTGGTTTAACGTTGTTCAACATTGTTGTTGCGATGCGAAGCCATAATCGACTTTGACCTTGACTTTGACTTTGACTTTTTTCTTCGTGAAAATTAAAAAATTCCCATAAATCCTATAAATTCCCATGAGATACCCCCCCACTATCACGCAGCAGCCATCACCCGCCGAACAGATGCGAAAACGCCTCCTCGACCTTACTCACCTCCACCACGCGGATGCCCCGAGCCGGGGAAACCCCCTTCAAGTTGCCCGCCGGCACAATGATGGTCTCAAAGCCCAACTTCTGAGCCTCGCCAATGCGCTGGTCGATGCGAGTCACAGGGCGTATCTCGCCCGACAATCCCACCTCGCCAGTAAAACAGATGCGCCCTGCCACCGCACGGTCGAATGTCGATGACATAATTGCGCAAATTACACTAAGGTCCATCGCAGGGTCGTTGACCTTCAGTCCTCCGGCAATGTTGAGAAATACGTCTTTTTGGGCAAGTTTGAAGCCCACGCGCTTCTCAAGCACCGCCAGCAGCATGTTCAGCCTGCGCTGGTCAAAGCCTGTTACCGAGCGTTGCGCGGTACCGTAGGCCGCTGTGCTTACAAGCGACTGAACTTCAACGAGAAACGGACGTGTGCCGTCAATCGTTACTCCTATCGCTGTGCCCGACAGCGACTCGCTGCCGTGCGACATAAGCATCTCGCTGGGGTTGGTCACCTCACGCAGTCCGTCCTGCTTCATCTCATAGATGCCTATCTCGCTCGTGTTGCCAAAGCGGTTTTTGATCGACCTTAAAATGCGGTACATATAGTGCCGGTCGCCCTCAAATTGCAACACGGCATCTACAATATGCTCCAGCACCTTGGGGCCTGCTATCGACCCTTCCTTGTTGATGTGGCCGATGAGGATGACGGGCGTGTTGGTCTCCTTGGCATAGCGCTGGAATGCCGCCGCACACTCGCGCACTTGGCTCACGCTTCCTGCCGCGCTCTCCAGCTCGTCGCTGGCGATGGTCTGGATCGAGTCGACGATAATCAGGCCGGGCTTGTCGGCGCGGATGCCCTGGAAAATGGTCTCGAGCGACGTCTCGCACAGCAGATAGCACTCGCACTCCATCTCGCTGCCTGCGATGCGGTCGGCGCGCATGCGCAGCTGCGTGGGGCTCTCCTCGCCCGAGACATAGAGCACGCGGCGCGAGCGTATGCGCAGCACGTTTTGCAGCGTGAGCGTCGACTTCCCTATGCCAGGCTCGCCGCCTATCAGCACGATGCTGCCAGGCACCAACCCGCCGCCCAGCACGCGGTTCAGTTCGCCGCTGGGCAGTTTGATGCGAGGCATTTCCTCGGCCTTGATCTGCGAGATTTTGACTGGCACTGCGCTCTTGCGGGGGCTGTCGTCGCCAGCGCCATACTTCGCCGCATGCGAGCTTTTAGGCGCCACGGTCTCCTCAATCATGGTGTTCCACTCGCCGCACGCTGGGCAGCGTCCCACCCACTTCGGCGACTCGGCTCCGCAACTCTTGCAGAAAAACGATGTCTTGCTACCTTTTCCCAAAACTAAAATAATTAAATATCACCGAATTAACCGAATTTATCCGAATAATATTAGGTTAATTCGGTGATGAAAAAATATTCTAAATTCTTTTTGTGAATAAAAAATTTCGTGTCAATTAGTGAAATTGGCTCCGCCGAGCTCGCTTTGCTCGGTTCGTGGCTAAAATTCCCACCATCGCGAAGCCAAAATTAATGGAAAATTTATGGCAATTAATGTGAAAATCCCATTAACCTAAATTCGCGTGATAAAAATCTTACAGCAACGCCTTCGCCAACTCCAGCATCGCTGGCTCGTCGCTCGCGTGCATCCGGCTCTTGATAGTCACCACAGGCTCCACCAGCGTGATGCCGCTCATCTTCTCGATAAGCGCCTTCATCGCGCGCGCTGCACATGGCGCCCACGTGCCGTTCTCCAGCAGACCGATGCGGCGGTTCTTATAGCCCTTGATGGCAAGTTTGTGCAAGAAGAAATGCATGGGCGGGAATACGTCGCCATCGTAGCTGCTTGCGCAGCACAGCAACGTGCCATAACGGAATGCGTCTTCTATCGCCTCGGCCATGTCCTCGCGGCACAGGTCGGCAATCGCCACCTTGGGGCAGCCAGCCTCAAGCAGCAGCTCGCGCATGTGCTCGGCGGCCGCCGCTGTTCCTCCATGTATCGATGCGTGGGCAATGAAGATACCCGGTGTCTCAACGCCGTAGCTGCTCCACACTGTGTAGAGGCGCAACGCCTCGGCAAGTGCCTCGCCCTCAAGCACAGGGCCGTGGAGTGGGGCAATGGTGTCGATGGCAAGGTCGGCCACCTTGCCCAGCGCGGCCTTCACCTGGTTGCCATACTTGCCGCAGATGTTGAAGTAGTAGCGGCGTGCCTCGCAGGCCCAGTCGTCGGCATCGGCATCGTAGGTGCCAAACTTGCCAAAGCCGTCGGCACTGAACAGTGTCTTGGCCTCGGCGCAGTAGCTCATCAGCACCTCGGGCCAGTGAACAAACGGCGCGGCGATAAACAGCAGCTTGTGTGCGCCCAGGTCAAGCTCGTCGCCCTCTTTCACCACCTCGACCTTGCTCAGGTCAAAGCCCTCAAAAAACTGCGGAAGGAACTTCGACGCCTGTGCCGAGCACACCACCTTCATCTCGGGGTAGCGCTCCAGCGCGGCAACGATGCACCCGGCGTGGTCGGGCTCCATGTGGTGCTGCACAAGGTAGCTGGGCTTGCGGCCGCACAGCGCTTTATCGATGCGCTCCAGCCACTCGTCCTTGCAACGCAGGTCCACCGAGTCGACGATGGCAACCTTCTCGTCCAGAATGACGAAAGAATTGTAACACATGCCAGCAGGACAGTCATACTGGCTCTCAAATAGCTCTAACGTGGGGTCGTCGCAACCTATATACTTGATCGCCGACGTGATTTGTTCTATCATATATCTCTTTATCTTGTTATTTCAATGTGTCTCGCATCAACTCGCTGATGGTAATCGCAGCGGCAACGCCCACATTTAGCGACTCGCTGCAGCCGCCCGGGTGGGGCGCGGCGGGGATGTGCAAGCGACGCGTCACGCAACGCTCCACCTTGGCGCCGATGCCCTGGCCTTCGTTGCCAAACACCACAAAGCAAGGCCTCTCAAGCTTCATGCCATAGATGTTCTCGCCGTCGAGAAACGTGCCATAGACGGGCAACTCGCCGTACTCCTCAAAGAGTTCCTCAAGGTCGACATAGTGCACCTTCACACGCGCAATCGCGCCCATCGTGGCCTGTACCACCTTGTGGTTATACACGTCGACCGACGTCTTGCTCGCAAATATATCGCTGATGCCATACCAGTCGGCAAGTCGGATAATCGTGCCCAAATTACCGGGGTCCTGCACGTTGTCGAGCACGATGTTCACGCCGTTGCGCACACGCGCCGCATCAATGGTAACCTCGGGTATCTCATACACCGCGATAACCTCGCTCGGCGTCGTGAACTGTGACATGCGCGACAGATGCTCCTTGCGCGCAAGCACCAGGTGGGGCAAGTGGCCCGCGTGACCGCACTGGTCATACCACGACCGCGACGCAACGAGCCAGCGGCACTTGAATGCCTCCCACGTGTCGCGCACGCACTTCGTGCCCTCGGCCACAAACAGACCTTCCTCGTCCCTGTGCTTCTTCAGCCCCAGCGACTTCACCACCTGTATTATTTGCTTGTTAATCTCTGGCATCTTGCATTTCTCCTTACAAAAATGCAAAGTTACAAAATCCCCACCATACCACCAAAAAAATCCCTCAATTCATAATTCACAATTCATTATTCTCCCCATCGCCACAGCGCTCCTGTGTCCTC
>JABUUJ010000029.1:7312-24694 GCA_021443235.1 Muribaculaceae bacterium
TAGCCATTAGCCAATAGCCATTAGCAAACCGCTACGATACACACCGGCTTCGGCAGCGCGATGCTGCGCCCCGTGTGCGTCAGCGTACCATCTTCGGGCGAAATCCTGAAAATCTCAATGCAGTTAGAATTCATGCAGGCACACAGCAGCAGCGTGCCACACGGCGTGATAAAGAAATTGCGAGGATGCTTCTGCGTCGCGTAAAACGCTGAGCGCTCCACTCTTCCGTCCTCGGCCACTGTGAAGAGTATCAACCCGTCGCCCTCATTGCGCGCCGAGCCATAGAGCCACCGCCCCGACGGGTGCAGGTGCAGGTCGCCGGCGTGTCCTTGCGCGGTTGACGCAACGATTGTCTGCTCAAGTGTTAAGGTGGTGCCGTCAAAGCCAAACACCATCACGTCGTTGCTCAGCTCGTTGATGAGATACAGGTGGCGCTCGTCGCCAGCCCAGTCCATGTGCCGCGGACCGCTCCCGGCCTTCACCCGCGCGGTGTCGCGCAGCGTGAGCGTGCCGTCGTCGTGCCGTTTAAAGAGGTAGATGCGGTCGCCGCCCAGGTTGCTTGCCGTGAGCCACTTGCCGCTTGGCGCGATGGCGACGTTGTGCATGTGCGACGCCTCTTGGCGTGGCGACGTGCTGCGGTCGTCGAAACGGAACTCCTGCACATTGTCGCCCACGGTGCCGTCGGCGTTGATGTGCTTCACCACCACCGAGCCGCTCGTGTAGTTGGCGATATAAATCTTGTCGCCCATCACCTTCAGGTGGCACGGGTCGTCGCCTTGGTCGGCCCTCGTCGAGGTGAGCCGCAGCGTGTCGCCCTCGATTTTCAGCGAGTGTACTTGCGAGTGGTTGCCGCTCTCGCTGATGGCATAGGCGCAGTCGCCCTGCACTGCCACATACGACGGGTTCTCGGCCCACGCCGTGTCGAGCACCTGCCACTCGAGCGTCTCGGTGTTGAGCGCGCACAGGTATATGCCCTTGCTGTCGCCGGCAAAGGTGTAGGTGCCCACGAGCAGCCGTAGCACCAATGCTGTGGAATATTGTGGTATCATGATTATTCCTCCTCGCGCTTGAAGTCGAAGTTCTTGCGACGGAACACAAAGTTGTGGCCCAGATACTTGTCAAGCACAACGGGGTTCACCGCCAGCTCCTCGGGCTCGCCTTGGAACAGAATCTTGCCCTCAAAGAGCAGATAGGCGCGGTCGGTAATCGACAGCGTCTCGGGCGCGTTGTGGTCGGTGATAAGGATGCCTATGTTTTTAGATTTCAAGCTGTAAACGATGCTCTGGATGTCCTCCACCGCGATGGGGTCGACGCCCGCAAACGGCTCGTCGAGCATGATGAAGCGTGGGTTGATGGCAAGGCAACGCGCAATCTCGGTGCGGCGGCGCTCGCCACCCGACAAGCGGTTACCCAAGTTCTTGCGCACCTTCTGCAGGCGGAATTCCGAGATGAGCTCCTCGAGCTTGTCGCGCTGATACTCGGGCGTGGTGTCGGTCATCTCGAGCACCAGGCGCAGGTTGTCCTCAACGCTCAGCGTGCGAAACACCGACGCCTCCTGCGGCAGGTAGCCTATGCCCAGCTGCGCGCGCTTGTAAACGGGCAGCGTGGTGATGTCCACGTTGTTAAGATACACCCGCCCGGCGTTGGGCGTCACCAGCCCCGTGGTCATGTAGAACGTGGTGGTCTTGCCCGCACCGTTGGGACCCAGCAACCCCACAATCTCGCCCTGACGCACGTTGATCGACACATTGTTGGCAACAACGCGCTGGCTGTATTTCTTCACGAGGTTCTCGGTGCTCAGCACCAGCGTTCCCTCCTCGCCGCTGCGCGCAAGCATAGTGGCGATGGCGTGGGTGTCGGCCTTCGAGGCGTCAATAATGCCGTCGGTACTCAATTTCTCGGCATTGCGCTTCTTTGTCCAGGGCAGGTCAAGTTTCATTTCTGTTCGGCAAGTTTACCCTTGATATAATCGGTGATAAGGTTGATCGCCACCTCGTTGTGGCCGCCCTCGGGCACGATAATGCTGGCATAGCGCTTGGCAGGCTCAATGTGCAGCAGGTGCATGGGCTTCAGCACCTTCTGGTAGCGGTCAATCACGCTCTCGGGCGTGCGGCCACGCTCCACGCAGTCGCGCGAGATGACGCGTATCAGGCGGTCATCGCCATCGGCGTCGACAAACACCTTGATGTCCATCAAGTCGCGCAGACGCTTGTCGCTAAGCACCAGGATGCCCTCTATCACCACCACGTGATGCGGGCCCAGCGGTATCGTCTCGGCATTGCGCGAGCTCGTGATATAGCTGTAGGTGGGCATCTGTATCGTCTTGCCCTGTTTCAACTCGTGGATGTGCTTGATGAGCAAGTCCCAGTCAAACGCCGCCGGCTCGTCAAAGTTGATGTTCTGGCGCTCCTCCATCGGGATGTGGCTCGAGTCCTTGTAGTAGTTGTCCTGCGAGATAATACCCACCTGCCCAAACGGAAGGCGCTCCATAATCTTGCGCACAACAGTCGTCTTTCCCGACCCTGTGCCGCCTGCAATGCCTATAATTATCATATCAACTATCGTTAAAGTTTCCTTTTCAAACCACAAAGTTAACACTTTTCCCCCGCACCAACAGATCCCCCCCCGAAAAACTTTGACTTTGACATTGACCTCACAATAAAATAGCACAAAGAAACTCAAGAAAAATTTCCCTAAGCTTCTTCGTGCCAATAAATTAATTCGTTTAATTCGCGTAATTAGTGGACAACCCACCCCTCACTGCGCAGCCTAATCCCCATAAATCCTAAAAATTCCCATGAGATAAAAATTCGTGGGCACCCACCTTGGTTACATGTTGAAGAACTCGTGCATGAGGCAGCGCTTCTCCCAGCTCTTCTGGCGCGAGAAACACTCCCTCACGCAGTCGCCATTCTCCTTCATGCAGAATGTCGCCCAGTCCCACAGCACACGCTCGCCATACCAGTACTGCTCGCCGTACTGCGGCTCGCCCAGTCCCGCCTCGCGGAAGTTGACCTGCCAGCGTGTCATGTCGCGACGGAAAATCTTGAAATAGTCGGCCGCCTGCTTGAACTCGGGCATATACTTCACGTCTCGGCTGCACAACATGCCAGGATGTGGCCAGTCCCTGAAGATCGAGGTCGTCTGCATCCGTTTGGGCGAGATATACAGGAACACCCCTGCTATGCCGTTCTTGGCCTCGCGTATGCACACCATGTTGTCGCAGCAGTGAAAGCGCAGGTCGTGCACCACCTCGCCCTCGAGAAATGGCGAGTCGCTGTTGCGGGTCCAGTTGTAGAGAATCTCGGCGCGCTTCACGGCCGACTGGCTCGAGGCAAACGTGATAGTCGCCATCAGGTTGCCCTCCTCCACGGGCTTGAAGGTGATGGTGGGCTCGTCGGTGCTCACATTGTGCACCAGGATGGGCTCGTCGGTGCTGTCGCCGCTCCACTTGTAGAAGGTCTCCACCTTGACGGGCGTATAGACGATGCTGCCGTCGGGCTTATGCTCCACCTTGCCGTCCTCGGGGATATAGGCGAGGAACTGGTCGCGGGCCTCGGTGAGGTTGTCCATGGCAAAGCTCACCACGTCTTTCTTGCTGTTGTCGAGGGGAATACCCATTATATACTGCTCCACGTTGCCGTCGTCGTCGGTCCAGAAGAAGTTGTTGAGAAAATCCTGCTCGCCGTCTTGCGAGATAAACGACTTGTAGGGCTCGTCGGGAATGTCGCCGTCGCTGTTGCAGGCGCTCAGGCTCACGATGCCTAACGCTGCCATAATATACATGAACTTTTTCATAGTGGTCAAGAATTTAAAACGGTTAATCGCTTGTTGAGTGTCGCTCTTGTTAGTGGATATACTTGAAGTTTGTCACGGCGTTGAGCACGTTGACCGAGTGGGTCACAAAGTCGCCGCCCATGGGGTGGAACACTTCCACGCTCTTGTCGTTGTTGAGCTTGTCGACTGCCTTGTTGCCGTTGCACTGCGCCTGGTAGCCTACGAGGCGGTCGCGATAGGTCTCCAGCTGGCTCTTCTTCAGGTGCACGACGTTGGGCACAAACCGGTGAGAATAGACAAACATCTTGTTGTCGCTGGTATAGACGCGCACAATTACCGAGATGAGGATGTCGGGGATTTTGCCTTCGTCGCATCTTTCGCCATTGACGTTGTAGAGGATCTCGGGGTCGGTCATTATGCGCTTGTTGGCCACGTTTTCACATTTGTTTATCACGCCTCTCAAGCCGAAGGGCCAATCGCCCCTAAAGACGCGCTCGATTTTGCTGGTTTTCTCGGTGAGGTGGTCGGTCTGGGTGACGGGAATGTTCATGTAGTACTTCACCGGGTCGTTGTTCTTGTCGTCGTGGGCCTTGATGCTTGTGTAGGTGACGGGACCTTTGCAGATGGGCATGCTGCGCTCAAGTGGCTTGTCATAGATGATGTTGTAGTACTCGTCGCTGTAGCCAAAGGGCTGGTCGAGCACCACGATGGGCGACGCAAACACCTCAACCTTCGACACATTCTTAAAGAGGTTGGTGTTGACGTTGACTTTTACCGAGGTAGGGTCGAAAAACGACACCATGCGCACGTTCTCCTTGGGCTCGGTGGTGGTGTAATACTGTGTTGTGCAGCCGGGAATGGGCTCAAAGCGCACCTTCCCGTGCTCGCCCAGCATCACGTCATCGACAATGTAATAGTTGGGGGTGCTCTCAAGCGACCACACGCCTTCGCCTATGTAGGGCTTGCGGCCCACGTTGCCGTTGTCATAGGGCTGCTGGTGCACAAAGGCCTTCTTGCGCAGGCTCACCGCGGGCTGGTTGGGGGCCAAATGCTGGCTGTACTCACCGGTAATCTTCAGCTTGAGCTCGGTCTTGAGCTCAATGGTGCCGGGCTGACCTTCGCTGAAGGTGTAAGTGCCTTGGGCATCACACAAGGGGGTGAGAAGGGCCTCGGCAACCGAGAACATGCCACCGCCCCACTTGAAGGCCTCGCTGGCTGGCGTCGAGTTCTTGCTGGGGGTGAACATCTTGCACAGGTCGTTGGAGACGCTGGCCACGGTGCCAAGGACGTCGGTGACGGTCTCCAGCACGCCGCCGTTAAACGACATGCTGGGGGCAACGGGGTCGGTAAACGTGCCCACGCTCTTGCCGTCGATGCTGCCGCTGGCGCTGAACAGGCCATGGGCAGCGGGGAAGAAGGCGATGTCGAGCCCGGTGTCGTTGCCAAAGAAGTCGTTCGACGGCGAGTAGGCGCTCATGTCGATGTCAAACGCCTTCCAGCCCTCGGCCAGACCTTTGCCCACCTCGGTATAGGGAATAGTGAAGTTCTGGAACGTGATGCCGTCGAGGCTGGTGGTGGGCTTGTTGGTCTTGATGTTGCGGTCCACGGGAATGCCTACGGGCAGCGAGTGATAGGCATACTTGATGGCCGACGTGTTGTTGCACACGTTGTAGCGCACCATGTAGTCCGACGACACACTGGTGGCATTGGTGTAGGCATATATGCGCAGCTTGCCCAGCCACTTGTTGTACAGGCCAAAGTAGGTGCGGTCGGGGTCGATTTTCATGCCGTTGTCGATAAACACCACCTCCCAGCCGTCGCTGGGCTTGTTCTGGAAGGTGATGCTCCTCGGTATCTGGCATGTGGTCCTGTCGGTGGTCCACGGCGTGCCCACGTTGTTCTGTGGACGGTTGCCCAGGAAGAAATCGTCCATCTCCCACCAGTGGGCGATAAACTCCTTGTCGGCCTCGGGCGACGAGCTGGGGCTGGCGCTGTCGCCGCTCTGGCACACCGTCACGCGCACAGCCCTGCCGTTGCTCAGCGGCAACACCACGCGGCCGCTACGGTCGGCGCCGGTCTCGTTCTCCTCGGTCACTATCTTGATGGCGAGCTTATCGTTCTCCATCCACGCATCGTCGATGCGAAACCATGTGAGCCCGTTGCCCGCCTGCTGGATAATCTCCACGGCCTCATGCAGGTCAACATACACATAGTGGTCCTCGCTCTCGCACGAGCACAAAATGTTCTTCTCGATATAGTTGCTTTCGGGCGCCAACTCGTCGGTGCAACTCTGCAGGCCCATCATCGCGATAAGCGCTGCGATAACCAATAATAAAAACCTGGTTTTCATATCCCGAAATTTTAAATGATACAGTCATTAAAGTTAATTTGTTTTGCCGCGACCCGCCTTCCGGCGTTAGCGTTTTTAACAGTGTTTTTAGCAGTATTTCTTTAGTTCGCCAGCTCTATCTGAGTTCGTGCAACTTTGACCAACCCACCGCTAAAAAGTTTAATCAAACCCCAAAAAATTTTTCCCAATCTCCACATTCCTAGTCCAAATGTCGCCACCCCGCCCCCAAAAATCCCATGAGATAATAATCCCAAAAAATCTGTGAGATCTGTGAGAGCCCCACACCATCGCGAAGCCCATAAATCCTAAAAATTCCCATGAGATAATAAATTTTTTGGGGGTGGGGGAGCAGTGTCTTTGACAAAATTTTGATTAACTTTGTGGGTGCGTTTGTGGCGACATGGTGTCGCCGCTCCACAATGATACATGAAAACCATTGAGACACAACATAATGAGAAGATAATAACACCAGGCTTTTGCTGCATCGCAATTGCCAACTTCCTCATGTTCCTCTCGTTCTACGCCCTCATGCCCGTGCTGCCCTACTACCTGCGCGAAATGGCGCATGACGACTACCTATATCACCCTGCTCGCCGATGAGTACGGCCTGCGTGCCGGCGCAGGTGTGTTCTACACCACAATGGCCATAGGACTGGGATGCTCGCGCGTGATGGGCGGCAGGTGGATCGACCGAGGCGACATCACAGTCATCATCATGCTCTCGTTCTCGCTCGTCTTTTGCGCCTACACGCTGCTCACGCTCGTACACGGCATCGTCGCCTTCCTCATCACCGCGTTGCTCATCGGACTCTCGTTTGGCGTGGTGCATCCGGCTTTCAACACTCTCTTTGTGCGCATGGCTACGCCGCAAATGCGTGGCGCCGCAACTTCCACCTATCTCACCGCATTCGACATGGGCATCGGTGCCGGAATACTCCTCGGAGGCTTCATCGCCTCGGCAACAGGAACCTACCACGCCTCCTTTGTCGCAGGCGCCATCTCGGTCGCCATCGCCGTCACAACCTTCTACCTCTGGAAAAAACTTAGACATTGACTTTGACCTTGACAGGCCAATGTCTAAAAAGCGGCTTGCAGGTCAGCAGCAGCCGTCGTGCCCTTTGCACCCCTTGCAACGCTTGTCGCGTGGCTTCTTAGTGAGGCGCATCAGCACCCACACCAGCGCAATCGCCACAATAACAAGAGTAATAATAGTCTGAATCATAACAATTTATCCTAAAAACACTTAAATCAACCTCGTCGGTGCCAATTATGAATTAAGAATTAAACACCCTCCTTGATAAAACACCAAGGACACAAGCCACGCCACCACGGTGGTGTAGGCCACCGAAAACAGCATCCACCCGGTGCCTGCCTCGCGCCTGATNGCGGAAATGATGACCGAATGTGGTACTTTCACTCCCGACGAGTCTGTTGTGCCAGATGTGACTATTTCAGACCTTGATGAATCCACTATCAAGCATTTCTTGTCAAATCGTTTTGCCATGGTGTTGCAAAGGAAAGGCACGACAGGCGAAGCACTGCGCCGAGCCACGCTAAATGAGGTTGCTTCATCTATTGTGACTGGGCACAATATAGAGCAGTTGATGCGAAACCTGGGTTTCTTGCGCCCAGATGGAAGGCTCACGATGGCGGCGGTTCTGTTGTTTGCTAAATCTGCCCAGCGTTGGCTGCCAACAATGACAGCAAAGTGTATTTGCTTTGTTGGCGACCATGTAGGCGGCACACAGTTCAGAGATAAAGTTAGCGAAGAACTGATGGAAGGCAACCTCCTTCATCAGTTTGAGACAATTATGTCATTCTTCACCCGAAACCTTCGCAACATACAGGTTGACGCTAATTTTAACAGCAAGGGAAGGTTGGAGATTCCTTATGACACTTTGCTTGAATTTACGGTTAACGCCTGCGTTCACCGATCCCTGAATCTTAATGCTCCAATTCGTGTTTTCATTTTCGACGATAGGGTGGAAATACACAGCCCTGGCACTTTGCCTAACGGATTACAAGTGGAGGATGTCATGGCAGGTACATCAATGCCGCGCAATCGTTTTCTCTTTGATAATGCCATCCACTTGTTGCCTTACACAGGAGCAGGCAGTGGCATTCAGCGTGCTTTGGCGCAAGGGGTGAATGTGCAGTTTAACAATAATGAGCAACTCCGCGAGTTCCTGATTGTGATTCAAAGGCCCAATATTGATGGTAACCATCAGATAGGAAAAAGTAACTATCAAAATGCCGGAACCCCCATAGATAGTAACCATCAAGCAGGGGAAAGTAACCATCAAGTAGAAGAGGGTAACCATCAAAAGCTTGAGCGAGTCAAGTTGACTAAGCTTCAAGAGGACATTCGAAATTTCTGCTCGGTTCCGCGCACATCACAAGAAATAATGGATAGAATTGGTATTACCAACCAGAGTAAGAACCGTCGGCGTCACATTGGTGTCTTGATAGAGATGGGAATACTACAACTTACCATTCCTGAAAATCCCAGAGCTAAGAATCAAAAATACATTCGTCGCCGCTAATAAGCCCAGCACGTGGTTTCGCAAACAAGCGCTTTCTCCAATTCCGAAATAAACTGGCGGGCGGGTAAAAAATCCACAGCCGTTACTTGAAGTAGCGGCTGTGGAAGTTGTGCTTGCAAGCAACTATAATGCGTTACTTGAGGAATCCGTCGAGGATGCTCAGGTCGTCGGGGAGATCCAATTCGTGACCTGTCATGATAAACTGTGCCTTAATTACGAAGTAGAACAGGCCATAGGTCACATGGTTGCCGTGGTTGGGGAACTCACTGGTCACGTCGCAACCCTTAGCCTTCAGGTATTCAGCCATTTCAACACCCACCTTGCTGGTGATGTACATGTCGCCCGTCGAGTGATATACATAGTATTTTGTCTTCTTGTTGGGCTGCCAGTTCTGGTAGGGACCGCACACCGAGTTCTCACGGAACTTCTGGATGATGGTCTGTGCCAGTTCCGAGTTCATGTCGCAGGCTGCCGGGGTGAGGATGTCGCTCACGTGCTTCTCGGGGCCGATAAGCCCGTTGATGCCCCATGTGCCATAGTCCTTCGACAGAATCCACTCCTGAATGTGGCTGGCGAGTGGCTCCTTGAACACATCGCTATATTCAAATGGCAGGTTGAAGGTCTCCTTGTAGGCAACAAGCATGAGCGGCAGGGCGCACACATAGCCTGTGGTGTCGGTCTCGAGATAGTCCTTGTAGATTGTCTCAAGGTCGTAGTTGCCGCCGCCCACGAGCGTTCCCGTAAACTCAATGTCGGGGCGACGCTCGTCAACATACTTCTGCACGGCCATCGCGCCAATCGCGCCGCTCGAGTAACCCACGTTATAGATAGGAAGGCCCTCAATGTTGAAGTTGAGCTCCTTGAGGACTTCCATTGCAGCATCCCAGCAGTCGATGGTTTCTTGTGCGGTGATCGCAGTGCAGCAATAGGCCTGCGGCTTGTCCTCGGTCAAGGTCCATCCATAGAGGTCGGCCGAGATGGCGATACAGTTGTGATACTTGCTCAACAACATGCCGATGTCGTCAAGCTCGTTCTGCGAGGTGCGCTCGCAGTGCTTGGCTGTTGTGTATTCGTTGTAGAGCATAACGTCTTGTGGCTCAACCTCGCGGTTATACACTGCGGGGTTCATCGAAATCACGCCTGTGAGGCGCACCGGGGTCTTCATGTCGGGACCCACGCTGGTATATTCAAACGTGTATTGATAGAAATGCAGGTTGAGGATTCTGAGTGCCTCGTAAACCGTTGTGCGATACAGCGCGCCAGGACGCAGCTTGGGGTTGAGTTCGTAGTGACGGCCGTGGTGAGTGCCTGGGTCAATCTCTTTCTCTATGATGTCGACTTTCTGGACTTCGTTGAGGTTAAATTCCACCTCGTCGCCGGCAACGGGTGTGACAACAAGCTTCTGCTGCTTTTGAGCCATCGCGCTCATGCCGCACATCACAACCAAAGCGGCAAAAATTATCTTTTTCATATTATGTTGAGAGTTTATTGTTTAACGTTTATTGATGTATGTCATTAGTGACTTTAATGACCTTAATCGAGAGTAAAAATGGCTAAAGTCATCTCTTTACAAATTTCTTGCCCTTGGTGATAACAATTCCCTTGTAGCTGGCATCAACCTTCTGGCCAAGCACGTTGTAGGTGTCGCCCGATGCCTCCACGTCCACATTGATCGACTCAATCGACGAGGGATCAGTGTCAAACGCCAGGAATGTGGCGGTGCTTCCTTCAGGAACTTCAAGGTAGGCAGTGTGGGCCGGAACAGTAGTTCCTTGCTCAAGCACAAAACCTGCCTTGCCGGCTTGCTCGCCCAGGGTGAACACGCTGCCCGGCTCCACCGTCTTGTCCTGCAACACACCCACAAGATAGTTGCCGCTCACGGCATCGGCCTCGTTAGGGAATAGGATGCCGGCAAAGTCGTGGCTGCCTTCGCCGCCCTTGAGCACGACTCCCTCGCCGGCGGGGATGGTGCTGGCGATAGACGTTAGGGTTACTGTCTCGTCGGCATTGATAGAGGTCACCGCATAGGCCTCCACTTCGCTGGGAATGGTCACATCCTGGTCGGGCGCAAAGGTCGCATAGCCCAGCGACGTGATGTCGGCGCTGCAGCATGTCTCGGCCTTGTCGGCAAACGTAATCTCGCCGCCAAAGATGTGCTCCACTGTCTTTTCTTTAGAGTTGACCTTCACGGTCATCTTTCCATCGGCAAAGGTGATTTGGGCTCCACCATAGGTCTTGATGTCCACTCCGAGCTTCTTGCCATCGGCGTTCCTCACTGTCATCGCGGCCTTGTCGGTCTGCGCCACAGCGACGAGGCTAAAGCCCAGCATCGCATAGAGAATAAATAGCTTTCTCATATTTTTGTTTTATTAAAAAGTTCTGCCCTCTGTCAAGGCTTCGGGCTTGGCCTTTTTTTGACCACTGGGTCAGCACTATCACAAGTGCCCCCCAATATCGCACCACAAAATTAGCAAAACAAACCGAAACACCGAAATTTCCACCAAAAAAAATCCTAAAAAACACCACCACCTTATGACCGGCGGGGAAAATTTCGGCTTTTTGACAATTCTTTGCACAAGTTGTTGCGCAGTGAGCGAAACATTTACTAACTTTGCAGTCTGTATTTATTTTTATTGAATTTTATGACGTGGCTTTATAACGTGCTAAACGCCTTTGGCGAATACTGCACTTTCTTGTGGAGCGTGATAAGCATCCCCGAGAAATGGCGCGAGTTTTTCAAGCGCTACACTAACGAAATCAGCAAGTTGGGTCTCGACTCGATACCTCTCATCCTCATCGTGTCGCTGTTTATCGGAGCGCTGTGCACCATCCTCATCAAGCTCAATATCAACAACCCGCTGCTGCCCCGATACTCGGTGGGTATGGCAACACGTGAGATTATCTTGCTTGAGTTCTCATCGTCGATCCTGTGCCTCATTCTCAGTGGCAAAGTCGGGTCAAACATTGCCAGCGAGATAGGCACGATGCGTGTCACCGAGCAAATCGACGCCATCGACATCATGGGCATCAACTCGGCCAATTTCCTTGTCATGCCCAAGATCACCGGCCTCATCACCATCATGCCGTTCCTCGTGATTATATGCATGTTCACCAGCCTGTTGGGCGGTTACTTTGTGTGTGTGCTCACGGCAATTGTCGATGTCGACACCTATCTGTATGGTATCCAGACGAGTTTCACCCCATGGTATGTGTGGTTTGCGCTCATCAAGTCGCTTTTCTTTGCCTTTATCATCTCAAGCGTGTCGGCCTTCAACGGATACACTGTGAGGGGTGGCTCGGTCGAGGTGGGCAAGGCGAGCACCCGGGCCGTGGTGGTGAGCAACATCATGATTCTGTTCACCGATGTGTTGTTAACTAAAATTATGCTGCAATGATCGAGGTAAAAAACTTGGAGAAATCGTTCGTCGAGGGCGACTCAACGCGTCAGGTGCTGTTTGGCATCAACGCCAACTTTTATGATGGAAAGACCAACCTCATCATTGGTCAGAGCGGCTCGGGCAAGACCGTGCTGGTGAAAAACATCGTGGGCCTCATGACACCCGACGAGGGCGAAATCCTCTACGACGGCCGCGACATCACCGCGATGAACAAGAGCCAGCTCAAGGCGCTGCGCAAGGAAATAGGGATGCTGTTCCAGGGCTCGGCGCTCTTCGACAGCGAGACAGTGATGGGCAACGTGATGTTCCCGCTCAAGATGTTCTCCACGATGAGCCGTGAGGAGCAAATGGAGCGCGCACAGTTCTGTATCAACCGCGTGAACCTCGCCGGCAGCGAGAACAAGTTCCCCAGCGAGCTATCGGGGGGTATGCAGAAGCGTGCCGCCATCGCACGCGCCATCGCACTCAACCCCAAGTACCTCTTCTGCGACGAGCCCAACTCGGGCCTCGACCCCAAGACGTCAATCGTTATCGACGAGCTGCTGAGCGACATCACCCACGAGTTTGGCATCACCACCATCATCAACACCCACGACATGAACTCGGTGATGGGTATTGGCGAGAACATCATCTTTATCAACAAGGGGCATCTGGGATGGAACGGCACTAAGGAGGAAATCTACGATCAGGACAACGACGACCTCAACAATTTCGTCTATGCCACCGACCTCTTCCGCGACGTGCGCAAGTACCGCCTCGTGCACGGCTATAACCGCACCCGCCACACTAAGTGACATTGACCGGGTCGTTACAATCGTTACAATCGAGACAATCGTTACTCTCGTCACCCTCGAAAAAACTCTCTCAACAATAAACTCTCAACTATAAACATTAAAAATGAAACAGCTACTTGTTGCTTTTACCATTGCACTGAGCTCTCTTGCGAGCTTTGCCCAGCAAAAGTTCGAATACTCTCAGGCTAACGACATCGCCTACTCTCCCTCGCTCGACGCCTACGCACAAGAGCGCTGCAAGCTCGACGTTTACTACCCCCAGGGACAAACCGGCCGCCCTGTAGTGATTTGGCTGCACGGCGGTGGCATCGAGGGCGGCAACAAGCACCTGCCCGTTGAGCTGAAAGAGAAAAACATGGTGGTGGTGATGCCCAATTATCGCCTGCTGCCTCATGTGCCGGTCGATAGCGCCCTCACCGACGCTGCCGCGGCAATGGCGTGGACACTCAGGCACGCACAGGAATTTGGCGGCGACCCCACGCAAATCTATGTCTCGGGACACTCGGCAGGTGGCTATCTGCTCACCATGGTGGGCCTTGAGAAGAAATGGATGGCACGCTATGGCGAAGACCCCGACAAGTTCAAGGCGCTCATCCCGTTCAGCGGACAGATGATTACCCATTTCAACCACCGCAAGATGCATGGTATATCGCCTCTGCGAGCCATCGTCGACGAGTATGCTCCCCTCTACCATGTGCGCAAGGACTGCCCGCCGCTGCTGCTCATCTCGGGCGACCGCGAGATTGAGATGCTGGGACGCTACGAGGAAAACGCCTATATGTATCGCATGATGAAACTCTGCGGTCATCCCGCGGTTTACCTCTACGAGCTTGGCGGCCACGACCATGTGGCAATGGCTGGCCCTGCATTCCACATCATGCTAAAGTATATCTACGAGAATACACCAAAAAAATAATTCACTTAAAACATTACGCTTAAATGAAAAAAATCTTTATCGCACTTCTTGCTGCTGTGGCAGCGTTCTCAGCGTCGGCTCAAGACGACTACTTGAGCCTTAACGCTTCGTTCAACCTCTCACGCCCTTCCAGCAAAGGAAGTGACTTCAAGTTTGGCCCTGGTGTCTCTATCGGCGCCGATTACACTTTCTTTGTTTACAACAGTGTGTTTGTGATGCCCGGTATCAACTTCAACTTCTCGACTTGGAAAATCAAGGATGCCGATGATTACTTGCCCGACCCCAGCAAGTACGAGAAATTCTCAAGCAATTTCCGCGCCCTATCAATCGGTATCCCTGTTGTGGCTGGTTATCAGTTTGGCTTCAGCGAGAAATGCTCGCTCAAGCTCTACACCGGTCTTCAGGCCAACATAGGCCTCACCAACAAGTTCCACTACTCTTATCAGTTGGCTGGCGACAAGTTTAATGAAGACATCGACATGTATGGCAGCAACGGGCTTTGGAAACGCTTCGACCTCGCGTGGAAAACTGGCGTAGGCGTGCACATCGACAACTTCTATGTTGGCCTCAACACCCAGATTGGCTTCCTCAACCTCAACGCCAAAAAGGGCGGAGCCACCATCCACCAAAACACCATCCAAATCACCCTGGGCTACAGCTTCTTCTAACCCCCACACACCCAAAAATCTTGGGCTAAAAACAAAAAATCTTACCGAACAGTAACTTACTATTCGGTAAGATTTTGTATATTTGCACCTGAAATCTAAATATAAATAGTATGAAAAATCCGTTCCAATATGGCAAAATAGCTGAAAAAGAGCATTTTATCGATAGAGATAAAGATCGCAGTTTCCTCAAGTCGGCTCTCTTCTCGGGCACCAATGTAATACTGGTTTCGCCTCGCCGATGGGGAAAGTCTTCGCTTGTGAAGCAAGCCATGGCCGAGTTGGAAGCCCAAGAAAGCAATGTCAGGGTCTGCTTCATCGATGCCTACACCATCACCTCGTCGGCCGAGTTTTATTCGGTTTTTGCGCGCGAGGTGCTGCGGGCCACGTCGTCGCATGTCGAGAGCGTGTTGCAGACCATAGGCAAGTTCCTCAAGTCAGTCGCCCCAAAGGTCTCTTTTTCACCTGAACCGATGAGCGATTTCTCTTTGTCGTTCAGCATTGCCGACAATGGTCAGGACGAGACCGAAGTGTTGCAACTGCCCGAGCGCATTGCCCAGGACAAGGGTCTCCAAATTATTGTCTGCATTGACGAGTTCCAAAGCCTATCGAAGTTGTCCGATTACTCTCGTCTTGAAAGTCGTATGCGCAGCGTGTGGCAACATCAGCAATCGGTGTCTTATTGCCTCTATGGCAGCCAGCGCCACATGATGGCACAGATTTTTGATTCGTCCGAGAAGCCGTTCTACCGCTTCGGGCAGATATATCATTTGCCGAAAATCGACCACCAGGACTGGATGAGATATATTACCGACCGTTTCGCTTTAACGGGGAAGACGATTTCAACCCATTTTGCCGATAAAATTATTACTACCGTTGAGTGCCATTCGTGGTATGTGCAGCAACTGGCGGCGGCAGTGTGGAACTTCACCGACGAGCAAGTGACCGACGATGCGTTCCAGCAAGCGCTCGAGTGGTGCATGGATGTGAATTCTGAGGCCTATATGCGACTGTGCGACAACTTGAGTGAGCAGCAAATTGAATTGCTGCGCGCCGTGGCTCGTGGCGAGCAGCAGTTGTCGTCAACCCAGGTGCTGCGTCGCTACCGCATGGGAACTTCGGCAAGCGTCACAAAAAACAAACGAGTCCTCATTAACATGGATGTCCTTGCCCTCGGCAATCGGCAACTCACATTCCTCGACCCCATCTTCAAAATCTGGTTCACCTCCCACTTCTAACCCCACACCCAAAAATCTTGGGCTAAAAACAAAAAATCTTACCGAGTAGTAACTTACTACTCGGTAAGATTTCTATTTTTGTGCTTAATAGAATGATTTTCAATAGTTGAGGCCAAATGCCCAAAGCGGGATGATGTTGCCGCTACCACTTTCTATGTTGTCTTTCACGACAAAGGCGTTTTCGATGCCTGCAATTTGCTTCTGCCCCTTTTTTCTGCCTCCCACTTCAAAGGTGTAGCCATCAATCTTGAAGTCGCCTTTATTAGAGCTGATAACATCGTGTTTCACACGCATTTGGTTGTTGAAAAACGTCTCGCGAATGTTGCCCGTGTCGCTATCATTAGGGGCCAGCATATAGGCAAGGTTGGTATTGTCAAGATACACTTTCTCTACTTTCCCGAGTCCTCTGATACCGCCTGTGGCGTCGCGTAACTGAGCAATTAGGCCTGCCCGTTCCAGTAGGATAAAATAGTCGGAGATATCATTTCGACTCACGCCGATAATTTCGGCCAAGGTCTTTTTCACGGGCTTGAAAGGAACGCTTTTAGAGATGACGCCCAGCAGCTGTTTCAGTTTGCGGGCTGTGCCCATATTCATTTCGGCATAGTTGGGGATATCAACCTCAATTGTCTTATTCACAATTTCTTCCAGCTCCAGTTCAAACGCGACATCAGTTCCAAAAGGGTAGTAGCCTTTCTTGAGATATTCCTCAAAGAGTGGCAATGGATGCTCCACGCCAGGAAGCGAGATGTTATTGCTCAAAATCTGGTCAAGCGAGTGCTGCTGCACAACAATGCCGTGAGCGATGCGTAGAAACTCGCGGAACGACAACCCCTGCATGTGATAAACTGGTGCACGACGGCTTAGGTCGGCAACGCCCTTGGTGATATCCAGCACCGACGAGCCGGTAAACGCCAATTTCAGGGTGGGGTAGCTGTCGTAAATCTCTTTCAGTTCTCGTGACCAGTTGGTGTATTTGTGTATCTCGTCAATATACAGGTTTTTGCCACCGTGCTTGTAAAATTTGTCGGCCAACTCAAGCAAAGTGTGTGTCGTGAAATAGGTGCTGTCGGCCATAACATACAGTGTGTCAGCAATATTGTGGTGCATTTTAATATGCTGGAGAAACATGGTTGTTTTCCCCACGCCACGAGGTCCAATCAGGGCAAGCATGCGCGAGTTCCACGCTATCTCATCATATTTATAGCGCACAAAATCGGTGCTGACAAAGTCCAACAGTCGTTGCTGTTTCTCAAATAATGTATCCATTTTTGACGTTTTAATCCATTTTCAGCCACAAAGATACAAAAAATGCACTGCAAAAGTGCAAAATATGGCAAAAAATGCACCCTGAAGGTGCATTTTTAACGATTTCTCCCAAACTTTCTCAATCTTAACCTCTTAACCCCTTAAAAACTTAATTCAGCTGCCATCAACCATCTGCCATTAGCCAATAGCCATTAGCCATCAACCAATAGCCATTAGCCATTAGCCATTAGCCATTAGCCAAAGTTACTCCCACAACACATTCATGTACTCCTCATAAGGGATGTAGCGAGCACCCATGGAGCGCAGGTGTGGTGTCTCGATTTGGCAGTCAATAAATTTCCAGCCTTGTTGCTCAAGGTGTCGGGCCAGCGCGATAAGGGCGAGCTTGGAGGCGTTGGGCACAAGCGAAAACATGCTCTCGCCAATGAAAAC
>JABUUJ010000029.1:24719-35440 GCA_021443235.1 Muribaculaceae bacterium
CCACCCACCAGCGCGTCGCCGTCCCACACCTCAACGCTTGCCGCCAGTTCCTCTTGGTGCAGCGCGGTGTAAGCCTTGATGATGTCGTCGCTCAGCCAGGCCCCGTCCATCTCAAGGCGTCCGTCGGCACGTTGGCAACCGCGCATCACGCCCTCAAAGTCCTCATTAATCGACACGCGATACACTCCTTTGTTGATGAGCGAGCGCATTGAGTGCGACACATGGATTTCGCTCGGGAAAATCACAAAACGCTCCATGGGGCAATACCACACAGGCTCATCGTTGTCGCGAAACGAGAACCATGGGAAAATGCCATGGCTATAGGCCAGCGTGAGGCGCTCAATGCTTAAGTCGCCTCCCACTGCCAGTGCCCCATCAGGCTCACCCAGTAGCGGATTAGGAAAAACCAGTTCACTATTTAATCGGAAAATCATCTATCTAAACAAACTATATTTACGCCTAAGCGCCTATGCGTCTATGCGCCTAATCGAAACTGAGAGTCTATCTCAGCCATTGGTCTTAAACTTTACCTCCACGCACATTGCTCAGCGTTATCGCGCCAGCCTTCACAGTCACGCGGGCGCTGCCGCCATGCTGCAGCTTGCCATAGAGTATCTCGCGCATGAGCAGCGTCTTGACGCGATTGTGTATCACGCGGTCCATCTCGCGGGCACCATATTGGCGCGAATACCCCTCCTTGAGCAGCGCCTCGCGGGCATCGTCGTCAACCTTGATTCTCACGTTGCGCGTGTCGAGCATGCGCTGCAACTCGCCCAGTTTCTTCGTCAGGATCAAGTCGGCCATTTCGTGGCTCATATCGTTAAACACCACCACGTCGGTGAGTCGGTTGATAAACTCGGGCTTAAACGTCTTTTTCACTTGCTTGAGCATCGCGCCGCCGGCTGTGGCGGTCGAAGCAAATCCCAGTGAGGCCTGGCTGGCATGCTGCGCCCCGGCGTTGCTGGTCATGATGAGCACAACATTTTGGAAATGAGCCTTCCGGCCCTTGTTGTCGGTAAGTGTGCCATAGTCCATCACTTGCAACAGAATGTTGAAAATATCGTCGTGGGCCTTCTCAATCTCGTCGAGCAGAAGCACGCAGTCGGGCGCGCGACGCACAGCATCGGTGAGCAGGCCGCCGTCGTCATAGCCCACATAGCCCGCGGGCGAACCAATGAGCTTGGCAACGGTGTGCTTCTCTACATATTCGCTCATGTCGAAGCGCACCAGCTCCACGCCCATCTCGCGCGCAAGCACGCGCGCAACCTCGGTCTTTCCCACGCCCGTGGGACCCACGAATAGCAGGCTCGCCAGCGGCTTGCCGGGGTCAAGGAGTCCGGCTTTCGACATCTGTATTGCCTCGGTCACACCCTTGATGGCGGCGTCCTGACCAAATATCTCGCTTTTCATCTTGGGCTCGAGCGTTGCGAGGTTATCGATGCTGTCACTGCTGTCGTCCAGAGCGTTAACGCGTGCCACCTTGGCAAGCACCTGTGCGATGATTGCCTTGTCAATCACTCGGTTGGCCTTGTTGTCACTGGCCTCGATCATTGCTCCCGCCTCGTCGATGAGGTCGATGGCTTTGTCGGGCAGATAGCGGTCTTTGATGTGCTTGGCACTGGCTTTCACTGCCATTTCCAGAGCGTCGTCGTCATATTTCACGCCGTGAAACTGCTCATAGCCCGCCTTCAGCTCCTTGATAATCTTTATCGTCTCGTCAACGCTGGGCTCGGGCACGTCGATAGTTTGGAAACGGCGCATCAGTCCCTTGCTGCGGGCGATGTTGCGGTTATATTCCTCGTAGGTGGTGGCGCCAATGAAGCGCACGCGGCCGCCCTCAAGATAGGGCTTTAGCATGTTTGACGCGTCGAGGCTTCCGTTGCCCGTTTGCCCGGCCCCCACGATGTTGTGTATCTCGTCGATATACACTATCGCGTTCTCTTCGCCGGCGGCTCCCTCGAGCACGCCCTTTAATCGTTTCTCAAAGTCGCCACGATATTGCGTGCCGGCGATGAGCGACCCCATGTCAATCTCATATATCTTGCTGCCCTGCAGGCGTTCGGGCACGTCGCCACGCTCAATGCGCGACGCCAAGCCATAAATGAGCGAGGTCTTTCCCACGCCGGGCTCGCCCAGGTGCAGCGGGTTGTTCTTGTCTTTGCGGCACAGCACCTGGATGGTGCGTTCCAGCTCCAGCTCGCGACCTATGAGCGGGTTGTGGTCGCCAATGTGCTCGTTGATGCACAGCACCTGGTCTTTCCACGAGGCATGTGGCGCGCGCCTGTCGTTGTGCGACGGCTCGTGACCGTCGTGCTCGCTTTCTTGCTCCTCGTCGATGTCGTCAAAGCTATCGATAAGGCATGATATAAACTCGCCCTCTTTGCCGCTAATCGCCGAGTCAAGGATGTTGCGAGCCCACGAGTCGGGCAGATTTATGATGGCGTTGACGAGCATGGGCACGGTGATAAGTTCCTGCCCACTGCCTTCGGCCTGTTTGGCTGCCGCAAATATCACTTGCAGCAGTTGCTGCGATGCCATGGGCTCAACGTCATTGTCGGCAAGGGCGCTTTTGCTCACTTCTTCCTGTGCCACATCCCTCATCAGGTCAATGTCGTCGTTGGTCGCCCCTATGCTCCACAACGCATTGATAAAGCGATCATTGTCAAGTAGTTTTATTAACAGATGCTCGGGCGTGACAAATTCGCAATGGTCCTTTCTGGCCATCTTCATCGCTTTGTTTATGACAGCCAGGGCATACTTGTCATAGTTGATGTCAATATGCTTGTTTTTCTTCCGTTTCTTTGCCATGATTCGTTGTGTGTTATTCGGGCTCAACGTTCACTCTTAGCGGATAGCCGTTGTCTCTTGCCCACTGGGTAGCCATGTTGCTGCGTGTCAGCGCCTCGTCATAGGTGTAGATGCCTGCCACGCCGCGCCCCTCGTTGTGCACTTGCAGCATGATGGCGTAGGCTTCGGGCTCGGCCTTGTGAAACACCTGCATGAGCACTGCCACCACAAAGTCCATGGGCGTAAAGTCGTCATTGGCTAATACCACCTTGTACCTTTGCGGCGATTTAATGTGCAGGCCGGTGCGTTCTTTTGTTGCTCCTTTTGAGTCGTGTTGTGCCATGTTATTACAATTAATACTGCAAAAGTACATAAAAAAAACAACATTGAGCCCCTGTGTTGTCACAATTGCCCCAAAAAAGACTTGTGTGGGTGTGGTTTTTTTTGTAATTTTGGGGTGAAAAATCATTTTGACTATGGACATGTTTCAAATGCGCATTGAGGAGTTGCGCAAGCAGCTCAACGAGCACAACTATAAGTACTACGTTCTCAACAACCCCACCATCAGCGACCAGGAGTTTGACGCGCTGATGCGTGAGCTGCAAGACCTTGAGCAGTGCTACCCTCAGTACGGCGACCCGCTCTCGCCCACCCAGCGCGTGGGCAGCGACATCAACAAGGCCTTCAAGCAGGTGGCGCACGAGCGACCCATGATGTCGCTCGCCAACAGCTACAACATCGCCGAGGTGCAGGACTTCCTGCGACGCGCCAAGGACGGCCTGGGCGGCGAGGACTGCGAGATCGTGGGCGAGATGAAATACGACGGCACCAGCATCTCGGTCACCTACGAGAACGGGCGAATAGTGCGCGCCGTGACGCGTGGCGACGGCACCATGGGCGACGATGTCACCAGCAATGTCATCACCATCAAGAGCGTGCCGCTGCAACTGCCACAGGGGATGGACTATCCCGCACGCTTTGAGGTGCGTGGCGAGATTCTGCTGCCATGGGCCTCTTTCCACCGCCTCAACGAGGAGCGACAGTTCAACGAGGAGCAGCTTTTTGCCAATCCGCGCAACGCCGCCGCCGGCACACTCAAGCTCCAAAATAGCGCCGAGGTGGCACGACGTGGACTCGACGCCTACTTCTATTTCATGCTCGCCGACGATATGCCGTTTGCCACTCACCGCGAGAGCATCGACGCCCTCAAGCGATGGGGATTCAAGACGGGCGAGCTCACCGTGCTCGACTCGATCGACCTGGTGAAGGACTTCATCGACCACTGGGATGTGGAGCGCAAGAAACTGCCCGTGGCAACCGACGGTCTGGTATTCAAAATCAACTCTTTCAGCCAGCAACTCAGCCTGGGAGCGACCGCCAAGTCGCCACGATGGGCCATCGCCTACAAGTTCGCACCCGAGCGCGAGTGCACGCGCCTCCAGAGCGTGTCGTTCGAGGTGGGACGCTCGGGCGTGATCACCCCGGTGGCCAACCTTGACCCCGTGCTGCTCTCGGGCACCATCGTCAAGCGCGCTTCGCTACACAACGAGGACATAATTCGCCAGCTCGACATCCACGACCACGACATGGTATATGTGGAAAAAGGCGGCGAGATAATTCCCAAAATCGTGGGAGTCGACACCAAGCAACGCCAGCCCGATGCCTCGCCGCTGCGCTTTGTCGACGTCTGTCCAGTGTGTGGCACGCAGCTCACGCGCATTGAGGGCGAGGCGGCATGGGTGTGCCCCAATAAGTGGACCTGCCCGCCACAAATCTACGGCCGCATTGAGCACTTCGTGGGGCGCCACATGATGAACATCGACGGAATAGGGGAGGAGATGGCTAAGCGCTTCTACGACGAAGGCCTTGTGAAGGATGTCGCCGACCTCTATGACATAACTTATGAGCAACTCATGGCGCTCGACCGCTTTCAGGACAAACTCGCCACTCGCATTCTGCGGGGCATCGACGAAAGCAGGAATGTGCCGTTTGAGCGAGTAATCTTTGCTCTGTCGATACCATTCGTGGGAGAAACCACAGCCAAGGTGCTTGCGCGCAACCTGCACAACATCGACAACCTCATGGCTATGCCGGCCGAGCAACTCGCCACCATAAACGAGATTGGCACTAAGATTGCCGAGTCGATAGTCGACTTCTTCGCCGTTGACCAAAACCGCGTCATCGTGGAGCGACTGCGCTCCGCCGGGCTGCAAATGGCTGTGAGCGAGGAACAACTCGCCGCACAATCCGACCGACTCGCCGGCAAGAAAATCGTCATCAGCGGCGTCTTCACCCACCACTCGCGCGAGGAGTACAAGGCAATGATTGAGCAAAACGGCGGCAAAAACGTCGGCTCCATCAGCTCGGCAACCGACTTCGTCTTCGCTGGCGCCAACATGGGGCCCGCCAAGCTCGAAAAAGCCCGCAAGTTGGGCATCCCCATCATCAACGAGGACGATTTCCTCGCCCTCCTCAACTCCGAGAATTAGCCACGAATTCCACTAATTTTCACGAATTAAACATTTGAGGATTAATTATTTATATAAAAATAAACCCAAGAAATATGAGATGGTTTCTTGGGTTTATTTGTGGCTAAAGCCGTTGAGCCAATGTGCTATTGATCGCGCTTGTAGGGCACCAGGTTGCCATAGAGGGTGATCGAGTAGGCCGAGCTCTCAAAGATGGGATTCACATAGGCCTGGGCATAGTTGCTGCCCTTATACACGGTAATCGACACCGTCGCACTGATGCTGGCACCCATCACAGTGAAGTCATAGTAGATGTTGCCCTTCTTGTCCTCGCGGTACTTGGGATTCGACACATGGCCCTCGCAGGTGATGCCGCCAAAACCGTTAAGGCCAGGATCGGCAGTGTTGAGAGCGACTTGCACCATCGCGTTGTTGCCCTGCTGGAACACAAAGTTGGTGCTCTCGTTAAGCCCGAAGTCATAACATCCCGAGTGACCCAGGTCGACGCGTGTGGCAGTGAGCGCAAACATGCCCTTGCGCAGCGCGGCGCCGGCAAACTTGTGCTTAACCGAGTCGGCAAGCTCGCTTATGTCGGCGTCGTCGTGCTGTTTCTCTTTCAGTACGCGTCCGGGCTCGGTGGGGGTGTTCAACTCATCGTATAAGTCCTGTGCATTGACATTCATGATGCCTACACACGCAATAATCAAGCTCAAAATAATCTTTTTCATAATTACAAAATTTTAAATAGTTGTGCGATTATCTATCGTGGGCGCAAAAGTATATAAATAACGTTGCCCCACCAAATATTTATTGCATCATTTTTTTTTTTTTTGCACTTGGAACCGAGTTTTTATACTAACTTTGCATTAGGTAAGGCGGTGACGAGGTTTTTGCCGACTTGCTAAACACGTTTTTTATTATGGAAAATATCTCTCTCAAGCTAACTTGGTCGCCGGCAACCCGAGTGCTGGTGCTGCTGTGCATGGCTTTGGCCGGCGTAATCATTGCGTCGTCACTAACACTTTGTCTCGCAGGCATGCCTCGCACTGCGCACCTGCTGTGCAGCGTTGTGGCACAGGATGTTATAGCGTTTATCTTGCCCGCACTTTGCGCCTGCTGGCTCATCTTCAAGCGCCCGTGGCACATTATGGGGCTCGACCGCGCTCCGTCGTGGCAAGCCGTAGCCATCGTGCTGATGGTGAGCATCGTGGCTATGCCCGCACTCAACTGGGTAATCGACTGGAACGCACACATACACCTGCCGGCATCGATGGCGGCCATCGAGAAGGCGATGCGCACCATGGAAGATGCCGCCGAGGCTGCCACCAAGCAGATTCTCGACTTCAACACCATCCCCGCGATGCTGGCGGTCCTCTTCGCCGTGGCTGTGATGGCTGGCGTGAGCGAGGAGATGTTTTTCCGCGGCGCCATGTTGCGCATGATGCCCAAGGCAGGCGACAGCCACCTGTGGGTGTGGGTTGTGGCGGTGGCTTTCAGCGCCATTCACATGCAGTTCTTCGGCTTTGTGCCGCGCATGCTGCTGGGTGCATGGCTGGGCTACTTGCTGGTGTGGACGCGCTCGCTGTGGGTGCCCATGATTGCCCACACGCTCAACAATGCCACCGTGGTCGTCGCTGCCTATCTTGTCAATAACGGCATCGTCGGCGAGGGCGCGCTCGACCACCTGGGTGTGCCTCAGGATGATGCCTTCCCGTTGCTGGCTCTCGTGAGTGCCATCGCCACCGTCGCGCTCGTCGCATTTGCACATCGGCAACTTTTTTTCAAAAAAAACGACAAAACACCTTAATATTAAGAAATAATCACTAATTTTGTAGTTTGCCGAGCAGTTGTTTCGCGCAAGCAACGCTGGTTGAAAAATATAAACCGCTAAATTTCAAATATTTAAATATTATGATGAAGAAATTTTTGCTCATTGTGTGTGGCTCATTCGTGGGAGTGTGGCTCGCTTTGACTTTTTTTGTGATTACAACTGTGATTGGCAGTTTTGCCATCATTGGCATGAGCGCCAGCGGCTCTACGCCTAAGGTGACCAAACACTCAATCTTGCACATCAACCTCTCGGGGGATATCGCCGAGCGAAGCGGAAGCACTGGCATGGATTTCATCTCACTGCTCAACGGCAACACTGCGAGCTCGCCTGCCCTTAACGTTATGGTTAAGGCCATCGAGGAAGCCAACGACAACGACAACATCGACGGCATTTACCTCGAGTGCGACGGACTGAGCGCTTCGCCTGCGACGCTCATGGCGCTGCGCAAGGCTCTCACAGCCTTCAAGGGCAATGGCAAGTTCATCTACGCCTATGGCCACGCAGGATACTCGCAAGATGACTACTATATCGCCAGCGTGGCCGACAGCATCTTCCTCAACCCGGTGGGCTCGGTCGACGTGCACGGTCTCTCGGCAGTTAACCGTTATCCCAAGCGCCTGCTCGACAAGGTGGGCGTTGAGATGCAGGTAGTGCGTGTGGGAACTTTCAAAAGCGCCGTCGAGCCTTACATGGTGGAGGAAATGAGCGACGCCAACCGACTCCAGCAAGAGGTCTATATGGGCAATATCTGGAAATCAATGGCCGACAGCATCGCCGCAAGCCGTAACATCCCTATCGATACATTCAACTCTCTCGTTAATGGCGTGGTAGCGTGCATGACTCCCGACTCGCTGATAATGAGTAAACTGGTCGACCGTCTGGTCTATCGCGACGAGATGGAGTCGCTGCTCAAGAAACTCACCGAGGTTGACGACGACGACGACCTCAACCTCGTGGACGCAGCAACCCTCGCGCCTAATGTCGACGCTGCTAAAACCGGCGACAAAATCGCCGTGCTCTACGCAGTGGGCGAAATCGATCCGGGCAAGAGCCTTATGTCGCAAGGCGACGCAATCGTGAGCGACGACATCATCGAGCAGGTCAAGGACCTTGCCAAGGACGACGACGTGAAGGGCCTCGTGCTGCGTGTTAACTCGCCTGGCGGCAGCGCTTTCGGCTCTGAGCAGATTTGGAAAGCCCTTGAGGACTTCAAGAAGACCGGAAAGCCCTACGCAGTGTCGATGGGCGACTATGCGGCATCGGGTGGCTATTACATCTCATCGGGCGCTCAGCGCATCTTCGCCGAGCCCACTACCATCACTGGCAGCATCGGCATCTTCGGCATGATTCCTTGCCTCCAGGATCTACTGGAGAAGCAACTGGACCTTCGCCACTTCGTTGTAAAAACCAACGAAAACGCCGATATGGGTGTCATCTCTCAGCGTCTCACCCCTGTGCAGCGCGCCGCGCTACAGCACATGGTGGAAGAAGGATATGACCTGTTCACCAAGCGTTGCGCCGACGGCCGCAAGATGACTCAGGACTCTATCAAGTTGATTGCCGAAGGACGCGTGTGGGATGCCGTCTCGGCCCGCAACATAGGTCTTGTTGACGAGTTCGGCGGCATTGACGACGCCGTTAAGTGGGTCGCCAAGCAGGCTAAACTTAAAGCCGACAGCTACGAGGTGCAGAACTATCCCGGCGCCGAGGACAAATGGCAGAAGATGTTCAAGAACTACATGGTAATGCAATATGAGCAGCAACTACAGGGCGAGATGGGATTCCTCTACGAGTACCACAAGCAGCTCACTCGCATGCTCAACCGCGACCACATCCTCTGCATCATGGAAATTCCCACCATCCAGTAGTTTTTCAAGTTTATCAAGTTCATCAAGTTCATCAAGTTCATCAAGTTTATCAAGTTCATCAAGTCGTTAATGACCTTAAACGGCCTTAATGACCTTAACAATAAACACTAAACACTAAACAATAAACACTAAACAATAAACTTTAAACAATAAACTTTAAACAATAAACTTTAAACAATAAACTTTAAACACTAAACTCTATCCGTGATTGATTTATCCAAAATATTGAATAAGCAACAACGCAAGACCATCGTCAACGCCATCCTCACGCCATTCTCGTGGCTATATGGCGCTGGCGTGTGGGTGCGCAACTTCTGCTTCAATCGCCGATTAATCAAGAGCGAGGAGTTTGAGATTCCTGTGGTCTCGGTGGGCAACATCACCGTGGGCGGAACTGGCAAGACACCTCACGTCGAATACATCATCGAGGCGCTCTGCAGGCAATACAACATCGCCGTCCTCAGCCGTGGCTACAAGCGCGCCACCAATGGGTTTATACTTGCATCCGACAGCCTCTCGCCACGCGACATCGGCGACGAGCCGTTCCAAATCTATCACAAATACAATGGACTCATCACGCTGGCTGTGTGCGAGAACCGACGAAAGGGCATTCGCGAACTTATGCGACTGTTCCCCAACATCAACCTCGTCTTGCTCGACGATGCCTTCCAGCACCGTTATGTCAAGCCTAAGGTCAACATAGTGCTCGTCGACTACACGCGACCGCCATTTGAGGACCGACTGCTACCACTGGGCTCGTTGCGTGAGCCTATGCACCGCCTCGTCGACTGCGACATGGTGGTGGTCACAAAATGCCCGTCAAATATCACCGCAATCGACCTGCGATCAATGAAGATGCACCTCGACCTCTACCCATCGCAAGGACCCTATTTCTCCAATATCCGATATGCCGACCCCGTGTCGGTGTTCCCCATACATCACCCCGAGCTTACATCGCTCTATAGCCTCAATGCCGACGATACTATCTTGTGTGTCACCGGTATAGCCCACGCCAAGCCCTTCGTGAAATACCTGCGTGCGTTTAACGCGCAGGTCAAGGTCATTCACTACGACGACCACCACTATTTCACTCGCTCCGACTTCGGCGAAATCTTCGACATCTTTGAGAGCCTGAACGGGCGACGCAAGTTCATCATCACCACCGAGAAAGACTCGGTGCGCATTCTCAACAATGCCTACTATCCTCCCACAAAGAGGCACCACATCTACTACATACCCATCAGGGTGGGATTCCTCGAGCAGGAAAACCGCGACTTCATCACCGACCTTGTCAAAGCCATCAAGGCTTGAACACCAATACATGATCTTAATAATCAAAACATTACATTATGAATAAACAAGAAATTAACTGGCCTGAGCTAATTAACGAAACCGCTCAATATCTTATAGAACGTGTGGGCGATATGCCCAAAATCGCCATCATTCTCGGCACCGGACTCGGCGACCTCGTTAACCACATTGAAATCAAGGTGGCTATTCCCTACGAGGAAATACCGAACTTCCCCATATCGACTGTCGAAGGCCACTCGGGACGCCTCATCTTCGGACATCTGGGCGGCAAGTACATCATGGCAATGCAGGGACGCTTCCACTACTATGAGGGATACAACATGAAGGAGGCTACCTTCCCAGTGCGCGTGATGAAGGCAGTGGGCGTGAAAACGCTCTTTGTGTCGAACGCCGCCGGCGGTATGAACCCCAACTTCAAGATTGGCGACCTCATGATTATCACCGACCACATCAACT
>JABUUJ010000029.1:35987-40439 GCA_021443235.1 Muribaculaceae bacterium
TAAACACTAAACAATAAACTTTAAACAATAAACTTTAAACAATAAACTTTAAACGTTAAGCATGACCGAAATCTCCACATTGGGCGAGTTTGGCCTCATCGGCCACCTCACTAAAAACCTGCCCATCAACCACGACAGCACCGTGATGGGGGTGGGCGACGACTGCGCTATCCTTGACTACAGCAAGAAGGACGTCGAGACGCTCATCACCACCGACCTCCTGCTCGAGGGCATACACTTCGACCTCACCTATGTGCCCCTGCGGCACCTGGGCTACAAGGCCGCGGTGGTCAACTTCAGCGACGTCTATGCCATGAATGGGCAACCACGGCAAATCACCGTCTCGCTCGGCATCAGCAAGCGCTTCACCGTTGAGCACATCGAGGAACTTTACGACGGCATACGCCTCGCCTGTGAGCAATATGGCGTCGACCTCGTGGGTGGAGACACCAGCGCTTCGGTCACAGGTCTCATCATCAGCATCACTTGCGTGGGCGAGGGCGAGAAAGGCAAAACCGTGCGTCGCAGCGGCGCGCGCGACACCGACCTGCTCTGTGTGAGCGGCGATCTGGGAGCAGCCTATATGGGATTGCAACTCCTTGAGCGTGAGAAAGAAGTGGGGAAAGACGATCCTAATTTCCAGCCCGACTTCGCCGGCAAGGAATACCTCCTTGAGCGACAACTCAAACCCGAGGCACGGCGCGACGTCATCGCCGAAATCGCCGAGCTCGATATGCATCCCACAGCCATGATGGACGTCAGCGACGGTCTCTCAAGCGAGATTCTGCACATCTGCCACAACTCCAACGTGGGATGCCGCGTCTACGAGGACCGAATACCCATCGACTACCAAACCGCCCTGCAGGCCGAGGAATTTGGCATGAATCTCGTCACCGCGGCCATGAACGGCGGCGAGGACTACGAACTCCTGTTCACCGTGCCCCTCACCGAGCACGAAAAGGTGCAGCACATGAAAACTGCACGCCTCATCGGACGCATCACCAAGCCCTCGCTCGGAGCGTGCCTCGTCACCCGCGACGACGCCGAAATCCCCATCCAAGCCCAAGGCTGGACCGCCTTCCCCAAGTAACACCCTCAGTTCCTTCACCAAAAGCCCCCACACATAAAAAAGCGGTTAACCCCACAGTTAACCGCTTTTTTTATACCTTGAAAAACTTGAAAAACTTGAAAAACTTGAAAAACTTGAAAAACTTGAAAAACTTGATAAACTTGATAAACTATCTACTCCTTAGGCTTGCACAGGAAAAACATCTTCCCGCCTATCCAGTTGCCCACAACAATCGCCAGCCACGGCAGCGCATACTGTGGGGTAGGGCTCACCATGAAATAGAACGCGTCGGCAATCGAGTGATAAAATCCCGACAGAATGAAGAACGGAATGCCCAGCAGCAACGGCCACCAGTGGTTCTTCTTGCCACCCACAACCGCCGTCGTCATCACCATGCCGCAAAACGCACCCTTGATGCAGCACGCCAGCAGCGAGTCGGCAACGCGCCCGGCGATAAACTTCTCGGCAGTGGCAATAACATCGGGAAACGCATACCGGGCCATCATGCCCACAGCAAAGCAACCTATCACGTTGCCCAAAATCACCAGCCCCAACTTGAGAAAACTCTTCTCATAGTAGATGCGGCCAGTATACAGCAGGCTCTCGCTCTGTATCACGCCCAGCAGACCCAGACCAAACAAAACAGCGCCCAGGGGGCCTCCAATCTTCAAATACGCCAGCCCAGCCAGCGAAATATACGCACCAGCAAGCACGGCGCGCCTCATGTCAGCAATGAAATTCATACAGTGAAAAATTTTACCGCCACAAAATTACAAATAATTTCCGAAACCACCACACTTTCCCCGACATTGACATTGACCCTGACCTTAACCTTATAGCTCGCTTCCTGTTAAAAATGCATGGAGGCCCAGGTGCACAATGCCCTCAGCGTCCTGCCTCTCAACCAATGGGGTCATGGAGATTACATATTTCGGGTAATTGTCTTTTATCGACGCTAAATTACCAAACTCCCTCGCTCGTGTTTCTTCGTTGGCAATTAAATAGGATGCCTGGACATAGATGCGCTTGCCTCCCTTCCCCTCACACACAAAATCGATTTCGCCGGCCTTCAACTGACCGACGGTGACTCCATAGCCCAACCTTACAAGCTGCTGATAGACAATGTTCTCAATCACCTTCTCTATATCACGCTCGCGGTTTCCGCCCACAATCGCGTTTCTAATGCCATGGTCTTCAAAGTAGAACTTGTCGTTGGTCTCAAACAATTTCTTGCCGTGAATGTCATAGCGATGCACCTTGTGAAGGATGTAGGCATCGGCGAGGCACTTAATATATTCCATTATGGTGGTCGAGGTCGTGGGCCGACCTTGCGACTTCATAAAGTTGGAAATACTGTTGGCCGAAATTATCTTGCCAACGTTGTCGGCAAGGAAGCGCGTGAGGTTTTCAAGAAACACCGCGTTGCGAATCTTGTTCCTCAATATCACATCTTTCAACAAAACCGTGTTGTAGATGTCCTTTTGGTACTCTCTGACGTCATCTTCGTCAAGACCAATCTTTGCCAGGCCAGGAAGACCACCAAACTGGATATATTTTGCCAGCGAGTCGTCGCTGTCGGGCAACTCGTGGAACTGAAGGAACTCCTTATAGCTCAACGACTGGATGTAAATCTCCTTATACCTGCCGCCAATCAAGGTGCTAAGGTCGCTGCTCAGCATCATAGCATTGCTGCCAGTGATGATGACCTCGGCGTCGGGCTCGGTGCAGTAACTGCGAACAGTGCGCTCAAAGCCCTCAATGTCTTGTATCTCATCCACAAGGATATAGTTCATCTTCCCTTTCACATAATGGGCCTTGATATATTCGTTCAGGTCTTGATAGGTCTTTATGAAATCAAACTGCTCCTTCTCTTTGTCAATAAAGATGATGTTATTGTTGGCATCCTTTTCCTTCAGCCCGCTAATCATCTTGAGCACATAGCTCTTGCCCACACGTCGTTGCCCAACAAGCACAATGATAAAATCCTTCCCCAGACTCTTCTCAATTTGGTCAATATAGTTTTGCCTTAATACCACTCTCATATCTTTTATAATTGAAATTTTCTGCAAATATACAAAATATTTCAATTATACTTGAAAAATTACCTGTTTTTCTCGCTTTTTTCAATTATACTTGAAAAACCCGCTGCCTTTCCTTTTGCTGGCGGCTGTATCTCTGCAATGCCAGTCAAAGTCAGAGTCAAAGTCAATGTCAAAGTCATTTTCGCGCTCAGATGTTGTGGGTTTGGGCAAAAATTCTTAACTTTGCAAGTTAAAAGTAACTTTGTGGGTTCTCTAACAAGAAAATATGAAAAAGTTCAACGAATATAACCAATTTAACCTCTCCGACATCAACAAGGAGGTACTTGAGAAATGGGATGCCGAGGGCGTGTTTGCCCGCAGCATCAGTGAGCGCGAAGGCGCGCCTTCATTTGTTTTCTACGAGGGTCCCCCCTCGGCCAACGGCATGCCCGGCATCCACCATGTGATGGCACGCACCATCAAAGACATCGTGTGCCGTTACAAAACCATGCAAGGCTTCCAGGTGATGCGCAAGGCCGGCTGGGACACTCACGGCCTGCCCGTCGAGCTCGGCGTGGAGAAGGCCCTGGGCATTACCAAGGAGGACATCGGCAAGAAGGTGAGCGTCGACGAGTATAACGCCACCTGCCGCAAGGAAGTGATGAAATACACCCGCGAGTGGGAGGACCTCACTCACAAGATGGGATACTGGGTCGACATGAACGCGCCCTATATCACCTATACCAACGACTACATCGAGACCCTGTGGTGGCTCCTCAAGCAACTTTACAACAAGGGACTGCTCTACAAGGGCTACACCATCCAGCCCTACTCGCCTGCCGCAGGCACCGGACTCAGCTCGCACGAGCTCAACCAGCCCGGCTGCTACCGCGACGTGAAAGACCAAACCGCCACCGCGCAGTTCACCGTCGTGCCAGCCAGCCACCCCGTGCTCGACACCATCAAGGCCAACGCCGACATGGGCTTTGAGAAAGTCGCCATCCTCGCATGGACCACTACCCCCTGGACTCTGCCCAGCAACACCGCCCTGTGCGTAGGCCCAAAAATCGACTATGTGGCAGTAGAAAGCTACAACCCCTATAACGGCGAGCCCTGCACCTACATCATGGCAAAACCTCGCCTCAACGCCTATTTCAAGCCCGAAGGCGCCCAGAAACCTCTCGCCGACTATGCCAAGGGCGACAAGGTCATCCCCTACAAGGTGATTGCCGAGTTCAAGGGCGCCGACCTCGTGGGCATGCGCTATGAGCAGCTCTTCCCGTGGGTGAAGCCAGTCGACAAGTGCGGCGACTCGTGGGCAATCAACGACAACGGCTTCCGTGTCATCCCTGGCGACTATGT
>JABUUJ010000029.1:41198-47169 GCA_021443235.1 Muribaculaceae bacterium
GAGCTCGACCTCATCGACGTGTGGTTCGACAGCGGCTCAATGCCCTACGCCCAACTCCACTACCCGTTTGAGAACAAGGAACTCGTCGACAGTGGCCGCTTCTATCCCGCCGACTTCATCGCCGAGGGCGTTGACCAAACTCGCGGCTGGTTCTTCACTCTGCACGCCATCGCCACAATGGTATTTGACAACGTGGCCTATAAGAGTGTGATTTCCAATGGCCTTGTGCTCGACAAGAACGGCAACAAGATGAGCAAGCGACTGGGCAACGCCGTCGATCCTTTTGGCGCCATAGAGAAATATGGCACCGACCCCCTGCGTTGGTACATGATTAGCAACTCCTCGCCTTGGGACAACCTGAAGTTTGACGAGGCCGGCGTGGTCGAGGTGTCGCGCAAGTTCTTCGGAACGCTCTACAACACCTACTCGTTCTTCGCCCTCTATGCCAACGTTGATGGCTTTGACCCCGCCGCGCCGCAGGTGCCAGTTGACCGTCGCCCCGAAATCGACCGCTGGATCATCTCGCTGCTCAACACCCTCATCGACGACGTGAAACGCAACCTCGACGACTATGAGCCCACACGTGCCGCACGCGCCATTAGCGACTTTGTGGGCGACCACCTGAGCAACTGGTATGTGCGACTCAACCGCAAGCGCTTCTGGGGTGGCTCGCTCGATAACAACGACGACAAGCTCGCCGCCTACCAAACCCTCTACCACTGCCTCAAGACCGTGGCACTGCTCATGGCTCCCGTGTCGCCCTTCTTCAGCGACCGCCTCTACCGCGACCTCACTGGCAGCAACGACTCGGTGCATCTGGCTCTCTATCCCGAGGTCGACACCGCCGTTATCGACAAGCAACTCGAGGCACGCATGCAGGTGGCTCAGGACATCACCTCGATGGTGCTCGCCCTGCGCCGCAAGCAGAACCTCAAGGTGCGACAGCCGCTCATGGCAATCATGGTGCCTGTGCTCGACGACACCCAGCGCGCCAACATTGAGGCCGTTGCCGACCTTATCAAGAATGAGGTAAACGTCAAGGAAATCAAGCTCGTGGGCGGTGATGCCGGCATCCTCGTGAAGCGCGTGAAGCCCGACTTCAAGAAACTCGGCCCGAAATATGGCAAAATCATGAAGGCGCTTGCTGCCGAGCTCACCACGCTCCCACAGCCCGCTATCATCGAGTTTGAGAAGGCCGGAACCATCACGCTCAACATCGCCGGACAGGAAGCCGTGGTCGACAAGACCGACGTGGAAATCATCAGCGAGGACATCCCAGGATGGCTCGTCGCCAACGATGGTAACCTCACCGTCGCTCTCGACATCACGCTCACCGACGAACTCGTGTGCGAGGGCATGGCACGCGAACTTGTCAACCGCATCCAAAACATTCGCAAGAAGAAAAACTTTGATATAACCGACCGAGTAATTGTCAAAATTAACCCCGACGAACGCGTCATCGGCGCCGTGAACAACTTCAGCGACTACATCGCCGCTCAGGTGCTCGCAGCGAGCCTCGAGGTGGTGGAGGTCGACCACGACGACACCATCGACGCCGAAAAAGACGACCTAAAGGTTAAAATGACAGTCGACAAGGCCTAACCAATATCCTTTCCCATGAACCAGAATACCGACCGAGTTAGGTATAGTGATGCCGACCTCAACGAGTTCAAGGCGCTCATCCTTGAGAAAATTGAGCAAGCTAAGGCCAATCTGGAACTGCTCACCGCAACCATGCAGGCCGACGACACCTCACCCACATTCAAGGCTCTTGAAGGCGTGGCCGAGGAACTAAGTAAAGACCGTGCAGGGCAACGCGCCCAGCGACAGGTCGAGTTTATCAACAAGCTCAAGGCCGCTCTCGTGCGCATTGAGAATAAAACCTATGGCGTGTGCCGCATCACCGGCAAGCTCATCCCAAAGGGACGTCTGCTCGCCGTGCCTCACACCACCACCTCAATCGAGGGAAAGGAAATAGAACAACAAAGGAAAAAACGTTAAGCCCCGTCGCTGGATCGGCAAGACGCGACGTGGGCCGAATGAATGAAAATGAAGAAAATATCTAATGGATGGCTTGCTACCATAGTTGTCGTCCTGGTCATCGCGCTTGACCAGGCTCTTAAGGTGTGGGTCAAAACCCACTTCTACTATGGCGAGTCAATCGATATCACCAGCTGGTTTAAGCTGCAGTTTATCGAGAACAACGGCATGGCATTCGGCATGGAGCTGGGAAGCAAAATCTTCCTCACATGGTTCCGCATCATCGCCGTGGCGCTCTTTATCTACTACCTCTACAAGCTGCGCACACGCTCCGACGTGCCGCGTGGCTACATCGTGTGCATCGCCATGATTACCGCCGGAGCAATGGGAAATGTCATCGACTGCATCTTCTATGGCGTAATCTTCAATGCCCCGTCTTTCCCCGACGTGGCACAGCTCTTCCCCCCGGGTGGTGGCTATGAGTCGCTATTCAACGGACGTGTGGTCGACATGCTCTATTTCCCACTGTGCGAGTGGGATTGGCCCACCTGGATGCCTCTGTGCGGAGGCAACCACTTTGTCTTCTTCCAGCCCATTTTCAACATCGCCGACTCGGCTCTCAGTGTGAGCGTCGTGGTACTCATCATCTTCTACTCGCGCTTCCTCGCAGCCCCCGAGAAAACCGACGACACAACTCCCGACTCCGATAACTAATCTCGCTACACAATGAAAAATCTCCTCTACTCGGCATTCACGGTGGCGCTCTTGTGTCTTGCGGCGGCTTGCGACAAAGCCCCCAAAGGCGTCATCCCCGAAAGCACGATGGAGGACCTGCTCGTCGACATCGAGATGGCCGATGCCTATATCCAGTCGCACTGGGATCAGTTCCCCAACGACTCGTCTAAACTGGTGCTGAAGCAGTCGGTAATGGCAAAGTATAATGTCACACCCGAGCTCTACGACACTTCGCTCGTGTGGTATGCGCGCAACATGGACTCATATTTAAAGGTCTATGACAACGTCATCAGGCGTCTGCAGGACATGCGCGACGAGGCAGCCGACGAGGCCTCGGCATCGCCCGTTCAGCGCAACCAAGAGGCCATGGCAGCCTCCAATCACACCTACGCCATGCAGGGCGACAGCGCCGATCTGTGGCACGGCGTGCGCCGCTGGGTGTTCTCTGCACCCATGACGAGCGGCTTCGTCACCTTTGACCTTGAGCCCGACAGGGAATATGCGCCAGGCGACCGATATGAGTTCCAATACAAGCTCGCCAATGTGCGCAACACGTTCCGCACTTTCCTCGCAGTGGACTATCGCGACGGCTCCACATCGTTGATTACCAATCAGCTCAACCACGAGGGCTGGAACCACGTCGCACTCCAGAGCGACTCCACGCGCCTGGTGTCGCGCATCTACGGATACATCTATTACAACATGATGCGCAACGACATCGCCTATGCCGACAGCCTCTTGCTGTTGCGCACTCACACGACGCCCAAAAGCATGCCTATGCCTCCGGGACGCCTCATCGAGCGCACAAAACCTGAACCCAAGCCTGAGCCTGCAACCTCCACTACCGAGGCCCCTAAGGCTGCCGGGCATGTGGCTTCGGTGATTCCCAATGCGCCTGCCAATGGCACTTTCAAGCCCAAGGAGGGCGTCAACAAGTCGAGTGCGCAGAAACACATCACCGAGTCGCCTAACTCCAAGCACCTACCATCAAACAAATGATAGCAATTGTAAAATATAACGCCGGCAACGTGTTCTCGGTGCTCTGCGCATTGCAGCGACTGGGAGCCGACGCTGTCGTCACCAGCGACCCCGACACCCTGCGAGCCGCCAGCAAGGTGATTTTCCCCGGAGTAGGGGAGGCATCAACTGCGATGGCTCACCTGCGACAAAGCGGTCTTGACAAGGTTATTCTTGGCCTCAACCAGCCTGTGCTGGGCATCTGCATCGGCATGCAACTCATGTGCCGCCACAGCGATGAGGGCAACGTCGACGGGCTGGGCATCTTCGACACTTGTGTGAAGCGCTTCGACAACACCTCATGCCCCGACTGCAAAATCCCTCATGTGGGCTGGAATACTCTGGAGGTCACTACCCCTGGCATCGCCTCGCCTGAGACCGACGGCCGACACGTATATTACGTCCACAGCTACTATGCCGAGCCTTGCGCCCACACCGAGGCGCTGACCCGCTACATCACACCCTTCAGCGCCGTGCTGCACCGCGACAACTTCTACGCCACGCAGTTCCACCCCGAGAAGAGCGGCAGTGTGGGCGAAATCATCCTACGTAATTTCCTTGACCTATGATTATCAACATCATACCCGCAATCGACATCATCGACGGCAAGTGCGTGCGACTGTCGCAGGGCGACTATGCACAGAAAAAGGTCTATAACGAGTCGCCGCTCGACGTGGCTCGTGCCTTTGAACACTGTGGATGCACGCGCCTGCATCTGGTTGACCTTGACGGAGCTAAGTCGCAGCACATCGTCAACTATCGCGTCCTTGAGAATATCGCCGCGCACACCAGCCTCACCGTTGACTTCGGCGGCGGTCTCAAAAGCGACGACGACCTGCGCATCGCTTTTGAGTGTGGTGCGGCAATGGTGACGGGCGGAAGCATCGCCGTGACCAAGCCTGAGGTCTTCAAGCACTGGCTCACAACCTATGGCAACGAGCGCATTATCCTCGGGGCCGACTCGCGCGACGGCTTCATCGCCACGCAAGGGTGGCTCACAAGCAGCGACAAAAGCGTCGTGCCTTTCATCGAGCACTACCACGCGCTGGGCGTGACCAAGGTCATCAGCACCGACATCGCTTGCGACGGTATGCTGCAAGGCCCCAGCATCGACCTCTACCGCAACATCCTCAACGCCGTGCCGTCGCTCGAACTCATCGCCAGCGGCGGGGTGGGCGACATGAGTCACGTCGAGGCTCTCGACCATGCCGGCATCAAGCAGGTAATCGTGGGCAAGGCCATCTACGAGAACCGCATCACTCTCAACGATCTACTATCTCTAAACAAACAACGATAAATGCTTGCAAAACGCATCATTCCTTGCCTCGACGTGAAGGACGGGGCAACGGTGAAAGGAGTAAACTTTATCAATTTCCGCAACGCGGGCGACCCCGTGGAGCTGGGACAACGATATAGCGACGCTGGCGCCGACGAGCTGGTCTATCTCGACATCACGGCGTCGCTCGAGGGGCGCGACACGTTTATTGATCTCGTCAGGCGTGTGGCGCAAGGCGTGAGCATTCCTTTCACCGTGGGCGGCGGCATTAGCAGCGTTGACCATGTCGATGCATTGCTCAATGCCGGGGCCGACAAAATCTCTATCAACTCATCGGCATTGCGACGCCCCGAGCTCATCAGCGACATCGCACAGCGCTTCGGACGCCAGGTGTGTGTCGTCGCTATCGACGCTCGCTGCGACAATGGCGAGTGGATATGCTACGTCAAGGGTGGGCACGAGCCTACATCCCGACGACTCGTGGAATGGGCTCTCGAGGCCGAGCAACGTGGCGCAGGCGAGATTCTCTTCACGAGCATGGACCACGACGGAGTGAAGCAAGGATTTGCCCTTGAGGCGCTTAAACAACTCCACGATGTGCTCTCTATTCCCGTTATAGCTTCGGGTGGATGCGGCACCATGCAGCACTTTGCCGACGCTTTCACCATAGGATGCGCCGACGCCGCCCTCGCTGCCAGTGTCTTCCACTTCAACGAAATCAACATCGGCGACCTAAAGCGCTACCTCCACGCACGCAACATCCCCATCCGCCACCCATAACCCCAAAATTGACTTTGACCTTGACTTTGACTTTGACCGGTCGTTACAGTCGTTACAATCGATACAATCGTTACAGTCGTTACCCTCGATAAAATCCCCCCCTCAAAAACTCAATAAATCTCTATAAACAATAAACTCTAAACAATAAACTCTAAACAATAAACTCTAAACAATAAACTCTAA
>JABUUJ010000029.1:48115-63240 GCA_021443235.1 Muribaculaceae bacterium
CTCAGCTGGATAGAGCAACAGCCTTCTAAGCTGTGGGTCTTGGGTTCGAATCCCAACGGAATCACACAAAAAGCACCCTCAGGATCTCCTCCCGAGGGTATTTTTTTGTGTGTAGTTTGCGCTCAGTTACATGCAGGTGTAGCCACCGTCAACAGGAAACGTTACACCCGCAACATAGACTGAAGGGGTGGTTTGGCATGGTTATTGCACGTTGTTGAAAAAAACACCAGACTTTGTGTTGTGTTTTAACAAATAATTATTAACTTTGTGACTTGTTGACGCAATATGCCTGGTCTTGATTGGGTATTTCGACGACAGGATAATTATTAACAAATTAAATAAAAAATTATGATTGCATTAGTTATTATCATCGCTTTGGTTTTAGTTGTGGGAGTGTATGCTATTACCACCTACAACGGTTTGGTTGCCGGTCGCAACAAGGTCGAGGAGGCTTTCTCGACCATGGACGTCTTCCTCAAGAAAAGAAATGACATGATACCCAATATCGTCGCCACCGTCAAGGCCTATGCCAAGCACGAGGCCGAGACTCTTGAGAAAGTGGTCGCCGCTCGCAACGAGACCGCACCGCTTGCTCAACGCATCGACCAGGAAAAACAGGTCAGCGCCGCTATGCGCAACCTCATGGTGCGACTCGAGGCCTATCCCGAGCTCAAGGCAAGCACCAATTTCCTCCAGCTGCAACAGCAACTCACTGGCATTGAGGGCGAAATAGAAAGCAGCCGCCGCTACTACAACGGCAGCGTGCGCCAGCAGAACGATCGCGTGCAGCAGTTCCCATCTAACGTTGTCGCCGGCATGTTCCACTTCGAGAAAATGCCGCTGTTCCAAGCCGAGGAGTATGAGCGCCGCAACGTCGACGTGGCTGGTATGTTCAACCAATAGAACATCACTCTCACCATGAAGCGTCTTTTAATGATATTCACCCTTGCCGTGCTCACCATTGTGTGTGCACGGGCCGACAAGGGCGGATACAATATAAAAAAGGTGAACTACAAGGCTGTGGTTCTCGAGCAGGACCTGTGGGATGTCACCGAGACTCTGGTGGTCAACTTCAGCGAGCCGCGTCACGGCATCTACAGGTATATACCCACAGCTTTCCACTATGCCTTCACCAAGCCTGACGGCTCGACCGACGAGCGAACCTACTACACCCATGTGCGAGATATCGATGTGGATGGATTTGAGTATAGCACCGATACCGACGATAGCGCCGCCCGAAACAAAATCATCAAGATCGGCAGCGCCGACAAGTATGTCGAGGGTGAGCAAACCTACGTCATACACTACCGACTACAGTATTTCGACGACTGTTACGCTGGAGAGGACTTCCTTTGCCATACGCTGTGGGGCACCGATTGGGGCACCGATGCCCAGTCGCTATCGTTCAGCATAACATTTGAGAAACCACTGCCGGCCGACTTCGCCAAGCAACTCCACCTCTACAGCGGGAAGCGAGGAGCCAAAGGCAACGACGCCAATGTGCTCTATACCTTTGACGTCAAGACCAACACCATCAAGGGCTCGGTAACCGACCTGGAGGCGCACAACGGCATCACCATCTCGGCACGCCTGCCCGAGGGGTACTGGATACCCTACAGTAAGGCTACATGGCCTTTCTGGGTGGCAATGGCGATCTTCATCGCATGCGCGCTCGTCTATGTCTATCACATCGTTTTTGTCAAAATAGAGAAACCGGTGCCCACGGTGGCTTTCTATCCGCCTAAAGGCATGACAAGCGCCGAGGTGGGCAAAATCATCGACGGCAGCACCGACAACATCGACCTCGCCTCCCTCATCCCTTACTGGGCTCACCGCGGGTTCATCACCATCACCGAGACTCAGGTCAGAAAAGGACTACTGGGCAAGATGGGCTCCGACATCACCCTGCGCAAAGTCATGCCCCTCACGCCCGACGCCAAGAGTTATGAGCATAAATTCTTCAAAGCGCTCTTTGACGATAAATCGGAGGTGACATTGTCGAAGCTTGGAGACCGCCACTTTGAGATGGAGTCGGCCAAGAACGCCCTTGATGCCTGCTTTGTGGGCGATAAGAAACTTACCGACATCACCAACGGACTCATCAGCTGGTTTATCATGCTCGTGGCCGCCGTGCTGCCTATGTTCTTTGCCGACTCAATCGACGTCTTCCAGCTCTTCCTGCCTTTCATCACCGTCTTCACGGGCATTGCCTCGGCGTTTATCGCTGGTGTTCTTGCCATGAGCGAGGCCAGTAGGCGACTTTTCGCCAAATTGAAATATTTCTCTTGGATGTATGTCGTGACGTTTGTTATCGCCCTGGTGGGATGTGCTATAGCGGCAGGCGTATTCTACGATTACCCGCTTTGTGCGCCCTTTGAGGTGGTCATGGCAATGATCATTGCCGTGAATGTCCTCAGCCTCTTCCTCGCTCGCACCGAGGTCGACACACCCTACCGCGTGGGCGTTGCTGGCGAGTTGCTGGGCTTGCGCGAATTTATCGAGACAGCCGAGAAAGACCGTCTGGAGATGCTCGTCGACGAGAACCCGCAGTATTTCTACGCCATCCTGCCCTATGCAATGGTTTTCGGACTCACCGACAAGTGGAGCAATCAGTTTGCCAACATCGAGTTTGAACAGCCTGAGTGGTTTAACACTTATAATCCCGGCATTTACACCGGTGCTATGATGGCTCGCGCCATTTCTCACAGCGTCACCGACAGTATCAAGGATTCTATCGCCCAGTCGAGCATCGACACAACGTCGTCAAGCTCGTCGGGTGGATACTCGGGCGGCGGCCACTCGTTCTCGGGTGGTGGCGGCGGCGGCGGTGGCGGCGGCAGCTGGTAACGCCGAGTTGCATTTGACGCTAACTTTAAATGTTTACCCAAATCATAATTATTATAAAATGAAAAAAATTATTTCTCTCGTTGTGGCTTTGGCCGCCGTCGCTATGACGGCAGGCGCCGCCACCAAGACAATTGCCGTAAAAAACGGGCGCGACCTCATCAAGGCCATCGGCCCCGACCGCACCATCGTGGTGAAGTCGCACAAGCCCATCAACATCACCGAGGCCCTGCAAGAAATGGTCGATAACAACGAAATCCCCCTTGACAACACTTATCATAGCATGGGGTCGATCAACACCACGGCCACCTATGTGACCTATTCCACCAATACCGACGGCATCGCGCTGCAGGTGCGCAACTGCTCGGGCCTCGTAATACGTGGCGAAGACCCGATGAAACGCCCACTAATCGTGGCGACACCGCGCTATGTCAACGTCATTGAGTTCTTCGACTGCCACCACATCAAGGTCGAGAACCTCACTATGGGACACACCGAGGACGGCTACTGCGACAAGGGCGTCGTGGAGTTTGCGGGATGCGCCGATGTGGAGATGAACAACTGCGACCTCTATGGCTGCGGCACCGAGGGTGTCGTGGTCGAGGATTGTAACCGCGTCGCTATCAACCGCACAGCCATCCACCACTGCACCTATCACACCCTCCATGTGCTCGGCAGCAACCAGGTGCGCTTCAACGACTGCACGTTCTTCTCCAATCGCGAGTATCATCAAATCAACGTGGGCGGGTCAGAGGCCGTCGAGTTCACAGGATGCACCTTCAGCAACCTTGAGGGACCGCTGTTCAACCTTGGCGACTACTGCTATTTCTTCAACTGCACTTTCGAGAATTGCGAGATTGAGCCCATTACCGAGGAGTGGTATCCGCAAGGCAACGCCATCCTGGCCTACTGCACCTCTCGCTTTGGCAATCCCACAACGACGCCGCTACCCCAAAAACCAAAAATCGAACTGGGACGATGGACCGACGGCACCGACACCTACATCGTGACACAAAGCGACCCCTACCGTTTCCTCTTCCGCACCCAGGGCGACGACACCCAGTGCTTTGCTATCAACTGCGTTTCGGCAGAGCGCAACTCCTACATTTCATCCGACGAGTTCCCCTATAAAAACAAATATGGAGCGCTCAATGTCGATATCCAGTATAAGGACGGCACGCAGGTCATTCGAATCCTCGACGATGGCCATCAACCCATCAAGTCGCTCTTCTACTTAGGAAAATAATGCCTAAATTATCATAATGGACTATCTGTTTCTTGTTTTAGGACTCGCTATGCTGCTTGTGGCGGCCGACCTGCTGGTCGACTCCTCGGTGGCAATAGCGCAACGGGCAAAAATCTCTAATTTCATCATTGGGCTCACTATCGTGGGCATGGGCACCTCGGCGCCCGAACTGTTTGTGTCGGTATCCTCGGCAATAAGTGGCAACGGTGACATTGCCGTGGGTAATGTGCTGGGGTCCAACATCTGCAACACGTTCCTCATCCTCGGCGTGGCGGCGGTGATTATGCCGTTTGCCATCGAGCGTGAGAACCGCCGACGCGACATCCCGGTGGGCATTGCCGCCACATTGCTGTTTATGTTGATTGCCAACGACGCGCTCATGCCGGGCATCGCCGAGAACACCATCTCGCGCCTCGACGGCATCTTCATGCTCGTCCTTTTCCTTGCCTACATGTGCTATGTCGTGGTAATCAAGGGCAAAAACCCGCAACAGGCCGTCGCCGATGCCGACGAGGAAACCAAGTCGCGATTCACTGGCAAGCACCCCGCATTGCTGTGGGGCGTCGCACTGGCATCGCTCGCTGGATTGGTCTATGGCGGCAACCTCTTTCTTGACGCCGCCAAGTCGCTGGCGCGCAGCTGGGGCATGAGCGAGGCAGTGATTTCTATCACTATCGTGGCTGTGGGCACCTCGCTGCCCGAACTCATCACTGTCGTGGTGGCGGCATGCAAGAAAAACGCACAGCTCGCGCTGGGCAACGTGCTGGGCTCCAATGTCTTTAACATTCTCATGATTATGGGTGTGGCATCCACCATCAAGCCTATCAACATCGTCAGCGTCACCATCATCGACTACATCGTGGCGTTGCTCGCTGCCGTGCTGACCTATGTGGTGGTCTTCACCTTCGGCAAGAACAAGTTCGACCGCATAGAGGGCGTCATCTTCATCGCCATCTACATCCTCTACACAATCTACCTCCTCTTAGGACTTTAACCGCTTGTTACAATCGATAAAATCGTTACTCTCGTCACAATCGAAATCTCTTTAAACACTAAACTCTAAACAATAAACAATAAACAATAAACTCTAAACATTAAACATTAAACATTAAACATTAAACACTACCCCATGGCAACAGTCGACGATAAAAAAATTATTTTCTCGATGGTGGGCGTGAGCAAAACCATTGAGCAAAACCAAAAACAGGTTCTCAAAAACATCTACCTCTCGTTTTTCTATGGCGCCAAGATTGGCATCATTGGTCTCAACGGCTCGGGCAAGTCCACGCTGATGAAAATCATCGCTGGGCTTGAGACAAAATACCAGGGACAGGTGGTCTTCGCACCAGGTTATACCGTAGGATATCTGCCTCAGGACCCACAACTTGACCCCAACAAGACCGTCAAGGAAATCGTTTCCGAGGGCGTGCAGCACGTCGTCGACGCTCTCAAGGAATATGAGGAAATCAACCAGAAATTCGGGCTGCCCGAATACTATGAGGACCCCGACAAGATGGACGCGCTCTTCGCTCGTCAGGCACAACTGCAAGACGTTATCGACGCTACCGATGCGTGGAACCTCGACTCGCGCCTTGAGCGCGCCATGGACGCTCTGCGGTGCCCCGAGGGCGACCAACTGGCCGAGCACCTGAGCGGTGGCGAGCGCCGTCGCGTCGCCTTGTGCCGACTCCTGCTCGAGAAACCCGACGTGCTGCTCCTCGATGAGCCTACCAACCACCTCGACGCCGAGTCAATCGACTGGCTCGAGCAGCACTTGCAGCAATATGAGGGCACGGTGATCGCCGTTACCCACGACCGCTATTTCCTTGACCATGTGGCTGGTTGGATTCTTGAGCTCGACCGCGGCGAGGGCATCCCCTGGAAGGGCAACTACAGCAGCTGGCTGGAGCAGAAGACACAACGCATGGCACAGGAGGAAAAGACCGAAAGCAAGCGACAAAAGACGCTCCAGCGCGAGCTCGAGTGGATTCGCATGGCCCCCAAAGCACGTCAGGCCAAGGGAAAGGCTCGTCTTAACAGCTACGACAAGCTCATGAATGAGGACGTGAAGCAGAAGGAAGAGAAACTCGAGATTTTTATCCCCAACGGGCCCCGACTGGGCAACAAGGTCATCGAGGCAAGCCATGTGGCAAAGGCGTTTGGCAACAAACTGCTTTACGACGACCTCAACTTCGTGCTGCCCCCTAATGGCATCGTGGGCGTTATCGGTCCTAACGGCGCCGGAAAAACCACGCTCTTCCGCCTCATCATGGGCCTTGAGAAGCCCGATGGCGGCTCGTTTGAGGTGGGCGAGACCGTGAAGCCGGTTTACGTCGACCAGCAGCACACGAGCATTGACCCCGAGAAGAGCGTCTATGAGGTGATTTCGGGAGGCGTGGAACTGCTGCGCATGGGTGGCCGCGACGTCAATGCCCGCGCCTATCTGTCGCGCTTCAACTTCACTGGCGTTGACCAGCAGAAGAAGTGCGGCGTGCTGTCGGGTGGCGAGCGCAACCGTCTCCAGCTCGCTCTCGCGCTCAAGGAGGAAGGAAACGTGCTACTGCTCGATGAGCCCACCAACGATATCGACGTCAACACCCTGCGCGCTCTTGAGGAAGGTCTCGAGAACTTCGCTGGATGTGCCGTCGTCATCAGCCACGACCGATGGTTCCTCGACCGCATCTGCACTCACATCCTCGCCTTTGAGGGCGACTCCAACGTCTTCTTCTTCGAGGGCTCTTACTCCGACTATGAGCAAAACAAAATCAAGCGCCTCGGTAACGAGCAGCCCACCCGGGTGCGCTACCGCAAGCTTGAATAACCCACTCACACACAACAACAAAAGGCATGGAACCAAATCCATGCCTTTTTAATTCTAAAGTCTCAAAAACTCAAATTCTCAATAATTCGAAATCCCTTGAAAAACTTGAAAAACTTGATAAACTTGATAAACTTGAAAAACTTGATAAACTTGATAAACCTGATAAACTTGATAAACTTGATAAACTTGAAAAACTGGCGGCATAGCCGCAACTTGATAAACTAAAACGCGCAGCGTTTCTTACTGTTTTCCCGAAACTGCCACGTCGCGGTAGGTGCGGCCAATCAAGCCCTGAAGCACCTTGCCGGGACCAACCTCCACAGCCTCGGTCATGCCGTCGGCAACCATCGCAGCCATAATCTGGCTCCAGCGCACGGGTGCGGTGAGCTGCTTGATAAGGTTCTCCTTAATCTCGGCGGGGTCGGTGTGAGGCTTGGCGTCAACATCCTGATAGATAGGACACTTGGGCGCCGAGAAATCGGCAGCGTGGATGGCCTTGGCGAGCTCCTCGCGGGCAGGCTCCATCAGCGGAGAGTGGAACGCACCACCCACCTTTAGCGGCAGGGCGCGCTTTGCACCAGCAGCCTTGAACGCCTCGCAAGCCTTCTCAATAGCCTCGAATGTACCCGAAATCACCACTTGCCCGGGGCTGTTATAATTGGCGGGGATGCACACGCCCTCGATAGTGGCGCATATCTCCTCCACCTTCTCGTCGGCCATGCCAATGATGGCGGCCATCGTCGAAGGTGCGGCTTCGCAAGCCTTCTGCATGGCAAGTGCCCGTGTCTCAACAAGTTTCAATCCCTGCTCAAAGGGAAGCACGCCAGCGGCAACAAGTGCCGAAAACTCGCCCAGCGAGTGACCAGCTACCATGTCGGGGCAAAATTCCTCGCCCATTGTGAGTGCCAGAATCACCGAGTGCAGGAACACTGCGGGTTGGGTGACCTTAGTCTGCTTCAGGTCGTCCTCGGTGCCGTTAAACATAAGGTCGGTGATGCGGAAACCGAGCACCTCGTTAGCTTTCTCAAAGAGTTCTTTGGCCTGAGCATTGTTCTCATATAGGTCCTTGCCCATACCCACAAACTGCGCTCCCTGGCCGGGAAATACAAATGCTTTCATCTCATTATGTTTTAAATTGTTATTATCAAAAATACACTGCGATTAAGGAATTATTTCCGTAATCCGACCGCAAAATTACACATAATCCCCCACCTGTGCAAATCCCAACCCCAAAACTTTAAACCGTTGTAAAGTTTAAAGTTTAAAGTTTATTGTTTATTGTTTATTGTTTAAAGTTTATTGTTTAATGTTTATAGCCCACCACCCTTAAAGCCCTTAACGACCTTAGTGCCCTTAACGGCCTTAACCTTGAAAACCTTGAACCTTGAAAAACTGGCGGCGCAGCCGCAACTTGAAAAACTTGAAAAACTTGATAAACTTAAAAACCAGCGCAGCGCTCTACAGCCCCCAGAAATCCAGGTCAAGGCTCGACTCCACGGCGGCCTCGATATCATCGGGCAGGTTGCAGAAGAAGTCGATGCCTGTGCGCCGCTCAAGCTCGTCGATTGTGATGGCGCAGCTCCTGATGGTGGTCGACGACTGCGCGTCGTCGCTGTGCGTGGTCCAGATGCCTATCGCGTGATACTGCGAGCCTTTCACCGCCAGCACAGCGCAGTAGAAATACTTGGCGACAGGCAGGCGGCCGTTGCACTTCTGGTTCTCATACACGCCGCTGCTCTTGGTGCCGCCTATTGTCACATCGTCGATAGTCGCCGCTTTCACCACATAGAGCGTGTCGCGCAGACTGCCGACGTTCCACGCCCTCACCTTCGACTCAATGCTCTCCCACAGGCCGGCGTTGTGGCTTTGCCACTGCGGCTGCATGTTGCTCAGGTAGAACGTCTGGCTGTTCTGGTCGCGCGAGGCGAGGCGGTCGGCGCTGGGACACAGATGTCCGCGCGAGAAGCCGCTGCCGCTGTAGTCGCTCAGCTTCGAGCGTGTGGCAGCGGGCAGGTCGGGGTCTTCTTGGAAATTGTCCTGTCGCGTCACGTTTTTCGCCGAGTTGCCGTTATGCATCTGGTAGCAGGTCCAGCGGTTGGCGATGAGCGTATTGCTCCACTCAAGCGACAGCGTCACGCCATAGTCGGGCGTCGATTTCACGCTGTAGCTGGTGTTGTCGTCCTCGTTAACTCGTGGCCACTCAAGGCTATACATATACTGCTCGTCGTTATATTTCTCGGTCCAGCGGTTGGCGTTCACATTGTTGGGGTCAACCTCGCCGCCACCGCTGTCTATAGTCACGCTCGTCATCTGCGAGTAGAGGTAGTCGTGGCTGTAGCTGCTGCTCTTGGTGTAGATCTTCATGCCGATTGCGCCTGTCTCGCCAAATTTCCCGCCCACATATTCCACGCTGTCAACGTCGGCTTTCTCATATCGCACTGTGCTCGCGTTTTTCAGCACTATGGTGATGTTCACGGCTTTCTTCACGGCTGCCGTCGCGCTCATCACTGCAGCGATGCCCAGGAGGGCAAATATCATCTTTCTCATGCTTGTGTCCTCCTGTTATTTGGTTCCTAATATCATGTTAATCACTGTGTTGACATCGACAATATCAACCTCGCCGTTGCCGTCAACGTCGGCGCTTCCGCCATATTTCTCGGCGCTTTCCTGCCCCAATATCACGTTGATGATGCAGTTGACGTCAACAATGTCGACCACGCCGTCGCCGTTCACATCGCCTGCAATGCCCAGCGACGCCGTTTTGCCGTCAACCTCCACCGTGGTCACGCCACCGAAGTAGGCGTGCGACGCGGCGATGCTGCTTGCCTCGGCGAGTGCCAACGCGATGGCGCCGCCCTTGCTCTCCAACTTCACAACCATGCCGGTCATGAACGTGGGGTTATACATGCCTGTCATGCCGTTGACGGTTGCGGGCTCGCCGCTCGCCAGTGTCACGCCGGTGGCGGTGATGCCGTGCAACGTGACGTTGGGCTTCACGATGTAGGGCTTGCCAGCCTCGGTGGGCTGGGAAATTGTCGCAAAGGTCACCTTGCCGCCAGCCTGTGTCGCCGGAGCCAGCACCTTGCCGTCAACGCCGCTCAGCACGAAGGGTAGGGCGAGGGTGTGGTATTCGCCTGCAGCCAGCTCGCGGGCAAGGCGCACGCTGGCGTTGCCTATGCTTGCCGGCGGAGCGATAAACGCCGAGTCCTCGTTAATTACGTAGGTCACTGGGCGGTTGCCGTTCTCGCAGGTGGGCACGAGTGTCTTGCCGCCGGCACTGGGCACTGCCAGGCCGGTGATGTCGACCAGCGCTCCGTCGTAAGGCTTTTGGTAGAAACTCTCGCTCCCCAAGCCATACATATTGTTGATTGTCACCGTGTTGCCTCCGCTCGTCGCCGTGTTGCCGCTCACTCGCAACTCGCGCGTGGTCACCCAGTCGGCTGCATGTGCCGCAAGGTCGCTGGCGGCAACCTCTACGGGTGNGCAACCTCCACGGGTGCCACGTCGCCCTCGGTCACGGGGTTTGCGATGACAAGCATCCTCGAGTTGGTGCGGTCCGATGCCACAAACTTTGGCAACCCGTTGCTGTTGATATATGTGCCCTCAATCCACCCTGCAAGGTGCTGGTTGAATTGCAGCCGGGGGTTGGTCTCCACGTTGTCGAGCATCACTGCGCCGCTGTCATCGCGCAGGTAAGCCTCGGCGCCGTCCTCGCTCACATAGGTCACGCGGCAGTTAAGCTCGTCGGGAAGATACAGACGCACGTCGGTGCCGCTCGCCACGTTTTTCAGCTCGCCCAGCCCGGTCACCGTGGCGCCTTGGTTATAGGTCACGGTCACGGTGTAGATGGTGTTAGACGCTGTGGCGGTGAATTTCACCGAGTTGGCATCGCCGCTCCACTTCAGGCCGCTCAGCGTGCCGGTGCTTGCCGTGGCCGAGATGCTGGTCTTCGACGCGGTGAATGTCACGTCGGTGATGCTTGCGCCCTCGGGCACGCTCAGCGTGATGGCGGTGTTCTTAAACATATACAGGTCGTAGGCACTTTGGTAGTAGGTGACCTGTGGAATGGGCGATGTCGATGGCGTGAGCGTCACGTCGCCCTTGGTGATGGCGATGGTGATGTCGGTCTTCGACGTGCTGGTGGGCACCGCCAGACCCATCGCGCTGATTGATTGCGGCGTGCCGAAGTCAAACGTGGCAGTGCTTTGTGCCGCCCAGGCATTGCCCGCGCACACTACCGCCACGATTGCCCACAGCAGTCGCCCGATTTTGCTCTTTATCATATCTTTTTTCTTTTTTTCTTTAAAATCACCCAAAGTTACTACATTAATTATATATATCCAACTTTTCGCCCCCACATCTACCACTTTTCCACACTCTACAACCATTTATTCAAAGTTTTTTCGTACTTTTGCACATAAATTTTAAATTCTGAACGATATGTTGAGTTCTATTCTTTTATTGTTTGGCAACCTGGGTACTACCGAGATTATTCTCATCGTGTTTGTCGTGCTGCTGCTCTTCGGCGGCAAGAAGATTCCCGAGCTCATGCGCGGCATGGGTAAGGGCGTTAGAAGCTTCAAGCAGGGCATGAACGACATGACCGACGAAATCAAGAAGGACATCGACGACACTAAGCCCGACGAGTCTAAAGATGCCACTGCCGAGCCAAAAGACAAGGAATAACACACCTCTTTGCCAACTCTTGACAAATCCAAGTCAACTCTCTCACCCTTCGCATGGACGCTGAGAAACCGCAGTTAAAGGAAATGTCGTTCTGGGACCACCTCGACGAGTTGCGCTCGGTGCTGGTACGCATTGCCGTGGTGCTTTTAGTGCTCACGGTGGGGCTCTTTGCCGTTATGCCCACTGTCTTCGACCGCATCATCCTTGCTCCGTGCCGAGGCGACTTTGTGCTTTACCGGCTCTTTGAGCAGGTCACTGCGGCGTTCCCCGACTTGCCGCAGTTCAGCGCACACAATTTCCACGTCGACCTCATCAACATACAGCTCGCGTCGCAGTTCTTCATCCACATGTCCACTTCGTTCTGGCTCGCGCTGGTACTGGGCTTTCCCATCGTGATTTACCTGCTGTGGACTTTCGTCGAGCCTGCCCTTTACCCCAACGAGAAGCGTGGCGCACGACGTGCGTTTTTCATGGGAATAATCATGTTTTTCATGGGCGTGGCTGTGGGCTATTTCATCGTGTTCCCCATCACGCTGCGATTCCTTGCCGACTACCACGTGAGCGCGATGGTGCCCAACCAAATCTCGCTCGACAGCTACATGGATACTTTCCTCATGCTCATCTTCATCATGGGGCTGGTGTTTGAGCTGCCTCTCGTGGCGTGGCTGATGGGAGTTATGGGCGTGTTGCACCGCGAGTTCTTCGGCCGATACCGCCGCCACGCCATCGTCGCCCTCCTCATTCTCGCCGCTTTCATCACACCCACAGGCGACCCCTTCACCCTCACCATCGTCTTCCTCCCCGTCTACGCCCTCTACGAGCTCAGCGCCTTCCTCGTAAAACCCACCCCCAAGACCACCAAATAACCAAGTCGCAGGGAATTCAACCCACTAATCCCCCACCACAAAATTTTATCTCCACGATAGTGGAAAAATGGGCCACGAACCGAGCGAAGCGAGCTCGGTTCGTGGCCAAAAAACCCACCATCGCGCAGCCCTAATCGACCTTGACTTTGACCTTGACTTTGACCTTGACTTTGACCATTATCTTCGTGAAAATAAATAAATTCGTGTCAATTCGTGAAATTCGTGGCCAAAATTCCAAAATTCCCCCAACACCCAAATAACATGTTTTAAGTTTTTTTGTGCCAATATTTCGCATTAATGTTGTATTTTTGCACATTTGATAATGATGCGTTCAAATGGCAGAGAGTAAACGTGGCATAGCAAGCAAAATGATGCAGGCAATCGGGGTGCTGGTTGTCGTCATCATCGTGTTGCCACTCACACTCTATATACCTTTCGTTCAGAATATTGTCAAAAACTACGCCTGCGAGTGGGCAAGCGAGAAAACCGGATACCACATCACAATCGACCGATTGCTCCTGAAGTTCCCCCTCGACATCAGCCTCGACTCGCTACTCGTCCTCGACCAGCAACGCGACACCATGATGCGAGCCGCCAACTTCACCGCCGGCGTCGAATTCAGGCCGCTCCTCGACCTTAACGTCAACGTCGACCGCGCTACACTCTCCCAAGCGCTCTACCGCCTTGCCACCGAAGACTCGTCGATGCTCATGCGCGTCAATGCCGACCTGTGCCAGATCGATGGCATCGAGGTGGACCTCAACAACAACCTCGTCAACCTCGTCGACGCCAGCCTCAAGGGCGGCAACATCACCCTCGACTATTTCCCCCACAACAAGGTCACCGAGTGCGACACCACGCAGGCCAAGCCGTGGAAAATTCGCGCCTATCGCCTCGCGCTCGACGACATCGACTACACGATGACGATGTTGCCCACGATTGACCGCCTCACAACGCATATAAGCCACGCAAAGCTGGTCGACGGCATCGTCGACACCGGCATGCGCTCTGTCAATGCACGCTCACTCGCCATCGACACGGCCACAGTCGCCTATTTCTACCCCACGCCTGAGTTTGCCCGCGACTACGCCGCCCAGCACCCCGTGCCACGCGACACCCTGTGCAACCCTGCCGACACCATCCCGTGGACCATCAAGGCCGACAGCCTTGCGCTGCGGGGCAGCCACGCCGTCTATGCCCTTGCTGGCACGCAGTGCGACAAAGGCCGCGGACTCAACGCCAATCACATCAAAGTCGCCGATATCAACCTCCTTGTCACCGACTTCTACAACCGCGGCTCTAATGTCAACCTCAACCTCGCAAACCTCACGCTGGGCGAGGAAGGGAGTGGGGTAGACGTCACTCAATGTCAGGGCAAAATCGCTCTCAACGACAAGGAAATCACTGCCGACAAGGTGGTGCTGAAAACCTTGCTCAGCGACTTAAACATTGACGCACACATCGACTTGTCGGCCCTCGACAGCAACGGCGACGGACAGGTGCGACTTTCCACCGACTCCCACATCGCCCTGCAAGACGTGCAGCGCCTTGTGCCGTCGCTCGCACCCATGCTCAAGGGCATACCCCAACTCGCGCCAGTCGCCGTCAAGGGCGTGGCGGCGGGTAACTTGCGCAGCGTCGACATCACCTCGCTCACCGCCGACCTCCCGAAGTATGCCCACGCAACAGTCTCGGGAAAAATCGCCAATCCCACCGACTTCAAGAAAATGACGGGCGCACTCAGGCTCAACGCCCGCTTCGACAACATCAACTTCATCAAGCCCACCATGCTCGACCAGGCTATGGCCAAGCAGGTCAACTTCCCGCCGCTCACCGTCAATGGCACCGCCAAACTCGACCGCGGACGCGTCGCTGCCGATGCCGTGATGACGGTCGCCGACGGCCGACTCGTGGGCACGGGCACGTTCAACTCGCACAACGACGAGTATAGCCTCGACGCGGCGCTCACCAACTTCCCCGTGCGCGCCATCCTGCCGTTGTCTAATACCGACAACCTCACTGCCAACGTCAACCTCACCGGCAAGGGCTTTGACTTCCTCAACCCCGCAACCGATGTCGCCGCCAATGTCCAGCTCACGGGCGTGAACTACAACAACGAGTTCTATCACAACCTCAACGCCGACCTCGCCATGAGCGGCGGCGCGCTCAACGGACGCATCACCAGCGCCAACGACAACTGCCGACTCGACCTCAACGTTAACGGCCAGGTCAACGGCCGCCACTACATCGTCGACCTCACCGGCGATATCTTCGACCTCAACCTGCAGGCGCTGGGCGTCACCAAGGAGCAATGCGACGGACACGGACGCATCAACGGACAGTGCGACATCGACCTCGACCGCAACTACTATGACGCGCAGGTCGACCTCACCGACTTCGCCTGGGCTATCAGCGGCAACAACTTCGTCGCACAAAAGGCCAGCGCCACTTTCAACGCCGACAGCACGAGCACGCGAGCCACCTTCGACAACGAGGACAACCACGTCAACTTCACCGCTGCTTGCGGCATCGACACCCTCATCAGCCGATTCACCGCCAGCGCTAATATCGCACTCAACCACTTGAAACACAACGCTATCAATATCGACACACTGCAAGCCGCATTGCCGCATTTTGCCATCGACATGAACATGGGAACCGA
>JABUUJ010000029.1:64121-91379 GCA_021443235.1 Muribaculaceae bacterium
CGTTTATCCCGGGTGGCCTGCTGCGATTGCGTGGCTATGCCAATGGGCAGGTGTCGATGAGCGGCACAGGCGATAACCAGCGCATCAACGGAAGCATCGTGGGCGACTCGGCGTTTGTCACCGTGCCACGATATGGCGCGTCACTGCGCCTGAGCAACGACAAGTTGACGATTGTCGACAATGTGCTCAAGTTCAACAACTACAAAATCTTAGGCCAGAACGACAACAATGTCGCTGTTAACGGTATGGTCGACGCGACCAACCTCGACAACATGATAATCGACCTCTCAATGGCAGGAAAAAACATTCAGGTCATCAACACCGAGCAGCGCGGCTTCTCCGAGCTATTTGGCAAGGGTTTTGTCGACATCAACGCATCGGTGCGCGGACGTGGCAACTACATGACCGTGAGGGCCGACGTCAAGCTACTCCCGGGCAGCAACCTCACCTATGTCCTGCAGGAGGAACTCTCTTCTCTCACCAGCAGTGTCGACAAGAATATGGTCACCTTTGTCAACCTGAGCGACTCAACGGGCGGAACACCCTATCTGGTCACCGCCAAGGCCGCTACCGCCACCAATATGCAAATAAATATCGACGTGCAGCAGGGAGCAAAAATCAATGCTTTCCTGTCGCCCACCGGTGAGGACCGCGCCACACTCGACGGCAGCGGTATGCTCAAGTATTCTATCGACTTTGCCGGAAAGAATGTCTTGACAGGCACCTACACCGTCGAGAGCGGAAGCCTGCGATACACTCCACCTCTCATCTCGCAGAAAAACTTTGAAATCACTTCGGGAAGCACTGTCGCTTGGACTGGCGATATGCTTAACCCACAACTCAATCTCACTGGCACTGAACGCAATAAAACCAGCGTCTCGGGCGAGAATGGAGGCTCGCGCCTCGTCGAGTTCCTTGTCACGGCACATGTGGGCGGAACGCTCAACTCGCTCAAACTCGACTTTGACCTATCGACCGAGAGCGACCTGGATGTGATGAACGAGCTGCAGACAATGAGTTCGGTGCAGCGCTCGCAGGCGGCAATCAACTTGTTGCTCTATGGCAACTATTCGGGCACCAACTCTGCCGGCAGTGTCACCGGTCTCACCGCCAGCAACGCNNNNTTCTCGTTCCTCCAGTCCAAACTCAACAGCTGGGCTGCCAAGACCATCAAGGGCGTCGACCTCTCGTTTGGCATCAACCAGTTTGGCAGCAGCACGGGCAAGGGCACCGAGACCAGCTACTCCTATCGACTGTCGAAGAGCCTCTTCAACGACCGCTTCAAAATCGTAGTGGGCGGCGAGTACAGCACCGAGGCTTCCAACGAGGTGAGCATCGCCCAGAACCTACTCAACGACATCTCGTTTGAGTATATGCTCAATGACGCTGGCTCTCGATATGTGCAGCTCTTCCGACGCACGGGCTACGAGAGTGTGCTCGAGGGACAGGTCACCACCACGGGCGTGGCATTTGTGATGAAACACAAGCTGGCTTCGCTCAAGTCGCTATTCCGACGCAAACCATTGAAGCTTACTGTGATGGACACTATCGCAGCCCCAAAAAACGATGACGAACTCCCTGACTCAACATCAGCAACACAATGAAAACATTGAATCTCGTCATATTACTCCTTGTCGCCATCGTCGTCGCGTCATGCTCCACCACAAGCAGGCTGGGGCCTAACGATGTGCTATACACCGGTGTCAAGGACCTAAACTATCATCAAGACAGCATCAAGCTCGATGCCGACATCAAAAGCCAGATTTTCCAGGCAATCAACGTCAAGCCTAACAACCCGCTCTACTCGCCCTACTACCGACACCCGCTACCCATCGGACTGTGGGTATATAACCACATGGATCCTAAGGCTAAGGGCTTCAAGGGATGGTTCTACAAGCAGTTTGTCGCCAATCCTGTGCTCATCTCGCGCGTGCGCCCACAGGCTCGCGTCGACATGATTAACACCGTGTTGCACAACAACGGATACTTCACATCATCGGCGTCTTTCAAGCTCAACTACAGCAACAAAGACCCCAAGAAGGCAAGCATCACCTATGACGTTAACGTGGGAAAACCCTACACCATCGGCTCGGTGGCTTATATCGGAGGTGGGTCAAGGGTCAACTGCATCATCGACTCGCTCGCACGACTCAGCTCCTATCTCAAGACGGGAAACCGATACAGCGTCGACTCGCTCAACATGGTGCGCATCAACATCACCAACTACCTGCGCAACCGCGGTTACTACTACTACCGGCCCGAGTACATACAGTATCTCGCCGACAGCGTGCACCAGAAAGGCGTCATCGACCTGCAGATTATCAACTCGCCCGATGTGCCCAACATGGCCTACAACAAATATGTGGCGCGCAACATCACCGCCACTGTGGCGTCGATTGAGGGCGGAGGAGTGCCCGACACCGTGATAACAAAACGCGGAACACTTGTGCGATACAATCCTGTGCATGTGCGCAACGACGTGATAATGTCCAACTTGCGCATGTCATCGGGACGCACATTTGGCGTCAACAACATGGACCGTACGCAGGTGGCGCTGTCGCAACTGGGCATTTTCAGCAACATCGACATTCAGGTGAAGCCTGTAATCGACAGCATCACGCCCGATGGCAACGGACTACTCGACGTGGATGTGAACTGCGTCCTCGACAAGCCTTGGGAACTCAAACTTGAGGTGCCGCTCACCTCCAAGAGCAACAGCTTCATCGGCCCAGGACTCGTGGCGGGCGTCGCACACCGAAACTTCTTCGGCGGCGGCGAGAGATTCAACGCCAACCTCAAGGCAAGCTACGAGTTTCAGACGGGTAAAGGCAGCAGCTACTCGGGGCAAAGCATTAACTCCTATGAGTTCGGCCTCGACATGTCGCTCGATCTTCCACGCCTGCTGGCGCCCAGCTTTATCGACCGAAGCCGGAGATATGTCAACTGGACAAAGTTTGCCCTCAACATCAACATCATGAACCGTCCCAAGTATTTCAAAATGGCTTGGGCCGGACTATCGTTCACTTGGGAATGGCACGCCAACAAGAAATCAACCAACGAGTTTACGCCCTTCAAACTCACTTACTCCAAGCTGCTTAGCAGCACTGCGGCGTTCGACTCGGTGATGATTTCCAACCCCGCGGTGGCCCTCAGCTTCCAAAACACGTTCATCCCCATGATGCAATACACCTATACCTACGACAACAATATAGGACGCAACCACATCACGTGGAAGGCGCAGGTTATCGAGGCGGGAAATGTCTTCGCTGGAATATGGCGACTCGCGGGCGTAAAGGGTGAGAAAAAGTTGTTCGGCACCCCGTTCTCACAGTTTGTCAAGCTGCAGTCTAATCTCGTGTGGACTCGATATGTGGGCGAGAAGGCCTCGGTGGTGGGGCGCGTGTTTATCGGTGCCGCGCACGCCTATGGCAATAGCAACGCCATACCCTATCGCGAGCAGTTCTACACCGGAGGCGCCAACTCGCTGCGCGCCTTCACCGTGCGCACCATCGGCCCGGGTAGCTACCATCCCAACTACACAGGCAAATACTCCTATTATGACCAGACGGGTACGTTCAAGTTTGAGACCAACTGGGAATACCGGTTCCCCATTTTCAGCTACTTCAATGGAGCCGTCTTTGTCGACGCCGGAAATGTGTGGCTCCTTACCGACGATGAGAACCGACCTGGAGGTAAGCTCAAGATGAAGAATTTCTTCAAGGAACTGGCATTGGGCACCGGACTGGGACTGCGCTTCGACATGTCGATGCTCGTCGTGCGAGCCGACCTTGGAATAGGACTACACTTGCCCTACGAGACTACTCGCAGCGGCTACTACAATATCCCAAAGTTTAAAGACGGCCTGGCTTTCCACCTGGCCATCGGTTATCCATTCTAAGTATATATGAAGACAGGACTGGTTCTTGAGGGCGGAGCTTACCGCGGTATGTTTACTTGTGGCATCCTTGATGTGTTTCTGCGCGAGGGCATTGACCTTGACGGAATGATTGGCGTGAGCGCCGGTGCCGCTTTCGGCTGCAACTACAAGTCAAGGCAACTGGGACGCGCCATTCGCTACAACTCCGCCCTGTGCCGCAACTGGCGATACAGCGGGCTGCGATCGCTATTGCTCACCGGCGACATCTTTGGCGCCGACTTCTGCTACCACTATGTCCCACATCACATCGACCTCTTCGACTTCGACACCTATAACGCCAACCCCATGCCCAACTGGGTAGTGTGCATGGACTGCGAGACCGGAAAACCTGTGTACAAACTCCTTGACAAGGCCGACGACACCGCCTTCGAGTGGATGAGGGCATCGGCATCAATGCCCATGGTGTCGCGAGTCGTGGAGCTCGACGGACTCAAACTCCTTGACGGTGGCATGGTCGATTCAATACCTCTTGTCAAAATGGAGCAACTGGGATTTGAACGTAATGTGGTGATACTCACCCAACCGCGCGACTTCGTCAAGAAACCCAACAAACTCATGCCGCTCGTCAAAATCGTCATGCGCAAGTATCCCAAGGTTATCGAGGCAATGCGCGACCGACACATCGGCTACAACGCGACACTCGACTACATCCGCCAGCAGGAAGCCGCCCAAAAAGTCTTTGTCATCGCACCCGACGAGCCCCTCGACATCAGCTATGTCGAGCACAACCCCCACCGCATGCGAGCCATCTACAACCTCGGTGTCACCAAAGCCCAATCCCTACTCCCCACTCTCCACACCTTCCTCCAACCCAAATAACCCCCTGCAAAAAATAGAGGCAATTGCCCATCATAGCAATTGCCCCAATTTATTTGAGTGAAAATAAAACCCCTAAAGTGGTCAGTTCAAAGTCAACGCCGCTGGGGTTACATGCAGGTGTAGCCGCCGTCAACAGGGAGTGCAACGCCCGTAACATAGCTTGAGGCGGGCGACGACAGGAATAGGGCGGCGGTGTCAAGCTCACCCTCTATGCCGTAACGTTCCTGCGGAATGGCGCCCTTGGCGTAGTCCTGGAACCACTGGCTGTCGAGCGTCTCCTTGGTGAGCGGTGTCACAAAGTATCCCGGGCATATCGAGTTGACGGTGATGCCATATTTTCCCCATTCGGCTGCAAGCGCGCGCGTGAGGTTCACCACACCACCCTTGGCGGCATGATAGGGCGACGCAGGCGCAATTTTGTTACCCACAAGGCCATACATCGACGCGATGTTGATGATGCGGCCATAGCGAGACGGAATCATCGCGGCCTTTGCCACGGCGCGTGCCACCTTGAACGAACCGAAGAGGTCAATGTTCATCTCGTTGGCAAACTGCTCGTCGGTGATGTCCTCGGCGGGAGCCACAGCGCCGGTTCCGGCATTGTTGATGAGGATGTCGATGCGTCCAAATTTCTCCATCACCTCTTTCACCATTGCCTCGACATTCTCGGTGCTGGTGATGTCGCAGCGCACAGGGTGAGCCTGCACGCCATAGGTGCTGGTAAGCATCGCTGCCACCTCCTGCAGTTTATCCAGACGCCGCGCAATGGGTACGATAGCGCAACCTTGGCTGGCGAGAGCCTTTGCCATTTGCACTCCAAGTCCAGTAGAACAGCCAGTCACAATTGCGACCTGGCCAGTAAGGTCAAAATAGTTCTTCATATCTATATCGTTTATTTTTATTACTTTACCCTAACTAATCCCCTCGATAAACTTGAAAAACCTGATAAACTTGATAAACTTGAAAAACTTGAAAAACTTGAAAAACTTGATAAACTTGATAAACTTGACAAACTTGACAAACTTGACAAACTTGAAAAACTTGAAAAAACTCTCCCCGCAGGCGCCTTCGTCAGAAGTTCATATAAAGCATCGCATAAACGCGGTTGTTGCTCAGCGAGGTGTAGGTCTCGTTCACGCGCCTGCCATAGCGGTACTCCAAACCGGCGCTGAATATCGACGAAATGCGGTAAATCGCGTTCACGTTCACTGTGTAGCCGCGGCGCATCTGGTCTTCCCAGTTGGTGGTCGACGGAAGGATATACTCGGGTGTGTAGTTGCGCAGGAAGCTGAACATGCCGGTCATAAACAGCTTGGGATTGATGTCATACTGCGCGCCAGCCATGAGGCCAAACGAGCGCGTAGGCACCAGTTTCACGCCTTCGGTAAAGATCTCGCTGATGTCGGCTGGCACAAGATCAAGACCAGCACCATAGTTGTTCTTGAAATAATTGGCTATGCCTTTGCCATACTGAACCATGCCATACAGGTTGACCGGTCCAAATGTCTGCTTGGTCGACAGTTTCACACCAAAGCCCGTCTCGCTGCGACGCTTATTGGTGAGTGTGTAGTCAACGTAGTGCAAGTTGCGCCACACAGCACTCAGGCGCACGTGGCCGGTCTTGTTGTTGAACTGCACGAAGAACGGGAAGTCGGGAACCGTTTGGAACGACGAGGCTACCTTCTTCTTGGCCTCCTCGGGATCCATGTCAAGAGGCAGCGGAGCAGTGTAACTGCTCTTGGGCAACTCAGCACCTATACCGGCCGAGAAGTACTTTCCTATTGGCTGGGTCCAGCTTATCGTCACATTGTCGTGAGCGCCCGACGCACATGGGCCATAGCCGTCAATTGTATATGGGTCGGCATCGATGTCGTCATACAGGCTCTTGGCATAGCCGGCGAGCAGGCCGCGCCAGCGCAGATACACCTTGCCGCAATTGAGCTTGTAGGTGTTGTTGGCCTCGTTGTCAACGCCTAAACTGATGAAAAGGCCCACCTCGTTGGCCGCATTGGGAAAGCCTATGATGTTGAAATAGATACCGCTGCCGCCAGCCGACATCTGGAACAGACGCTTGTCGCCCGGACCGCGCTTGGTAATTGCCGAGATGCCCATCGACTTGGGGTTGGTCACCGGGTTACCCCAGTCATAGGTAGTGATAAACTTCACCGACGCACCGGCGCTGAACACAAAGTTGCCGTCGCCAGCCACGATGGCAAAGCGAGGCACTTTCTTGAACGCGGGCTCGATGGGGGTGTTGTCGCGCAAGGCACGATAGGTCGCAAGGCTGTCGCTTATGTTGCTGTATTTCTCAAACTTCACTTGGGCGTTGCTTGTCGCCACTGTCATCAGGCACAACGCCACAGCTGCAATGCGCATCGCCATTGTCATCGTTTCTCTTCTCATTATTCCGTAGATATTAAAGTTTTAGGTCAAAAATTAGAAGTAAATCACTATCCGACTACAAATATAAGAAAAATTCATCGAACTCCAGCACTATTTATCCCAAAAAAATCGCTTAAGCGCCTAATTCTCTAAGCGCCTAAGCGAATTATACAGTTTATAGACTATCGGCAACGACATTCTCTGCCATTAGCCATTAGCCATTAGCCATTAGCCATTAGCCGATTTATTACTTCTTGGGTGCCACATAGTCCATGTGAACCTTCTCAACCTCATACTTGCCGTCACCCTTCACGTGAACGCGCAGCAGATAGTCGCCAGGCTTCGGGCTGTTGCGCTCGCTCATCGACTCAAGTGTGTAGTGCTGGACACCGCCAAACACGCGCTCGTCCCACATGTGAACGTGACCGGCAAACACGATGTCGGTCTTCCACTGCGAGAACTTCTCAAGCAGGAAATACTGCTCCTCGCGGCAGAATGTCGACGCAATCTCAAGTATCTGAGGCCTAAAGAAGTTGGTGTGAGTGAATACAAAGAGGTTGCGGGTCTTCACGTCCTTGTCGCCAAGCATCAGCTCGCTGTTGATGATATCGGTCTGGAAGGAACCAAGACTGCCATTTGCCGAGTCAAGGAAGATGAAGCGGTCAACAGTGCCCTTGCCCTCGGTATCGCTAACGTTCACAGGCACAAGCACCTGGAAGAACGATGCCTTGAAGTCATCCTTAAACAGCGCCCAACCGTTGTGGGTAATGTCGTGGTTGCCCACAGTAACATAGAACGGGAACTGAATCAGGTCCTGCATTGCCTTGGGAAGAAGCACAAGCTGGCCCTTATCGTCCTCAACATAGTAGTAGCCATCGTCTCTATTATAGATATAGCCTTTCTTCTTGGCATATTTGGCGCGATAATCCTCAAGCACATTGTGCAGTATCGAAAAATACTCGGGCTTGGTGTCAACGATGTCGCCCAGGTGGCAGCACATCAAGTCGTTGTTATTGAGCATGATGTCCATCATTTCCTGAAGGCGGCCAGCGTCGGTTGTCATGTGGCTGTCCGAGCCCACAAGGAACGTATAATCATCGGGATTATCGGGTATCTCTACCTTGAAAACGTAGTCCTCACGACCACCCAGCAGCAGGTAAGATGCCGACATCTCCACGCGGTCATCAACCGATGTGTTGCCAATAAGAATACCTGTCGGGCTCACTTTATCGCAGCTTGTCAGCATAAGCCCAGCTGCGGCTATCGATATTAAGTATATTTTTTTCATTACCATGTGTATATAAGTCCAGTTTTAATTGATGCCTCGTATTTCGTTGCCAGCTGGCTCAAACTACCAGCAGGGCGAATGTTAAGCTCGCCAAAGTTGCGCAACCTGTTCTTGATGGTGCAATAGTAGCGAATACCCCAGTTGATGTTCCAGTTGTCGTAGTAGAAATCATCGTAGTTGCGGATAAACAAACCAAGATTCCAGCGGTTCTCGCGGGGACGGATGTTCACGCCAAGGCCAGCAGTCACCGCAGGCTTCTCAAAGTAGTGGCTGCCCAGCAAGCTGTAGTCAACCAGCGTAATACCAAGCAAAATATCCACATAGCGATGCTCCCACTTTACCGAAAGGTTGTAGGCATACTCGTTTGAGTTGGCTTGCTGATAACGGTTATACATCATCTTGCCCATGAAATACAAGTTCTGGTTACGTATGGGAAGACGGTAGGAACCGCGGGCATACATACCATAGCGGTTGTGTCCAAATGGAAGGTAAAGACCACCCTCAAGATCCCAACGCTGGGTAAAGTGGTGCTTATAGAACGCGGCAGGTCCTCCAAAGCCGCCAATTACAACATTTTGACCGCCCTGCAGATAGCCCGACACCTCGTGCTTGTGCTCGCCGTCAAATTTCTGCTCGCCGCTATACACTTGACCCATTGCTGTAGAACAAGCCATGAGCAACGCAGCAATTAAACAAATCTGTTTCTTTCTCATATAATGTTAATAAAAAATTGTGACACAGTTTATTATAGGTGTAAATAAACCTTTTTGCCTCATGTTTCCACATTTCCGACTGCAAAGTTAAGAAAAAATTCCCAATAACCCACAATTTCCCCAAAAAATCTATAACTCACAACATTACACCACCCACCAATGGCAATTACCATTAGCCAATAGCCAATAGCCAATAGCCATTAGCCATTAGCCATTAGCCAATAGCCATTAGCCAAACTCCCCCTTCAGGGGACCGGGGGGGCTGATGGCTCCTTACCTCCAGTCCCTCTTCTCGTCGTTGTTCTTCTCAAATGTGGGGTTATACCTGATGCGCCACAAGTCATAGCGGCTCAACTGCACAAGCAATCTGCGACCGAAATCGCCCCAAGCGGCCTCACGGCACGACTCGTCGCCCTTGCGCCAGTCCTGACCCACCCATGCCTTCTCGGCAAGAGCCGACAGGCGAGGAAACACCATGTACTCGCACTTCCACGTCTCGGGGCAATACTCGGTCCACAGGCAGCCCGCCACACCTATCAGGTTGTCGGCAACAACAGCCGACGCCGAGTCGGGCACCAGCGCGTAATCAAATACCTTCCTCACTGGCAGCAACAGGCGGCCCATGCCGTGCATCACCTCGGTTTGAGTGCTGTCCTCGTGGAAGTCAAAGTAATGTGCCAGTCCGTTGGCGTTTATCCACTTGTGTGTTGTGTTGATAAGACTCTGCTTCATGCCCTCACGCATCAGCCATGTCTCGAGCACGCAGCCCTCGGGTCCCACAAGCTCAATGCCGCCGTCCCAGCCCATCACCATCTTGCCGTGACGCTGGCACACGTCAACGATGTGTTGCATGAAGTGGGCTTGCAGTGCCTTGGCATCGGCAATGCCGTGGGCTTGCATGTAGCTCTGCGTGGCGGCGCTTTCGTTCCACCACTTGGCTGCGCACTCATCGCCACCAGCATGGATATATTCGCTCGGGAAAAGCTGGCACACCTCGTCAAATACCTCGGTGATAAACCGCATCACCGTGTCGCTGGGTGCCAGCACATTGTTCTGCCGGTTGTAGATGCCCCACGTTTGTGCGGTGTGGTGAGCCTCGTCGGGTGTGGTGCTGAACTCAGGGTGAACGGCGAGCACCGCCATGCAGTGCCCTGGCATATCTATCTCGGGTATCACGGTGATGTAACGCTCTCGCGCATACTCTATTACCTCTTTAATCTGCTCCTGTGTGTAGTAGGCTTCGTAGGGGCGCTCATAATACTCGCCCGGAAAAAGCCCCTTAATCTCGCCGGCGCGATAGCTCCCACGCTCGGTGAGCTCGGGATGGCTCTTGAGCTCTATGCGCCACCCTTGGTCATCGGTAAGATGCCAGTGGAAATAGTTGAACTTGTGCAGCGCCAGCCAGTCGATATATTGCTTCACATAGTGCACCGGGAAGAAATGTCGCACCACGTCGAGGTGCATCATGCGCAGGTCATAGCGCGGAGCGTCGTTGATGACGCAGTGGGGCAGTCGGGGGATGTCGCCGGCACGCGTGGGCAGCAGCTGGATGAGTGTCTGCACACCATGAAACGCCGCCTCGGGAGCGCCCTTGCCAGTAATGTCAACACCGCTCTCGCTTACTCGCAACTCATAGTTGGGCTTGCCAGTAACCGTCTCGTCGCACGTGATGCGCACCGCCGCCGCCCACCGGTCGCCGCCCACCTCGATGTGCATCCCCAGGTAGTCACGGCAATAGCGCGCCACATACTGCGCACTCAGCAACGCATCGGGACCGCTCGCCCATATCGTCGCCCCATTCCTCAGCTCGAACGTCTTGCCGCCCGATATCTCAACGCTCAGCGGCTTGGGTATTATGTCAAGTGTTGTTTGTGCCATAGTCGTTAATGAGGCGATTGCCATAACGGCCACCATCGCCAGTCTAAACAGTTTCATCGTTCCAGTAATCAAGAGGTTAACAAAATCACACCACAAAATTACAAAAAAATCCCCAATCCCCCAAAAATTCCGCCTAAGCGCCTAAGCGTCTATTCAAGAAAATCTCTTTCCCAAAAAACTACCATCATCATCTTAAATAAATCAAGAAAAAACGCCTACAACATCAACCTGTTGAATAATAGGTAATTAAAACCCCAAAAAACACGAAAATACAAAACTTAAAATGTTAAAATAGCACGAAAACCCAAAACTCAAAATGTTAAAATAGCACGAAAACCCAAAATTCGCGACCATCAAGCCCCAAAATACCACTACGCGTCTATGCGCCTAAGCGAAAACCTTCCTGTCCCATCAAATAAATTGTGGCCAGTTGAGAGATATCTCGACTGGCCACATAAATTATGCTCTACTGCCGCGGAGGTTACTTGAAGAGCCTGGGGGCAAGGTCGTGGAGGTTTTGGCGCCATGCCTCCCAGCTGTGGCCGCCCGACACATCCTTATACTCATAGCTGATGCCCGCCTCGTCAAAGACCTTGAGCGTTGCCTTGCAGTTGTTGTAGGCAATGTCGGTGGGACCGCCCTGGGTAAACGCCAGCACCTTGAAGTACTTCTTCACGCCCGGAGCCGCTTTCTTGATAAGCTCGCTGTACTGGGCAAAGCTCTCCTTGCGGTCGGGGAAATAGCCCGCGCTCAGCACCCACACATAGCCGAACAGCTCGGGATGCTTAAGCGACACCTCCATCGTCTCCATGCCGCCCATCGACAAGCCTGCGATGGCACGGTTCTCATGGCCGGGCAGCACGCGGTAGTTGGCCTCGACAAATGGGATGATATCGGTTACCATATCCTTCTCAAACAGAGGAACTTCGTTCATCAAGTCGCCCTCGATGGTGCCGTTGGGCATCACCACTATCATCGGCTTGATCTTGCCGTCGGCATAGAGGTTGTCGAGTATCTCGCCCGCACAGCCCACCGAGGGCCAGCTGGCATCATTATCGCCACCGCCGTGGATGAGGTAAAGCACTGGCAGCGCCTCGCTCATCTTCTCATAGCCAGCGGGGGTCCACACGCGCATGGTGCGCGACGTGCCCAGCGTGCGCGACCAGTAGCTGCGCACGGCGATTGCTCCGTGGGCAATGTGAGGCTTATAGGAGAAGAACTTCTCGCCGCTTGGGGTCACAACTGCAACCGCCGAGTTGCTGGTCGTAGTGCCCGACTTCGGGTCATAGACATGCACGCCATCGACCACAAAGTGATAGCGATAGGCTCCCTCAACGGGTTTCTCAATCGTGAAGCTCCACACGCCATCTTTCTGCGCTGGCACCAGCGGTTTGCCCCAAGGCACAATGTCGCCCATGAGCGCCACACTCTTGGCCTGAGGCGCATAGATGCTAAACACCGCGTTGCCGTTAGGCAGCACTCGCACGCTTTGCAGCGTGTCGTTAGGGGTGGGGGTGCGCTGCCACTGAGCGCTGGCCGTCATCGCACACAGGCCCACAACAGCCACAATCATCAGATTTCTCATAAACAAAAAAATACTTGAATACTATTAAATAACCTCAATACTTTAATATTTCAATACTTGAATAGAATTTAATAATCTCAATACTTTAATATTTCAATACTTGAATAAGTATTTAATATTTTGAATAATCTCAATATTTCAATAACCGAATAGCCAGCCTTTCGGCGTCGCAGTAGTCCCCCCCACATGGGGGGCGGAGGGGGGCTCCTTGCTCCCCCTTTAGGGGGCTGGGGAACTTACTTTTGTGCCTTAAAGCCGTTCTTGCCGTTCCACACCAGCTTGAAAAACTCTATCTCTTCATCGGCCACGCCCACTTTCACCTCGATGTTTTTCCCTTTCTGGGGCAGTTGCAGGTAGTAGGCCTTACTCACGCCATTTTGTGGCTCCAGCATCTTGTCAACGGGCAGCTCAATGGGCTCAAGCATGTGAGTCTGAGGATTATACAGATAAGCCTGGTATCCCACATTGTATAGCGAGAGCCAGCTCCCGTCCTTTTCGGGGCTTATGTCGATGATGCCGTTAAAGTGCGATGCGACACACTTGTCGAGCTTGATTTTTTTAGCAACCTCCGAAGGCATGTTCTCGCCGATGTCGTAGCTCACAACATACATACGCTTACCATCGCTGCGCTTCCACACGCAGTAGTTAACCCGATAGTGGCCGTCGCCCTCGCTGCTGGTCTCGATGTATCCGTTGGCCTTGTCGACAGTAGCATTCTCGTTGTCGTAGGGAAGCACTTTGTTTATCGCCTTGGCAAAGCCAACGATACCGGTCCCGGTCATTTTAAACGGTTGATTAAGATTTTTGCCCAGTCGGTTGTTGGTGTTCCAGTCATAGTCGGCATGAGCAACCACACACATTGCAAAAAATGCAATCATCAAAACAATTCTCTTCATAATTCTCAATTATTATAAATCATTAATACATAAAAATTTAATCCATAAATAATAAACATTTCTCACCAATAGCCATTAGCCATTAGCCATTACCCAAAAACTACTTACTAGTCACTGCTCGCAGCGACAGGCCATAGCAGCGCAGGTCGGTGGTGATCGACGGCACGCCGTTGCTGCTGCCGCGTAGCGTATAGGCCGCGCACGCCACGTCGCTGCGGTAGCCTTTAGCCTCTTGTGCGCTCTTGCTGAGCAAATTTGCAGTCCAGTAGGCTCCTCGCACTCCCTGTCCCGATGGCGTCATGCCGTCGGTGCGGTCGCCAGCCAGGGGCAGGTAGATGAACTTGCCGCTGGGACCTGTAACCTTCCACACCGTGGTCGCTCCCACCGATGTCATTTCCCACTTGCACTTGTCAAGGAGCTCTTGCATCTCGGTTAGGGTAGGGGTGCGCCAGTCGCTTCCCCACTTATAGGTTGCCACGTCGCAGGCCTTGCCGCTGATATTGGTCATCGGTGATGGCCCGCCATAGTATTCGCAGTTCCACTCCACCTTTACATATCCCTCAAGGTCGTGATACTCAATGTCAATGCCGCTCAGCGACGTGTGTGAGCCTGCCGAGTCGGCCCAGCCATAGAGCCCGCCTGTGGCCCACACCTCGGCTGCGCCCACATTGGTGCTTGCCCACTTCACGCTCAGTCCCAGGTCAACGGCCTCGTGCTCAGTGGGTTTCGGATCGTCATCCTTGCCGCAAGCCATGAGCAGTAGCCCCATGGCCAATACATATAATATCTTTCTCATTTAAAGTTTAATGTTGAGTGTTTATTGTCTATAGTTTATTGTTTATAGTTTATTGTTTATAGAGGGCTTCGCGTCGCAACAACAATGTTTAACAAGGTTAAACCATGTTGAACCATGTTGAACGCGAGCGACAGCGAGAAATGGTCAAAGTCAAAGTCAAAGTCAAAGTCGAAATCCCCCCTTACACACACCTATGTTTAATACTAAACCCGCGCATAAAGGCGTCGGCAGTCATGCGCTTCTTGCCGGCAAGCTGCAACTCGGCAATCTCTAGCCAGCCGTCACCACACGCCACGCGCATCGTCTTTCCGTCGGCATCGATGGTGCCCGGCACAAGCCCTGCCGCAGGCTCAGGCTCGCCAGTCACATATATCTTAATAATGCTTTCATTGCCCTCGGCATCGACCAGTGTAGTCCATGCCGCTGGATAGGGGCTAAGTCCGCGCACGTGGTTATAGATATCCTCGGCGGGGCGGCTCCAGTCAATGCGGCACGTGTCCTTGAATATCTTGGGGGCTGGCGTAGGCTCCTCGCCCGCTGTGAGCATCTGCTCTTGCGGCGTCGCCACCACTTTGTCGGCAAGGATGCTCTCCACCGTGTCGACCACCATGCTCGCGCCCAGCACCATGAGCCGGTCATAGACCACGCCCACATTGTCCTTGCGGCCAATCTCGATGCTGCGCTGCTCTATCACGTCGCCCGTGTCGATCTCGTGCTTGAGGAAGAATGTCGTTACGCCAGTCGTCGTGTCGCCACGCATCACTGCCCAGTTGATGGGAGCCGCGCCGCGGTACTTGGGCAACAGCGACGCGTGCAGGTTGAATGTGCCCAGTGGCGGCATCGACCACACCACCTCGGGCATCATGCGAAACGCGATAACAATAAACAGATGGGCGTCGAGCGCGCGCAGTGCCCCAACAAATGCCTCGTCCTTCAGCTTCTCGGGCTGAAGCACCGGCAGGCCTTGCGACACGGCATATTGCTTCACGTCGCTCTCCAGCACGTGACGACCGCGCCCCGCCGGCTTGTCGGGCACAGTGACCACTGCCACCACGTTATAACCGCCCTCAACAAGCGCCTTCAGGCTCTCGACCGCAAACTCCGGCGTCCCAAAAAACACTATCCTTAAATCCTTCTTCTCCATTATCAATTATTGTCGCTTTTTTCTTTTAAAGTTATATATTTCTGACCTTTTGCATCAACTTTTTCGGGAATTGTCAACCCCAATTTTTTCTCGTTAATGAGTGTATTAAGATACTTGCGCTTAAGATTGAACCTATCTTTATATCCTACATGTAATGCTATCTCTTTCAGTGATTTAGCCACCTTGCAATACTTTATTATCTTATTTATTAGTATCTCTTTTTGGCCTTGACGATTTGGCCTTGACGATTTTTGGCCTTGACGATTTTGGACTTGACAAAATTCTTTATAATCAGTATTGACATGATATTTTGTCCAGCGCCCTGTTTTCTCGGCCACAAGCATTTGAATCTCGGTCAATCGATACAATGTTTTTCCCGCTTCGATTGGGTTGATTCCCAATAACCTTTGAGTGCGGCTGTTTGTTATTTCGCCCTCAAGGCATGCGGTTGCCAAAATTATTTGGGATTCGTTGTTGAGTTGTGTGTACTTGTTTCGGAATAAATTGTTTAGAAAATCGCTACAATCTTTAGGAATAAACGAAACCATTGAAAGGTTCAATTCAACCTGATTTGCATTAACATTAGCATATAGCTCTGGTTTACGCCAATTCTCTTTTTCCCATGCCGATAATATGGTAGGAATCCCCGAACCAATGTTGTCGCCAAAGCCAATCATTCGCATCATGTCTTGCATCTTTGGATTGCGCGCCCGAGAAGTGCCCCCTTTGTAAATCTCTTCTAAAGGTAATTTCAAGGAGCCTGGATTAACAAATCGAAAACCATCTGGAAGTTTCTCAACCTTTAGAACTCCGGTTACAAGGTAATCGGCGTGAATTATCATGTTGGTCAATGCCTCGCGAATGGCTTTGTGAACTGGGGTGTCGTCAACTCGAGTTGTACCGTTCAGAACGAAAGGTCGTTTTATATCGGTCGTTAGTTTGCTCTGTATTCTTGTGAAAAAGTTATATAGATTGTTTTCCCAGCGTCCATCATAAGTCAAGCGGTCGCTCCAGCGACTATCGCCCTCAATATTTGTTTTGTCAATATAGTCTAACCTGATATTGTCAAATCTTTCACGAATAGACAACCCCTTGCCAAACATCAACAGTCCTGCAAGTGTTAAACTTTCACGTTTTGTATCTCTGTTGCGTTTATATCCACCCAGATTAAGAAGAAACTCTTTATCGTCTTTTTCATTTAGGATGTGATCTGGGTTGTTTTGGCGAAATCGTGTGCGATAAGCTGCCAGCGTTTCAGCATCAATGTCATCAATATTATAGTTGTCAATCATTATACCGTCGTTGCCGCTATCATTTGAATCGCGCAGCATGGCTTTAACTTCTTCCTCAGTACAGTGATAATCGCCCTCAAAATTGCGCTTAAATGAGCCGTTTATCACATTCCCATTAATAAAAATGGGGCGTTGTTTGTAATCGGCTTGAGGTACATGCACAAGTAACACATGCTTTTCATCATATTGAATGTCGTGAACATCATCATCGCAAATAATGTTTTTGTTGACTTTGTTGCTATTTAGAGTATCAAAAATTGTTTTCTTCATCTTAGCAACATTGGTCACTCCTGTAACAATAAATCGTTGAGAGTTATCCTCTGTTGACTGATCTTCATATACGCCTAAAATGATGTCACCACCAATTGTGTTGGCAAACGATGAGTAAGTCTCCCAAAATGATTTTGGGATATCTTTCTCAGCTTTTTTGCATTCCAATGAAATGCGCTCGCCGTAACTTAACAGGTTGTCAATATATTCTTTATTTATATTCATAGGTAGCATTTTTAGTCATAGGAGTAGTGCTTCAGCACTTGGCGGTAGGAGTTGAAAATCTTTGACTTTGACACAAATCCCACATATTTGCCGGCGGCAACCACTGGCAGGTTCCACGCACCGGTTTTGTCAAATTGCTTCATCACTTGCTCCATCGACGTGCCCAGCTCAAGCTTAGCCGGCGGCTTAGACATGAACTGGTGCACAAACACGCGCCTGTAAAGGTCGGGACGGAACATAATGTTGCGTATGTCGTCAAGTTGCACTATACCCACAAGCATACCCTTGTCGTCAATCACCGGGAACAGGTTGCGGTGACTGCACGATATCGCTCCCACCATGTCTTTCAGACTCATCTCGGGGTTTACACTCACAAAGTCGGTCTCAATCACACTGTCCATCTTGAGCAGCGTGAGCACCGAGCGGTCTTTCTGGTGGGTGAGCAGCTCGCCGCGCTGTGCCAAACGGCGGGTGTAGATGCCATAAGGAATAAACACGCGGCACGTGCCATACGACACCACGCTCACAATGAGCAGCGGCAAGAACAGGTCATAGCCACCGGTCATCTCGGCAGTGAGGAAGATGGCCATGAGCGGGGCATGCATCACGCCCGCCATCACTCCCGTCATCCCCATCAGAGCGAAGTTCTTGGTCGACAACGGCTCGCCGAGCCAGCCTAAATTGTTGAGCAGATAGGCAAAGAAAAACCCCGCAATGCAACCCACATAGAGCGACGGAGCAAACGTTCCGCCCACACCACCGCCTCCGTTGGTGGCACTGGTGGCAAAGGCCTTGGTCGCTCCTAATAACCCTATGAATATCAGCACAAACCACACATTGTCTTTCATGTGCTCAAATAGCGATGTGTCGAGCAATGCCGATGCGTTTCCGTCGAGCAGGTTGTTGATTGCTGCGTAACCCTCGCCATAGAGCGGAGGAAACAGGAAAATGAGCGTGCTCAGCACCGCGGCACCCAGCACAAAACGGTAGCGCGGCTTCTTGATGCGCCCAAACAAGCCCTCCATCATCTCTATCATCTTGCTGAAGTATAGCGACACAAAGCCGCAGAAGATGCCCAGCATGATCACATAAGGAATGCGACCAGTGTAGAACGCCTCGCTCTGCGAAAACATGAACTCAACATTATAGCCAGTGAAAATTATCGACACCGTAGCGCCGGTCACGCTCGCCACAATCAGCGGCACCGCCGACCCCGCCGTGAGGTCAAGCATGAGCACCTCGACGGTAAACAGCAAGCCGGCAATGGGGGCCTTGAAAATGCCCGCGATACCCGCGGCAGCACCGCAACCCACCAGCAGCATGAGCGTGTGGGGCGACAAGCGGAATTGCTGGCCCAGATTGCTGCCTATCGCCGCGCCAGTAAACACGATGGGACCCTCGGCTCCCACCGAGCCGCCAAAGCCTATAGTCATCGACGACGCCACCAGCGACGCATACATGTTGTGAATCTTCAGCCTGCTCTTTTTCAGCGCAATGGAATATAGCACGCGAGTCACACCATGCGAGATGTTGTCGCGCACCACATAGCGCACATATAGTGCCGCAAGCAGGATACCCACAAGCGGGAATATAAGATACTGATAGTGAATGGTGTTGAACTTGGTAGTCATCTGCACCAAGTGCGCCATCCACTCAATCAAGAACTTCAGCAACACAGCGGCAAGGCCCGAGCCGACGCCCACCACGAGGGCAAGCATCACCACAAACGTCTTGTCGTCGATGTGCTTCTCGCGCCACGCCAGCATTCGCTTTAATCGGTCGGTAGGTTCGCCACCGCGCTGCTTCACAATATGTTCTATATCTTCATTCATATCTAATCCTAAAAAACTCATCCCCCTCACAACCCCATGATAACCTTAAACCTTGATAACCTTGCCCCTTGACAAACTTGTACCTTGAAAAACTTGAAAAACTTGAAAAACTTGAAAAACTTGAAAAACTTGATAAACTTGAAAAACTTGCCCCTTGATAAACTCAAACCCCTCTTCCCGTCAACACCACTTTGATGGTATAGACAAGAATCTTAAAGTCGTTGAGCAGCGACATGTTCTCAAGATAAAGTATGTCATAGTTGAGGCGCTCTACCATCTCGTCAACGTTCTTGGCATAACCAAACTTCACCATGCCCAGCGACGTGATGCCCGGACGCACCTGACGCAGCAACGCATAGGCTGGCACGCGCTTCAAAATCTGCTCGATAAAGTACTGGCGCTCAGGGCGCGGACCCACTATCGACATGTCGCCGCGCAGCACGTTCCAAAACTGTGGCAACTCATCGATGCGATACTTGCGCAGCACGCGCCCCACGCGAGTGATGCGAGGGTCGTTGTCGCTCGATAGTTGCGGCTGCCCGCTTTCCTCGGCATTGCACACCATCGTGCGGAACTTGATGATTTTAAACGGCTTATTGTGGTAGCCCATGCGCTCCTGAGTGTAGAAAACAGGACCACGCGAGTCGCACTTTATCAATATCGCCACAATCAGATAAACTGGCAGCAGCAGCACCGTGAGCAACGCCGACGCAATGACGTCGATCAGACGCTTGAGGTTGGTGCCGCACGCGCCCATATTACTGCTCGAGATATCGACCAGCGGAGCGCCTATCATGTCGCTAATGCGCACTTTCGACAACAACATTCCCATGCGCTCGGGCGGCAACTTGATGGGCCGGTTGAGCGCAAAGAGCCTATTTATAGTGTTCAGCACCGACTCTGAATGCTGAGTCGTAGGCACCACGATAATCTCTTTTATGTCGGTTTCGTCGCACACGCGCTCTATCTCGTCGAGGCTGTAGCGCGGCTGGGCGCATGCCTCGTCGTCCTCGCCGGGTATCGACACATAGCCCATGATCTTATAGCCCAGCGACGCTTGAGTGTCGTCGAGCTTGCGCCCAAATGCCACCGCTTGCGCGCCGCAACCCACAATAAGGGTGTTGAAACTCCATTGCCGACGCCTTATCTTGCCCGAGGTGTGCGTAGTGATGACGCTGCGCATGCCATACACGCACACAAATAGCACCGCCACAAGTATAAACACCATCTCGTAGTCAAACGAGCGATTGTTGCTCACATCGTTGATGAGCGCGACAAAGAAGATGATGAGCGCATTCACCACCGAGCTCCACAGCGTGACGAAAAACTCGTGAAGGCGCGACTTGCGGAACACCTCGTTGTAGTAGCCCGACAGACCATAGACGCACATCATCACCAGCGGAAACACCAACTGGCCCATCTCTACGTTGGACGACGTGAGAAAGCGGCCGAGCGTCGGGTATCGTCCGTGCACGGCTTCGAGCTCATAGCGCAGGCAGTTGTAGGCAAACCACGCCACATTGCTCATCAGCAGGTCGCCAGCCACATATTTCAGGCGTTGCAGTCGTTCGCTGATCATATCCTATCGCAGTATCTTGAAGGTGCCGTCGCTGCTCAACTTGATGATGTTGCTCGCCTCGTGGCACGACGTGTCGTCCTGGCGGTACTCAACCACATAGTCCACGCCTTTCTTAATCGACTCGTCGATCTCGCTGAACGTCGCCGGCGACGGCGCTCCGCTCACATTGGCACTCGTCGACACCAGCGGACGACCCAGCAGCTGGCACAGCTTGTGGGTGAACGGCTCCTGTGGCACCCTGATGCCAAGGCTGTCGTTCTCGCCCAGCAAACTCTGAGCCACATTAAACGCTCCCTCATAGATGATGGTGAGGGGCTTTACTGCCACGTCCATCAGCTCGCGCGCCATGTAGGGCACGTCCACCACATAGTGGTCCAGGCGATCGGCACTGTCGAGCAGCACAATGAGCGCCTTGCTGTCGTCGCGACGCTTGAGCTCATACACGCGCTTCACCGCCTCGGCGCACGTGGCGTCGCAACCTATACCCCATATTGTGTCAGTAGGATAGAGGATTAGGCCGCCATTGCGCAGCACTTCAAGGCATTTCTTTATATCTTGTTCCATATCCAGTTTTCGTTCTCGCGGGTGCGCACAAGCGCACAAAACAATATATTTACGCAAAATTAGCACAAACTTATCTTTTATAAAAGCATTTTCACGAAAATTTTTCAACAACTTTGATTAACATGGCCTAGTTTATTCGGTCTAAATGTTGTAACTTTGCATTAAATTAAGTTTGATTATGAAAAAAACAGTGTTTTCTGTGGTGATGTTGGCGGCTGTTTTGTTGCTCTCGGCCTCCGCCGCTATGGCTAAAACCAACTCTAAAAAGAGAACCACAACTAAGGCCAACAGCAATACCGAGCAGGTGATTTTCACTGGCGAGATAGCCAAGCGAGTCATCGGTTATAACGGCACCACGCCACTCAATGTCACCGTAAAAGGCGGCAAAATCGTCAGCATCGAGGCGCTCCCCAACGATGAGGACCCGCAATACTTCCGTCGCGCAACACGTAAGGTCTTCTCGCAATATGAGGGACTCTCGGTTGCCGACGCCCTTAAGCTATCGCCCGACGCCGCCACCGGCGCCACCTACTCAAGCGAGGCCCTAATCCAGAACATCCAGCTCGCCCTAAAGCAACTAAAATAACCCACCTCGTTACAATCGACACTCTCGATACAATCGTTACAATCGTTACAATCGCTCCCCTCGATACAATCGTTACAATCGACTCCCTCGATAAACACTAAACACTAAACAATAAACACTAAACACTAAACTATAAACACTAAACTATAAACACTAAACTATAAACACTAAACTATAAACTATAAACTATAAACACTAAACTATAAACACTAAACTATAAACTATAAACACTAAACTATAAACTATAAACACTAAACTATAAACTATAAACTATAAACTATAAACACTAAACATTATACATTACCCCCATTGCCCATCACCCACATCACATCACTCGACCACCCCGGAGTCCAGCTGTTCGCCACTCTCACCGAGGCACAGCTGCGCAACCGCCTGGAGCCCGACAAAGGCATCTTCATTGCCGAGAGCCCCAAGGTGATTAACGTCGCCCTCGATGCAGGCTACCAGCCGCTGTCGCTCCTGTGCGAGCAACGCCACATCACCGGCGATGCCGCAGGCATAATCGAGCGAGCCGGCGACATCCCCGTCTATACCGGCGACCGCCAACTCCTTGCGGCACTCACGGGCTACACACTCACTCGTGGCGTGCTGTGTGCCATGCGGCGCCCCGTGCCTCCATCGGTGGAGCAGGTGTGCGACGGCGCCCGACGTGTCGTGGTGATTGACGGCGTGACCGACACAACCAACATTGGCGCGATCTTCCGCTCGGCGGCGGCTCTCGGCATCGACGCCGTGCTGCTTACCCCCGACTCGTGCGACCCGCTCAACCGTCGCGCCGTGCGTGTGTCGATGGGCAGCGTCTTTCTCGTGCCTTGGACTTGGGTCGACTCGTCGTTGCAACAACTCTCCAAGCTGGGTTTCAAAACTGCCGCCATGGCGCTCAGCGACAACTCTATATCTATCGACAACCCCGTCCTTGCCAACGCGCCACGCCTTGCCATCGTCATGGGAACCGAGGGCGACGGACTGCCACAAACCACCATCAACCACGCCGACTATGTGGTGCGCATCCCCATGGCACACAACGTCGACTCGCTCAACGTCGCCGCGGCAGCCGCTGTGGCATTCTGGGAACTTAGAGCAAAATAACTCACTTTTAATAAATACTAATATGAAACGATTACTTAACATTCTCATTCTCTCTATGGTAGTAGTTTGCGCTTGCTGCGCTGCCACTCCAAAGAAAAAAATCGCCAAAACCAGCAACAACGTCTATTATGTGGTTGTAGGCAGTTTCAGTAACCTTGAAGGTGCAAGGGAGTTTCTCTATTCCTGCCCCGACGTGCTAAACGGGCCCATCTACGAGGCCGACAACAAGGGCGTAACATCCTATCGCGTGTGCCCGTCGTGCTTCTACACTAAGAAGAACGCCCAAAAAGAGGCAGCCTCTCTCAAAAGCTACCTCGGCATCAACGCATGGGTGTGGACCAGCAACGGACTCGCCAAGTGCGCCGAGCAAGGAACCGCCCTCAACGGCGACCCCAACCCCCTCACCCCCCAAAAATAATCCATCGGGTATCTCTAAAACCACATTTATCCCCCTATAAGGGGACAAATTCGCCATTTTTATCCCCCTATAGGGAGATAAATTCCCCGTTTTTATCCCCTTATAAGGAGATAAATTCTCCAAAATGTACCTAAAAAACATAATTATCGTTAATCCTACTCCAGTTCTAACACCGATAAAAATTAATGGAAAATTAATTAATGGAAAAAATCCCCACCATCGGTGCAGCGACCAAGATGGTGGGGTATTTTTGTGAAAATATCCAGCGACAGGATGTTAGCCGTTTTTCTGCGCCTTCGCCCAGCTGTCCTTCAGACTAATGGTGCGGTTAAATACCAGATGCCCGGGCTTGCTGTCGGGATCCACGCAGAAATAGCCGATGCGCTGGAACTGATACTTGTCCTCAACCTGCGCGGTCTCGGCAAGAAACGGCTCGATCTTAGCGTTATTTATCACCTTTAGCGAGTCGGGGTTCAGCAGCTCACGGAAGTCGCGCTCGGCCTCGGCCGACGGGTTCTCAACCGAGAACAGGCGGTCGTATATGCGCACCTCGGCATCCACCGCATGCTCGGCGCTCACCCAGTGCAGCGTGCCCTTTACCTTGCGGTTGCCACCCTCGGTGCCGCTCAGCGTGTCGGGGTCATAAGTACACTGAATCTCAGTGATATTTCCTTCGGCATCCTTAGTGCAGCCAGTGCACATCACGATGTAGGCACCCTTCAGTCGCACCTCCTTGCCAGGCGTCATTCTGAAGAATTTCTTGGGGGGCTCTTCCATGAAGTCCTCGCGTTCAATAAATATCTCGCGCGTGAAAGGCATAGCGTGCTTGCCGGCGTTTTCCTGCTCGGGGTTATTGTCCATTTCAAGCATTTCGACCTTGCCCTCGGGATAGTTGGTGATAACTACTTTCACAGGGTCGAGAACAGCGCTCACGCGATTGGCGTTCTTGTTCAGGTCCTCGCGAATGGCGTGCTCCAGCAGGCTGATATCGTTCAGCGCCTCATACTTGGTGTAGCCAATGGCATCGATAAAGTTTTTGATCGACTGAGGGGTGAAGCCGCGACGACGCAGACCGCAGATCGTGGGCATGCGTGGGTCGTCCCAGCCTGCCACAAGACCTTCCTTCACCAGCTGCAGCAGCTTGCGCTTGCTCATCACGGTGTAGGTGAGGTTGAGACGGTTAAACTCAATCTGGCGTGGGCAGTATTGCTCCACAGTGTCGGTGGCCAGCAGTTTCACAAAGTAATCATAAAGAGGACGGTGAGGCACAAACTCAAGCGTGCATATCGAGTGGGTGACGCCCTCAAAGTAGTCGCTCTGACCGTGCGCAAAGTCATACATGGGATACACCTTCCACTTATCACCTGTGCGCCAGTGCGGGGTCTTGATGATGCGATACATGATGGGGTCGCGGAAGTGCATGTTGCTCGACGCCATGTCAATCTTGGCACGAAGCACGCGACTGCCCTCGTCAAACTCGCCCTTGTTCATCCTCTCAAAGAGATCAAGGTTCTCCTCCACCGAGCGCTCGCGATAGGGACTGTGGGTGCCTGGCGTGGTGGGTGTGCCTTTCTGCTTGGCAATCTCCTCGCTGCTCTGGTCGTCAACATAGGCCATGCCGAGCTTAATCAGATCAATAGCAAAGTCATAGAGCTTCCCAAAGTAGTCGCTCGCATAGTACAGCCTGTCGCCCCAGTCATAACCCAGCCAGTGGATGTCGCGCATAATCGACTCAACATACTCGGTGTCCTCCTTCTGAGGGTTGGTATCGTCAAAACGCAGGTTGCACGTGCCGCCCATTAGCTCGGCTATGCCAAAGTCCATGCATATGGCCTTGGCGTGGCCAATGTGCAGATAACCATTTGGCTCGGGCGGAAAACGGGTGTTAAGGCGCCCGCCATTCTTGCCCGCCGCCAAATCGTCGGCAACCAGTTGCTGAACAAAATTCAGTTGCTTCTTCTCCTCAACAGGAGCGTTGTTAACATTTTCTGCCATATATTCTGTCTAAAATTGGATTTCAAACTGCAAAATTACAAAATCTCCCACACATAAACATAAATATCCCACAAAATTCTATTCGAAACATCGCGCAACCCGCCTATGCCTATGCCACAGGCGCAACGCAACCTTGAAGCAGATGCTTGCGCAGCTTGTTGCACATCGGGATGAATATCACCACCGACACCAACCCCGATATCACTCCGCATGTGATGGGCACCAGTGACGCCATCGCAAGGTCAAGATGCTCCTTGGTGAGCACCACCGAGCCCCACTTGATGGCCTGGCGACGCAGCACGATAAACACGCTCTGCGACATCTTCGTCACCAGCCTCGGGCCAAGTCGCTTCACGGCCTGCTTGCCAAGCCACCCTCCCACGCTCTTCATCTTCTGCAAGATAGGGTATTTGCCCACCATCAACCCGCTGCTCTCTATCGCAATGATTTTCTCCATGCTCTCGCCGCGGTCGTTGTTCAGGTCGCACTCCTGGCCATAGAGCATCATCACCTTTTGCATCGCAATGTAGAGCACGCACTGGAATATCGCAAGGTCAAGGCACACCGAGAGTATCGTAATCCACAGGTCCTCAGGAACAAGCGTCAGCGCAAACGACACCACAAACACCATGATGCCGCAACGCCACATCAGCCGACGGTACTCCTTGCGCACCTCTTTCTCGTCAAGCACTGCCATGGGCGACTCTCTCATTGCCACCGCCAGCAGCGTGCCGTCGTCATCGGGGTAATAGCGCTTCACAAGGCGGCGCAAGTACCGGTCCCGGTTCACCTTGTTAAACCTGAACCGGAGCAGTTGAGACAGTAGCCACTCATATTTCTTGAGTGCCCAGTCCACCCACGCCATCACGCGATCCTTAATTTTCATAGAAAAACCTCGCTTATATACCTATTTAACTCTATTGGAATTGCAACATCTGACCGGTCGCAATTTGCGACCAGTTCGCTGGAGGTTGTTTTATGTTGTTTCTTTTCTGCCATAAATTCTACACTTGGACGTCACAATTTGTCTGTTAGGTCCTGTGTCTTTGGTTGTCAAAGCCTTTAACTTTGGTGCAAATATACCATTTATTTCTGATATTCCAGCAATTTTGCATAAGAATAATGTCTTTTTGACCGAATTTTATACAGCCCAAAATAAATTGTGAAAAATTCATGCTCTTGGACCTAAAAATCGTGCAAAAAATCATTTTAATGGGGCGTTTTTTTGGTTTTCTTTGGGCGATTCCTTAACTTTGCATTTCTAAAACCCTTTTTTCACTGGAAATGGAGAATAAAAAACTTGTGAGCCTATTGGCCGAGAAATTGGGACGAAGCGACGACGACGTGAACAAACTGCTCGACGCCTTCACTGGCGTCGTGGCATCGCGCTGCGGCGAGCTCGACAGCATCGCAATCCCAAGCTTCGGCACCTTCGAGCCTAAAAAGAAAAACGAAAGGGTAGTGGTCAACCCAAGCACCGGCAAACGGATGCTCGTGCCGCCCAAGGTCGTCATGTCGTTCAAAATCAGTAACGTGCTGAAAAACAAACTCAAGTAACATCATGAACAGCAAGATTACCTTCCCCGAACTCATCGACCTCGTCGCACAGGCCACCAACACGTCTAAACGCATGAGCGAACTGTTCCTTAAGGAACTTTTCGCTACTGTGTCACAGGCTCTTATCGACGGTGAAAGCGTCAAAATTAAAAACTTGGGACAATTCAAGGTCGAAGAAGTGAAACCGCGAAAAAGCGTCAGCGTAAACACCGGTCAAGAGGTCGAAATACCTTCTCACAACCGCATCACCTTCACCCCGGCTAAATCGCTTGCCGATGCCATCAACGAGCCCTTCGCCCACTTCGAGACCGTCGTCCTTCACGACGACCTCACCGACGAACAGCTCAACGCCCTCGACACCGAAACTCCCCCCGCAGTCGAGACCCCAGTAG
>JABUUJ010000029.1:91598-92923 GCA_021443235.1 Muribaculaceae bacterium
ATACAATCGTTACAGTCGACCCCTCCCCCTCTGAGGAGCCAGCACCAATCGACCCCTCCCCCGAGCCCGAAGAGGAATATGGGCAAGACTACGAGGACTATGAGCACGAGATGCACGAAATCGCCCGCCGCTCAACCATCAAGGGCATCATCTATGGGGCCATCGGAATGCTTGTCTCGATCGCCCTCATCGCCGGCGGATACTTCGCTATGACCTACGAGCCACAGCGCGTCGTGGAGCCTGCCAAGGAAGAACCCTATGTCCCTGCCGATAGCACCCACAACGCTACTGCCGACACTACGGCCCAGGTGGTAAAACCAGCACAGCCACAAGTGGTTACCGATACATGTCAAACGGGCAAATTCCTCACTCGCATCGCCCGCATCCACTATGGCAGCAACCACTTCTGGGTATATATCTACGAGGAGAATAAAGACAAAATCGCCAATCCTAACACCATCGCGCCAGGCACCGTCGTCGTCATACCGCCAGCCGAGAAATACGGCATCGACGCCAACGACCCCGAAAGCATCAAGCGAGCAAAGAAAAAATCCTGGGAAATACTCTCAAAATTCCCCTCCAACCGCAAAAAATAAAACAGGGACGCCAAATCGGCGTCCTTAATTGTTTTTGGTGGGGCGAAGGTGGCGGTTTTTTCAATATTTACACTTTGTGTAACCGCATTTTTAACACTTATGGATAAACCTTTAACACTGTTAACTTAAAATACATAATATTAACGGGAAAAATGTGGCACAACTCGCCACAATGCCGTAACTTTGCACAAGTTTTTCAAAAATAGATAATTTATAACATTCAATTATGAGCGAAACTGTCAACATTAGAGAGTTGAACGACTTGATTGCAAGCAAGAGCAACTTCGTGAACATGATCAAGCAAGGTATGGACCAAACTATCGTGGGACAAAAACACCTGGTTGAGTCGCTTCTCATAGCACTGCTTGCCAACGGACACGTGCTCCTTGAGGGCGTTCCCGGACTTGCCAAAACCAAGGCAATCAAAACACTCGCATCGATTATCGACGCACGATTTAACCGCATCCAGTTCACCCCCGACCTGCTCCCCGCCGACGTCGTGGGTACTATGGTATACAGCATCAAGAAAGAGTCTTTCGAGGTGAAGAAAGGCCCCGTGTTTGCCAACTTCGTCCTCGCCGACGAGATTAACCGCGCACCCGCCAAGGTGCAGAGCGCATTGCTCGAGGCCATGCAGGAACGACAAGTCACCATCGGCGAAAACACCTTTAAGCTCGACGACCCCTTCCTCGTGCTCGCAACACAGAACCCCATCGAGCAGGAAGGCAC
>JABUUJ010000029.1:93622-97227 GCA_021443235.1 Muribaculaceae bacterium
GTCAAGGTCTATGAGGAGGAACGAGAGCTCACCGTGATGCTCGTCGTCGACCTCTCGGGTAGCAAGGACTTTGGCGCCGTGGGCGTCGCCAAGCGCGAGATGATGACCGAAATCGCCGCCACGCTCGCATTCTCGGCAATACAAAACAACGACAAGGTGGGAGTGCTCCTGTTTACCGACAAAATCGAGCGCTTCATCCCGCCCAAGAAAGGACGCAAGCACATCCTGCTGCTCATACGCGAGCTCCTCAGCTTTGAGCCCGAGAGCCGTGGCACCGACATCAATCACGCCCTTGAGTACCTCACCAGCGCACTCAAGAAACGTTGCACCACTTTCCTCGTGAGCGACTTCATCGACACCGGCGACTACTACAAGGCCATGTCGATTGCCAACCACAAGCACGACCTCATCGCCATTCAGGTCTATGACCAGCGCGAGGCGCAACTGCCCGACGTGGGACTTATGCGCGTCACCGACGCCGAGACCGGAGCCACTCGCTGGATCAACACCAGCAGCCGCAAGGTGCGTCAGGCACACGACAAGTGGTGGTATGAGCGTCAGCAGGCAATGAGCGACACCGTGATGCGCTGCAACGTCGACCTCGCCAGCGTCGCCACCCACGAGGACTACGTCAAACAACTCATGGCCCTCTTCAAAAAGCGTGGATAGTATCGACGTTGACTTTGACCGCTCGTCGCAATCGTCATCATCGGTACCCTCGAAATCTCTTTAAACAATAAACTCTAAACTCTAAACAAAAAAAGACAGGCGTTACAACGACTATATGAGACTATTTCACAACATAACGATGACAGCAGTCGTGCTGGTGATGTGCGTGGGTAGCGTGCGCGCTGCAAACACCACCATCACCGCCAAACTCGACTCGGCGCTGCTGCTCATGGGCAACATCACCGCCTTGCACCTCGAAATCGTGCAGGACAAGAACGCCGTGGGAATGCTCACCGTCGAGAAAAGCGACACACTGAGCGCCGCCATCGAAATCGCACAAAAGTCCAACCCCGACACCACCGACCTGGGCAACGGCCGCATCCAGATTAACCGCGACCTCATCCTCCAGTCGTTCGACTCGGGCATGTATGTCATCAAGCCCATCGGCTTTGTCGTGGGAAGCGACACCTTCAGCACACAGCAACTCACCCTCAAGGTGATTCCCGTGAAGGTCGACTCGCTCAAGGACATACACGACTTCAAAACCGTTGAGGTGGTGCCTTTCAAGCTCTTTGACTGGGTGCCCGACTTCATCGCCGACTACTGGTGGATCTATCTGCTCGTGGCGCTGCTCATCGCCGCCGCACTCTACTACTACCTGGCGTGGTACAAGAAAGGCCGCAAAATCACTCTGCCCGGGCACAAGCGACTGTCGCCCTACGACGAGGCTATCCAGAGCCTGCAACGCCTCAAGGCCGACAACCTGTGGCAGAACGGTCGCGAGAAGGAGTATTTCACCGCTCTCACCGACATCCTGCGCATATACATCGACCGACGCTTCCTCATCAACGCCGTCGAGATGACATCAACCCAAATCATCGACACGCTGCGCAAAAACGAGGAAACACGCGCCGTCAACGAGCAACTCTCAATGATCCTCGAAATTGCCGACATCGTAAAGTTTGCCAACGTAAGACCGCTGGCCGACGACAACGAGATGGCTTTCCAGCGCGCGCTCAACTTCGTCGAGACAACCAAACCTGTTGAACAACCCACCGAGAATAATAAGGAGGAGACCGCAAAATGATGAATCTGTCACATCCAGCCATGCTGTGGCTGTTTCTGCTCTTTGTGCCCATCATCGCCTGGCGAGTGTGGAGCAACCGCATCGCCACACCCACCATGCGACTGTCGTCAACTCAGGCATTCAACAACCTGCCCACCTCGTGGCGAGTATATTTCTCGCATCTGCTATTTGTCATTAAACTGGCCATGCTGGGATGCCTCATCATCATCCTTGCACGTCCGCAGACACGCGACAGCTGGGAAACCAGCGACGTCGAGGGTACCGACATCGTCGTCGCACTTGACGTGTCAACCAGTATGCTTGCCCGTGACTTCTCGCCCAACCGACTCGACGCCGCCAAGGACGTGGCAACGCAGTTTGTCACTGGACGCGATCACGACAACATCGGACTCGTGGTCTTTGCCGCCGAGAGCTTCACGCAAGTGCCCATGACGATGGACAACGCCACCCTCGTCAACGCCATACAGCAAATCGAGACCGGCATGCTTGAGGACGGAACCGCCATTGGCGACGGCATCGCAACTTCAATCAACCGCATCAAGGACGGAAAAGCCAAGTCAAAGAGCATTATTCTGCTCACCGATGGCTCTAACAATACCGGCGTCGTCGCTCCGCAAACCGCCGCACAGGTGGCTCAGCAACACGGCATCAAAATCTACACCATCGGCGTGGGAACCAACGGCAGCGCGCCCTATCCCGTGGCTATAGACTATGCCGGAAACATTCAGTATCAAACGATGCCCGTAGTCATCGACGAGGCCACGCTGCGCAACATCGCCAACGCTACCGGCGGAAAGTACTTCCGTGCCACCAGCAAGAGTGTGCTCAAGAGCATCTTCGCCGAAATCGACCAGCTCGAGAAAACTCGCATGGACGTACAGCGATTCACCCACACCGAGGACAACTACCTCCCATGGGCAATCGCACTACTCGCCCTAATGCTCTTCTACCTCGCCGGCGAGTACACCATCAACCGCCACACCCCATGACATTGAATGCTCGTCACAACCGTAAAAAATCCCCCCTAAAAAATCGTCTAAGCGCCTAAGCGCCTAAGCGCCTAAGCGAAAAAAACTATAAACAATAGTCTATAAACAATAAACAATAGTCTATAAACAATAAACATTAAACAATAAACATTAAACATTAAACATTATAATCTCATGTTTAGTTTCGCCAATCCGGGATATCTCTACTTGCTGCTGCTCTTGCCAGTGGTCGCCGGCATGCACCTGCTTGCACGCCGCGCACGCAAGAAGCAACTCGCCAAGTTTGGCCGACAGCAAGTAATAGGCGACCTCATGCCTGATGTCTCTCCATATAAGCCCTGGATAAAACTGGGCCTCGAGCTGCTCTTGCTGGCACTCATCATCATCATTCTTGCGCGACCGCGAGCAGGCGCAAGCAAAACCACCACGCGTGTGCATGGCATCGAGGTGATGGTGTGCATGGACGTATCCAACTCGATGAACGCCAGCTCGACCGACAACCCTCAGGACATCAGCCGGCTCCAGCGCTCCAAGCTCATCCTCCAGAAACTCATCGACCGCCTCAACAACGACAAGATGGGACTCATCGTCTTTGCCGGAAACGCCTACATGCAGATGCCCCTCACTGGCGACGCCTCCTCGGCAAAGCTCTTCCTCAACGGCATAAACACCAACATGGCTCCCACCCAGGGCACTGCCATCGGAGCCGCTATCGACCTTGCCATGAACTCGTTCTCGCAAAGCAAAAAATCGCAAAAGGCTATCATCGTCATCACCGATGGCGAGAACTTTGAGGACGATGCGCAAGGCGTCGCTGCCGAGGCACAAAAGCGTGGCATTCAAGTGAATGTAATGGGCGT
>JABUUJ010000029.1:98135-115283 GCA_021443235.1 Muribaculaceae bacterium
AAGACCAAAACAAGGACAAGCAAGACCAAAACAAGGACAAGCAAGACCAAAATAAAGACCAGAATAAGGATCAGCAAGATCAAAACAAGGATAAGCAACAGCAGCAACCCAAGCAGGGTGGCATGAGCCAGCAAGGCATGGAGCAAATCCTCAAAACGATGCAAGACAAGGAAAATGCCACTCAGCAGCGTGTGCAGGCCGTGCAAGCCAAACAGAAACAACGCGAACGCGCCCGCACCAACAACAAGTGGTAACCGTTTCCAAAATACCAATTATTCTAACATAATATGAATATATTGAAAAAAACGACTTTGACACTTTTTCTCGCCTTCGCGGCAATCACAGGGCACGCTGCCGTCAACTTCACGGTGCAGGCCCCACGACAAGTGGTGCAAGGCAATAAGTTTAATGTGTCGTTCGTCCTCACCAATGCCGAGGGACAAGGCTTCACTCCGCCCGAGCTGACGTGGGCACGCAAACTCTATGGACCGGCTTTGTCGACCAGCTACAGCTCGTCGTGGTCGTCGAGCGGAGGGGCGCAGAGTAGCTCCTCGCAGGAGTACACCATGATTTACAAGGCCGACAAGCCCGGTAAATACACCATAGGCGCCGCATCTATCACCGTCAACGGCAACCGCATGACTACCAAGCCGTTCAACATCGAGGTAATAGCCGGAAACACCAGCAACAACGACGACGATGACCCTTACGGCCGCAACCGGCACAGCCAGGTACAGTTCGACGACCCGCTGTCGCAGGATGCAAGCAAGTCGGTCAATGCCAACGACCTATTCGTGCGCATAGAGATGTCTAAGCCCCGCGTCTATGAGCAACAGGCCGTTGTGTGCACCATCAAGCTCTACACCCGATATCAAATATCACGCTTCATGGTCACCAAGCAGCCTTCGTTCGACGGCTTCCTCATCGAGGAGATAAACCAGGAACCCAGTCTCAACAAGGACGAGACCTACAACGGACACCAATACAAGGTCGCAGTGCTCAAGCGCTGTATCCTCTACCCGCAGCAAAGCGGCAAACTCACCATCACCTCGGGAACCTACGACATCAATGTGGTGCAATATGAGAATTTCCGCACTCCTTTCGGCACTCTCTCACAACCCGTCGAGAAGGAACTCAAGGTGCAGTCCAACTCCAACCAGGTTAATGTCCTCGCTCTGCCCGAGCCTAAGCCTGCCACTTTCACCGGCGCTGTGGGCAAGTTCACCGTCAAGACCAAACTCAACAACACCGACCTCAAGACCTATAAGGCCAATGTTTACAGCTACATCATCTCGGGTACTGGCAACATTAAATATATAAAGGCTCCGTCGGTCGACTTCCCCAAGGAATTTGACGTCTACGACCCCAAAAACAATGTGAAGACCTCGCCCTCCAGCGGCGATGTCACGGGCTCGGTAACCATCGACTACACCTTTATCCCGCAATATGCCGGCGACTTCACCATCCCTGCCAGCGTGTTCACTTTCTTCAACCCCGAGACTGGAAAGTATGAGAACATCGACATCCCTGCCACTCAGCTAAAGGTTGATCGAGGGCAAGGCGCTCCGTCCAACCACTACCGTATGCAGAACATGGACATTCGCAACATCAAGCAAGGAAAACTCGACCTCTCGCGCTCGCAGTCGTTTATGGTCGACGGTGCCACCTACTGGCTGTGGTACGTCCTGCCAGTCCTCGTGCTGGCTGCTCTCATGGTTTACTACCGCAAGCAGCTCAAGATGCGTGCCGATGTGGGCCTCATGCGCACCAAGCGGGCCAACAAGGTGGCTCAGCGTCGTCTCAAGTCGGCTCGCAACTTCATGAAGGGTGGCGACCGCACTCAGTTCTACGCCGCGCTGCTCAGCGCCATGTGGGGCTACCTAAGCGACAAGCTCGCAATCCCCGTTTCTGAGCTCAGCAAGGACAACATCGCTGCCGAGCTCGAGGCCTATGGCGTCGACGAGTCGCTGCGCAACACTACGCTCGACCTCCTCGACCGATGCGAGTTTGCACAATATGCGCCCGAACTCGCCAAGGACGACATGCCCACCGTGATGAACGAGGCCGCCGACCTCATTGGCGACCNGAGTCCGCCGACCTCATTGGCGACCTTGAGAATGTGAAACGTGCTAAAACCCCGAAGTCATGACTAAATATATATATGTAATACTCGCGATTGCCCTGTCTTGCGTTCTCAACGCAAGCGCGGCAACAACTACCGTCGAGCAGGCCAATGACGCCTATGGCAACGAGCACTACAACAAGGCGCTTGAGCTTTATCTCAATGCCGAGAAAAATCAAGGCACCTCGTCGCAACTGTGCTACAACATCGCCAACACCTACTACCGCCTCAAGGACGTGCCACGCGCCATCCTTTACTATGAGCGCGCCCTCATCCTCGACCCGTCGAACGATGACGCTCGCTTTAACCTCAACTTCGTGCGCGAGCGTGCGGTAATCAACGAGGCAAGTGGCGACACCTATTTCTCTACACGCATCGAGGCGTGGGTGAGCGCCTTCTCAAGCAACACCTGGGCCACCACGGGCATCGTGGCGTTCATCCTCTTCCTCATCGCCCTTGCCGCCTATTTCTTCATGGATAACGTGACGGTGCGCAAGCTGGGATTCTTTGGGGGCATCATCTTGCTCATCGTGGCGGTGACGGCCAATGTGTGCGCTTTCTACATGCACAGCAAGGCTGTGAACCGCAACAGCGCCATCGTCATGACCATCGGACCAGTGCAAGTGAGCACCGCTCCTCGCACCCCAAAAGACAAGAGCGAGGTGGCCTTCGAGATTAAGGAAGGATACAAGGTGAATGTACTTGACTCGGTGAAGGCGCAAGGCGTCAAGTGGCTCGACATCGAGACCATCGACCTGCGTCGTGGATGGATTAACGCTAAAGACGTCGAAATCATTTAATGGAACAACTGATAGGTCTCGACGCACAGTGGCTGCTCGCAATCAATGGCTGCCACAACGCCTTTTTCGACGCTTTCATGTGGCATGTGTCGAAGATGTCGTCGTGGATTCTCATTGCAATCGTCGCCCTCATCATCAACCTGAAACATGGATGGAAACCCACACTGGCTTTCATCGTTGTGGTGGGATGTGCCGTGGGGTGTGCCGACTTTATATCGTCGGGCATCATCAAGAATGCTGTGCAGCGCCTCCGACCTACTCACAACCCCGCCATCGAGAGCCTTGTGCATGTGGTGCGTGGATATCGCGGCGGCCAGTTCGGCTTCGTCTCGAGCCATGCAGCCAACTCCTTCGCCGCGGCGGTGACCGTGGGGCTGATACTACCGCATCGCGCCACGCTGTGCTCGCTACTGGCGTGGGCGTGCCTGCAGTGCTACAGCCGCATGTATCTGGGTGTGCACTATCCAGGCGATATCCTCGGCGGGCTCCTCGTGGGCCTCGCTTGCGCCGCCATTGCCTTTGCGGCATGGAAGCGCATCGTGCGTCGCTTCATCGAGCCAGGCGGCAGCCTCTACACCGTGCGCGACGCCCATCAAGTCACTGCGGCGGTGTGGGCAACTGTGGTGCTAATCGCCATCGCGGCAATCTTTCAATGAAAAAAACAAATCAATTAATATTCACAAAACTATGGCAAAAACTCTTACTTTCAACGAACTGAGAAGAATCAAAAACAGCCTCCCCGAAGGCTCAATACAAGCTATCGCCGACAAGCTCAACCTTGAGCCCCAAACCGTGCGCAACTACTTCGGCGGAAACGACTATGACGAGGGATGCACAATGGGCGTTCACATCGAGCCAGGTCCCGGCGGCGGCTTCGTCACCCTCGAGGACACCACAATCCTCGACATGGCCCTCGCCATCCTCAACCAATAAAAGCAACACCCCAATCCTCTTTAAGCCTCTTTATTTACACATCATATAGTAATCATGGCTCAAGAGAAACAGGAAACGAAACGGTGGAAGATTGCGCTGGTTTTCATACTCGGCGTGATGGGATACTATGTGTGGTTCCAGTCGTTCTACAACATTTTAGCCGAAAAAACTATATACCCCTACAGCAGCATAGCCGAAATGCTGAAATACGTAGGGCTTAACTTGTCGTCAATTGCCATAATGAGCGTGCTGCTCACTATGCTGGTGTTTAAAAACCGCATCTTCAAAAGTACCGCTCTCAAGATCATCTCCGACTTTGCTTTCTCTATACTCATCGTCGCAGCATTCAACATCCTCTACCTACTCATCCTATCGGCAATAATGGGGCATTGGGTATATCTTGACTGGGCAGGAACATTCCTTAACGACTTCATGATACTGCTCATCAACGAGGTGGTGTTCTATGTCTATAACTTCAACCGCAAGGCCGAGGAGGTCGAGAGAAAGCATGCGCAGATGCTTCAATATCAGTACGACGCGCTCAAGGCACAGGTCAACCCTCACTTCCTGTTCAACTCCCTGAATATCCTATATTCGCTCGTCGAGATTGAGGCTGGAAAGGAAAAAGTGTGCGACTTCACGATGAAACTGTCGCAAATCTACCGTTACATCATGTCGCAGCAAGACTGTGCAAGCGCACGTGTACACGACGAGCTGGAGTTCATCAAGTCTTATGTCGATGTGTTGCGCATTCGTTACCACGAATGTTTCGACCTCACTATTCAGGGCTTTGACAACGTGCGCGAGCACACTGTGATTCCCTATTGCATCCAACTGCTGGTTGAGAACATCACTAAGCACAACGTGATACGCAAGGACAGCCCCATGCACGCCTCTATCACTGTGCTCGACGACCACATCGAGGTGAGCAACCCAATCTTCCCCAAGTCAACGCTATCGTCAAGCAAAATAGGGTTGCGATACATCACACAGCTCTATAGCCATCACGGCAAGGACTTCAAGTGTGTCAACGACGGCAAAACATTTACTGCCATTGTCCCATTTTTATATTGATTGCAATTATGAATTACGCCATCATCGAAGACGAGTTATACGCATGCCGACGCCTGCAACTGGCTATTGAGCGACTGCACCCCGATTACTCCTTGGCTTTCACTGCACAAAGCGTCGCCGAAGCTGTTGAGGCAATACTGTCACAGCAAGTCGACCTCATTTTCATGGACATTGAGCTTAACGACGGCGTGTGCTTTGAGATATTCAACCGCATCAATGTGTCGGTACCCATTATCTTTACCACTGCCTACGACGAATACACGTTGCAGGCTTTCAAGGTCAACAGTGTCGACTACCTCCTCAAGCCCATTGCCGATGGTGACCTCGCCGCCGCAATAGCCAAGTTTGAGCGGCTGCACAAAAACAACGCTACTCCACAGGCCGACCTCTCGGCCATTGCAGCAATGCTCACTGGCCGACAGGTACAGCGCATACTCACCGTGAGTGGCGACAATTACGATTATGTGGATCTGGGCGATGTGGCAATGGTTGAGAGCGAGGACCGCGTGGTCTTTATCTATCCTCGCACCGGCCACCGGCGCATGACCTCGTTCACCTCACTCAACGATGTGATGGCCATTGTGCCCAACAGCCAGTTTTTTCAGGTGAGCCGCAGTGAGATTGTCAACATCGACGCCATCGCTCGCGTGAGTAAGTATTTCAGAGGACGACTCATCGTGAAGGTTAATGTGGGCGAGGGTGAGAAGCAACTCACGGTGAGTGCCTTGCGCCGCGACGAGTTCCTTAACTGGCTGGGAAAATAACAATCTCATGTGCAAGTTCGCGAGAAAATAATGCGATTTCGCGTCACCTATCGGCAAGTTCACGTTGTTTGTTGTTTCTTTCCTATTCTTTATTGTCTATCTTTGCTGCACATTTACAACATGCGGCAATGAACAACGGCGCAATAAAATATCTGCTTCTCGAAGACGAGTACTACACCGCACTTAGCATTAAGATGATGATTGCTAAGGCACGGCCTCACTATGTACTCGCTGGTGAGTGCGAGAGCGCCAAGGATGCCGTCTCTCTAATTGCATCAACCCATCCCGACCTTATCATATCGTCGGTAATACTATGCGACGGCATCAGCCTAAACACATTAAGGTCTTGCCACATCCCTGTCATCATCTTCACTGGCTTCCCAAATTTTCGCGAGCTGTACCAGTTGCCCAATCTGGTCGATTACGTGCTTAAACCAATCTCTGAGCATGACGTGGCAACATCTCTGTCAAAATTTGAAAAATCATTATTAACAACATAATTTTCAATGCGTATGAAAAAATTAAACTTTATGGCTGCAGTGGCCTTTATGGCTCTCGCCGCAGTTTCGATTTCAAGCGTGCAGGTATCGGCCCAGGAAACCGAAATCAGCAACCTGTGGACAGCGCAGAGCGACATGTTCGACCGCCCGTCGGAGTGCACGCTCAACCGCCTCGTTACCCTTAGCGACGGCTCGGTTGTGGGTATGTACAACACTGGCGCCGAAAGTCTAATCTACGAGGGTAGAATCGTGAAATTGACCAGCAACGGTGCTAAAGTGTGGGAAACCACTATTCAGGCCGGGAAAAACACTACTGCCGACCGTCTCGACGTAGCGCAAAACGGCAACAGTTATGTGCTGGGTACCACTTTGGTCAATGGCGCCACAAGACTTTATGTGGCTTCTTTTGGCAGCGATGGAGCCGAGAAATTTATCAAGGTTCTCGATATTGAGGCCGCTAAGCTCACCCCAGTCGCAGTGTTTGCCATTGACAACGACATCGCCGCAATCTACACCACACAAAACGAAACCAGTTATCAGCTGGTGATGCAAGTGCTCAACGGCAATGGCGAGGAAGTGAAGTCGATGACTCACAACACTAATTCCAGTGGCGCGGGGCTCGCAGTGCGCATGGGCGACTACGTCATGCTGCCTTATTGGGCTAAAGAGGCTTATGCACTCAACATGCGCAATTGCTCGCTTGAGATGGAAATAATACCCGAAACGGGTGTTAAGTTCCACAACGGATGCGCCTCGGACGACGCTATCTATAACGTTCTCCAGGCTTCAGAAGGATATGTGGTTAGCCAATACAAGGTTGTGGATGGCGCACTCACCAAAACATGGGAAACGACAACTGCACAGAAGTTCTCAATGTTCAACCTCTATTCGTTTGCCGTTGATGGAGGGGTGCTTCTCTACAACCACAAAAACTATGCTCAGCCTGGTATCTCGCTCATTGGCGAGGACGGAACGCCCATTGTCGAGAAGGCAACTGTGGGAATGGGAAGCTATGCCGACCTGTCGGTGTTCAGCGCAGGACGCAACAGCAACGGTGAAATTTATGTGCTCGGACAAGCTCCTAACTATAAAGTGGCAATGGCCAAAATCGCAAGCGACTTGTCGCAGGTCACGGTTACTGAGGTTGCCGGTATCGACGACACTATGGGCTATTTCTATACCTATGGCTTCCAGTCAACCTTTACTGGCAGTAAGTTTGTCTTTGCTGGCGTGGTGCGTCCTGTTGACTTTAACACCGGAGGCTACACCCCCTATTTCGCAACACTCAATCCTGAGTCGCCTGCTACAGCTTTGTGGAGCTACGAGGGGCATGTGGGTAACACCGCTTCGGTAATACCCGGCGTCCCCGTCGTTGACGAGCAAGGAAACATGTTCTGCTACATTTTGTCAGGCTCTAAAAGTATGCTTGCCAAGTATGACTCTAATGGAAACTCGGTGTGGAAGGCCTCTTTGCCTGCTGTGAACGATTATCTTGCCGACCCCATATTAATGAGTAATGGCCAGGTGTGCGTGGCTGGCGTTAACATGAACGATGGCATTCATGTGTGCTTCGTTGACCAAACTGGCACAATCGTGGCGCAAAAAGACCATGCCGTTCCACAAAACATCATGCAGCCCTCGGTAATCTATGCCGTTCCGGCTGGTAATTCGATAGTAATGGCTGTGGCAGGATACGACATGAACCGAAACTACTTGTTCACCCCCTACCTTTGTGCTCTTGACGAGAATGGCAACTTCACGGCCAAGGCCTACGACTCGTTTGAGTTCAACATCTACCTGCGTGGCATGAAAGCCGTCAAGGATGGAGAGTTCATCCTCTTTGGTGAGTCGCCCAACGCATCCTATGAGAACATCCCTTTCATGCTCAAGTTTGATGACAAACTGAATGTCGCATTCTGCAGCGCACCGGCAGTGAAGAACCCAAGCTCTATCATCGACCTCTTCCAGGCGCAAGACGGTACCATTTTTGCCGCAGCCAACACCTACACCAATACCGCCCTGTTGACCTATAACCCCGACGGAACGCTCATTGCCGAGTACCTATACGCACCCGATGGTTTCTACTCTAATCAGGTCGCAAAAATCATCAACGATGGCAACGGAAACGCTATCGCCGTGGGCAATGCCGTGGCTAACGACTACATCACCAATCACGGCTTCACACTGTGCTGCAACGCCAGCGCCGCCGAGCAATGGCAATATGTGACTGGTGCCAACGAGTGGGCCAACGATGTTGCTCTTATAGAGGGCAATGCTGTGATTGTGGGGCTTGTGAAAAACGAGTCTGGCTCTTGCGACCGCATTACCGTGCTCGACAGCAACCACGAGCTAGACAAATTCTTTGATGGCGAGTCTTTTGTGGGATACAACCAGATAGGAACTTGCTTTAGCGGCGATCAAGTCCATGTTAACGGCTACAGCTCTGAGGCTTCTGAAGTCTACACTGGCATCTTCAGCTGCTATCAAGTCACTACCGGCACATCAAGCATCAACGATGTGGCAGCCAGCAATAACGGTGACATCGTTAAAACCGAGTACTTCGACATCGCCGGACGTCGCATAGCACAGCCCGAGAACGGCATCTACATCGTGCGCAACACTTTCAGCAATGGCACTACCATTGCCACCAAGATTGTCAAGTAAACACCTTCTACCATAAGTTTAAACGAAAGGGTTGCCACCATTATGGGGCAACCCTTTCTCAATATCCTCACTTCCCTTAAAACCCCTATTGCACTAATACCCTAAGTGACCTTAAAAGGTCAAAGTCAACGTCAAGGCTCACACTTAGGGGAAGCCTAATCAATGATTCTCGCAATATTCTTCCCACCTCTTGATGAGCGACGCCATGTCGTCGGGCAGCGGGCTGTCAAAATCCATCTGCTGGCCCGTAGTGGGGTGAACAAATCCTAATGTCTTGGCGTGCAGCGCCTGGCGTGGGCACAGCGCAAAGCAGTTGCGGATGAACTGCGCATACTTGGCCGACGTGTTGCCCCGCAGAATCTGGTCGCCGCCATAGCGCTCATCATTAAACAACGGATGCCCGATGTGCTTCATGTGGACGCGTATCTGATGCGTGCGGCCAGTCTCAAGTTGGCAACGCACCACCGCCACATGCGCAAGGTTCTCAAGCGTGTGATAGTGCGTCACAGCATGCTTGCCCATGTCGCCATCGGGAAACACACACATCTGCAGGCGGTCGCGCAGGCTGCGCCCTATGTTGCCCGTCACTGTGCCGTCGGCCTCCTTCATCTCGCCCCACACCACAGCGATATACTGACGCTTGGTGGTCTTGTTGAAAAACTGCTTGCCCAGGTGTGTCTTGGCGTTGGGCGTCTTCGCCACAACAAGCAGCCCCGACGTGTCCTTGTCGATGCGGTGCACCAGCCCCATGCGGGGGTCGGTCACATCATAGTCGGGATTATCCTTGAAATGCCATGCCAGCGCGTTGACGAGTGTCCCGTCATAGTTGCCATGACCTGGATGCACGCACATCCCGGCAGGCTTGTTCACCACCAGCACATCATCGTCTTCCCACACAATGTCGAGCGGAATGTCTTGAGCCACAATCTCATTCTCATAGCGCGGACGATCCATAACCACGCTGATGATGTCGCCCGGATGAACGCGATAGTTCGACTTCACCGGCCGCCCGTTCACGCGTATGCACTCGGCATCGGCGGCGTTCTGGATGCGGTTGCGCGACGTGCCCTTGATGCGCTCCACCAGATACTTGTCGATGCGCAGCAACACCTGCCCCTTCTCCACCTCATAGCGGTAGTGCTCCCAAAAGTCACGACCGTTCTCGGTAAAGTCAGGGTCGGCAAAGTCCATCTGGATAGGACGACCAGTAGCGCCACCATCCAGTTCCTCATCCTCCCAGCTGTTGCCAAACTCATCCATCCGCTTTAATGTTTATAGTTTATTGTTTATTGTTTATCGAGCCTCTCGTTACAGTCGATACATTCATCACAATCGTTACATTCGACATCCATAGGCGCCGCGCGCAATTAATTAAGAATTAATCAAAATCCTCTAACGCTTGCGCCGCCTCTATCGAGTCGATTGTCGCCGAGTCAATCGCCTGATAAGGATTATAGTAGTCCATCTCGCCACGACCCACGCTCAGTCGCACACTCGCGTTAATCGCCACGCCCTCGCCGGGAACGATACCCTTGCCGTTCACCGCCACATTCACGATAAGGCCCTGATAGGGCGACTGAACGGTGTCGACCACGATATTCTTGAAACCCATCGCACGCAACTGCGCAATGCCCTGGCGAGCAGGCGTGTCCTTCAGCCTGGGAAACGACACAAGGCGAGGATGAGAGGCGTTGACGCTCAAATACACAGTGCGTATCGCCTTAATCATCGAGCCCACCTTCGGCTCCTGGTCGGTAACCACTCCAGGCTTGAAATTCTCGTTATAGACAGTCGAGTCGGCAATCTCCCATTTCAACCCGGCCTCCTCAAGCTTCGCAATCGCTTGACTCAATGGCATGTTGCGCACCTCAGGCACAGGCCTCTCCTGACCGTGAGACGTAAACACGTCGACAAACAGCAACGCCACCACGATGGCAACGCAAAACGCAATCGCTATCAGCACCGAGTTCACCAAAAAAGGATGCCTCTCCCTAAACGGAATACTATGTCCCATATCAATAATACCAATTAAATAATCAAAACTAAAATAACAGCCCCACAGCCACAACAGCCCCCATTACAATCTGCAAAATTAACAATTCTCCCCCACCTGTGCAAATCCCACCAACAAAAGTTTAAGGTTTATTGTCTATAAGCCACTACCCTTAACGCCCTTAACGCCCTTATACCTTGAAAAACTTGATAACCTTGATAACCTTGATAACCTTGATAAACTTGATAAACTTGATAAACTTGATAAACTTGATAAACTTGATAAACTTGATAAACTATTCTTGGCGTGGCGTGCAATAAAATGCGGGGGCACGCCGTTTGTAGTTATAGGTGTGCTATAAATGGTGCATCGCTATTGTTATGAATATACGATTTTTCTTTGCGGTCATCTCGCTCGTGATGGCGCTCACGGCAAGCGCCTCGGTAGAGTTTACAGGCCTCACACGCGAACTATATGACACCGTGCCCGAGCGCTCTACGGGCATCAACCACATATATGTAATCTACGATACTAACGGCGTGGGAATGACCTACACCGCCGATACCGACAACCCCGTCACCTGGTACACTTTCGACCAGTCTACCATCGGCTCTCCGCAGGAAATCACCGTGGAGCACGACGGACGCCTCACCACGCTCAACCAGGTGCTCCCCAACGTGGGCTACATCATCGAGGAAGGCACCAGCCGCCTCTACCTGTGGCTGGTCGACTATAGCGACTACCGCTTCTCGCTCAACAGTGTGAACGTGGCGAGCGACGGCGACTGCGGCTCGACAACGCTCAACATCGACGGCTTCGGCCCCGAAATCCCATACTGCACTCTCACTGGCGTGCGCAAAGTTATCAACCGCGACATCAAGATTAAGTACAACAACCTCGTGTGGAGCCTCGATGAGGGCGAGGGAGAGGAGGAAATCGAGCCCGAGTGGGTCGAGCGCCCCATGACCGACTCGCTCGCATCGCTCCGACCCGCCGTGGCGCTGCCCGCACCCACCACCAACACCACCTTCACCGTGTGCGGCGACCGTTTCCTCCGCTTCTGGGGCGAGGAAGTGTGCGTCGAGAGTAATGAGTATTATACCGCTGCCATCGACGTGCGATGCGTCATCACGCAGACGAGCGAGAAGCACGACAACGAGATAAAAACCGGCTCGGAGGGCACGTTGGGCGGCTCGGCTCCGTGCACCATCACCTTCGCGGCCTATTGCACCGACGCTGTCATGCACCGCGAGTGGCAGATGTCAAACGACTACAACTTCTCGACACTCGACCTGCGCCTCAATCAGGAGGTCGTGGAGCAACTCTTTGAGGACGCCGGAACCACCTACTGGCGCTTCTATGCCACCAACGCCGACGGCACCTGCGAGTACTACAGCGACATTTACACCGTCTCGATAGGCGAGAGCGAACTTATATGCCCCAACGTCTTCACCCCCGGCTCAAGCGAGGGCGTGAACGACATCTGGAAGGTGTCCTACCGCTCTATCATCGACTTCCACTGCACCATCTTCAACCGATGGGGAAACGTCATCACCGAGCTCAAGCACCCCTCCGAGGGATGGGACGGCAAGTACAAAGGAAAACTTGTGCCGGCAGGCGTATATTTCTATGTCATCAACGCAAAGGGCAGCGACGGCAAGAACTACAAGCTCAGCGGCGACATCAACATAATAAGGTATAAGCGCGTTGATCATGGCGGCGGCGACGACCCCGTCGTGAGTCACGAGTAACGATAAACCAGTTTAGACTGAATGAAACTTAACGGCAAGGACACCGAGTGCCTCACCGTGCTCGGAGCTAAGGTGCACAACCTGAAAAACATAGATGTGGACATACCACACTATGCTCTCACCGTCATCACCGGACTGAGCGGCAGCGGAAAGTCGTCGCTCGCTTTCGACACCATTTTTGCCGAAGGACAACGACGATACCTCGAGACGTTCTCGTCCTATGCCCGAAACATGCTCGGTGTGCTCGAGCGACCTAACGTCGACAAAATCTCGGGACTAAACCCCGTGATTTCAATCAGCCAGAAGACCACCAACAAAAACCCTCGCTCTACTGTGGGCACCACAACCGAGGTCTACGACTATCTGCGACTACTATTCGCACGTGCCGCCGACGCCTACTCCTATGCCTCGGGAGAGCGCATGGTGAAATACTCGGTCGAGAAAATTCTCGCCCTCATCCTGTCGAAATACGACCAGCGCAAAATATATGTCCTCGCACCGCTCGTCAAGAACCGCAAGGGCCACTACAAAGACCTCTTCGAGCAACTGCGCAAGAAGGGATACCTCAACGTGCGCGTCGATGGCGAGCTGCGCGAAATCACCTTCGGCATGAAGGTCGACCGATACCACAACCACAGCATCGAGCTCGTTGTCGACCGCCTCAAGGTGTCGGCCAAAGACGAGCGGCGACTCCTCGACACCGTCAACGTCGCCTTCAAGCAGGGCAACGGCCAGCTCATGATTCTCGACAACGAGACGCAGGAGCTGGGCTACTACAGCAAGGCGCTCATGGACCCTGTCACCGGGCTTTCCTATCCAGAGCCTGCACCCCACAACTTCTCGTTCAACTCCCCTCTGGGAGCGTGCCCCAAGTGCAAGGGGCTGGGATATGTCAATGTCATCGACCGGGAGAAACTCATGCCCGACATGAGTGTCTCTATCAAGGATGGTGGCATCATGCCGCTGGGAAAATTCAAAAACGAGGCCATCTTCTGGCAACTTCAGGCCATCTGCGAGAAGCACGGGTTCACGCTCGACACACCTCTGAGCCAACTCACCGACGAGTGCCTCGACGACATCCTCAACGGCACCGACGAGCGGCTCATCATTCACACCGATAGCAACGCCACAAGCAACTATTTACTCTCGTTCGATGGTCTCGTCAAGTACATCGAGAGGCTGCAAGACGATACTTCCACGTCTCAGGCACAGAAATGGGCTGGGCAGTTCTACTCGAGCACCGTGTGCCCTGAGTGCGGCGGCAATCGCCTCAACCGCGAGGCGCTGCACTTCCGCCTCAACGGCATGAACATCGCTCAGCTCTCGGCAATGGACATCAGCCAGCTGCGCGACTGGATCGCCGACCTGCACAACCACCTCGACGACACCAAGAACATAATCGCCAGCGAGATCGTGAAGGAAATCGGCAGCCGCCTCGATTTCCTCGTCGCCGTGGGCCTCGACTATGTGTCGCTCAACCGCTCCAGTGCGTCGCTCTCGGGAGGCGAGAGCCAGCGCATACGCCTCGCTACACAAATCGGGTCGCGCCTCGTCAACGTGCTCTACATCCTCGACGAGCCCAGCATCGGGCTGCACCAGCGCGACAACAAGCGACTCATCGACTCGCTCAAGCAACTGCGCGACGAGGGCAACACGGTCATCGTCGTCGAGCACGACAAGGAGATGATGCTCATGGCCGATTATATCATCGACATCGGCCCCAAAGCGGGTAGGAGAGGTGGCAACGTGGTCTTTGCCGGAACGCCCACACAGATGCTCGGGCAGCACACCATCACCGCACAGTATCTCAATGGCGAACTCACCATCGAGGTGCCTAAGCGACGCGAGGGAAACGGCCATTGGCTCACCCTGACGGGATGCCGCGGCAATAACCTCAAGAATGTGGAGCTGGCGCTGCCTTTGGGCACCCTCACGTGCGTCACTGGCGTGAGCGGCAGCGGCAAGTCGTCGCTCATCAATGCCACGCTGCAGCCCATCCTCAGCAAGCATTTCTACCGCTCGCTCACCGAGCCGCTGCCCTACGACTCAATCGACGGACTACAGCACATCGACAAGGTGGTGACCGTCGACCAGTCGCCGCTGGGACGCACTCCGCGCTCCAACCCCGCAACCTACACCGGCGTGTTCTCCGACATACGCAGCCTCTTCGTTAACCTGCCCGAAGCCAAGATTCGTGGCTACCGACCCGGACGCTTCTCTTTCAACACCGGAAACGGTCGCTGCTCTGTGTGCAAGGGAAATGGCTATAAAACGGTGGAAATGAACTTCTTACCCGATGTGCTCGTGCCTTGCGAGGATTGTGGCGGAAAACGCTATAACCGTGAGACTCTGGAAGTTAAGTTCAAGGGCAAGAGTATCGCCGACGTCCTCGACATGACGATAAACCAAGCCGTGGAGTTTTTCGAAGCCATTCCCGCGATTCTCGGCAAAGTGAAGATGCTGCAAGAGGTGGGATTGGGCTACATCAAGCTCGGACAACCATCAAGCACCCTCTCGGGCGGCGAGAGTCAGCGCGTGAAACTCGCAACCGAACTCGCCAAAAAGGACACCGGGCGCACTCTCTACATCCTTGACGAACCCACCACAGGTCTACATTTCGAGGATATCAAGGTGCTGATGGGCGTGCTAAATAAATTGGTCCAAAAGGGAAATACCGTCGTGGTTATCGAGCACAACCTGGATGTGATCAAATGCGCCGACTACATCATCGACATGGGTCCCGAAGGCGGACGAGGGGGTGGGGTAGTCGTTGCTACCGGTACTCCCGAGCAAGTGGCACAGTCGCCCGATTCTATCACCGCTCGCTTCCTGAAGCCCGAGTTGGAGTAACCCACGCTCTATTCGCATTTAGGTGAAGTAATCCACGCCTTTTGTAGGCTTAGCTGTAGTCACTCACGCTGCTCCTATAATGTCGCTCGTGCCACGATATTTCATCCTCACAGCCCTTGTTTTTTGTGCTTCTTGTTTCCCACATCCTGTTTTCTTCTTCAAAATTTGACGCAGTTAGCGATTTTTTGAGCAAAAATCGCACGCATTTCAGGCTTGATACCATGTTTTTGACCTGAAAAATGCCCTTATATATGCCTCCAGAGTCGCTCTGGAGGCATTTTTTTCAATTTTTTGAGTAAATAGAGCAGGGTAGGGGATTTGTACCTTAACTCGTTGTAGCATAGCCTATAAACCCGTTTTTTGCCCTTTCCCTGCTTTCTCACATTTTTCTGGCTCTATAATTGGTGCGTTTTGGTGAAAAATATCGCAAGGAAATCGATTTGCAACGACAAAAATCGCAAAATGGTAACTTTACCACCACGCGTTTGCTGTTGTGAATTGTAAATTGTGAATTGCTGTTTGTTTTTGAAAAGGGCAGGTATGCGTCACAAAACAGCTCTTTACATTTGATTTTTCCTGTTTTTGTTTCTGCGGCCGCTTTCGTGTTTGTAAATTTACGTTCACACAATTTATTTTTGCATCATTTTTTAGCATTAACACTTAATTACATTTAATATAAATCATTGAAAATTAATAAAATAATAAAAATGTATAAAGCGTTGCTTTAAGAATTGTTGTGCCTTTCGTGGCAAAGTGTTCCACAAGTGATTTAATATAGTTATAACACGCAATATAACAATAAAATACACTCAAAATATAAAGTAATACTTTAATATGTTGCGTTTGCAGGCGTTAATAAGCCTGGATGTGTGCTAAATCAAAATAAAATTAGTGAAATTGAAGATTTGCGTTTAAAAATTTGCATATTCCAATAGTTTGTTTTAAATTTGCAATTGCAAAATTCAATGATGTTAATAGGGTGTTTGCATTTGTACATCGATTTTTCTGCACTTTTTTAACCGTTTTTCATCATTGTAAATTTTGGGTGATAAACCACACTAAATTTACGCTCGAGTTTTGCGACACTTTTTGATCCGTTTTTTTGCCTCGTTTTTCTAACCGAAAAATTTCAGGCAAAATCCAACGGAAATATTTTAGCTGGAAATCGCACGTCTTGCCGATGTAGATTTTCCACTGTTATAAAACCAGATTTATTTAACTTATGGACATCGTTTCTCGACTGAAAAAATTCTTGCAGGATAACAACATTTCTAACTCGCAGTTTGCCGACACCTGCAACATCCCACGGCCCACACTCTCCCAGCTCCTTAACGGACGCAACAAGAAGGTGAGCGACGAACTCATTGCCAAGATACATCAAACCTACCCGGCGCTGAACGTGATGTGGCTTATGTTTGGAGATGGCGAGATGTTTGTTCCAAATGCGAACTCCTCTGCAATGACTTCGGCAACACAACCCGGCGAGATTTCTATAGATTTTGGCATGTCAAGCAACGAACCGAAAAATCCCACACGTCAGTCAACAATAAATTTTGCTGCCGACGACACGGTCAATTTCGACCACAACACCCGGCAGGCTCCAGCGGTGCCGACGCCCGCCCCTCGACTCAATATTGCAGGCATGCAACGCACCACAGCCCCAGTAGCCCCTCCTGCACAACGAGGCAACGCAACGT
>JABUUJ010000002.1 GCA_021443235.1 Muribaculaceae bacterium
AGGATGCGGTTCCACACCACTCCAGCCGCGGTCCAGTTCTCGCAGTCGGTCGACGAGTAGAGGTTTCCGGCGTTGTCGAGGATATAGAACTTGTTTCCGTCGCTAATGAGCGAAGCCTCGTCGGGCGTGAATGGGAGCGAGATTTTCTTTGTGTCCCACTTGCCGACGGGGGTGGATGCCGTAGCGAGGTACATGCCGTTGCTGTTGTTGACGATGCTGTAGAAAGTGCCCTGGTGCTGCGTCATGCCCAGAGCGTAGTTGTCGTCGGCAGCGGCGGGAAGGTCGCGTCGGTCGGTGAGTGGGAAGTAAACGCTATCGGGGATGCACTTGTGCACGTTGACCATCACCTTGTATCGCATCATCTTGGTCCCGTCGGACGAGGTGATGTTGAGCATAACATCGCCGCTGAAGTCGATGCTATCGGTCGACGAGTCTTTGTAGGTGATTGATGTTTCCTCCTTCACGCGCTCGCCATTGCTGATGACAAACACAGCCTGCTTGACAGTGGCGCCAAACGAGAGGGTGGTGAGCAACTTGGTGACGTCGGTGCCCTTGGGCAGGGAGTCGGCGTTATAGACCAGGCCACGTTGCTGGTCGATGGTGAAGTGAATAGAGTCGAGTGCATCGAGCACCTTGGTGTTGGCCTTGAGGCTGAAGCTGGTGAGCAGAGCGCTCGAGGTGCTTGTTCCGTATATAACGGTATCTGACCCCGAGTCCTCACTTTTACTACATGAGTCGAGCGTCATCGCCACGAGTGCCACCACAAATGCATATAATAGATATTTTTTCATCATCTAAAACAAAAGTTATATTTCAAACTGCAAAATTACAAATTTATTTCGTGTTATGAGGACTTTTGCCTCATTAATTATGCGCATGTGCGAGAAATTTGTTCGCCCATGAGCCAATTTGGAGTGTAAAATTAATACTTAATGCGAAAACACGCACAACAAATTAAGACAATAAAGCACAAAAGGGGCATTTTTGACCCTTTTTAACGGAGTGATGCCCTATTTTGAGCAAAAAAGGCCCCTAAATCGATTATTTTTGCTTAACTTTGTCATTGACATTTTCAGGAAGAGACTATGACGACAAACCAGGCAATAGCACTTTTCAGGCAAGAGCTTGCCGGCACGTGCGACGGTGGCGAAATCATCGCCATCACGCGCATGGTGATGAAGCACGTGTTGAACTACGACCCCGTGGACATGATTTTGCGTGGCGACAACGAGCTGCCCGACTTTGCACCCGAGCGTCTGAGCGCCATCATCGCCCGTCTTAAGGCGAGCGAGCCCATCCAATATGTGCTGGGCGTGGCGCAGTTTCACGGACACACCTTTGAGGTTACGCGCGACACGCTCATACCTCGCCCCGAGACCGAGCAACTCGTCGACATGATTGTTGACGAGAACCCCGCGCCTGACTTGCAGGTGCTTGACGTGGGGACCGGCAGTGGCTGCATCGCCGTATCGCTGGCGCTGGCGCTGAAGTTTGCACAGGTCACAGCTCTCGACATCTCGGGCGCCGCGCTCGCCGTGGCACGTCGCAACGCCACCGCCTGCAAGGCGCGGATAAAATGTGTCGAGGCCGATATCATGACCCTTGCCGCCCCACCCCGCCCCACGCTCGACATTGTGGTGAGCAACCCGCCCTACGTGTGCGAGAGCGAGCGAGGCGAAATGGAGGCAAATGTGCTTGACTATGAGCCCGATAGCGCACTGTTTGTACCCGATGCCAACCCGCTGAAGTTCTATCATGCGATAGCCCGCTACAGCCGCAATGCGCTGAAGCCCGGCGGCCGCATCTATCTGGAGATAAACCGCCGATTTGGGAAAGAGATAGTGCAAGAACTTGAGGCGTGCGGTTTTGTCGATGCGGCGGTGCACCGCGACACATGGGGCAACGACCGCTTTGTGAGCGCTACGCGCGAAAAAAACTGAGAAAGATGGTGCATTTATAAACTATTATTCGTATCTTTGCATTTTGAAATAAATTAACACCTAAACTACAGTGTCAACTATGAGACAAACCGACAAATTACTTGCAGAGAAACTTTTGAAAATCAGCGCAATAAAGCTTCAGCCCGAAATCCCATTCGTATGGGCATCGGGGTGGAACTCGCCCATCTATACCGACAACCGCAAGACCTTGTCCTATCCCGACGTGCGCAATTTCATCAAGGTGCAGCTCTCGCAGCTCATCCTTGAGAACTTTGGCGACGCCGAGGTTGTGGCTGGCGTGGCAACAGGCGCTATAGCACAGGGCGCGCTCGTTGCCGACACACTGGGCTTGCCATTCGTGTATGTGCGTTCGGCACCCAAGGATCACGGTTTGGAGAACCTCATCGAGGGCAACATCAAGCCTGGCCAAAAGGTTGTGATAGTTGAGGACCTTGTCTCGACCGGAAAGAGCAGTCTCAAGGCAGTGCAGGCCGTGCGCGACGCTGGCGCCGAGGTAGTGGGCATGGTGGCAATCTTCACCTATGAGTTCCCCGTGGCAGCCGAAGCGTTTGAGAAGGCCAATGTGAAGCTCATCACGATAAGCAACTACAGCGCGATGATACAAGCCGCCGTGGCTACAGGCTACATTAAGGAGAGCGACGCAGCCATCCTGCAGTTGTGGCGCGAAGACCCCGAGCACTGGACACCTAAAGGCATTACATTAGATTAAAATATACAATAAGACAGTATGGGAAAATATTCAAGCGACACACATCGCATCAATGCTAATATAAACACCATTTTCGGCAAGTTGTCGAACCCCACCCTCTATAAGGAAGCCATTGAGAATAACCTTGATAGACTTCCTGAGGAGGCACGCAAGAACCTTGACAAGCTCCAGTTTAACGAGAACAGCATCGTGTTGCAGTCGCCCATGGGAGAAGTAACCCTTGGGGTTGACAATAACAAGACCGTTGAGCCCACCCGTGTGGTATATGCCGCGCTCAACTCGCCGGTGAAGTTCAGCCTGGAGATTGAACTGAGTGCGATTGACGAAAACACCACCGAGGAGATGGCGACAATCAACCTCGACATGCCGTTCTTCGTTGAGAAAATGGTGTCGGGCCAGCTGAAAGACGGGGCTAAGAAATTCGGCGAGTTGCTGAAGATGCTGCCTTATTAGTTTGGCTAATGGCTAATGGCTAATGGCTATTGGCTAATGGGTAATGGCTAATGGCTATTGGCTATTGGGTAATGGCTAATGGGGAGCCCCCCTCTGCCCCCCCATGTGGGGGGGACCACTGGGAAATGTTGTGAATTTTTTTCATAGTAATATATAACATTATGTTTTTATAGATTGTAAATTTTTAAAGGCGCTGCTGCGAAGCACCGCCTTTTTTTGGTTAATTCGGGAGAATTTTGTAATTTTGTGGGTAATATGCATAATTGTGCATTTTGAGTTGCTGAAACACAGAAAAAGATATAAGAATAATGGAAATTAAGAGAAATCAACGCAAGCCACTGGCAGGCATGACGCTGCGCGAGCTGCGCAATGTCACCGCAAGCCTTGACATGCCTAAGTTTGCCGCCACCCAGCTGGCGCAATGGATTTATGGCAAGAGGGTTACCACCTTTGATGAGATGCTCAACATCTCAAAGGCCAACCGTGAGAAGCTCGAGGCCAACTATGTGGTGGGGCTCAAGCCGCCCACCGAGGCGCACAAGAGCGAGGACGGAACGGTGAAATACCTCTTTGACGTGGGCGACGGCAGAGCTATCGAGAGCGTGTATATCCCCGACGAGGATCGCGCCACGCTGTGCATCTCGTCGCAAAAGGGATGCCGCATGAATTGCTACTTCTGCATGACCGGGCGTCAGGGCTTCCATGGCAACCTTACCGCCAACGAAATCATCAATCAGGTGCTTAGCGTTCCCAACAGCGAGTCGCTCACCAACGTCGTTTTTATGGGCATGGGCGAGCCACTCGACAACCTCGAGGAGGTGCTCAAGGTCATTGAAATCCTCACCGAGTCGTGGGGACTGGCGTGGAGCCCCAAGCGCATCACCGTGTCGACCGTGGGCAAGAAGCCCGAGCTCAAGACACTTGTGGAGAAGACCAGCGTGCACATCGCGGTGAGTGTTCATGACGCGGTGCACGAGGAGCGCATGCAGATTATGCCCCTTGAGAAGATCTACCAAATAAAAGACGTGCTTGAGATGCTGTCGAAATATGACTTTGCCCACCAGCGCCGCCTCTCGGTGGAGTATATCATGTGGCAATGGTTTAACGATGACATCGCACATGCCGAGGCACTGCGCGAGATATTGCCCGACGAGCATGTGCGCGTGAACCTGATACGCTATCACATGATTCCCGACACGCCCAAGCTGCGCACCAGCAGCGACGAGCGCATGGCCTATTTCCGCGACTACCTCAACAGCAAGGGCGTGACTTGCACGATACGCCGTAGCCGTGGCGAGGACATCCAGGCCGCCTGCGGCATGCTGGCTGGCAAGGTGAAGAAGTGAGGCTGGCGACTTTGACATTGACTTTGACTTTGACCTTTCAAGGCTTTATAAGACTTAAAAAATTAAACCAATAAAACCGACTTACAGAAATGAAAAAGATTAGAATTGCGGCAATGGCACTTGCGGTTGTTGCCTTTGCGGCCCAAGCCGCCGCGCCGTCGGGCTACTACCGACAGGCCGAGGGCAAGACGGGCAAGGCGTTGCTACAGGCGCTTGAGGACATTGTGGGTCCTCACACCACCATCAGTTACGGCAACTTGTGGGACCTGTACTACTACAGCGACCTTGACGACGACAACAAAATCATTGACATGTACTCGACGGTGAAGTTCACCCCGGGCACCAACCAGTGTGGCAACTACAGCAGCGTGGGCGACTGTTACAACCGTGAGCACTCGTTCCCCAAGAGCTGGTTTAACGACGCCTCGCCCATGGTGAGCGACGCCTTCCACATCGTGCCCACCGACGGCTATGTCAACAACCAGCGTTCCAACTACCCCTTCGGCGTGTGTGCCGGCGGCACCTACCTGCCCGCCACCAGCAAGGGCAAGCCGCTGGGCAAGCTGGGCACCTCGACCTATCCCGGCTACTCGGGAAAGGTGTTTGAGCCCGACGACATCTACAAGGGCGACTTTGCCCGCATGTATTTCTACATGGCGGCTGCCTACAACAACCGCATAGGCAACTGGAACAGCGACATGCTCGCCGGCAACAGCTACCCCGCCTTCTCGACATGGGCGCTCAACATGCTGCTCGAGTGGCATCGACTCGACCCCGTGAGCGACAAGGAGACCAAGCGCAACGACGCGGTGTATAACGGCAACGGCGGCCAATACAAGCAAAACAACCGTAACCCGTTTGTCGATCACCCCGAGCTCGTGGAGTATATCTGGGGCAACAAAGTGGGCACACCGTGGACCGAAGGCTCGGGCACCGACGATCCCGTAATCACCTCGCCCACAGCATCGAGCACTGTCAACTTTGGCATCGTGGGCGCAGGCAGCACAACATCGACAACAGTCTATGTAAAAGGTTTCAACCTGAGCGAAGACCTTGAGATAGAGGTTAGTGGCAATGGTTTCACGACCTCGTCACAGACAGTCGGCTACACCGACGCCATCGCTGGCAAGGATATCACCATCTACTATGCGGCGCCCAGCACACCAGGCACCTACAGCGGCACCCTCACCATCTCGAGCAGCGAGACAGCCGCCGTGCAAGTGCCCATCAGCGCAACCGTGGTGAGCGGCATCCCCGCCTATGCCAACAATGTGAAGGCCACCTCGTTTGTTGCCAACTGGACGTGGCAGCACGATGCCGACAACTACAACCTGCACCTCACCGACGCGACAGGAACGGCAATCGGCGGCTATCCCGTGAGCGTAGAGGCGCAGAGTGGGCAATACACTGTGACAGGCCTCACGCCCAACACCGTTTATCGGTTCAAACTCAGCAGCGCGACCGTTGAGAGCAACGAGGTAGAGGTGACCACTGCCGACGGCGAGCACCTCATCGACATCATCAGCGAGGGCGGCTTTGACATCACCGCGACACGCGGCCAGAGCACATTGCCCGTGATTGAGGCACGCCTCTATACCGAGAATATTACTGAGAATGTGACCATTACGAGCAGCAACGAGAGGTTTGACCTGAGCACCGACAAGGCGACCTGGAGCAGTTCAATCGTGCTCGACCCCGATGGTGAGGACTTCTACATCAGGCTCAACGACGTGTCGGCAGAGGGCGAATTTCACGCTACCGTTAGTGCCGAGTCGGGTCCCTACAGCGCCGAGGTATTTGTCACCGCGACCGTTGCCCAGGGCAAGATAAGCCGAGGCGACGTGAATGGTGATGGCGAGATTGACATTATCGACGTCAACTGCATTGCCAATGTGATATTGGGTGCCGAGGATGGCACGAAATATGAAGGTCGCGCCGACGTGAACAAAGACGGCTCAATCGACATTATCGACGTGAACGTGGTGATCAACATCATACTGGGTGGCGAGATTCCTATTGATCCCGAGACATTTACCGAGACTTGGGAAGGGCTTGAGACTGGCGGCTACTGGACCAACGAGGTGCAGGGAGCGCAGTTCCTGTGGAACTTCAAGGATGCCGGCATCTGGGCCGACACCCAAAAGATTGACGGCCAATCGTGCCGCCTGGGCAAGACCAGCGCCAGCGCCATCGAAATGGCCGAGGACATCGCCACTGGAGCCAGCAAGGTATCGTTCTGGGCGTCGTACTGGAATAGCACTGACGGCGAGATAGCACTGTCGCTTGAAGCGTCGACCGACAGTGGCGAAAGTTGGAGCAAAGTTCAAGACTTTGCTATCAACAGCACCACACTCACCGAGTACAGCGCCGAGTTGAACATTGCGGGCAACGTGCGTTTCCGCTTTGTGCAGACGGCAGGCAAGCGCGGCAATATCGACAACATCGCTATCACCGACAACCCCGCTGCCAAGCGAGCCATGGTGATAAACAGCAGCCGTGCATGGGATGCGGTTTCGCGCAAAGGCGCAATTATCGTGTCGGCCGAGCGCAAGACCAAGGTGGCAATCTACAACATTAACGCCGAGGAGGTTGCAAGCATCAGTGTGAAGGGCACCCAGCTCGTGGAGTTGCCCGCAGGCATCTATGTTGTGGCAGCCGGCAAGCAATCAAAGAAAGTGATTGTGAAGTGATTTTGGGCTAATGGCTAAAAGCTAATGGCTAATGGCTAATGGCGAGAAATGTCTTTGAATCATCATCAAAGCATTCGCCATTAGCCATTAGTCATTAGCCAATAGCCAAATAATTATTTTACGCGGTCGGGGTGTTTCTGGATGAAGGATTTCCAAGACTTGGGAGTGGAAGAGGTTATGGGTTTTGCGCTCTCGTAGAAGTGGCACAACGCGGCGGCGAGAGCGTCGGTAGCGTCAAGGAAATCGGGCATTTGTTCCTTGTCGATTTTGAGCGTGCGTTGCAGCATGGCAGCGACCTGCTCCTTGCTTGCCGCGCCGTTGCCGGTGATTGCCATTTTGATTTTGCGAGGCTCATACTCGGTGATGGGGATGTCGCGGTTGAGCGCCGCCGCCATTGCCACGCCTTGTGCGCGTCCTAACTTAAGCATTGACTGCACGTTAACGCCAAAGAACGGAGCCTCGATAGCCATCTCGTCGGGCAAGTAACTGGTGATGAGTCCCGTGACGCGCTCATAGATGTGTCGCAGTCGCAGGTAGTGGTCGTCCATGCGGTTAAGGCGTATCACACCCATAGCGATGAGGCTTGGATTCTTTCCCTTGACGCCCAGCAATCCGTAGCCCATCACGTTAGTACCCGGGTCGATGCCGATGATGATTTTATCCCACTCGCCTTCCATAGTTATTGTAGTTTTTTCATCTCATATCCCATGCGGTGCAGCTGAATGCACATTCCCATGAGGTAGAGCTGGTGCAGCGAGCCTATGTAGGCCTGCACAGCCTGTGCGGTGCCCGGCTCAAGGCCTTGGCGCATCATGTAGTTGTAGGTGCGAGCGGCGAGATTTCCCACGAGAGTGCTTAGCTCGTCGGCCTTAGCGTCGTCGAGTGCGAGGATGTCGTGAGCGATGTGCTCGTCGAGCAGGTCATATCCCCGTGCGTCGCGCAACATGGCGTAGATATCGTCGATGTGCGAATATTTCTCCCAGTCGGCATCCCAGAAGTGAGCCATCGCCATACCCACATAGGCCATCCATCCCAGCGACGAGAGCGGGTAGTCTTGGAACTCGCGCACGCCATCGGGCAAGTAGGCGTTGCACACGTGGGTCCACTGTTGCTCCACATCGGGGCAGTCGGGCATCATGTTGGCGACCTCCCCGTGCAGTTTCAGATAGGAATACAGCTGGCTGAGCAGGTTCTGCTCAAAGGTATTGTTGTTATCGTCCATATTGACATTTAATTACTGTGCAAAATTACAAAGAAAATCGCGAAAAACGGTTGGAAAGCCCAAGTGTTAACATTTGGGCGGAAATTATGTTAACGGTGTTAAAGCCTATATTTATTATAAGATATAATAAAATTTTGCTTACCTTTGCATTAAATTTAGACATCTAACTAAGACTGAACCTGCTTAGAGGGCTCAATCACAGGTTGAAAAGGTTTATTAAGAAGTAACGACAGTAATGCAGCCTATGCAAGCTAAAGAAATGGGTGTGAGACGAGTGCACATGGCGACGTGTGCGTGTCAATCGTCGGTTACAATGTCGAGTTACAACAATGCTACATGACATCCGCTACTACCAGGATATAAACGAGGCCTGGTGAGTAGCGCTTATTGTTATTGCACCTACCCTTGCAGGGCTGGTGCGTTGGCAATAAGTAAAAATATATATATCAATTTTTTATTAACTACTTTATTTTATTTATCAATCTATGGTAAACAAAATTACGTTTCTTTCTTTCATTGTGATGCTCGCCGCAGCATTCTCAATGAATGCTCAGGTGACGACCTCGGCGATGTCGGGTCTTGTTACCGACGAGAAAAACGAAGCCCTGATTGGCGCGACGGTGCATGCCACCCACACGCCATCGGGAACAAAGTACAATGCCGTGTCGAACCTTGATGGTCGCTTCACCATTCAGGGTATGCGTACCGGTGGCCCGTACACAGTCGAGGTATCATACATCGGCTACAAGAACCGCGTGATCGAGGGCCTCGTCCTCGAGCTTGGTGAGACAACCAACGTGCCTGTGCAGATGACCAACGACGCGACCGCCCTTGGCGAAATCGTGGTAACTGCCGTTGGCACAAAGTTCACTGCCGAGAAGACCGGCGCATCGACCAACATCAACAACTCGATGATTGCCAACCTGCCGACCGTGAGCCGCTCACTCACCGACCTCACCCGCCTGTCGCCCTATGGTGGCAACGGCATGAGCATTGCCGGTGGTGACGGTCGTATGACCAACTTCACCGTTGACGGTTCTAACTTCAACAACGACTTCGGTTTGAGCGACGCGCTTCCTGGCGGCGGCAATCCCATCTCGATCGACGCTATCGAGGAGATGCAGATTGTGGTGTCGGACTTTGACGTGCGTCAGACCAACTTCATTGGCGGTGGAGTCAACGCCATCACCAAGAGTGGTACCAACACCTTCAAGGGAAGTGTTTACTTCCATCACCGCAACGAGAACATGCGCGGCGACGCTATCGACCGCGTGCAGCTGCTTAACGTGCGCGACAAGGACCAGAACACCGTGTGGGGTGCTACACTGGGCGGTCCCATCATCAAGGACAAGCTGTTCTTCTTTGTAAACGCTGAGCTCACCAAGATTCCGACCGTCGTTAACCGCTGGCGTGCCTCGGAAGACGGTGTGGGCGACGAGTCGCGTTACATCTCGCGCACCCTTGCCAGCGACATGCAGCGCGTGAGCGACCATGTAGCTTGGAAATATGGCTATGACACTGGTTCGTGGACCGATTTCCCCGCCAATGAGAGCAACAAGAAACTGCTTGCCAAGATTGACTGGAACATCACCGACGCTCACCACCTGACCCTGCGTTACAACTTCACCGACAACATGTACTGGCAGAACCCCAACGCCTCGTCGATGGACGGTGGCACACGCTCAAACTACAGCCGCGTGTCGATGTACTCGATGTCGTTTGCCAACTCGCTTTACTCTATGAACAACCGCGTTCACTCGCTGGCACTTGAGCTCAACAGCCGCATTAACGACAACCTGAGCAACAACTTCCGCCTCACCTTCGACAAGAAGGACGACGTGCGTGGCAGCAACTCGGAGGAGTTCCCCTTCATCGACATTCTCGATGGCAGTGGCGACATCAACAACTACATGGCCCTTGGCTATGAGCTGTTTACATGGAACAATGCCGTTCACAACACCGTATGGCAGGCACAGGACAACGTGACCTACTACCTGGGCAAGCACAAGATTCTTGCCGGTTTGAGCTATGAGCACCAGATGGCCGACAACCAGTATATGCGTAACGGTACTGGTTACTACCGCTATAACAGCGTTGACGACTTTATCAACGGCGCAACTCCCGAGGTTGTGTGCCTCACCTATGGCTACAATGGCGAGAAGAACCCTGCCGCGCGCGTACGTTTTAATAAGTTGGGTCTCTACGTTCAGGACGAGTTCAACCCCACCGAGCGTTTCAAGCTCAACCTTGGCATCCGCTTCGACGGTCTGTTCTTCAACAACTCTGACCTGATGACCAACAACGCCATCCTTGAGCAGACCTACTGGGACTCGAAGGGTAATGAGCGCCACATCGACACTGGCAAGTGGCCGTCGTCGAAGATCACTGTTTCTCCCCGTGTAGGTTTCACATGGGACATCATGGGCGACAAGTCGCTGAGAATGCGTGGTGGCACAGGTATGTTCATGGGCCGCTCACCGCTGGTGTTCTTCACCAACATGCCTACCAACGGTGGCCTCGTGCAGTATCAGGCACAGCTCAGCTCCAAAAAAAATTATGACATGACCAAGTTTAACGGTGGCCTCGTGTGCGACGCCAATGGCAAGCCCACCATCGAGGCACTGCGTCAGTTCCTCGTAAACAACTTCGGTATGCCCACCGAGGTTAAGCCCGAGGACGGCACCCTGCCCGCAACCATCAGCGCCGTTAGTCCCAAGTTCAAGATGCCGCAGGTGTGGAAGACATCGGTAGCTCTTGACTACAACATCCCTGTTAAGTTCCCCTTCACCGTAACAGTTGAGGGCACATTTGAGAAGAACATCAATGCTGCTTGCATCAGCGACTGGAGCATTCCTTCGGTAGGTGGCTTCGCTCGTTTCAACGGCGTGGACAACCGTCCAGTATATCCTGCCGGTTTCCGCACCGGAACAGCCGCATTCGTGCTTGAGAACACCAGCAAGGGTTACTCGTGGATTGCCAACGTCAACCTGACCGCCAAGCCCGCCGACTGGGTAACGCTGACCGCGTCTTACACCCACACCGTTCGCAAGGAGATCACTGGTATGCCCGGCTCGGCAGCCGAGAGTGCATTCACCTATGTTCCCACCTATGAAGGTCCTAACAACATCAAGCTGCATAACTCGCAGTATGTCACTCCCGACCGTGTGTTTGCTACCGCCACACTGCACGACAAGTGGGCCAACCACTACTCGTTCATATACGAGGCATGGCGTGGTGGCTACTCTTACTCTTACATGACCGTTAACGACATGAACGGTGACGGCTACAACTATGACGCAATCTACATCCCCACCGATGCCGAGGTTGCCGATGGAAGTTTCCGCTTTGTAAGTCAGGACGATGCCGAGCGCTTCATGGCCTACGTTCACAACAACAGCTACCTGAAGAAGAACCAGGGCAAGTATGCCGAGGGCTACTCGCTCTACTCTCCTTGGGTACATCGTCTCGATTTCAAGTATGAGCACGACTTCAAGTTCAAGATTGGCTCAACCAAGCACATGTTCAAGGTCAGCTTCGACATCAAGAACGTCCTCAACCTGTTCAACTCGAGCTGGGGTGTGTCGAAGGGTCTCAACAGCGAGATTGGCTCTGACGCTCGCATCCTGAAGTATGAAGGCGTTGACGCACAGGGATACGCTACATTCTCTACACCTGAAGCCATCAACGGCAACACCAAGACATTTGTGCCCATCCACGCGATTGGCCAGTGCTGGAACGCTGCTATCGGCATTAAGTATATCTTTAACTAATTCAAACATTCAATAATAGAATCTATGAAACTCAGATATTTTCTTCCCGCTTTATTAGCAGTTGTTGCCACAGTGCTGGTGGGCTGCAAGGACGATGAGGCTACTTATCTTGACGAGATTCGCGTCTCTTCATCTTATGTTGCTATCGACGAGGCAGGTGGCGAGACCACTATCGAGATCACTGCTGCCGACGCATGGACTCTTGACAACACCGCTATCCCCAGCTGGCTCACAGTGAGTCCTACCAGCGGACCTGCCGGAACAAGCAAAATCTCCTTTAAGGCCGAGGCCTATGTGGGCGGCCGTGATGCTTCGTTCAAGATTGCTTGCGCAGGCAAGACTCAGATTATCAACGTGATCCAAGGCCTCAAGGTTGCCAAGGACGCAACTTGTGCCGAGGTTATTGCCGGTCCCGATGCTGTAACCTACCGCGTTACTGGTACTTGCACCGGTATCTACAACACCCAGTATGGTAACTGGTATCTGGCCGATGAGACCGGCGAGATTACTATCTATGGTACGCTTGACGCAAAGGGCCAGACCAAGAACTTCCTTAGCCTTGGCATCGAGGTGGGCGACATCGTCACCGTTGAGGGTCCCAAGAAGACCTACGGCACTACTGTCGAGCTTGTTGACGTAACCGTTATCAAGATTGTGAAATCGCTCATCAAGGTTACCGAGATGAACCCCGCCGAGGCTATGCCCGTTGAGGGAGGCGAACTTGCGGCAACACTTGAGTGCAAGGGCAATGGCGTGGGCGTGATTATCCCCGAAGAGGCTAAGAGCTGGCTGTCGATCTCATCGGTAGTCAACGGCATCACTCCAACTGTGTCACAGGTAATCTTCAAAGTTGCTCCCAACGAGGGCGGCGACCGCACAGCCGACGTGACATTCACCACCTATGACAGCGAGCTCAAGGAGTACACTGCTGTTGCCACTATCAACCAGAAGGGCGCGATTGTAAAGGCCACCGTTGCCGAGTTCCTCGCTGCTCCCGAAGGCAACACCATGTATCGCCTGCAGGGTGTAGTTAGCAACATTGCCGACGCTGTCAAGGGCAACATCTACATCCGCGACTTCAGCGGTGAGGTTTATGGCTACAAGGTGAGCGGCTTCACCGGCAAGGTGGGCGACATCATCACCGTAGTGGGCAAGCGTGCTTCTTACAGCGGCTCACCCCAGATTGGCTCAGGCTATCAGGAGGAGCTCATCTCGGTTGAGCAGATCTCGATCACCGATTTCCTTGCTAAGCCCAACGACAAGACCAAATACTACATGGTGACCGGTACTATCGACGAGATTGCCAACGCGACCTATGGCAACCTCTACATTAACGATGGCGCAGGCAACCGTCTGTATGTCTATGGCTGCTATCCCGGCTGGGGTGCAACTGGCGACGCTCGCAAGAACTGGCTGACGACTGCCAACATTGAGCTGGGCGACGAGCTCACCATGATTGGCTACAAGGACACCTACGGCGAAGTCATAGAGTTGTGTGGCGGCACCTATTTCAGCCACACCAAGTAAATGGGTCACAGCACCCTGAGTGCTAAACAATAAAAAGTGGTCGTCGCTCGTTATATTAGAGAGCGACGACCTATTTTTTGCTCGCAAAGCAAGCGTTTTGACTTGGTATAACATTGCTCAACCTTGTTAAGGTCTATTTTATATTTTGAAATATTGAGTTGTTTTTATGAAAAAAATTTTTACTCTTGTAATGCTTGTTGCTTGGGCGGCGGGCGCTTGGGCGGCGGGTCACGATAGCTACACGGTGCTGGTGTCGCTTGATGGTTTCAGGTGGGACTATGTCGAGGCCTACGATTGCCCGTTCCTGAGCAAGATGGGCCAGAAGGGTGTGAAGGCCGTGGTGACACCCTCGTTTCCCACTAAGACATTTCCCAATCACTACACGATGGCGACCGGGCTCGTTCCCGACCATCACGGCATCATTGGCAACCAGTTCCGCGTAGTTGAGACTGGCAAATTGTATTCTGCAGGCAATGCCGTGGCTCGCGATGGCAAACTATATGGCGGCACTCCGTTGTGGCTCACCGCCAAGCAGCAGGGCGTGAAGAGCGCCACGGTGTATTGGGTGGGCAGCGACGTGGCGATCCAGGGCGACCATGCCAACTATTGGCTTGACTACGGAAAAAAGCCACTGCTCACGCCGCAGCAACGCATCGACATGGTGATAGACCTGCTTCAGAAGCCCGAAGACAAGCGTCCGCACCTGGTGATGGCCTACTTTGAGGAGCCAGATGCAAGTGGCCACAACTATGGTCCTATCTCGCGTCCCACACGCAAGGCGATGGAAGAGCTCGACTTGCTTATGAGTTCGCTTTATTTCAGGCTGATGTCATTGCCCTTTGGGAAGGATATCAACCTGATTATCACTGGCGACCACGGCATGGCAACGCTGAGTCCCGAGTGTGTGATTCCTATAAAGAAGCACATTAAGGAAGAGTGGGTCGAGACTATTGCCAACGACTACCCTACCCTTATCTATGCCAAAAAGCCTGAGTTTGTCGACTCAATCTACAACGCGCTGAAAGACCTGGACCACATGCGCACCTGGCGCAAGGGCGAGTGCCCCGAGTACACCGTCTATGGCAACAACAAGAACATGGGTGACGTGATTGCGATGCCCGATCTGGGCTGGCGATTTACCGACGCACCTGTGCAGCGCAACACCGGCACGCACGGCTTTGACCACACCTACAGCGACTTGTGGGTGGCGTTCCGCGCCATCGGTCCTGATTTCAAGAGTGGCTATGAGCGTGAGTCGACCTTCAGCAATGTGTGTCTTTACCCGCTGGTGTGTCACTTGCTGGGTCTCACTCCCGCGCCATGCGACGGTACACTGGAAGAGGTTAAGGACTTGCTGAAGTAAATGGTTTAACTTTGTTCAACTTGGTTCAACCTTGTTTAACTTTGTTCAACTTGGTTTTTTCGAGGGTGACGAGGGTAACGATTATAACGAGGGTAACGATTATAACGAGGGTAACGAGAGTAACGATGGTAACGAACGGTCGAGGTCGAGGTCGAAAAAGGCGAGGCTCCTTGTGGAGTCTCGCCTATTTGTTAGTTAGTATGAAGGGGTTACTTCACGATCTTGGCTACGGTCTTGCTGCCGTCGCTGTAGTTGGTAACCACTACGTTGATGCCGGTGAAGGGCTCGTTGCTTACCTGTCCGTTGATGTTGACATACTGCACGCTTGAAACAGTCTTGGCGTTGATGTCGTTAACAGCGGTGGGAGTGATGATGATTTCCTGTCCCATGGGAGCGGGAGTAGTAACTACGGTGCCGTTGGGGCTGTCGGGAAGCTGGATGAGCTGCATATACTCCTTGCCGTTGTCGCACACATAGATATTGTTGGCATAGTCGAACGCGATGTCGTTGAAGCCACGTATGGCAGTGTTGATGCTGTATTTCTCGGTGAGCACGGGAGCGCCGTTCTCCTTAGCCACGGTGTAAACGCCCAGCACATTGGAGTTCTTGGGCATAGCAAGCATTGTGTAATCCTTGTTCCAAGCCACGCCACCGCCACGAGCAATAGTAGTGATGTCGCTGTAGTCTTCCTCCCAGTCGCCATCCTCGTTGATTGTGGCATGCTTGATAGAAGGCTGAGCCTCGGTGGGGGTACTGCGATACTGTACATACCATATACCCTTTCCGTCGGCGTCATAGGCGATTGATACGCTTTGCGACGAGATGCTGTACTGGTAGGTGTAGGGGGTTACACGGTCCTCGCTGGCGGGAGCGGCCGAGATAGTCTTGTTTTTGCCCAGATTGTACTCGTAGCAAGTGTAGCTGCCAAAAGCGTAGTTCTGGCCATACTGGCAACCCAGGTTGGCAAACTTCAGGTCATCGCCCTCACCCCAAACGTCGAAAGCAGCCGAGGGAGCGGCAAGAAATTCCTGGTCGGCAGTATAAACATAACCTTCGCCACCCTCGGTGTTGATGGTGCCGTCAAATACAGGGCTCCATGCGTTAAGGTCATCGGGATTAACCTCATAGATGGGGTTGTCGATAGTGTTGAGCACACCCACAAAGATGCGTCCGTCCTTGGTGATGCGAACCTTCTTGGCGTGGAACGCGGTGCTTGCGGCGCCACCAACATATTTAAAATTGGTGAACTTCAGCGGGTTGTAGCCATATAATCCCTCAGCACTTTCTACGGGATTGCCTTGCGGGTCATACTCGTAGATACCTGCGCCCACATTCTTTCCTGCAAAATAGGTTGCGCCCATATTAGCCTGAGTCTCGGTAACGAGCACGCGACCAAAGTGGGGGCTGTTGGGGTTGTTGTCAACTGCGAGGCCGTAGGGGCTCCAGAACTGGTGGGGTTGTCCCGAGCCAGTGTCGGTAAAGATTTCCTTAATCTCCTGGTTGGGAAGACCTTGCACAGTGATTTGGAAAGAATAGTTACCAGGTTGCAAGTCATCGATGTCGACAGCCACCTCATGTGAGCCCTTGGTCTGTGAGCCTTCGGGGGCCTCAAAAGCCTTAACGAGAACGTCACCGTTCATAAGATTGATGAATACCTTGCTTGCGTCGGCATTAAGGGTGTAAGACACGTTCACGCCATCGGCCGATATGCCATAGGCGAAGGGGTTTTGTGCGCTCACAGCGATAGCGATAGCGCAAAAACCCGCAAAAAGTAAAGCTTTCTTCATAGAAATGTTGATTTAAAAATTGGTTTATATTTTGGTTATCATTTATTAGTTAATAAACTACCCCCAAATTTACACATAATATTTTAGGTGGCAAAATTTTTGGGGAGAAATGTGATAGAGAAGGATTGAGATAAGGACGTTGAAGAGGTGATAAGGTCGATAAGGTCACTAAGGAGATTAAGGTCGTTAAAGTCAAGGTCAATGTCAATGTCAATGTCAAAGTCGAGGAGAGGGTATAAAAAAAGGGTAAGCGATCTACATCGCGCCGCTACAACTCACTACCCTTGCTTCGGTCAAGACCTGGGGGATTCATGAGGAGCTGGCCGTGTAGGACTTACCCGGGTGCAAAGGTACGATTTTTTTTGGACATGGCAAGTGAAAAGGGGCAAAAAACGCAAATTTGCCCTTGTTTTTGGGTTGAGCGATGTCAGTTTTGGGGTGTTGGGGTGAGGTTGGCGTCGGTGGCAGGCTTGGTTTCCTGGGTGGATGCAGTTTTGTAGAAGGGGATGGTGTAGTAGATGTTGAAGGCAAAAGCGAGGCTGCCGCGGCGCGTGCCGTAGCCTGGGATAAACCACGGTTGCCCTTGCGAGACGGTGTTCTCCTTGATAAGTCCGTGGAACTTGATTTGCCAGCCGAGGGAGATGGGTTTCCAAATCTTCACCCTCATTCCCGCCACGGCCTCATACCACAGCGCGCGTCCGTTTTGCGTGGTGATTTCGGTCTTTATAGTCTCGTCCCAGTAGCCGTTGTGGTGGTTAATGTCTTGAATCTGATACTTAAACAGGCTGCCGCCCAGTCGCGCTCCGAGGAAGAACAGATAGTCGGGCTTATGCTTGAACAAGAAGTTATAGTTGGCGCCGATGCGCATATATGGCGAGAGTTTGCCCACATAGGTGTAGTTGCCATCCTCGGGTGTGTTCTTGGCTCGTCCCAGTCCCACCTCAAGCACAGGTTGCAGTCGGTTCCACATATTGAGGGTGAAATTGACGTCGGCGCTCATATAGTCCTGCCCGGCGATGGCAAGCACCATGTCGGCAAAGTTAAGGCCCACGGTGAAGTCGGTGAGCAGGGGATATCGAGTGTAGGAGCGGCTTATCGAGTCCTTGCGAGCCTGCTCAAGCGCCTTGAGCGTGTCGCCAGTGAGAAACACCTCAAGCACCTTAGGGTCAACGTCTTTGCTGGGCGGCAGCACCTTGTTGGTTTTCGTCTTGACGGGTGTAATGAAGCGATGCTGCCTGGTTGTAGCCGCCGAGTCGGAAGCCACCGAGTCGGAAGCAACTGCTGCGTGTGCCCAGATGGGAGCCAAGAGAGCAAAGGCAATGAGAAAGAGGCGCATCACATGTTTCATTCTACTGGAAATGTATTTTTATTGACTCGGTGATTAGGTTTGTGACTTTGCGCTGCACCAGCTCGACCGAGTCGATGAGGTTGCGGGTTGTCTCAACCTTATCGATGTTGAATGCAAACATTGCCCCGCACTCGGCACTGGCAAAGTAAGGCACCGTGGTGTAGTGAAACGTGAGGGTGTCGCTCATCGTGTCGTCGTTGGTCACTGCCATCTCGATAATCCACTGTGTGGAGGTAGTGGAGGCGCGCAGCGGCAAGTAGGTCTCGCTGAGCGACTTGCCCTTGACATAGGCGCTATCGTTAGGTGCGCCGATGCCTCGTGTGGTGACGTTGGAGAGCGTGATTTTCTTGCCGTCGCGATAGAAGCGTGCAAGGGGCAGTGCGTTGCCATTGTCATAGCAACTACTGTCGCCGCAAGCAGCCGCAAGCATTAGCAGCAAGGCGAGAGCTATCGAGAGCAGGTGCTTCATCACTTCAGTTCCTCAGAGATTTCGTAATGGTTGCGTTCCTGCGAGTTGCGGATGATGAGTTCGCCCAGGAATCCTGTGAGAAACAGCTGTGTGCCCAGAATCATCGCGGTGAGCGAGATGTAGAAGTAGGGCGAATTGGTCACGAGAGTGTAGGGGTTGCCTGCCCACATGTTGTAGAGTTTGAAGGCACCCACGCAAATCACGGCGATGAAGCCGAAGAGGAACATGAGGCTGCCCAGAAGGCCGAAGAAGTGCATGGGTTTCACGCCAAACTTAGCCTGGAACCAGAGCGTGAGCAGGTCGAGGTAGCCGTTGACAAATCGGTCGAGGCCAAACTTCGACACGCCATACTTGCGAGCGCGGTGGTGCACCACTTTCTCGCCAATGCGAGTGAAGCCAGCGATTTTGGCCAGATAAGGCACATAGCGGTGCATGTCGCCATAAACCTCGATGTGCTTGATTACGTCATTGCGATAGGCCTTGAGGCCGCAGTTGAAGTCGTGCAGATTGTGAATGCCGCTCACGCGTCGCGCGGTGGCGTTGAAGAGCTTGGTGGGGATAGTCTTGGAGAGCGGGTCGTAGCGTTTTTTCTTCCATCCGCTCACGAGGTCATAGCCATCCTCCTTAATCATGCGGTAGAGCTCGGGAATCTCGTCGGGGCTATCTTGCAGGTCGGCGTCCATGGTGATGATCACGTCGCCCTGGGCACGCGCAAAGCCAGTGTTGAGGGCTGGGGACTTGCCATAGTTGCGGCGGAAGCACACCCCCTTGACGCAGGGATTGCCGGCATGCAGGCTTGTGATGACTTCCCATGAGTTGTCGGTGCTGCCATCGTTGATGAGAAGCACCTCATAGGAGAAGTTGTTTTCTTTCATCACGCGGTCGATCCAGGCGGTGAGCTCGGGGAGCGACTCGGCCTCATTAAAGAGAGGGACTACTACTGAAATATCCATATTTACAGGTTTTTAGTGTCTATAATAAGTGCGACTGGCAAGCATCGAGGTGACGATGCCCATGAGCATGCCCGAGATGTTGGTGTAAACAAACATTTGAAGCGAGAACTCCCATGCAGTGGGGATGAGATCGTTCTTGAGGGCATATTCAAGCGTCTCGGTCACCTCGGCGTCTTTGAGTTGCGGAATTTGCTTGTAGGTCTCAAGCACGGTCTCAAACTGGCCTGTGATGTATCCAGGCCTCACATACTCAAGGATGCCGTAGGTGGCGAGCAGCGTGAACACGGTGCCAAAGAAGATGGCGACTATGCCCAGGCGCCACAGGTCCCACATGCCGCACGTGCAGTCGCTCGCCACGAAGTAGCGGCGCTGTATCCTGTAGAGCAAGAAAGGCCCGGCAAGAAGGAGCGCTAATGCCAGCAAAGCCAGCGGCGGCACGACGTCGGTGTAGATTAACGAGACCGATATAGCTGTGGTATATAGCGCCATAGGCACCGCCATGTCCATCCCATGTTTTACTACATTGCCAGTTTCGTCCATTTCTCAGGTTTTGTTTCAACCCACAAAGGTACAAATTATTTTGGAATTGAGAAAATTTTGATATTGCCGTTTTTTCGGTGGGCGGTCAAGGGCAATGTCAAAAATGGACAATTGCCATGAGCTGGAGGTGGTGGTTGCGGTCGTAGCCGAGAGCAGTGGCGGCATGGTCGCGGTAGAAAGTAAGGCTGTAGGCTGCCTGCAGTCGCACATGGTCAAATGGGCGGAAGACGCATCCCAGCACCATGCGGTTGTAGTTGCACGACGCAGTGTCGTTGACCTTGTCCTGATAGATCTCCCAGCGTGCCGAGGGCAGGAATTTGCCGAAGCGGTAGCCAGCAAGGATGTAGGCGCCAGCCTCGTCAACCACCTGTGTGCCATCCACCTTTGACTTCATAAAGCCATACTCGGCACGCAGGTCAAGGCCGTTAGGATTGTCGTAGGACGCACCTACGACGCATCGCGACATGGGGTTGTACTTGTTTTCGCCCGTGGGAGCAGTGACAGGAATGCCGCCGGCGAGGTTGCGCGAGGTGTATTCGCCCCAGTTGTAAGTACCCTTGATAGTGAGGTGGTTAGTGGGCTGGATTGTGGCGCGCAGGTAGATATCTTTCGACTTGTTGGAGTCGTCTTTCATTGCGAGCGAGCCGTTACTCAACGCGATGTCGTAGTGGAGATACTTAAAGCCCTTGCCGCTGTCGATGAGGTCGCCCATGAGCATAATGCCCAGGTCAACGCCGTTGCTGCAGAAGTTGTACTCATAGGGGTTGCGGCAAGCGATGCGATAGACGATGTCGCTATAGTTAGGAGTCTCAAGGCTGGCAGGCGAGATGTCGTAGGTTTCCATGCCAAGTGGCGTAAAGAATTGTCCCACTTGCACTTGGAAGGCATCGTGGGGTTTCCACGTTGCATGCGCCTCCATCACATCGAGGTTATACTGACCGTTGCCGTTAGTGGCTCCATCAACACTGTTAAACGCCTCAATCTGGACATGATAGGCTATTTTGCTGCCGATGTTGCCGTCAAGGGCGAGTCGCAGTCGCTTGGCTTGGAACGAGGATGTGGAATTGAGGTCGTTGCTGGTGTAGCTCCAGCCCGTGTGCAAGAAGCCCGACAAGCGCGGCAAGTTTGCCACAATTTTCTCGACGGTCGACTGTTGGGGGGCGACCTCGGCAGCGTTCTCGGCCACAGGCGTTGCAGTCGCCTGAAGCGTCGCAGCCATCATTAGGGCCATCAAAGCATTGATAAAAATCCCCATTTTCAAATAATTGGGAAGATTATCGGTTGAGGATGTGATGCTTGAAGCGGGCGATGATTTCCTGCTCGCCGTCGACGTGGCCGTTGCGCATGATGAAACGTCCGTCGCACAGCACGCTGTGGATGCAGCTTGAGTCGGCCGAGTAGATCCAGTTTGAGACAAAATGGTGGCAAGGCACCATGCGCTCGTTGTTGGTGTCGATGAGAACAGCATCGGCAAGGCGTCCTTCCTCCACGAATCCTGCGTTGAGGTCGAAGGCCTTGGCTCCGTTTTCGGTGGCCCAAGTGAACACGGTCTTCTTAGGCAGCACCTCGGGGCCAGAATTAGACTTGGCGAGCAGTGCGGCAAATTTCATTTCCTCCTGCATTGAGAGGTTGTTGTTAGACGAGCATCCGTCGGTGCCGATGGCAACTCTCACGCCGTGCTCAATCATAAGTCGGTCGCGGAAGTGTCCCGAGCCGAGCTTCATGTTGGAGCACGGGCAGTGCGCGACAGTTACGCCAGTGTCGGCAAGAATCTTAACGTCGTCGTCATCAACATGCACGACGTGGGCGGCGATGCAGTTTGGGCCGAGAACTCCCCACTCGTGGAGCAGTTTCACTGGCGACATGCCGTGGGCAGCGATGCAGTCATTGACCTCCTGACGCGATTCGCTCAAGTGGAAGTGGAGCTTCACGCCATTGCTGCGAGCGACGTCGGCACAGCGAATGAAGAGTTCCTTGCTCACGGTGTAGATGGCATGGGGGCAGATGGCGAGCTGTATGCGTCCGCCCGAGGGGTCGCTCCAGTTCTCAAGGAACTTGAAGTTGGCCTCAATTGCCTCCTTGGGCAGGAAATCCATCATCGTGAGACCGATAGCGGCGCGCATTCCCATCTCGTTGACCACGTCGATGGTGCGCTCAATGTCGAAATACATATCGTTGAAAAACACTGTGCCGGTCTTAATCATCTCAAGGCAAGCCAGATAGCTGCCTTGGGTATAGTCTTCGCTCTTGAGAGTTGCCTCGTAGGGCCAGATGTGGTCGTTGAGCCACTCTTGGAGAGGCATATCGTCGGCATATCCACGCAGCAGTGTCATGGCGGCGTGGTTGTGAGCGTTGTAGAAGGCAGGCAGGATGGCGAGCCCGGTGCAGTCGACTACTTCGTCGGCGGGAGTGTCGTCGGGCGCGTTGAGCATTGCAAATCGGTTGCCCTCGATGAGGATATTCTCGTTATTATATTTGCGCTGCACGTTTTTCAGCAGCAATCGGTTTTGTTTCATAGGATATTATTTTTTAATGAGTTAAATCATGTTGAGTTCGGCGGTGATGCAGCCGTTGCGGCGTGTGATGTCGAGGATTCTCTCTTCGACGGCGACGGGCGGGTTGATGAGTCTGGCGGCATCGGGATGAGAGAGGAGGTAGATGATGCCCTCGTTGTGTAGCGCCATCGTGGCGTCGATATACTTGAGGTGAGTGGGCTCGTCGAGCATGAAATTGAGCACCATCTTGTTGTTGAGGACGCGGGCAGCGGGCATGTCGGGGCCATACTCGTCCTCCACGCCCATGTTGGCAAGGATGGCGCTTGAGTTAATCAGGGCCTGCGACAGAGCGGGGTGCGCGAGGGCGCCAGCGACACCAGTAGCGGTGACCACGGCATAGGCCTGTGAAACGGCGGTGACAACGGCATCAACGTTGGCGCAGTCGATGATTTCGGTGGCGAGCTGACGCACCTTTGGAGTGACCGACTGTGGCTGTGTAACAACGGTGGCCTGCGCCCCATGCCTTACGGCATAGACGAGCAGCCCAGAGCCCACTTTTCCGCTGCCGAAGATCACCAGTTTCTTGCCCTGCCAGTCGCTGTAACCCAGATGTCTCATAGCACGATAGTAGCCATCGCCTGTGCCGAGGCAGGTTTCAATTTTCTTGATTGCACCTCCATCGGCGACAAAAACGGGCTGCTTGGTGCCGGCATACTTTGGCACTCCCGAACGAGTGAGTTCCACCACGCCCAAGCGCGCTTTCCAGTGACTGAACGATGCCGCACAGTCGAGTATCACATCAACGTTGAGCGACTGCTGCTCGGTTGAGTGGACGATTTTTATACCGTTGTCGGCCAGTAGCTGGGCGATGTTTTTGTCGTGGGGGTAGCCGTCGGCAAGACCTAAAACGAAGTTTGCGCCTGCGGCAATGAGCGCGCGATATTTCACCAGCGAGTTGCGGAAACAGGGCGTGGCGTCAAGCACCGTGAGGCCCTCGAGCGGGCGACTTGTGCCCCACTCTCGCGACTGCACGATGCACACAGGATATTCGCACTCCTTGTAGTGAGATGCGATTATTTTATCTATCTCGTTTAGAATCATCGGTCTAGCCAATTTATCATCATAGCCTCAACAATCAGGCCACATAAATTGAGCAAAATTACAAAACATCTACCAAATATGCAAGTTTCGTCCTTAACTTTGGCTGTTGCGACATTGACCAAAGTGTCTCATGAGGGATTTTTAGGCTTTGCGATGGTGATTTTATATCTCATGGGGATTTTTAGGATTTTTGGAATTTTGGCTT
>JABUUJ010000030.1 GCA_021443235.1 Muribaculaceae bacterium
TTGGCCTTGGCCGAGTCAGTCATGGGCTGGGGCTGCCAGGAGTAGCGGTAGTCGCCGTTAATCTGGATGTGGCCCACGGGCTCACAATAGGCTGTGCCGGCAACGTTGCGCACGGTGAGCAGCGTAATCTCGTAGTCGAAGTCGACAAACGCCTCAACAATCACGCGACCAGCACCGGCGCGGCCACCTTCCTGCGATATCGCCCACGCGCGGTCCACGTCGGCCTCGCTCTTCACTGTGCTCTGGCCATGGCCGCTCGAACTCATGATGGGCTTCACCACGCATGGGATGCCCACCTCTTTCACTGCGGCGCGGAACTCCTCCTCGGTCGACGCAAAGCGATAGTTCGACGTCTTGATGCCCAGCTCCTCGGCTGCCAAACGGCGTATCCCCTCGCGATTCATCGTGAGCCATGCGGCACGCGCCGTGGGTGTCACATTGTAGCCTTCCTTCTCGAGCTCAACGAGCACGGGGGTGGCGATGGCCTCTACCTCGGGGATGATATGGTCGGGGCGCTCGAGCTCGATGATGCGACGCAACTCGTTGCCGTCGAGCATGTTAAACACATGGCAGCGGTGCGCTACTTGCATGGCGGGGGCACCTGCATAGCGGTCGCAAGCCACGACCTCCACGCCCAGGCGTTGCAACTCGATGCAAACCTCCTTGCCAAGTTCACCACTACCCAATAAGAGGGCTTTAGTCCCAATCTCTGTTCCAGTACTACCTATTGTTACCATTTAAAATGTGTTGTAGAATTGAATTTCAGTGCAAAGTTACTCAACATGGCTCATTTATACAATATAAATAATGTGAAATTCTTGCTCGTGTGAGCTTTATTGAGTAATTTTGTACTCTACACATTATAAAACTATGAGAAGATATCTACTTTTTGCTGTTTTGGCTGCTTTCATAGCATCGGCCACCGTGAGCGCCGCAACCTTGCCCGACGAGGAGGATTACGACGAGAGCATACGTCTGCCGGTGCGTCGCCTGCATCCCGAGCGCGCCAATGCCGACTGGGCCAAGAAGATGCAGAAAGACATGGACAAGAAAAAGAAGAAAAACGAGGAGAAACAGCGCAAGGAAGAGGAGAAACAACAACAGAAAAACGGCGAGAAAAAAATTGTCGCAACTCGACAAATGCCAGCGTCAACAGCCGATAAATCGCTTATGCAGACCTTGCTCAGCAAGGACTACTCGCTCAAGAAATTCGACATCGGCTATGAGGAGCCAAAGCCCATCACGTGGAAGGACGATCCTGTGAGCACCGACGTCAACGCACTCATGGCGCACGTCAGCAGTACGGCGCGTGGCGGGGCTACGCTCTACGCCCCCAAGGGCGTGTCGCTCGCCACCAACACCAACGAGGTGTTCTTCTGCTTTGAGAAGGTTGGCAACACTCCGCGCAACCTCAGGCTCAGGGTGCAGTATTATGCCGACGACCCACTCAACTACAACAACATACAGTTCACCATCGACGGCTTTAAGTATGACTTCCACCCTGCCAGCCCATCGCGTGGCAAGGACGGCTCGCGCATGTACTGGGAACTCAGCGACGACGCCCTCACCGCCAGCCACAAGGACCTCGCCTATGCGCTCTCGCACTGCCACTGGGCCCGCATCTCGCTCATGGGCGACGATGGCATGAACCATGTGAAGATGCTCTCCAAGCAGCAACTCGAGGCCTTCGCACGCACCTTCGAGCTCTATCGCGCACTGGGCGGCACGTTTAACTGAGAATTTTTAACCCAAATGGGTCAGTAGAATTTTGAAGTATTTTTGATTTTGTCGTTTTGCGACAATTCCTATACGCTGTCACAGCACGTGACGGCGTTTTCTTTGCTCGCCGAAAAAACTGTTTACGAAAAAAAATAAATTTATTAAAATAAATTTGGAATTTTGTTTTGTAAATCAAAATATTCTTATTAACTTTGCAACAAAATTAATATTTGGCTGATTATGAACAGATTTATGAGTCGCATAACTTTGATGGCGTTTACAATTGCAGCGTTAACATCTGCAACCAGCTGCTCGCTGATGCAGAAAAACGACGCTACAGCCCACTTCTCGGGAGAGGGCAAGTGCCCTATGTGCGGCACCATATTCTCTAATCATCACGTTCAGCAGACTTCGACCGTCGACAAGACTTTCTTGAAGGAAATACTCGCCAAGGACTACTCAATCAAGCAGTATGACTTCGAGCCCAAGCGCATGGTGTGGAAGGACGACTCCATCACCACATCGCAAGAGTCGCTCGTGCCTTTCTTCAAGTCGACCAACATTCGCGGCAACAAGAGCATCGTGCCCATGCAGGCCATGGTGACCGACCACAACAACAACGACCTTTACCTCTACTTCACCGAGGACGCCAAGCAGCAGCCGCTCGAACTGAGGTTGAGATTGCAATACTATGCCGACGACCCGCTCGAGTACAACCACATGGTGTTCCAAATCGATGGCTTCGACTATGAGTTCACGCCGCTCAACATTGCGCGGGGACAAGGCGAGGGCATCAACATTTGGGAACAGAGCGACGACCCGCTGCGCACCACCGACAAGGATCTCGTCTACGCCATGTCGCATTGCGAGCACTGGGCGCAGGTGAAGCTCAACGGCGCCGACGGCATGACACATGTGAAGCTGATTTCTAAAGATCAAATAGAAAGTTTCAAGCGCACCGTCCAACTCTATCTGTTGCGAGGAGGCTCTTTTAACTAAACCCCCAAGACATAAGTCTTTCACACGGCCAATCTCACATTCCTTATTTCCCTTATCACACAAAATTCACACCAAAGCCATTAGGCACTTGCTACCTCACCTTGCCCTCTGGTAAGAGGGCTGGTGACCAAGCATTTGTCATGACTTGATGATTGATAGAAAATAAGTAGTTTAGATGTTTGAATATATGGCAATTGGCAGCCGACACACCTGCTCTTGCCGTCTCCTGTGGCTGCTGCGATTAGCACCCGCATGGTGTTTACCCTATTTATGGAAAGAACTATATATGGTAGACCGAGAGTCCGGCTCCCCTCGCAGGGAGCTGGACCTCTCTCTTTTTGAGACCTTGACGTTGACCTTGACGGGTGGGGTGGGGGATAACGCAGAAAGCCCTGTTCCCTTGGGTGGGAACGGGGCTTTCGTTAGTCTGTGGACTCGTTGATTAAACGAGAGTTACTTCAACTTCGGCTTCAGCTTCGTTTGCGTTAACTTTACCCTCGCGAGCGAGCCAACCGATAGCTGCATAAACTTCTTTCTCCTTAAGTTTTGTGGCCTTCTTGAGACCCTTTACTGTGAGCGCGCCATTAGCGTCGTTAAGTGCGTTCCAAACTGCACCTGCCCACAATCCAATTGTTTCAATGTTCATAAATAAATACTATATTTTCATTAAATGCACTGCAAAGGTATAACTATTTTGCCAACTGACAAAATATTTTATCACATTTTGTGCGTTTTATGCCGTGCAAACGATTGCACTAAACACTACCGTTTGCCATAGTTTTCGCGCGCACGCGCTATGCGCCCGCACGCGAGAAATCACATCAGTTATCGTGCACGCACACACGCGCACGCAAACGGTGCCGTTAGCGCGGCGAGGTGCGGTACTTGTCGTCGTTCTCGTCGGTGATGATGCTCAGGTAGCTGGCATAGCGCGACTCGCTGATGTAGTGCTGCTCCACCGCTTGGAGCACCGCGCAACCGGGCTCGTGGGTGTGGGTGCAGTTGCCAAAGCGGCACTGGGCCGATGTCCTGAATATCTCGGGGAAATAGTGCGACACCTCCTCGCGCTTGAAGTCTATGGTGCCAAAGCCCTTCACGCCCGGCGTGTCGATGATGCAACCGCCGCCAGGCAGGTCGAGCATCTCGCTGAAGGTGGTGGTGTGCATGCCGGTGTGGTGCGACTGCGACACGTCGCCCACGCGCAGGTGCGCGTCGGGCACAAGGCAGTTGATAATCGAACTCTTGCCTACGCCCGAATTGCCCGACAGCAGCGATGTCTTGTCACGAAGCGACAACCTTAATGCGTCGAGGCCCTCGCCCGTGACCGTCGACACCAGTAACACCTCATACCCTATGGTGCGATAGAGCGTCGCCACCGCCTCGAGCAGTTGCGAGTCGTCGTCGCTGGTGAGCAGGTCCACCTTGTTGATGACTATTACCGTGCGCACGTTATAGGCCATCGACGTAGCGAGAAACCGGTCGATGAAGGTGGTGCTGGTCACAGGGTTGGCGAGCGCTACAACCAGCACTGCCTGGTCGAGGTTGCTGGCAATGATCTGGAACTCCTTCGACAGGTTGCTTGCCCGGCGGATGATATAGTTGCGGCGCTCGTCAATCGACAGGATGAACGCCGTGCCGTCGGCTTTCACCTCGATCTCAACCACGTCGCCCACCGCCACGGGGTTAGTGCAACGGAAACCTTTCAGTCGCAGGTTTCCCTTGATTTTGCAGTTATACGTAGTGCCATCGTCGTGGCGCACCACATACCAGCTGCCAGTGTTCTTTATTACCAGTCCTTTCATGTGAGTGCAAATTTACAACTTTTTCGGCCATTAGCGCAAAAAAAAGTCAGTCTTCCCGCCTTTTTTGCGCCTTGTGCAATTATTTGGAGGCGTTTTTGATGGTGTTTCACGATTTTTTTTGTAATTTTGTCAAAAATTTTGGACACTGATGGCAACCGAGCTAAGAGACACGTTATCGCGCATCATCGGCAAGACAAAGGTCATGGTCGATAAGTATCACGCTCTTGAGAGGGCCTACACAGCCGCTCAGGAACAGATGACGCAGGCCCAGGAAGAGAACGTGAAGCTGCGCACCGAGCTCGAGCGCGTGAAACGCGAGAACGAGTACCTGCGCATCGCTCACGCCATCGCTCCCACGCCCGAGGCCGTGGCCCAGAGCAAGAGCGTGCTGTCCAAAATGGTGCGGGATATTGACCGATGCATTAACCAGCTTAATGCTTAACTACAATAATGGCAAACGAGAAACGAAAAGAGATTTGGCTCAATATTGCCGATGTGAGACCGCTGCCCATCGCAGTGGCTCCTGAGCAAGAAAGCAGGTATCGCGAAGCCGAGAACCTCGTCAACTCGTTGTGGGACAAATGGATGAAATCGTTTGCCGGAAAAAACACGTCGACCGAGGTGCTGGCGCTTGTCGCTTTCAGGTTTGCTCAGCTCTACTGCGACGAGTTTGCCGCCAACAAGGATGTGCACGCATTCCTCGAACAGTTTGAGAAAGAACTCGACGGCGTGGTGATTGATGTGTGATTGTGGGGCACATGCCCTATAGGTCGCGCTCATTTGTCGGTCAATGACAATTCCCCTTTTAGAGAATTTTAGGTTCCTGCACTACTCAATTTGTTGACTCGCTATCATCCATGGCTGGGGTGGCGTTTCACACGCGAGCAGTGCTTTTTTATTAATATCTTAATTTAAAAAAATGAACATATTGTTTATTGCAATCTCCGCTGTCGTGGCTTTCGTCATTGGTGCTTTCGTGGCACAGACCATGCTAAAACGCAGCGCAAAATCAAGGGCCAACGAGATTATCGAGAAGGCCAAGCTTGAGGCCGAGGTGTTGAAAAACAACGAGGTCATCAAGGGTAAGGAAGAAGGAATGTCGATCAAGAGCGAGGCCGAGAAGCAGGCCAACGCACGACTCGCCAAGGTGCAGTCGGGCGAGGCTAAGCTCAAGCAGCGTGAGCTGCAGCTCAACCAGCAGCAGGCCGACGTGCAGCGCAAGCGCAACGAGGTCGACAACCTCAAGTCCAACCTTGAGCACCAGCAGAGTGTGCTCGACGACTATAAGAAGGAAGTCGAGAAGATGGAGCGCAGCGTGCGCGACACACTCGAGCACGTGAGCGGACTCAGCGCCGAGGAGGCTAAGGAAAAGCTCGTCGAGAGCCTCAAGGAAGAGGCCAAGACCGCCGCTGCAAGCTATATCAACGACATCATGGACGATGCTAAGCTCACCGCCAACAAGGAGGCCAAGCGCGTGATTGTACAGACCATCCAGCGCGTCGCTACCGAGACCGCCATCGAGAATGCCGTGACGGTGTTCCACATCGAGAACGACGAGATTAAGGGTCGCATCATCGGCCGCGAGGGTCGCAACATCCGCGCCCTGGAGGCCGCCACCGGCATCGAGATTATCGTTGACGACACCCCCGAGGCTATCGTGCTCTCGGGCTTTGACCCCGTGCGCCGCGAAATCGCCCGTCTGGCCCTGCATCAGCTCGTTGCCGACGGACGCATCCACCCCGCTCGCATCGAGGAAGTGGTAGCCAAGGTTAAGCGTCAGGTCGAGGATGAGATTATCGAGACCGGTAAACGCACTGCTATCGACCTGGGTATCCACGGCTTGCATCCCGAGCTCATTCGACTCATCGGCAAGATGAAATACCGTTCAAGCTACGGCCAGAACCTGCTGCAGCACTCGCGTGAGACCGCCAACCTGTGCGCCATCATGGCAAGCGAGCTGGGCCTCAATCCTAAGAAGGCTCGCCGCGCTGGTCTGCTTCACGACATCGGCAAGGTGCCCGATGACGAGCCCGAGCTGCCACACGCTATCCTCGGTATGAAACTTGCCGAGAAGTGCAAGGAGAAACCCGACATCTGCAACGCCATTGGCGCCCACCACGACGAGGAGGAGGCTGCCAGCCTCTATGCACCCATCGTGCAGGTGTGCGACGCCATCTCGGGCGCCCGTCCCGGCGCACGCCGCGAGGTTGTCGAGGCCTATATCAAGCGTCTCAACGACTTGGAGCGCCTGGCTCTGAGCTATCCCGGCGTGGTCAAGACCTATGCCATCCAGGCTGGTCGCGAGCTGCGTGTCATCGTGGGGGCCGACAAGATTAGCGATGCCGAAACCGAAAAACTCTCTAACGAAATCGCACAGAAGATTCAGGATGAGCTTACCTATCCCGGACAGGTGCGCATCACCGTTATTCGTGAGACTCGTGCCGTAAGTTACGCTAAGTAAATCTCTTAAGGGTGATTTCACATGAACTACGAGTCAAAAAAAACAATTAACGACGAGGCCTCAAGCAACGATGCCGCCGCAGCGCCCAAGAGCGACTATGGCATCAAGGGCGACCGACGCAGCAACCTCTACAGCTACAACTGGCTTGATGATGTGCCGGGCAACGACGAGGCTTTCGACATCGTCGAGGTGCACTTCAAGAACACGCGACGCGGCTTCTATCGCAACTCGGCCCACATACCTCTGAAACAGGGCGATATGGTCGCAGTGGAGGCCAACCCAGGCCACGACATCGGCACCGTGGCAATGACCGGAAGGCTGGTGAAGCTGCAGATGAAGCGCGCCAACCTGCGCCCCGACGCCGAGATTCTGCGTGTGTTCCGCAAGGCCAAGCCGCAAGACCTTGAGCGATATGAGGAGGCTAAGGCTCGTGAGGTCGACACCATGATTCGCTCGCGCAAAATCGCTGTCGACCTGGGACTGAAGATGAAGATTGGCGACGTCGAGTATCAAGGCGACGGCAACAAGGCCATTTTCTATTATATCGCCGACGAGCGCGTCGACTTCCGCCAGCTCATCAAGGTGCTGGCCGACGTGTTCAAGATTCGCGTGGAGATGAAGCAGATTGGCGCGCGACAGGAGGCCGGAAGAATAGGCGGCATAGGTCCTTGCGGCCGACCGCTGTGCTGTGCCAGCTGGATGACCAACTTTGTGTCGGTAGCCACCAGCGCAGCTCGTTTCCAGGATATCTCGCTCAACCCGCAAAAACTTGCCGGACAGTGCGCTAAGCTCAAGTGCTGCATCAACTATGAGGTCGACGCCTATGTTGAGTCCTCCAAGACGATGCCGTCGCGCGACGTGCAGCTCGAGACCATCGACGGACTTTACTACTACTTCAAGGCCGACGTGATGAAGCGTGAGGTGCTCTACTCGACCGACAAGAACGTGCCAGCCAATGTGGTGTCGCTCACGCCCGAACGTGCGTTCGAGGTGATGGCACTTAATCGAAAGGGCATCAAGCCCGAGAAATTGTCGGTTAATGACAATGAGCACAAGACCGAGGTGAAGGCATTTGGCGACATCCTTGGCCAGGATGCCATCAATCGGTTCGACAAGAAGAAAAAGAAGAAAAATAAGCGGCCTCGCAATGCCGAGGGCGGAGAACAACGGCCCGACCGACATGCCGAACAGCGTGGCGACCAACCCGCCGCGCCGCAGCCCGACGCTAACCGCAACGACCAGCGCAACGATTACCATGGTGACCGACGCAATGACCATCGTGGCGAGCAGCGTGGCGACCATCGCAACCGCAACGACCGGCGCGACCGTCATCACAATCACGGCGGCTCGTTCAACCGTAAGAATGAAAACGCTAAGCCAAATAACGCCGAGCAGCCCAACAAAGGCCCACAGCAGCCCAAGTAATAGCCTTGCGGCTACCGTCGTGGCAGTTGTGACGATGCTGATGTGCTTGGGTGCCTGCGCGCCCGAGCACTCGACTTATAGCGACTTCCGTGACCTCCCTCACGACGGCTGGTATGCTTCCATGCCGCTGAGGTTTTGCCCCGAGATCACCGACTCTACGGTCACTACGTGCGACGTCGCCTTGGCTGTGCGCCACTCAAGCTCTTATGCCTACAGCGACTTGAGTCTTGTCGTTGACATGATTGACAGCACCCACCATGTGAAGCGCCGCCTCGTCACCATCCCTGTTGCCGACAAATACGGCAACTGGAAGGGAACTGGCTTCGGCGGACTTTACCAGCTCAAGTGCGACGTGGCCCGCAACATGCCGCTCAGTTCCATCCTTAGCATCGTGGTGTGGCAGTCGATGAAAGGTTGCGAGAAGGTTGAATGTATTGAAAATGTGGGAGTTATCGTAACTCCAAGCAATAAGTAACAGTTTCCCATTATTGTGCTACTGTAAACAAGGGAGGATAATGACATGAGTGAGTTTCTTTCATTGGAATATATCTCCGAGATTGTTGCAACGATTTTCTACGCAATCTCGGGTGTGCGCCTTGCGGCGTTCAAGCGCTTCGACTGGTTTGGTGCCTATGTCATCGGCTTTGTGACGGCCTTTGGCGGCGGTACCGTGCGCGACGTCTTGCTTGGCCTCACACCATTCTGGATGGACGATGTCAACTATGTGATCGCCACCGTCGTGGGGCTTGCCATCGTGATTCTGTTCCGCAAGAAACTGGTGCGCATCGAGGGCACTTTCTACATCTTCGACGCCTTCGGTCTCGCCCTGTTTACCGACGTGGGCATCTACAAGGCGCTGCACGCCGGCCACCCCTTCTGGATGGCAATCATGATGGGCACCATCACCGGCGCTATGGGCGGCGTGCTGCGCGACATCTTCATCAACGAGGTGCCGCTGGTATTCCGCAAGGAGGTCTATGCCACCGCCTGCATCATTGGCGGCGTGATTTACTGGGCTGTGTGGCTCGTTGGCGGCAGCGAGTTCTGGCAGGAGATGTCGTGCGCCGTGGTTGTGATTGTGCTGCGTTTCTTCGCGGTGAAATACAACTTGTCGTTCCCGGCATTGCACACTGGCATGGAGGGCCACGAGAAAGGTCCCGACTTACATAAGATTGTGAAGAAAAATCATGAGGATAAATAAAGACGAGGCCCGCAAAACGGGCATACAACTGCTCAAATATGGCGTTATAGGAATGTCCAACACGCTCATCACCCTTATCGCCTTCTATGTGCTCAACACGCTGTGTGGCATGCCTTATGGTGCCGCCAACGTCATTGGCTACGTATTGGGTGTGCTCAACAGCTTCTACTGGAACCGACAGTGGGTGTTCAAAACCAAGAACGACGTCAAGCGCGAGGCATTCTTCTTTGGCGTGGGCTTTTTCCTCTGCCTTAGCCTGCAGCTGCTTGTGTCGTGGTTCTTGCTCGAGGGCCTGGGCTGGAAACACATGAGCGAAATCTCTTGGCTGCCCATGAAGAAAACAGGCCAAAACATCGTCATGATTATCTCAATGGCAATCTACACCATCGCCAACTATATCTACAACCGCACAGTCACCTTCAAAGAAAAAAACAAGGATTAAACCGCAATTACCCAATATTGTAAAGTCCAAATAACAAGCCGCACCCCCCAAAAAACAGGGAGTGCGGCTAAGTTATTATGTAGTCCGGACACCCCCCTTCAGGGGGGG
>JABUUJ010000031.1:0-20363 GCA_021443235.1 Muribaculaceae bacterium
ACTGCTTTCCCCCGAACCGGCAAAATTTTTTCACAACTTTTTTTGAAAAAATTTTCCCTGAGGGGGGATGGTGGAGGAGATGGAGGGTTGAAAGGATGGTGCCTTATAATATAATAAGGTGGGGGCTCTCGCTTTTGGCGAAAGAACAGGGGCGGGTTTCTTTTTTAACCCAAAAAGTTGTAACTTTGCAGTCGAAATTGATGAGAATGGGTTGACGATGATATATCCGTTGAATTTTGAACAGAAGATTGGTTTTTTGACCGTCAGGCAGGAGATTGAGAAGAGGTGCGTGAGTTCGCTGGGTCTTACCTATTGCGAGCAGATGGCGTTTTCCACTCATTTCCAGTCGGTTGAGTTGTGGCTTCGCCAAGCTGATGAGTTTTTGTGTATATTGCAGTCGAGCCGCGAGTTTCCGCTGAATTTCATTGCCGACCTGCGTGGCCCAATCAAAGCGGTGACCACGCCGGGCACGTTTCTCTCGGCCGAGAACCTTCACGCCTTGCAGCGCACGCTGACGACGGCGAGTGACATCCTGAAGTTTTTCTCGGTTAAGGGCGAGGAGTCGTCGCCCTACCCCACTCTGCGCTCGCTGGTGTCGTCGATGCAGACGTTTCCCGACATTATTGCGAGCATTGACGCTGTGCTTGACAAGAACGGCAATATCAAGGACAATGCGTCGCCGTTGCTGAGCGAGCTGCGCCGCACGATTATGACAATGACAGCAAGCATCAACGGCATGTTGCGTCGCATTATCGCGCAAGGCAAGCAAGCCGGTGTGCTTGATAGCGATGTTCAGGCGAGCGTGCGCGACGGCCGCCTGGTGATTCCCGTTGCCCCGGCCCATAAGCGCAAGGTGCGAGGTATAGTGCACGACGAGAGCGCGAGCGGCAAGACAGTGTTTATCGAGCCCGAGGAGATTGTGGAGGCCAACAACCGCATCCGCGAGACCGAGGCCGAGATTGCCCGCGAGCTGATACGCATCCTCACGTCGGTGACCGACGGCATACGTCCGCACATTGACGAATTGCTTGGCACATACGCTGTTATGGGGCAGATTGACTTCATCAGGGCAAAAGCGCTTTTGGCCAAGGAAATAGGAGCGCAGATGCCTAATTTGCACGAGAAACCCGTGATTGAGTGGTATCACGCTGCTCATCCAGGGCTGTACCTGTCGCTTAAAGAGCAGGGCAAGGAAGTAGTTCCGCTGAACTTGCAGCTCGACAAAAAACAGCGCATACTACTGATTTCGGGACCCAATGCGGGCGGCAAATCGGTGTGCCTAAAGACGGTGGGCATCAATCAATATATGATGCAATGCGGGGTGCTGCCCATGATGCACGATAACTCGCACATGGGCATATTCAAGAGCATATTCATTGACATAGGTGACCAGCAATCGATTGAAGATGACCTGAGTACGTATAGTTCGCACTTGCAGAACATGAAGCTGTTTTTGAGTCGCGGCGGTGGTGAGGCACTTGTGCTGATTGACGAGTTTGGAGGCGGCACCGAGCCCCAGATAGGCGGCGCGATAGCCCAGTCGATATTGGAGCAACTGAACATTAAGAAGGTGTATGGCGTAATCACGACACACTATCAGAACCTGAAGCAGTTTGCCGACGAGACCGATGGCATTGTGAACGGCGCGATGCTCTACGACCGCCAGAACATGCATCCGTTGTTCCAGTTGTCGGTGGGTTATCCTGGTAGTTCGTTTGCGATAGAGATAGCGCGCAAAATCGGTCTGCCACAAGAAGTTATCAGCAAGGCGAGCGAGATAGTGGGTAGCGACTATGTGAATATGGACAAGTATCTGCTCGACATAGTGCGCGACCGCAAATACTGGGAGAACAAGCGTCACGAGATTCACGTGAAAGAGAAGAAACTCGACGCGGTTCTGGAGCAATATAACGCCAAACTTGCCACGATAGCCACCGAGCAAAAAGAGATTATCAGGCAAGCCAAGAGCGAGGCGCGTGAGCTGCTCATGAAGAGCAATGCCGAGATAGAGCGCACCATCAAGGAGATACGCGAGATGCAGGCCGAAAAAGAGAAGACCAAAGAGGTGCGTCGCAAGCTCGATGAGTTCAAGCAACGCCTTGAGAACGAAGACAATGAGCCAAACAAAAAGATAGAGGAGATGCGTCCTAAGCACAAGGTGCGCAACCATGACAAAAAGAGTGCTGCCCCAGCGCAAAAACCCAAAGACGACCGCCCGATGCAGACTGGTGACAATGTGGTGATGAAGGGTGCGACAACCGTGGGCACGGTTATAAGCGTTGATGAGAAATATGCCATCGTGGCATTTGGCTTTCTCAAGACACGGGTTGAGACCTCAAAGTTGGAACGCACGATGAAAAAGGCCGAGAAAACATCAACGATGTCAATGAGCAAGCAGTCGAACGACGAGATACGCACACGCCAGCTAAACTTCAAGCCCGACATCGACGTGCGAGGCATGCGCGCCGACGAGGCTATCCAGGCGGTGACCTACTTTATCGACGACGCGCTGCAGTTCAGCGTGAAACGTGTGCGCATACTTCACGGCACCGGTACTGGCATCCTTAAAACGCAGATACGGCAATACTTAAACACGGTGGCTGGAGTGTCGAGCTACCGCGACGAGCACGTTCAGTTGGGCGGCGCAGGCATCACAATCGTGGACCTTGATTGAAAAAAAACGGACAAAAACTTGCACAGTTAAGAAAATAGTAGTAATTTTGCACCCGTCAATCGCGAAAGCAATGACACTGGAGAGATGGCAGAGTGGTCGATTGCGGCGGTCTTGAAAACCGTTGAGGGTAACACCTCCGGGGGTTCGAATCCCTCTTTCTCCGCTTGGGGTAGCGTAACAAGTTGAAAATCAACGAGTTGCGCTATTTGTTTTTTTAGGAGATATTTATGAGTAAGAAAGTGAAGATAACGGTGATGCGCAAGGCGTGTCATGTTGACTTGATGGAGCGGTATGAGAACGCGATTGAGCATGCCTGCGACATGGAGGAGGGGCAGGTGTTTGTCGCCAACGGCTGGGAGCGTCCTGAGGGTTTGTGCCTGAGCGCGTGGGAGACGATGTCGCCTTTTGTGATGACGCTTGCGCATGGTGGCGGCAATTTCTATGACGGCTGGATGAAGAATCCCCGGTCGGCAATGATTTCGTGCAACGATGGTTTCCGCCCCGTGAGTTTCCTGATCGAGGCGCTGGAAGATGACGCTGAATGATAGCGTCGGAGGAGAGAACACAGTAAAAGTGTGTTGTCACCAAGTGTTGTGGGGGTGGTAGTTGTCGCGGAGGAAGTGTCGTGCGATGAAGTCGATGTGCTGGTTGAAGATTTTGTTTCCTTCGGCCGAGAGTTCATCGGTGTTTATGTCGCCGTGTGGCAGCATGTTGTTTTGCAGCATGTATTGGAGCAAAACGGGGTGAATGTAGTTCTTCCCAGTGATTGTGTTGACTGTCTCAATTGCCACTGATTTGTCGTCGCATCCCTGATAGTAAGGGTTATCGTTGCTTTTCACAGCGTGGAGGCACCCTGTGGCAACAATAATGCCGTTCTCTTTAGAGAACTGTACTACCAGCGAGGTATCGGGCAATTGTTGCATGATGGGGTTCAGGTCGGTCCCTGAATACATGTCGTCGAACAAATCAAACAATTGGCCCTTGTTTTCAAAGAAATCTAATTGCTTGCGTTTATTGTTTATAAGTGCAGTAGTATAAAGCTGCAAACAAAATTTCTTTTTTTCTTTGTTAATCTCGCGCAATTGTTCGTAGCTCATTTTTGTTGAATCGACCACGAAGCCGTCTATCTCCCAATAATTATCGGCACATTTCACAAAAGCCGATGAGATATAGTCATGGTTTTCAAACAGATTGGAATCATAGTTTATCACTGTGTGTCTTTCCCCGTGAGAGTCTTTGATTAGAGCTAATTTTTTAGTGTTGCTTAAGACACGGAACAAGTCTCTATGCAAGAACTGCAGTTTGTTTAGCTTATCGGCCTCCTCGTGCATGTCGTTCAGTGAAAACATTTGTGCGAGCCACTGGTGGGCAAGGAGTGCGAGTGGTCCTATTTCTTTTGTTCTCAAGAAGTCTGATTCGAGCGCATACAAGGCTTGTGAGAAATCAAAAGGTGCCTCGAACTCTCCTAATGCCTCGGCGAAAGAGATGTCCTGAAAAGGAGATCGCAACAGGTAAGAGCGTCGCATCCAGAAGAGGGTGTGTTTGAGTTTGAAAAAGTCGCTGGCATTATCTTTATTGTAGATAAAGGAGTATAAATCCTTGTTTTCCTCCACCTCGTCGTCGTGAAGCAGGTCCATAATGTTGTGGGCCAACTGGACGAATTTGCTTGATGGACAGGTGAGGTCGCCGTCGGAGTTTCTTGTCAGGACTATCCAGATAAGAAGAGCCACTTCGTTGACATTCACATCATTAATGTCGTATTCATCGTCACATTCAAAGAAAGGCATTGAGTGAGAGTAAAGTTGCCTATATATAGTGACGAAAGCGTTCCACAGGCCAATTTCTGACATTTTGTCCTCATAATACATTGCCACGCACATTGCAATTTCCATTATTGTCTCGTTGTCATTATGTTTAAGCAGGTCGGAGTTTTTAATGGCGTGATAGATGCGATTAGCCACATCAACATACATTTTGCACGGGGTAATACCACTTGGGTAGAAATAGTAGAAATCAGCGGGGAAAATGACTCTTTTCATGTGTTGCGAATTAAAATTTTGTGTTTTGGGACTGCTAAGTTAGGGAAGAAATTGTGGATGTGCAAGAAAGTGGGGGATGTTTTTTTAAAATGCTTTTTAAAATGTTTTTTTAAGAGGTGATAAAGGTTAATTATAGTGATATATTTGGTGGGTGGGAGATTTTTGTTTATATTTGCAAATTGTATATATAGAGAGACTGATATGAGCGCGAAGAAGACCATTGTGGCACTTTTTTTTAGTGTGATAACGCTATGTGCCAGTGCACAATACTATCCGCAGGCCGAGACGCCCAACATGCGAAATATATTTCCTGGCCCGCCCAGCAATTATGACACGCGATTCTCGGTTGACGTGAAGCACTACTTTGACGGAAAGCTTGTTCAGACGGGCGACCCGTTGCGTGCCGAGCAGATTAGGAGCGACGCGGTGTATGGCACTAGCAACCTTGCGAGTATATATGGCGGCGTGCTGGGCTTCACGGTGTCGTCGGCGACTACACCTGGGCTGTGGCAGATGATTTCGCAGGGCACTACGACGTCGGCCTATGCCTCGGACAAGGTAAAGAACTTCTATGTGCGCATGCGTCCGGCGTCGCGCTTCTATGAGGCGCCCTACTCTACCGAGACGCTGAGCGAGATGCGCCGCACCTACTCCTACCCGTCGTCGCACACGATTACCGGTTGGGCAACCGGAATGATTGTGGCAGCTGTTGCCCCCCACTTTCAGGACACGATATTAGCTCGTGCTCGCGAGTATGGCCGCAGCCGCGTGCTGGGCGGCATGCACTGGCAGAGCGATGTTGACGATGCTTATTTGATTGCCAGCGTGTCGGTGGCTCACATGCTCAACACTGCGACTTTCAACACCCACCTTGCCAGCACCCGTAACCAAATTAACCAGACATTGCTTGACTCGCTGGGTATAGAGGCTCCCGATTATGACGATGCCGACTATTTCAGTGCGGCGAACATGCCCAACGCGGCGCTATATCTTGCCGCGCCTCCCGAGATTGGGCAGAATACGCCCGAGTTTGCCCACGACATGAGCCAGTATCTGTGGGGGAAGAATCTGCGCGATAGCGAGCGGGGCGAGAAGGCGAAATATGACACGAGCAGCGACTATGACATTATGGTGTATGAGTTTGCGCGTGCCTTTGGCGAACCGATAGAGCCCGACCACACTCCCAAGATCCTTGAGTTGCTGGAGACAGCGGCAGCGATAAGCGACAACGGCTGTGTGTCGGCGCGCGATGCTTATGACCGAGTGCGTCCTTACGAATTTTTCCACGAGGAGCCGTTTACCGTCGAGGCCATGCCCGAGGAGAGTTCGTTCCCATCGGCCCATGCTGCCCGGGCTTGGACTACGGCCATGCTCCTCACCGCCATAAAGCCTGCGGCACAAGACACGATTATGAAAGTGGGCTACGAGCTTGGGCAAAGCAGTGTGATTGCTGGCATCAGCTGGCAGAGCGACGTTGACGCTGCCCGCATGGTTGCGTGTGCCACGCTGTCGCGCATGATGTCGAACCCCAACATGGTGGCTCTGATTAACGAGGCGAAGGAAGAATATGTGCAGGTGTCGCACCAGCTTGTGACCGATAGCGACGACATCAGCATCGACTATAAACCGGAGGACAAAGGCGAGAAGCTATACACCATCGATGGGCGGACGGCGACGAGCGAGAGCCGCGGCATCCTTGTGGGTAAAGGGCGGAAGGTTGTGAAGTAGTTTTTTAAGTCGCAATGCTTAATTCATAATGGGTGGTGAGTAAACTGGAAACGAGATGAATTTTAAAGACATATTAGGAAATGAGGCAGTGGTGGAGCGCGTGAGGCATCTCATCGACAGCGACAAGCTGCCGCATGCGTTGCTGCTTCACGGCGATGCCGGCATCCCCAAGCTTGCCCTGGCGCGTGCCATGGCTCAGTATCTGCACTGCACCGCGCGCACCGGCGGCGAGCCATGCGGCAAGTGTCCGTCGTGCCGTCAGCACGCGAGCTGCAACCACACCGACACATTTTACTCGTTTCCCTATCTGCGTCGCGACGAGAGCACAGTGTGCGACGATTTCATGGCAGCGTGGCGCGACTTTCTCAACGAGAACGGCATTGTTGAGGACTATCAGGAGTGGCTCACGCTGCTCAAGAACGACAACTCACAGCCAGCGATACTGGTAAAGGAAAGCGAGAGCATCATGCGCAAGATGAGCAGGAGCGCGTTTACGTCGAAATACAAGGTGCTCATCATGTGGTTGCCCGAGAAGATGCGCGAAGACTGCGCCAACAAGCTACTCAAGCTCATAGAAGAGCCCTATGACGACTGCAAGTTCATACTTGTGAGCAACAACGAGAAAGAGATACTACCCACGATATTGTCGCGCACCCAGCGCATAGAGCTGATGCGCGTTCCCACGGCCGTTATAGGCGGCTACCTGAGCTCTACCTACGGCATCGACGAGCAGCAGGCCATGGCTGTAGCGTCCAGTGCCGACGGCAACGTGTCGCAGGCACTGAAGACGTTGCAGGCCGACTCGGAAAATCACGAGTTTCACAGCAAGTTTGTGGTGTTAATGCGCATGGCCTATCAAGCCGACCTGCTGAAGCTGAAGCAGTGGAGCGAAGACATCGCCGACATGAAACGTGAAAAATCGCGCAGGTTTCTCATCTACTCGTCGCGTCAGTTGCGTGAGAACTATGTGTATAACCTTCACATTGCAGGTCTCAACTACATGACGCGCGAGGAAGAGCAGTTCAGCACCCGGTTTGCTCCATTTATCAACGAGAAGAACGTGGAGCAACTGCTTGCGCACTTTGACCGCGCCGAGCGTGAGATACAGGGCAACGGCAATGGCAAGATCATCCTCTTTGACTTGGCAATGTGGGTGGCCCGCCTTATTCACACGAAATGACACAGTAAAATACCTTTTACACATTAATATAATTATGCGAAAAACACCATTCCTTGCACAAGTGGCAAAACACTATGCCGACTGCGAGCAGCTTGCCGACATGGCATTTGTGCTACCCAACCGGCGCAGCTCTCAGCAGCTGGAACGATACCTCAAAGCGTTGCTCAAGCGCACCACCCTCATGCCCCGCATGATGAAGATGGACGACCTTGTTGACCACATCGTGCGCGATAGCAAAGTCATAGCCTCGCCCATAGAGGCATTGTTTTTGGCCTATCAGTCCTATAAGGAAAAGTTGGGCGACTCGGCGGGCGAGTTTGACAAATTTGCGTTCTGGGGTCAGCTCATTGTCAACGATTTCAACGACATCGACATGTGTATGGTCGATGCAAAACAGCTATATATCAACCTTCGCGACCTTAAAGACATCAAAGCCAACTATATTGACGAGGACGTGCAGGAAGCGATAAAGCGCATCTTGAGCATCCACATCGACAAGCAGCATGGCAGCGAAGAGATGTGGCGCAATGGCGCGTCGGCAGTCGCTGGCGAGCAAGAGAAAGAGATACAGAAGAAATACCTCACGCTGTGGGACAAATTGGCCGAAATATACGAGGACTTTGAGCAGAGGCTGAGCGGTAACAATCTCACTACCCAGGGCAAGCGCTATAGGCAAGCGGTGGAAGAGTTGCGCAATACCAGCGCCGAGGAGCTGGGGTTCAGTCGCATAGTGCTGGTGGGCCACAGCATGCTCACCAAGAGCGAGCATGCGCTATTCAAGGCATTGAACGACAAAGGTATATCCGATTTTTGGTGGGACAACGCGTTCACAGCGGCAAGTAGTGTCAATAACCCTGGCTACACGGCTATCAATGCGCTGGCGCAGGAGTTTAAATCGCCCGTTGAGATAGAGCAGATCACTGAGTTTCCCGCAGTAACGCTGCAGAGCATCCCGTCGAGCATAGGAATGGCGAAGTGTGCCTTTGAGGGCATAGAAGAAGTGTCGTCGACAACCAGCATCATCCTTCCCGACGAGACATTGCTTGAGCCCATCCTCAACTCGCTGCCGGCACAACTATTTGGCACCGAAGGCATTGACAAGAAGATTAACATCACCATGGGTTACTCGCTCAGGCGGTCGAACATAGCCACGTTGATGCGTCTGGTCACCGTAGCCCACAAGCATGCCACACGTTCGGGCGACCGGTGGATGTATTATCGCGAAGACGTGCGCGACATTCTGTCGCACCCCATAATCAAGCTCGCCTACACCAACGAAGTGCTTGCGATCAGCAACCTGATAGAGTCGCAAAACGAGTATAACATTCCCGAGAGCACCTTTGAGAGCTATGAGCCGTTCAAGTTGTTGTTCACCACACTCAACAACTCGCAGCTCAACGACAAAGAGCAGGTGAAGAAATTCATCAATAACCTTGAGAAATTCTGCCGAGGCCTGTATGATAAAATCGAGCAGAAAGTTGATAAGAAACATGACCAAGAGACCGAGAACAGCAGGCCCGACGACAGCCATCGCGTGTCGTTGCAGCGAGCGTTTATCGACCAGTATATAGGAGCGCTCAACCAGTTGCGACTGGCGATTGACCACGTGGGGCTGCCAGTGCAGGGAGTCACTGTGTTCCATCTCTTTGACCGCTTGTCGGCCACTGCGTTAATCCCGTTTGGCGGCAAGTCGGGCGAGGGCATCCAGGTGATGGGAATGCTCGAGACCCGCTGCCTCGACTTTGAGGACGTGCGCATTCTCTCGGCCACCGAGGGCACGTTGCCCCAAAACAGCATTCGTCAGACGTTGATTCCCGACCGCTTCCGTGCGGCATTTGGGATGCCGTGCATTGAGAGCGAAGACGCGACACAGGTCTATAACTTCTACCGCCTGATAAGCCGCGCCGGCAAGGTGACACTGTATCACGACTCGAGCAGCAACAACGAGCCGTCGCGCTATGTTGAGCAGTTGCAAAAGGTTTATGCTCAAGATGTTGAGATAGTGAAGCGTACAGCCAATGTGACCAACATGACGCAGCTTGAAATTCAGATCGACAACGACGATTTCAAGAAGGCGATAAAGAAGAAATATACCGAGGGCGAGCTTGGCAGGAATGCCGATAATAAAAAGAAGACGCCATGCCTGTCGGCCTCGTCGATCAACGAGTTTATCAACTGCCCTCTCAAGTTTTTCTTCCACCACATCAAGGGTTTGAGCGACGACAACGACGCCAGCGACTTCATGGACAGCGCACAGTTTGGCACCATTGTCCACGACACGCTGCAAGACCTGTATTACCCTGATGTAGAGAACCGCCAGAGGGAGTTTGGCAAGGAGGATATTGAGAATTTCATTAAGAACCACTTGAAGGATCGCCTTACCTTCAATATCAACAAGACCTTTGTGCGGCTGCCCGAGGAGCAGTGCGCCACACATCCGCTTTCGGGCCAGGCGTTTATCCTATATGAGACGCTCGAGACCTATGTGAAACGTGCGCTGGAGAAAGACATGGAGGTGATAGGCGACGGGAAGTTGGAAGTGCTTGAGTGTGAGGAGAGTCACGAGTTAAAGCTAAAGCTGAGCGACGATGTGACCATCAATTTCACATTTAAGATCGACCGCGTGGACCGCATCGGCAGCACAGTGCGCATCATTGACTACAAGACCGGAGCTGACGTGACGAGGTTTAGAAACATTGAAGACCTTTTTGACCGAGACAAAAAAGACAGGCGTGCGAAGGCAATCCTGCAGTTGCTACTCTACACAGTGGCATATATGCGCCACAAAGGAGAGAATCTTAGAGAGCTGGGGGTTGAAACCATTGAGCCACACATATATAAATTGCGTGAGATGGCCGAAAGTGGCGTGAAACGTGGCGACAAAAGGAATTGCTTGCAGGTTGCGTTTAACGTGAGTGACTTTGAGAACAACCAGCTGATTAAAGATTTTCTTGGCTTGATGGCATCAACCATAGAGAAGTTGTGGACCGGAAGCATCGCGCAATCGGAGGTTGCCGACTATCCCTGCAAGTATTGCCATTATACCGACTTCTGCAGGAGGTGATACTTTTATTGGCTAAATATTTGGTGGTTAAGGAAAAAGTTTGTAATTTTGCAACGCTTTTTAAAGAAACCCGTGTGATGGGAAATTAAGGAGCTAAACAACAACTTAATTTTGAGTAACACAATTAATTGAAAATGAAGACATTTGTATTGAATGCAGAGCCGAGAACCGACCTCGGCAAGAAGGCTGCCAAGGCCCTTCGCAAAGAGAACAAGATTCCTGTAGTGTTGAACGGTGGCGCTGTTGTTGACCTCGACGAGAACGGCAACTATGCTGGCACATTGAACGCAGGCGAGAAGGTGGTAAAGATTGAGAATGGTCGCGGAATCATCGCAACCGACCTCGTTGTAACCTTCGACGCAATCCGCAAGCTTATCTACACACCCGACGTTCAGGTTATTGAGCTGAATGTGAACGGAGTTCAGAAGATGGCTGTTGTAAAGGATCTTCAGTTCCACCCCGTAAACGACTCGATTCTCCACATCGACCTGCTTCAGGTATATGAGGACAAGCCCGTAGTAGTAGAGGTTCCCGTTCATGTAGAAGGTCACGCTGTCGGCGTTAAGGCTGGTGGTAAGTTGTTCCTTAACATGAAGAAGGTGAAGGTTAAAGGTCTGTACAAGAACATTCCCGAGACACTTCTTGTCAACGTTAGCGATGTTAACATTGGCCAGTCCATCAAGGTTGGTAACCTGCACTATGAGGAGTTTGAGCTGGCAAGTGCTAAGGAGCTCGTGATTTGCGGCGTACGCGCTACCCGTGCTTCTCAGGCTGCAGCTGCCGAGGCTGAGTAAGACTGAGCATGAAGTACTTGATTGTTGGATTGGGCAACATTGGTGCTGAGTACCAGGGAACCCGTCACAACATAGGCTTTACGATATTGGATGCCCTTGCTGCGGCATCCAATGTTGTTTTTACCACCGAGCGTTATGGCGCGGTGGCTCGCCTACGTGTGAAAAACGCCCAAATGGTGCTGCTGAAGCCGTCGACCTATATGAACCTGAGCGGTGAGGCGGTGCGCTACTGGAAAAACAAGGAGAACGTTGAACTCGAGAATATCCTGGTGGTTACCGACGACATCGCGCTGCCCTTTGGCACATTGCGCCTGCGCGGCAAGGGGAGCGACGGTGGGCACAACGGGCTGAAGAACATCAACAACCTGCTCCAGACGCAGAACTATGCTCGCCTGCGCTTCGGTGTGGGCGGCAATTTCCCGCCGGGTGCCCAAATTGACTATGTGCTTGGGCATCCGTCGGCAGCCGAGCAAGAGATGATACCCGAGCGTGCGGCAGTGGCTGGCGAGGCGATAAAGGCGTTCTGCCTGTCGGGGTTGACGTTTGCGATGAATCACTACAATAACAACGCCCCCAAGCAAGAGAAGACGGCCATCGAGTCGCAGGCCGAGAAACCCGAGAAACCGTCGCTGCAACAGCTGGCAACGCCCAAGGAGGAAGAGAAGCCTGCCGAAGAAGAGAAGCCACTGAGCCTGCTTGAGCGACTGATCAGAAAATACAAGAAGTAAGTCACCCGACGATATGAACGAGGTAAGAATAGACAAGTGGCTGTGGGCCACACGCATATTCAAGACACGCACTATCGCCACCGATGCTTGCAAACTGGGTCGCGTGACGATGGGCGGAATGAACGTGAAGCCATCTCGCCTGATCAAGGCTGGCGATGTGATTGCGGTGCGCAAGCCGCCTGTTACCTACACGTTTGAGGTGCTGGCGGTGCTGCAGAACCGCGTAGGGGCAAAACTTGTGCCCAACTATCTGAAGAACATCACGACACGCGACCAGCTGCAACTGCTTGAGATGGTGAAGATTGATGGTTTTGTCAACCGCCAGAAGGGCATGGGCCGCCCCACCAAGAAAGATGGCCGCGAGATGAAAGAGTTTACCGACGAGGCATTCTTTGGCTTTGACGACTCGTTTGACTGGGGCGACGACGAGAACCCGCTGTGGACCGAGGAAGATGAGGAGAAGATGAAGTAGTTTAACGTTGTTCAACTTGGTTCAACGTTGTTCAACTTGGTTCAACCTTGTTCAACTTGGTTCAACGTTGTTCAACTTGGTTTAACGTTGTTCAACTTGGTTTAACGTTGTTCAACTTGGTTTAACGTTGTTCAATTTGGTTCAACCTGGTTGAGGGTTTTCCTTTGAAATGATACAGACGCCTGCTGCGCATGATGCTGTGGCAGGTGTTTTTTCATGGGGGGAGGTGAAAGTAGACAAGGTCGCTGCCTGGCTTGGCAACGACCCTGTCACGGGTTATAACGGGAAATAGATTTCGTCGTTAGGGTTTAGGTGCATCGATTGTGATGCGGAACTAAAGAGGCTTACTTACTTAACGACCTTGCGAGCGCTTGTAGTGCCGTCAACATAGCTTGTAACAACTACGTTGATGCCGTCGAATGCCTCGTTGCTCTCGATACCTGCAACGTTGTAGTACTTAACGCTGCTAACAGCCTTGTCGGCGTTAACGTCGCTAACAGCAGTTGCGGGAGCGAGCTCGATGGTCCAGTTCATCACCTTGAAGCCAGGAATGTACTGCATCATCTTGATAGCGTTGTTGCCAAGAGGCTCGGCATAGATCCAGTTAGCCTGAACACCGTTGGGCTGAGCCTTGGTGTAGGGCTCGGTGTAGATGGGATCATGAGCGTCTGCCTCGTCGTCGATGTTGTAAACGCAGAAGCCGTCGGGATAGTTGTTGCCGTCCTGCTTAGAAGGAGTGATGACATAACGAGTGTCGTTAACCACTACATAGGCAGCGCCGTTAGCTGCACCCTTGCCATTGAGAGCTGCAGTCTCTTTTATCACATAGTTGTCGCCGTCGGGCTCAAGGAAGGTAACTTTGCCTTCGCTGCGGTTAACATACATGAGCTCGTCGTTGCCAACGGGATAAACGCAAACAACGTTGCCATAGTTAACGCCATCGCACAGAGCAACATAAGAGTCGTCGTCGCTGGTCTCGCCATCCATAACGTTCATGATGCCGATGCCGGTGCTGGTAGCACCTACGAGCCACATTTTACCATCGCCCTTGAGGTCGCCCTCAGCAAGTCCCAGGTAGTCGTCACGTCCCATAGCAGCGAGGTCACCATTAATATAGAGCTTGGTGATGTCGTCATCGGCTACACTCTCGGCGGGAGCATATACGAGGAAAGCGGGATCCTCAACCGACCAAGTGTTGGGGAACTGCGAGTAAGCTACCACGAGGTTGCCTGCCTGGTCCTTAGAGATACCTGTGTTGCGTCCTGCGGGCATGGGATTGGTGTTGATACCGTTCTTGTCAACCTTGTAAACGCCTGCGGGCATAGTTACGCCGTCAACTGTCATTTCAGCCTTGGTGCTAACATACATAGCGTCGCCGATAGCTACGCCTTGACGAGCATCGGCAGAGGTAACCTGAGCCATGTCAACTTCCCAGTTCTTAGTTACTTTGGGATAAACTTCCTGTGCATAAGCGGCACAAGTGAAAGCAGCTACAGCTGCAACGAGTAAGAATTTCTTCATAATAGAAATGTTTTTGGTTAATATAAAAAAATAGTTTATGTCGGTCAATAAAAAGTTAAACTTACGAGCAATAAGTTAAGCTGATTATAAAATATGTGCAAAGCTACGCAAAAAAGCTGGAATACACAATAAAAATTAATGAATTTAAATGTTAATGTTTGTAAAATCGCAAAATCGGTGTGCGCTGTATAAGAAATGATGGTTGAACTTGTAAAGTTGGGGGAGAGTTGGGTGAAAGGTGTGGGAGCTGATGCATTGCAGCTGAAAAAAGTCGAAAATAGAGGAAAAAGCACACATTATAATAAAAAAGCGAGGAGAAAGTTTTGTGGGAATGAAATATTTGCAGTAAATTTGCAGTCACGCTTGGGAGGAACGAATCTCCTGAGCCGGTTTAATTAACTAATTTTATTAACTATTTAAAATGAGCGAAGAATTAAAAAATTCTCCTATCGCCGATTTCGACTGGGATGCCTATGAGAATGGCGACACCCAGAGTGTGAAATCACGCGAAGAACTGGAAAAAACCTATGACATGTCACTTGGCCAGTTTAAGGACAAGGAAGTAACCGAAGGTACTGTAATCTCAATCAACAAGCGTGAGGTTGTAGTTAACATTGGTGCTAAGTCAGACGGCATTATTCCCTTTAACGAGTTCCGTTACAACGAGGACCTGAAAGTGGGCGACGTTGTAGAAGTGTTTGTTGAGAGTCAAGAGGACAAGAAAGGTCAGCTGATTCTGTCGCATCGCAAGGCTCGCATGTCGAAGAGCTGGGATCGCGTTAATGAAGCGCTTGAGAAAGACGAAGTTATCAAAGGTTACATCAAGTGCCGCACCAAAGGTGGCATGATCGTTGATGTATTTGGCATTGAGGCATTCCTGCCTGGCAGCCAGATTGACGTGAAGCCCATCAAGGACTACGATGTATTCGTTGGTAAGAACATGGAGTTCAAGGTTGTGAAGATCAACCAGGAGTTCAAGAACGTTGTTGTGTCGCACAAGGCCCTCATCGAGGCCGAGCTTGAGCAGCAGCGCAAGGACATCATCAACACCCTTGAGAAGGGTCAGGTGCTTGAGGGCACAGTTAAGAACATCACCTCTTACGGTGTGTTCATTGACCTTGGAGGTGTTGACGGTCTTATCCACATCACCGACCTTTCGTGGGGTCGCGTAAACAATCCTTCGGACATTGTAGAGCCCGAGCAGAAGCTGAACGTAGTTATCCTTGACTTTGATAACGACAAGAAGCGCATTGCCCTTGGCTTGAAGCAGTTGCAGCCGCATCCATGGGAGCAGCTCGACGAGAACCTGGCCGTTGGCGACAAGGTATCGGGCAAGGTAGTTGTCATGTATGACTACGGTGCATTTGTTGAGGTAGCCCCTGGTGTTGAAGGCCTTATCCACGTGAGTGAGATGTCATGGTCGCAGCACCTGCGTTCGGCACAGGACTTCATGAAGGTGGGCGACACCGTTGAGGCTCAGATTCTGGCCCTTGACCGTGCAGAGCGCAAGATGTCGCTTGGCGTTAAGCAGCTGAAGTCAAATCCATGGGAGAGCATCGAGGACAAATATCCTGTAGGTTCGAAGCACAATGCCAAGGTTCGCAACTTCACCAACTTTGGTGTATTTGTAGAGCTTGAGGAGGGTGTTGACGGTCTGATTCACATCAGCGACCTGTCGTGGACCAAGAAGGTTAAGCATCCTTCAGAGTTCACCCAGCTGGGCGCCGACATAGAGGTTGTTGTGCTTGAGATTGAGAAGGACCAGCGTCGTCTGAGCCTTGGTCACAAGCAGCTTGAGCAGAATCCTTGGGACGTATTTGAGAACGTATTCACCGTTAACAGTATCCACGAGGGCGTAATCACTGAACTCCTCGACAAGGGCGCTGTAGTTAATCTGCAGCCTCACGGCGTAGAGGGCTTTGCAACCCCGAAGCACCTCATGAAGGCCGACGGCACACAGGCCAAGCAAGACGAGAAGCTTGACTTCAAGGTGATTGAGTTTAACAAGGACTCTAAGCGCATCATTCTGTCGCACAGCCGCATCCACGAGGATGAGCAGAAGCAGGAAGCTCGCAAGACTAAGCGTGCCAACAAGCCCGCTGCCGAGGAGGCTCCCGCAAAGGTTGAGGAGAAGGCCACCACTACTCTGGGCGACATCAGCAGCCTTGCAGCTCTGAAGGCTCAGCTTGAGAAGGGTGAGTAATCGCACTGAACATTAACACTTTATTATAGCGCCGTTGCTTCAAGTGACGGCGCTTGTTTTAGTCCCCTAAAGGAGGAGCAGGGGTAATGGGAATAAGGTCGATAAGGTCACTAAGGCCAATTAAGGACATTAAGGGGGAGGGCATCGCGTAAACGCTTAGACGCTTAGGCGAAGGGATAGGGCCAAGGTTGAGGGCGTGGGTGTGGTTTTTTTGGGAAAAATTTTGTGGTGACGTGAAAAAGGTGTAATTTTGCAGTGAGAAACTGAAGTTTTGTAGAAAACCGATGAAGAAATTGCTTTATATATCGCTTGCCGCTGTGGCAATGAGCATGACGGCGTGCTATGGTTCGAATGACAATGACGGCACTCAGGATGAGGGTGTAGATACTATTGAGGCTCCTGCCGATGAGGTAGCAGAGATTGATAGTACTCAGCCTCAGGAGGTTACTGGAATTGTAGTGGATGGTGCGCGCCGCTCGATTGACGTTAAAGTGGGCGACGAGACGCTCAACTTTGAGCTTGAGTCGGGCGATGAAGTGTATTATGAGATAGGCGACACGGTGACTGTGCGCTACTACATGACTCGCAACTCGGGCGACAGTGTGGTGGAGGTGATTGACCACCAGAGTCGTTAAAGTGATATTTGCTTCAACGTATTAGCAAATCTGGGTAAAATATAGATAATGCGATAGTGGCTCAGTTGGTAGAGCATTGGCTTCCCAAGCCGAGGGTCGCGGGTTCGAGTCCCGTCTATCGCTCCCATGAGGATGTGTCACAGTTGTGGCGCATCCTTTTTTTGTGGAACGGTGATGCGCATCTCGCAGGCGCTGCAGTCGCAATGCACCTCGAGGAGGGTGTCGGCATTGCGCAGGAAGAGTCGGGCAGGTAGTGACCTTGCGTTGCGGTCGCGGTGGCATGCTCCGAGCTGTCGCCTGATGCAGTAGCGAGTGTGCATGAGCGTTGCGTGGTCGTTGTCACAGGTTTCGATGGCTGGCTGGATGTCAATCACGCCGTGGTCGCGGTAGAGTTGCTCGGCGAGATGGTTAGCGACATTGTCGGCATGAGAGAGGGTTGCGCTTGGCGCCTGAGCATCAAGGTTTTCGCGCTTGCGCAAGTCAAGATGGTGTGTGATGGCATTGGTGCGGTCGAGCAGGTCGATGGTGTCGCGTCGCAGCTGAGCGAGGAGGGAGACCGGGATGAACTTCTCCCATACCCTCGTTGTGCAGTCGCGCATGCGGTAGATAGTGTCGCCGAGTTTGGCGAGAATGTCGCATTGTCGCTCGCCTTGTGGCGTGCGCGCAACGTCGAGCGAGGCCGGAATGGCGTGTGCGACCGAGTTTCCGCGCTCGTCGGTGAGTCGCAGTGCGAGAGAGCCCGTGGCGTAGTATAGCAAAGCGTCAACTTGGATGGTGCGTTGTGCCGATGGCCGAGAGAGAATGTCGTCGAAAGCCTTGTCGGCAGTGCGATAAAGCATAGTTCCAGGCTTAATGTCGACTGGCTCGCGCAGTAGCAGGTTTCGCCCATTTGCAACATTCACCCTCACGCCGCAGAACTGCTGACGGTCGTCAAAGAAACTCAGTCCGTCGCCATTAACCACTTGCAACTTGGTATCGACCAGTAGTGACTTGCCGTGGCAAGCCAGCACCTTGCCCAGCGGCTGTCCTTGCGACTTGGGAGTGTCGAGGCATGCCATGGTTGAGGCTTTGTCGCGTCCGTCAATGAAATAGTGAGTGAAACTGCGGTTGAACGAGCGCTGCACGTCAGGCTCAAACGAGAGGCTTGTGGCACCACAGGAGGCACGCACAAGGGCGCCGTCGCTTGCTGCGATAGTCTGGTCGAGAAGTTGGCGGTAATGGGCCACCACGTTCTTGACATAGGCCACGTCCTTGAGGCGTCCCTCAATCTTGAACGACGATACACCAGCCTCAATCATCGGAGCGATGCGTTGTGAGAGATTGAGGTCGCGCAGCGAGAGCAGATGCTTGTTTTTCAGCAGTTTATTACCATGCTCATCCTCAAGGTCGTAGGGCAGGCGGCACATTTGTGCGCACTGACCACGGTTGGCGCTGCGACCTTTCACTGCATGGCTAAGGGCGCAACGGCCGCTGTAGCTCACGCACAGGGCGCCGTGAACAAAAGCCTCGAGCGGCACGCTCACCACCTCGTTGATGGCGCTGATCTCGTTGAGCGAGAGTTCGCGCGCCATGACCAGTTGCGAGAACCCGAGTTGCTGCAGGAAGAGGGCTTTGTCGGGAGTGCGGATGTCGCATTGCGTGCTGGCATGCAGGGCGATGGGCGGCAAGTCAAGTCGCAGAAGCCCGAGGTCCTGAACGATGATTGCATCTACATGGGCGCGGTAGAGGTCGCCGATGAGTCGCTCAACCGTGGCGAGCTCGTCGTCGTAGACGATAGTGTTGACGGTGGCATATACGCGTGCGCGGAACTGGTGGGCGTAGTCGCACACGCGCGCGATATCGTCGATAGAGTTGCCCGCCATGGCCCTTGCTCCGAAGCGTTCAGGTCCCACATACACAGCGTCGGCGCCATGTTTAATGGCCTCGAAGGCGGTCATGGCGTCGCGGGCGGGCGCAAGGAGCTCGATGTGGCGTGGTTTAGCAATCATAAATGCAAAATTACGATTTATTAGGTATTAAGACAAGAAAAAAGGTAAATAAAGCACGTTGCGAGCGCATTTATATATAATTAAGTGTTGAAAAATCATAAATTTCGGTTTAATGGTTTGCTATGTGTGAATTTATCCGTAAATTTGCAAGTTGAAACAACGAAGAGAGAGAAAATGAAGAAGAATTTACTGGTTTTAGTGGGCTTTGCGCTGATGCTGGCATCTTGTGGCGAGTATAACAAGGTGTTGAAGAGCACCGACTATAACTATAAATATGAATATGCCAAGCGCGCTTTTAATGAAGGGCGCTATGCTCAGGCCTATACCATCCTTGGCGACCTTGTTCAAGTGTTTAAGGGCACCGACAGGGCCGAGGAGTCGCTGTACTTGCTGGGGTTGAGCTACTATGAGAACAAGGACTATGACAACGCCGGTTCTTACTTCAAGAACTACTATCAGCACTACCCCAAAGGGCAGTATGCCGAGTTGGCCCGCTTCTACACGGGTTATGGTTACTACATCGACTCGCCCGAGTCGCAGCTTGACCAGACCCCCACAGTGAAGGCGATAGAGGAGTTGCAGGCGTTTCTTGACTTCTTTCCCAAGAGCGACAAGGTGTCGATAGCGCAGAACTGCATTTTTGAGCTTCAGGACAAGCTGGTGCTTAAAGAGCTTGAGAACGCGCAGCTCTACTACAACCTGGGCAACTACATGGGCAACAACTATGAGAGCGCGGTGATTACGGCCAAGAACGCTATCAAGGAGTATCCCTACAGCAAGTACAAAGAGCAGCTGGAGATGCTGGTGCTCAAGTCGCGCTACCGCGAGGCCGTGGAGAGCGTAGAGGAGAAGAAGGAAGAGCGCATGCGCACTGTCATTGACGAGTATTACACCTTTGTCAACGACTACCCCGACAGCAACAACCGCCACGAGGCCGACAATATCTTTAAGGTTGCCAACAAATTTGTAAACGGGAAATAATAACGAAATAACATAAAGAGACACAATGGATTACAAGAAGACAAACGCACCCCTCAGCACTACAGTGCACGATCTGGTAGAGCTTGCCGAGCAAACTGGCAACATCTATGAGACAGTGAGCATCATCAGCAAGCGCGCCAACCAGATTGCCAAGGACATGAAGGATGACCTGGACAAGAAGTTGTCGGAGTTCACTTCGCCGAGCGATGACCTGAACGAGATTTCGGAGAATCGTGAGCAGATTGAGATCTCGCGCTTCTATGAGAAGCTTCCCAAGCCCACGCTGATTGCTACGCAAGAGTATATGGAGGGCAAGTTATATTTCAAGAACGCCACTAAGGACAGAGAGGAGATGT
>JABUUJ010000031.1:20534-23522 GCA_021443235.1 Muribaculaceae bacterium
CGCGACAGGCTTTTTTGTGAGTATAAGGAAAGGGCAGGTTGCCGTTAACTCGGTGACCTGCCCTACGTCGAAAATATTTAGTTAAGCAATCTATAAATATCTTGACTTGAGAGTGATGCTGTGAGCATCGTTGTGGGAATTAGATGATGCCCTGTCCCATCATTGCGTTGGCAACCTTCATGAAGCCGGCGATGTTAGCGCCCTTCATGTAGTTCATGTAGCCATCAGCCTCCTTGCCGTACTTGCAGCACTGAGCGTAGATGTCGTTCATGATGGTGTGCAGCTTGTCGTCAACCTCGGCCTCGCTCCAGTAGATGTGTTGAGCGTTCTGAGTCATCTCAAGGCCCGATACGGCAACGCCACCAGCGTTAACAGCCTTGCCAGGAGCGTAGATAATCTTGTTCTCGAGGAACAGGTGGATAGCGTCCTCGTGGCAGCCCATGTTAGACACCTCGGCAACGAGCATAACCTTGTTGTCGCGAATCATCTCGGCGTCGGCGAGACGAACCTCGTTCTGAGTTGCGCAAGGCATGCAGATGTCGACCTTCTGCTCCCAAGGCTTGCGGCCTGCGAAGAACTGAGCGCGTGGGAACTTCTCGGCATAGGGAGCAACGATATCGTTACCACTTGAGCGGAGCTCGAGCATATAATCGATCTTCTCGGGTGTGTTGATGCCATCGGGATCGTAAACATATCCGTCGGGGCCAGAAATAGTTACCACCTTAGCGCCGAGCTGAGTAGCCTTAGTCACTGCACCCCAAGCCACGTTGCCGAAGCCCGAGATAGCAACAGTCTTGCCCTCGAAAGTAGTGCCGAGGTCCTTGAGCATATTCTCAACATAGTAGCAAGCGCCGAAGCCGGTAGCCTCGGGACGGATGCGAGAACCGCCAAACTCGAAGCCCTTGCCGGTGAGAGTACCGGTGCACTCGCGAGTGAGTTTCTTGTACATGCCGTAGAGGTAACCAACCTCGCGACCGCCAACGCCGATGTCACCAGCGGGAACGTCCATGTCGGGACCAATGTTGCGCCATAGCTCAATTATGAAAGCCTGGCAGAAGCGCATGATTTCGGCATCGCTCTTGCCCTTGGGGCTGAAGTCGGAGCCGCCCTTAGCGCCACCCATGGGAAGAGTGGTGAGAGCGTTTTTGAAAGTCTGCTCAAAACCGAGGAATTTGAGGATAGAAGGAGTAACCGAAGCGTGGAAGCGCAGGCCACCCTTGTATGGGCCAATCGCGTTGTTGAACTGCACGCGATAGCCGATGTTGGTCTGTACGTCGCCATTGTCGTCGACCCAAGTCACGCGGAAGGTGAAGATGCGGTCGGGCTCAACCATACGCTCGATGATCTTAGCTTTTTCAAACTCAGGATGTTTGTTGTACTCGTCCTGCACTGTGAGCAGAACTTCGCGCACTGCCTGCAAGTATTCGTTCTCGCCGGGGTGCTTAGCCTCAAGATTAGCTAAAATTTGATTTACGTTCATGATAAATTAATCAAAAATTATTATAGAGATTACTTAGTCTCGAATTGTGGTGACAAATTTAAATCATTTTTCTGAATACACATAATTTTTTGGGATAAAATTCACTATTCGGGCGATTTTTTTTGTAGTGGCACTTTCAAAGTGTAATTAGGCGAATTATCACTTTAGTCAATGTGCAATAGTTATAGTGTCAAAAAGGCCGCAAAATGGTTAAAATCTATCTCTTTGCGTTGAAATAGCGGTAAAAGCGCACTTTTTGTAAAACGCTTAGAAAAGTTGCTGAAACAAAAAATTGTCGCATTATTTTTTAAATTGGAATAAAAGCACTAACTTTGTTGTGCAAGGGAAAAAGAGAGAGCCTTGCAGAGCTACAGTAACAAATTGTAACAATAAATATCGTTAGGTTATGAAGAAACACAACTTCTATGCAGGACCATCGATCCTGAGCCAGTTTACACTTGACAAGAGTGTAGAAGCAATTCGCGACTTTGCCGGTACCGGCTTGTCAATTCTTGAGATTTCACACCGCAGCAAGGAGTTCCAAGCTGTGATGGACGAGGCTGAGCAGTTGTTCAAGGAGCTGCTTGATATTCCTGAGGGTTATCGCGTGATATTCCTGGGCGGTGGTGCCAGCACACAATTCTGCATGGTTCCTTACAACCTGCTCAACACCAAGGCCGCATACCTTGACACCGGCACATGGGCCAACAAGGCCATCAAGGAGGCGAAACTCTTTGGCGAGGTAGAGGTAGTGGGTTCGTCTAAGGCCGACAACTACACCTATATTCCTAAGGGTTACGCCATTCCGGGCGACGCCGACTATTTCCACATCACTACCAACAATACTATTTATGGCACCGAGATACGTGAGGACTATGACGTGAACGTGCCGCTGGTAGCCGATATGTCGAGCGACATCTTCTCACGCCCCGTTGACGTGTCGAAGTATGCTCTCATCTATGGTGGCGCACAAAAGAATATTGCTCCTGCCGGTGTTACCTTCGTCATCGTGAAGGAAGACATCCTGGGCAAGGTTGACCGCGTGATACCCACCATGCTCAACTATAAGACTCACGTTGACAAGGGCTCGATGTTCAACACTCCGCCCGTGTTCCCCATCTTTGCCGCATTGCAGACGCTGAAGTGGTATAAAGAGCTGGGTGGCGTGAAGGTGCTTCAGCAGATGGACGAAGAGAAGGCAGCCTACCTCTACGACGCTATCGACTCGAGCAAGATGTTTGTGGGCACAGTGAAGCCCGAGGACCGTTCGGTGATGAACATCTGCTTTGTGATGAAGCCTGAGTATCAAGAACTTGAGAAAGCCTTTCTTGACTTTGCCACCTCTAAGGGCATTGTGGGCATCAAGGGTCACCGCAGCGTGGGAGGTTTCCGCGCATCGACCTACAACGCGTTGCCGCTCGAGAGCGTGAAGGTGCTCGTTGAGGCAATGAAGGAGTTTGAGAACAAGTAATAATCGACACACCTTATTATATATAGTAATATGAAGA
>JABUUJ010000031.1:24708-28084 GCA_021443235.1 Muribaculaceae bacterium
ACCTTCATCTCGCCACTGTCGACACGGCGCTTGAGCTCGCCGAGCCCACGTATTCCGCCCACGAAATCAATGCGTTTATCGGTACGCAAGTCGGTGATACCCAGTATGTCGCGCAAAATGTAATTGCTTGAGATGGTAACGTCGAGCACGCCAATAGGGTCGTTGTCGTCGTAGGTGCCAGCCTTAGCGGTGAGCGAGTACCACTTGCCCTCGAGATAGAGCGAGAAGTTGTGCAGTGCGGCGGGCTTGTAAATCTCGGTGCCCTTGTCCTCAACGTCGAAGTGCTGTGCCACGCGTGCGAGGAACTCGCTGGGAGTAAGTCCGTTAAGGTCTTTAACAACGCGATTATAGTCCATCACTTTGAGGTGCGACTGCGGGAAGCATACAGCGAGCAAGAAGTTGTACTCCTCGTTGCCAGTGTGGTTGGGGTCGGCCTTGGCTTTCTCCTCTCCCACATGCGCCGCTGCAGCGGTGCGGTGGTGCCCGTCGGCAATGTAGAGGTAAGGCATCGCCTCAAAAGCATCGGTAATAGCCTGAATAGTAGGCTTGTCGCTGATAGTCCAGAGGGTGTGGCCGATGCCATCCTCGGAAACGAAGTCATACTCGGGCTCGGTTTTTGCTGTGGCGGCGATGATGTCCTCAAGCACCACGTTGGTGGGAAACGCGAGGAATACCGGCTCAATGTTGGCGTTATTTATCTCGATGTGGTGCATACGGTCGACCTCCTTCTCGCGGCGAGTGAGCTCGTGTTTCTTGATGCGTCCCTCGAGATAGTCGTGCACGCTTGCAGCGACGACGATGCCATACTGAGTGCGCCCGTCCATCGTCTGCGCATAGATGTAGTATTTTTCATCCTCATCCTGAACGAGCCATCCCTGCTGCTGGAAGTTGTTGAAGTTTAGGACAGCCCGGTCATAGACGCAAGGCTCGTGCTCGCCTGTTCCAGCGGGGAAGTCGATTTCGGGTTTAATGATGTGATAGAGCGACTTAGGGTTACCCTTAGCCTCCTCGCGCGCCTCGTCGCTTGAGAGGACGTCGTAGGGCTTTGAGGCAACCTCCTTAACAAGATTGCGTGGAGGACGCAATCCACAGAACGGTTTAACTTTAGCCATGGTTATTGAAGTTTAATTAGTTATGTTTCAGCCTCGGCGTTCAAATGAACGAATTGGGTTTCAGGAGCGAATAATGGTTTGCTCGCGGTCGGGACCCACCGAAACGATGGTGATGGGCACGGCAAGTTTTTCCTCGAGGAAAGCGATGTAGTCCTTAAACTCTTGCGGGAACTGATTCTCACTTGTGAGGTGGCTCATGGGCGTTTTCCAGCCCTTAATCTCGGTGTAGATGGGAGTTATGCCCTCCTCGACCGAATAGGGGAAGTCGCGAGTGATGTGCCCGTCGATCTCATAGGCGTCGCAAGCCTTGATGGTGTCGAAGCCGTCGAGGACGTCGCTTTTCATCATGATGAGCTGGGTTACGCCGTTGAGCATTATGGTGTAGCGCAGCGCCACGAGGTCGATCCAGCCACAGCGGCGCTCACGTCCTGTCACAGCGCCATACTCATGGCCGATGCGGCGAATTTCGGCACCAGTCTCGTCGTGGAGCTCGGTGGGGAACGGTCCCGAACCCACGCGGGTGCAATAGGCCTTGAAGATGCCGTAAACCTCGCCTATCTTGTTGGGAGCCACACCGAGCCCAGTGCAAGCGCCAGCGCAGACGGTGCTTGAAGAGGTCACGAAAGGATAGCTGCCGAAGTCGACATCGAGCATACTGCCCTGCGCTCCCTCGCACAGCACACTCTTGCCAGCTGCCAGTTGCTTATTGATGAAGAACTCACTATCGATGATATCATATTGCTTGATATACTCTATGCCCTCCATCCAACGAGCCTCGAGCTGGGCAATGTCGGGAGTTTCGCCCAGCGCATTGAGCAAGACGAGGTGGCGCTGCTTGGCTGCGGCATACTTTTGGTCGAAATTAGAGGTGATGTCGCCTACGCGGAGACCGTATCTTCCTACCTTGTCGGTATAAGTGGGGCCGATGCCTTTTCCTGTTGTGCCAATTTTGCCGTCGCCCTTCAGACGCTCGTTGGCAGCGTCCAGAAGCCTGTGAGTGGGCATAATGAGGTGAGCCTTGCGCGATATTTTGAGTATTTTTTTAATATCTACCCCACTCTTTTCCAAGTCGATAGCCTCTTCCATGAAAAGAATTGGGTCAAGGACCACACCATTGCCAATGATGTTCACTTGGTTGTGCTGGAAGATTCCCGAAGGAATGGAGCGAAGTACATATTTTTTTCCTTCAAACTCAAGAGTGTGTCCAGCGTTGGGCCCACCCTGGAAACGTGCCACCACGTTGTAGCGTGGAGTGAGCACATCAACTACTTTACCTTTACCTTCGTCTCCCCATTGTAAACCTAATAATACATCAACTTTCATTGTAATTTTGTTTAATATAATTAGTTATTTTTTCTTTTTCGTTGTGTCGCCGGCCTCGCGCTTAAAGCGTCGGGCGCAAGTGCTGCAAGTGCCATACTGGAAAAGCGAGTAGTACTCGGTGGTGAAAGCCTGATAGCGGCGGGTGTTCATAAACGAGATGAAATACTTGTCGCTGACCTCCTTGACTTTGCCGCAAGAGTTGCACACCAGATGTGCGTGAGGCGCTCGAGACGAGAGCTCAAACTGAATTTGCCGTCCTTCAATGTCGTAGCGTCGCAGCAGCCGTGCCTCAACGAGCAGATTGACAGTGTTGTAGATGGTGGCTCGGCTCACGTGGAATGCGTTGTCGCGTGCCATTTGCTGTATCATCTCGATGGTAAAGTGGCCATGACATGCGGCAATGTAGTCGAGCAAGGTAGTGCGCTCGGGTGTGTTGCGCAAATTCTTGGTCTTGAGGAAGTCCAAGAAGCGTTCAACGAGGTTAATATCAGTAGCTTGAGATGCCATCAATTACACGTTAACAACAAGAGTCGCCACAGCGGCGCACTCATAGTGCAAAGTTAGTAAAAAACGGCGAAACATGAAAATTTTATTTTATGAAAAGCAAAAGGGGCTGTGAGAAATTTCACAGCCTCTTTTATTTTGAAAAGTCGGTCTATTGCGATTTAGAACATTTTGTCGGGATAGATGCCGTCCTCGTGTAGCTTGGCAAACTTGGCGACCACGTCGGGGCGGTCCTCAGAGTAAGTCACGCCGAACCACTTAGACTCGGTTTTGAGCACCTTGACCTGAGCTTCGCCGCTGTTAACCATGTCGTTAACGAGCGAGGGGATGAAGAACTCCGACTTGGGCTTGTTGATGTTTTCCTTGAGGAAATCAACGAAGAACTTCTCGCTGTGGGCAAAATAGTCGGGGGTGAAGCCCCAGAAGTTCATCGACAC
>JABUUJ010000031.1:28108-54084 GCA_021443235.1 Muribaculaceae bacterium
GTCGCCGTTCTCGTCCTTGAACGAGATTTCGTGCTTGTCGTTAAAGCCGATGGCAGTGCGCTCAACCACGGTGGTGAGGATGCCATCCTCGGTAGCGCAAACGCCACGCGACACGGTTCCGCTCTCGCTCATAGTGTTGCCCACCATGAATCCCACCATGCTGTATTTACCCTTAGAGTCGGGAGCAAGGCTTGAGAGCTCGGCGGCCATGACCTCAAAGCTGTTGCGGCCATAGAAGTCGTCGGCATTGATAATGGCAAAAGGCTCGTTGATAACGTTTTTGCCCATGAGGAGGGCATGGTTGGTGCCCCAAGGCTTAACGCGTTCGGGCGGGCAAGTGAAGCCTTCGGGGAGGTCGTTGACACTTTGGAAAACAACCTCGGTGGGAATGTGTCCCTCATACTTAGAGAGCACTTTCTCGCGGAAATCGGCCTCAAAGTCCTTGCGAATTACAAACACGACCTTGCCGAAGCCGCTCTTGATGGCGTCGTAGATTGAGTAGTCCATGATTGTTTCGCCGTGAGGTCCAAGTCCGTCAAGCTGTTTCAGTCCGCCATACCGGCTTCCCATGCCGGCGGCGAGAACAAATAAAGTGGGTTTCATAAAAAGAAAATTTAGTTAAAGGTTTATTTCATTTAGTCTTGAAAGCGAAAATAATGGTGTGGCAATAGTGCTGTCCCGGCTCGAGCCACTGCGACGGGAAGTTGGGGTGGTTGGGAGCGTCGGGCATACCCTGGCACTCGATTGCGACGCCGTCGTAGTCGTTGTAAGGACGTCCACACTTAGCTATGGGCGAGTGCGAGAGGTAGTTGCCGGTGTAGACCTGAGCCGCGGGCTGAGTGGTCGACACCTCAAGGACACGTCCCGAGTTATCGTCGGTGAGCGTTGCCACGTGCTTGAGTTGCCCAGGCACATAGTCATCAACAACAAAGCAGTTGTCGTACCCCTTGCCATAGTTGAGCGCAGGGAAATCGGCCTTAATGTCCTGTCCCAGGGGCTTTGCGGTGGTAAAGTCCATGGGAGTGCCTGCCACGGGCGCCATCTCGCCATTGGGGATGAGAGTCTCGTTGGTGGGCAGATATCGCGAGCACATGAGCTGCAGTTTCTGGCCAAGCACCGAGCCGCTACCCTCACCCGCGAGGTTGAAGTAGGCATGGTTGGTGAGGTTGACCACTGTTTTGGCATCGGTTGTGGCGCCGAGTGTGAGGATGAGCTGGCAATCGTCGGTCCACTCATATTTCACAGTAGCGTCGAGGTTGCCGGGATAGTTCTCGTCGCCGTCGGGGCTGTGGAACGAGAACACCACTGCCTCGCCGTCGAGCTCGACGTTCCAGTTCTTGTGGCTGAAGCCCTCGGGACCGCCATGCAAGTGGTTAGGGCCATTATTGATGGCGAGCTGGTAGTCTTTCCCGTCAACGCAGAGTTTGCCCAGGGCGATGCGGTTGGCAAAGCGTCCAGGCACCTTTCCGGCGCATGGGCCATCGTAGAAGAAGTCCTCGGGGTTGGGATATCCGAGCGATACGTCGGCCATGTTGCCGTCTTTGTCGGGGACAATGATTGATGTGATGCCGGCGCCCACGGTCGATAGCGTAACGCTTGCACCCACTGCGTTAGTGAGGGAGTAAAGAGTGATGTCGCCGCGCGAAGAGGCGACTACTTTCTTGTCGATTTTCATTATTCCATGCATTTGTGAGCGCCGTCGCTGATTACCACAGGATAGATTGCGGGCTCGTGACCATATTTCTCGTTAAACTTAACCTTTGCGGTAGCGATGAAGTTGTCATAGAGCTCATCCTTCACCAGGTTGATGGTGCAGCCGCCAAAGCCGCCGCCCATGATGCGCGAGCCAGTGACGCCGCACTCGCGGGCAACGTCGTTGAGGAAATCAAGCTCAACGCAACTCACCTCGTAGTCCTTAGAGAGGCCCTCGTGAGTTGCATACATGCGAGCGCCAACGGTCTCGAAATCACCCTTCTGTAGAGCGTCGCACACGTCGAGCACGCGCTGTTTCTCGCCGATGACGAATCGTGCGCGCATGTAGTCCTCCTCGCTGATTTCGGCCTTAATGGCGTCGAGCATAGCCATGTCGGCGTCGCGCAGGGTCTCCATGCCCAGCTTGGCGGCAACGCGCTCGCACGACTGGCGGCGCTTGTTGTAGGGCGAGTCGACGAGCTCGTGTTTCACCTTAGAGTCGACGAGCACCAGCTTGTAGCCCTGAGCCTCGAAAGGGAAATACTCGTGCTCGAGCGAACGGCAGTCGAGGCGCATGAGGCAGTTTTTCTTGCCAAATACCGAGGCAAACTGGTCCATGATGCCGCAGTTGACGCCGCAGTAGTTGTGCTCGGTTGACTGACCGATGAGAGCGAGCTCAAATTTCTCGATTTTGTTGTCGTTGAACAGGTCGTTGAGAGCGAAAGCGAAGCACGACTCGAGGGCTGCCGACGAGCTGAGGCCTGCACCCAGAGGCACGTTTCCGGCAAACACGGTGTCGAAGCCCTTGACTGTGAATCCGCGCTTGATGGTCTCGCGGCATACGCCGAAGATGTAGCGTGCCCACTGCTCCTTGGGAGCGTCGGCCTCGTTGAGTCCGAACTCGGTGTAAGCGTCAAGGTCAACGCTGTAGGCGCGCACTTTGTCGGTGCCGTTGACGTTGATCATCGCGGCGATGTATTTGTCGATTGCACCGGGGAAGACGAAGCCGCCGTTATAGTCGGTGTGCTCGCCGATGAGGTTAATACGTCCTGCCGAGGCATACATCACACCCTTTGTGCCAAATTTCTGGCTGAAAAGTTCTTTAATTTTCTGTTTCATTGCAAGTTATGTTTTTAAATTAGTTTCAGAAGATAAATAACATACAAATATAGGCAAAATTTCTGAAACCAAGCGAGGTTTAAACCAAAATTTTGTTTTTTCCCACATTAATAGTATAAATTGCAAGCGCCCCCTTTTATTGCCCCTTGCAAGAAAACCCCATGAGAAACAAAATCTCACTGGAATTCATAGGGAAAATATTGTTCATATATTTTACTGAGGTAAAAAAGGATGGGATTTAGGGGCGGTTGCGACGCTTTTGGTTATTATGTCGCGACATGAGTTGTTACACTGGTTGTGTAGCGAAACTTATTTCAATTAGTTTTACTCCTAAGGCAGTTTCAATCTTTGCAATTGTTTCTAATGACAAGTTTTCCTTGCCTCTAACTATTTTAGAGACATATTGCTGGGAGCACCCCATTATGTCGGCCAAAGCCTTTTGTGTCATTTTTAGCTCATCCATCCGGTCGAGCATTTTCATGGCAATTATTTGCGAGTATCGAAGCCATGCCCTGTTAGCTCGGCGTTTCTCGGCATTCTCACGCCATTTGCTCGGCGTGCTTGACCTAAGGGCATTAAGTTTTTCAATAGTATTTTCCATAATAAATTCATTTTTACAGTTCACGTAAATAATCCTTAAATCCGTCATCGTCAATCACATCCTTGCTAATCAAGAAATTACGCACTTGTTCCATCTTCAGTAATTCGGCAAGAGTGTGTGCTCGCTCCTGCATTGTAGCGGTCAACTTAATTGCACCACCAGTAATTATATAAACTCCAGCCGAAAGTTTAATAGCATAAAGCCGAAGCCAAGAAGCATGGCGAGCGTTTGCCCCCTTAGCCTTTTCCTTGCCAAGAACAGTTTCGGAAGTGCGAGATGGCTCCAAATGGCGGAATATTTGATCAAGATTAGCATTCGGGCTAATGTCTAAAATAAGACATTGTAATTTGTCGGCATCTTCAATAGTGTCGTATATTGCTTGGTTCACATCAGTAACCTTAAAATATGATGCCAAATCATCCTTATTCTCAATAAAAAAGGCTCTAAGCCAAACGATATCGCTCCACTGTTCAAATACCTTATCGAGAATGTTATCCTCATCGTTATCATATTTCACAGCCCAAAGGCGGCCATCTTGTGTAATGTCATCAAAAGTCATAATTTCAATTTTATTTGCAAAATTACGAGTTATTTTTGAAACGTACAACTTTTAGGTTGTAAAAAAGGGAAATTTGGTTATTGGGCGTGTAGGATTTATGGGTGTGGGGTTATTTTAGGGGGGTGGGGTTTTGGTAGGTGTCGTCGGGGAGGTGGTTGAGGTAGCCCTCGTCGGTGAGGAAGGCGACGGCGGCGGTGATTTCGTCCTTGGGGAAGGCGAGGGTGTCGAGGAACTCCTGTAGGTGACGGGGCTTGAGTGCCGCCATGTAGAGGATTCCCTCCTGCACGTCGGTTGAGGTGTGATCAGAGCGTTTGCGTCGCTCGATGCAGGCGTCGCAATGTCCGCAAGGCGCGTGGTTGGTCTCGCCGAAGTAGGCCAGCAGCGTTGCTTCGCGACACTGAAGGTGAGGCGAGGTGTAGGCAAGGACAGCCTCTACCCTTTCCCTCATGCGCTCCATAAGGTCTTCATAGACAGGCTTTGGGAAACGCAGGTACCTGACTTCCTCGCGCGAAGTAGGGAAATAGATGAACGGTGTGCGCTTGTGCGGCACATAGTGGAGGATGTGGAGTCGGGTGTACTCAAGCAGAGCGGTGTAGATGGTTTCGCGGTCGATTCCGGTGCGGTAGGATATAACGTCCTCGTTGATAAACACATAATCGGCAAATAGACCGGTGTAGATGCGCAGCAAAGCCTGCAGCACTTGGTCGGCGCCCGGCGTAGTAGTATGGATATTGTAGAGGGCATCTTTTCCCACGAGAATCATGACACGCGACTGGGCGTCGACCTCCTCAATAAAGTTGATGTAGCCCGAGCGGGTGAGGATGTTGAGCGCGCTGTGAGTGGGCAGCACCGGGAGGTTAAAAGTGCGACAGAAGAGATTGAAGTTAAAGTCATACTGACGGTCATATCCCTCGCCCACAGCCACATGGATGAAGTTGCAGGCGCGCTCATAGACGCTGCGCAGGAAGTCGCGTGGCGGGAAAGCGTCGGTGATGTGCCGGTGCAACGAGCGCGAGTCGGTGGTCGAGACGAGCAGCACCACATAGGAGCGTTTGCCGTCGCGCCCGGCACGTCCGGCCTCCTGATAGTATTCCTCAAGCGAGTTGGGCACGTCGATGTGCACCACGACCCTAACGTCGGGCTTGTCAATGCCCATGCCGAAGGCATTGGTAGCGACAACGACACGTATCTCGTTGTTTTTCCACTTGTTCTGCTTGTCGACCTTTTCCTCAATGCTGAGTCCAGCGTGGTAGTAGTCGGAGGGAATGCCGCGGTGGTTGAGTTCGTCGCTGATGAGCTTGGTGCGCCTGCGGCTACGCACATAGACGATAGCCGTTCCGGGCACTCGTTGGAGGATGTGCACGAGCTCGGCCACCTTCTCGGAGGTGTGACGCACTACATAGGACAGATTGTCGCGTGCGAAGCTCTTGCTGAAGACGTTAGGTTTCTTGAACTCGAGGCGTTGCATGATGTCGGTGACCACCATAGGTGTCGCTGTGGCGGTGAGTGCCAGCACAGGGACCTCGGGGAAATGCTTGCGCACCGAGGCGATGTTGAGAAACGACGGGCGGAAGTCATAGCCCCACTGCGAGATGCAGTGCGCCTCGTCGACGACGATGAGACAAACGGGCATTTGCTTGAGGTGGTCGATAAACGACTGAGACGCAAGTCGTTCGGGCGAGATGTATAGAAACTTGCAGTTGCCATACATGCATTTCTCGTAGGTGCGTCTCACCTCGGCCATTGTGAGTCCGGCGTGCAGGTAGGTAGCCTTGATGTTGCGCATGAGAAGATTGTCGACCTGGTCTTTCATGAGCGAGATGATGGGCGTTACAACGAGAGCCAAGCCATCCATCGCCATGGTGGGCACCTGGAAGGTGATAGACTTGCCGCCTCCTGTGGGCATGAGTCCCAGTGTGTCTTGCCCGCTGAGGACCGACTGGATGATGTCGTCCTGCAGCGGCCTGAAGGCGTCATAGCCCCAGTATTTCTTTAGTATTTGGTTGATCGACAATTTCTTGCTGGGCATATTATGCTGTAAAGAAAAGCGGCACGAGGCCGCTTATGTGTAACAAAATGCAGGAAACGCGGTATCACTCCTCGTCGGGGATCCTGATGCCCTTGACTTGCAGTTGCAGCATGGTAGAGTTGCGGTGTCGGGTTTCCTCAATGGTGTAGCAGATGTCGAAGGGCTTGCCTTGCTTGATGTGGTCGAAATACTCGGCCATGCCAAATGCGATGCCGTTCATGATGCGTTCGCTTGAGCCATCGACGATTTCGAGCTTGATATGCTCGAGTTTGCGTCCCACGAGTTTGCTTGTGCCCGAGTCCTTGACATTGCGTGTGACAAAGATAGGCTTCTGGTTATCGGGGCCATATGGGTTGAGCATGCGCATAGCGCGCAGGAACTCGTTGTTAATTTGTGCGAAGGTAATTTCGGCATCAATGTCGGCCGAGGGGATAACTTGCTCGTCGCCGATGTGCTCCTCGACATAGTGCGTGAAGCGACGGCGGAACTCGTCGATGTTCTCCTCCTTCATGGTGAGTCCCACGGCGTTAGTGTGTCCGCCGAAGTTCTCAAGCAGGTCGCGGCACGACCTGATGGCGGCATAGACGTCAAAGCCGCGCACCGAGCGTGAGGAGCCTGTGGCGAAGCCGTTGCTGAAGGTGAGCACTACCGACGGCTTGAAGTAAAGCTCGGCGAGTCGCGACGCGACGATGCCTATGACGCCCTTGTGCCAGTTGCGGTCGTAGATAACGATAGGTTTCTTGCCATCGAGCTTGCCCTTGTGCCGGTCAATAATCTCGTTGGCCTCGACAGTGATTTGTGCGTCAAGGATTTTGCGCTCCTGGTTGTACTTGTCGATGCGCTTGCTAATCTCGTAGGCATGCGAGCTGTCGCGGGTGACGAGCAACTCTACGCTCTCCTGCCCGCTCTCCATGCGTCCCGAGGCGTTGATGCGTGGTCCGATTTTGAAGATGATATCGCTGATTGTGAGCTCCTTGTTGTTGAGTCCGCACAGGCGGATGATGCTTCGCAGTCCCACATTGGGATTGTTGTTGAGGCGTTTCAAGCCATAGTAAGCCATGACGCGGTTTTCGCCAATGAGCGGCACTATATCGGCGGCAATGCTCACGACGACAAGGTCGAGCAGGTGCTCGAGCTCATAGACGTTGCCGATGCCGTTGCTTTTGGCGAAAGCCTGCATGAACTTGTATCCCACTCCGCACCCCGACAGGCCCTTAAACGGATAGGGGCAGTCGAGCTGCTTGGGGTTGAGTATAGCGACAGCGGGCGGCAACTCATCGTCGGGCACGTGGTGGTCGCACACGATGAAGTCGATGCCCTTCTCCTTGCCCTGAGTGATTTCCTTGATGGCCTTGATGCCGCAGTCGAGCACAATGACAAGCGACACGCCGGTTTCGACGGCGTAGTCGATGCACTGTTGAGAGATTCCATACCCCTCGTCGTCGCGAGTGGGGATGTAGTACACTAAGTTAGACTTAGAGTGAAAATTCTGAAGATACTTGTAGACCAGAGCCACGGCGGTAGTGCCATCGACGTCATAGTCGCCAAAGATCATGATTTTTTCCTTAGCCCCTAACGCCCTGTTGAGACGGTCGACTGCCTTGTCCATATCCTTCATGAGGAAAGGATCGTGCAATTGGCTTAGCGAAGGCGAGAGAAAGGGCTTTACGTCCTCGGGTCTCTTTACACCACGCATCACCAGCAGCCGTGCGATAGCCGGGCAATTGGGGAACTGCTGTTCCAACTGCCTGAGTATCTGTTGTTCTTGGGATGTTAAAGGTAAGTAATTCCATTTACTTATCATTTATGTTGTTTTTTATTATGCTGTGGTGACCACCGGCACTCTTGCCGTGTGGGGTTGTTTCCCGCGCGCAGCGGGAGCGTGGTAGCGATGCCTTGTGCGGCATGGCTGCTGGTTATATAAGGAATAGCAACACAAGTTACGGTTGACGCTCGAGGGTTGTGGTATAAATATGCCTTATCATGGACCGCCCGGGCGAAATGCTCGGTCGTCCAAATGGCGTTAACCTTAAAGTCCTCAAACGATTAGGTCAAGCGACTGGTTTCAAAGATCGCATCACCCCTGTAAGTATAGTGGTGCTTTGTTGCTATAATCCCTACAAAGTTAGTAAAATTTGTGTTTTTTTCAAAGAAAATGCAAGCGAAATTCACATTCGCTTGCATTTTTTTAATATTATTATGGGTTGAGGGTGATTGATGGTGACTTTAATAGCGCTGGGACTTTAAGGTCGATAAAGGCGATAAGGTCATTAAGGACGGGCNNNNTAGACGCATAGGCGCTTAGGCGAAGAGCCGGGATTAACGCTTAGGCGAAGAGGGCAAAGTCAAAGTCAAAGTCAACGTCAACGTCAATGTCAAAGTCAACCCTGAGTCATGTGGACGTCCATGTGTGGGTAGGGGAAATTGAGGCCGTGCTTGGGGAGCTGGGTGTAGATTTGCTCGTAGATATTGTAGAAAACGGTCCAGTAGTCGGCGTTCTCGCAGAAGCCGCGCACCACCAGCGTTACAGCGCTGTCGTCGAGGCTCTCGAGGTTAACCGAAGGCTGGTGGGCGTCATCGACAACCGAAAGGGGATCGTCGTTGAGCAGTTGCAAGATGACCTCGCGAGCGCGCGCCACGTCGTCGCCATAGGAGATACCCACGCGCCACTCCAGACGGCGGTATTTCTCGCTCGAGTAATTGTTGATAATGCTTGTTGAGAGTGTGCCGTTGGGGATGATGATGCGCTCATTGTTGGGCGTAGCGATGATAGTGCTGAAAATCTGTATTTCCTGCACGGTGCCCACCTTACCACCAGCGTCGATGAAGTCGCCAACCTTGTAAGGCTTGAGGAAGAGAATAAGCACACCGCCAGCAAAGTTTTGGAGCGTTCCGCTCAATGCCAAGCCGATGGCGACACCAGCCGAAGCGAAGATAGCGATGAACGAGCTTGTCTCGATGCCGAGGATGGCGATAACAGTGATAATTAGAAGGAAGAGGAGCGTGATGCGCAGCAGGCTGAGCAGGAATGACGAGAGCGATGCGTCAACGTCCTTCTTACTCATGACGGAGCCCAGCATTTTGTGAGCCTTATTGATAAGGAAACGTCCGACGTAGAACACCAGAATGGCGGCTATGAGTCGGAATCCGAAATTGGAGATTGAGCTAATAAAAGTAGTGAAGAGGTTGCCCCAGTCAATGCCGTCCACGGTAGAGGCGATATTCTGCACCGAGAGGTTCTCGGGATTTGCGACAATAGAGTCAACGGCGGCGCCCACCTTCCCGGTGACGCCTTCGATCTTGCTCACCTCGGCAGAGTCGGGAGCAGCTTGCAAAAGGATGTTTAATAGATTCATTTTACTTTTTTGTTGGATTTATAATGTGGTTATAATGAGTCGGTTGATGGTTCGATATGGATATATATCTGAGACTCGGCGCCAAAGCGTTCACACAATTTTCGCTCGGCGGCGATGGTGAGTTCGTGAGCCTGATAAACCGTGAGGTGAGGGTCGACGACAGCGTGCACGTCGATGATGACGCTGCGCCCGTTGCGACGCGTCTTGAGGTCGTGGACATCGGAGATTGTACCCACCGAGAGGATAATGTGATTAATCTCTTCCTCCTCGTCGGCCGGCAGCGAGCGTTCCATGAGCTCGTCGATAGCGTTCTTGCACATTTTCACTGCAACGGCAAAGATAAAGAAGCTGATGACGCATCCGGCAAGCGGGTCAAGCACCACCCACTTCTTGCCCAAGAAGATAGCGCCGGCGATGCCCACGAGCGAGCCAATCGACGAGAAAGCGTCGGTGCGGTGGTGCCAGGCGTTAGCGATCACAGCCTGGCTGTTGACTTCGCGTCCCACCCGTGCGGTGACCTGATATAGAATTTCCTTGGCGACAATCGACACAATGGCCATGTAGAGGGCAATCATGCCCGGCTCGGCCAGTTGCTCGCCATCGAGCCATCGCGAGATGGTAGCGGCACCGTCGTAGAATAGCTTGAACGCCACAAGGGCGAGCATAACTCCCACGATGAGAGTGGCTAAGGTCTCAAACTTGCCGTGCCCGTAGTCGTGTCGCGAATCGCTGTCCTTAGACGAAATCCTGACGAAGACCACAACGATAAAGTCGCTGATAAGGTCGGTGAGCGAGTGCACACCGTCGGCCACCATAGCTGCCGAGTGGCCCGCGATACCAGCGATCACCTTTGCGATGGTGAGTAGGCAGTTGACCACCGCCCCCCACAGCGTAATGCGCATTATTTTAAGTTCCCTTGTCATAGTTGGGTGCAAAATTACAATAAATAATGCACAAAACTTATTAAATTGTGTCTAAATAATGTGAAACAGTGCTACCACATTAAATAAAATGAGTAAATTTGTGAGATTAAACACGAGAAATTTATGAAAACACTAAGATATATACTGCTCATGGGCGTCGTGATGGTCGTTGCCGGCACTGCGCACAGCCAAATTGTCACCGACATGGCCATCAAGAACACCAAGATTCCCAAGGGCGAGCACCCCAGCGTCGCCGAGGACAAGCTGTCGCGCCAAAAGATGGACGTGCAGCTCGACAGCGCAGCCACCTACTACACGCTCATCGACTCGGCGCAAGTGCGCATTGCACGCAAGGACTGGGCTGGTGCAGAAGACTTTATACGCAAAGCCATAGCCAACGAACCCACCAACAACACCAACTCTATGTTGCTGTCAAACTTGGGCACACTGCAGCGCTACCAGGGCAAGTTGCAGGATGCTATCAAGAACTACACCCTTGCGCTCGACATGACGCCCAACGCCGTGACGCTGCTGCTCAACCGCGCTGCCACCTACATGGAGAGCGGTGATGTAGAGAAAGCCGTCGCCGACTTTGAGAAGGTGCGCTCGCTCGACGAGACCGAGGAGGAGTCGCGCTACACATTAGGCGTGATGGCGATGGACAACGGCGACATGGCGACCGCCGAGGAACTTTTCAGGGAAATCAAGCAGTTTAACGACGACTCGGAACTTGCCAACGAGGGTCTGGGGATGATGTATAAGCAGAAAGGCGACTATGGGCATGCGGTAGTGTATCTGAGCGAGGCCATAAAGAAAGACCCCAACCCCACCCTACTGGGCAACCGTGCCGACTGCTATCTGATTTTGAAACAGCTTAATAGCGCGTCGCTTGACATTCAGAACGCGCTTGAGAAAGCCCCCGACGACGGCTTTCTGTACTTGCTGCGCGCCAAGCTCAACAAAATGCGTTTCAACAAGGACGACATGAAGCGCGACATTGAGTTGGCGGTTAAGTATGGCGTTGACAAGGAGTTGGCTGAGCAGATTGGGGAGTGAGATTTAAAGTTTAAAGTTTATTGTTTAGAGTTTAGAGTTTAGGGGTTATTGAGGTTTTTCGCATAGGCGCTTAGACGCATAGGCGCTTAGACGTTAGACGTTAATTAATTTTGTGGGGGAAAAATTTTGTCAATTAAGAATTATTTAATAATTTTGTCGTAAATTCCAATTATTAGCGAATAGATGTTTTCACTGGTAGAGCACATAGAGTACTTGATGATGAGTCACGACTGCGTGGTTGTGCCCGGTTGGGGCGCACTTATTGCGCAGTATAGCAGCTCGTTTTATAACGAGGAGGCTGGAGTCATCAACAAGCCCCAGCGCAAGGTGGGCTTCAACTCGAGCGTTAATCACAATGACGGGTTGCTGGCACAGTCGATAGTGCGCCGTGAAGGCATCACCTATGACGAGGCGGTGCGCTTTATTGCAGTCAGCGTGCAGACATTCAGGCAGCAACTCGCCGAGGGCAATGAGGTGTCGCTGGGCCGTCTTGGCTTTTTCCACAACAGCGACGACCGCATCGACTTCATCCCGTTCTTCCACGAGAGCCGCAACGACGAGTACTTTGGGTTGCGCAACGTCAATTTCAATACCCTTGCACAGATGAGAGCCGAGCAGGAAGAGCAGGAGCAAGAGCCGCAGGTGGCAATGGTGTCGCCGAGGTCGTGGGCCCGCCGCGCCATGCACATTGCCGCGTCGATTATCGTGCTGCTGGCACTGGTACCGGTGCTCACTACCCCCATTATCAATAGCAACGACAAGAGCCTTGCCAGTCTGGAATTGCCCAGCGTGAAGCCCGCGCCCGTAGAGACAGCGGTGACTGACACTGTGGCTAAGACCGAAGAGGTTGAGACCGAGGTTGTTGAGGTTGAGGCAGAGGCCGAAGTTGCCGAGGCATCGCAGCCCAGCGAGGAGCATCGCTACCACCTGGTGGTGTGCACAATGAGCACCGAGGCTCAGGCACAGGCCTATGTGAAGCGTCACAATAGCGCCGACTACCCGTTGCAGGTGCTGAAACGCGGCTCGAGCTATCGCATCGTTGTGGCTGCTGCCGACGATCCCACCACTCTCTACAAAATCAAGCACAACCTGCCCGAGCGATTTGCCAAGTCGTGGGTAGGCGAGTGATAACGTGCTTGTGTGGAGAAATTTGCCGTTAACCAAGCAATTTGTGCCAAACCGAGACGCTCGGTTGCATCACATTATATAAATAGCTAATCACTAAAACCTACAATTTATATTTTCGCAAAAATGAAACGCATTGCATTTTTATTGCTGATAGCGGTTGTGGTGCTTGCATCGCGAGCCGAGATACTCACCCAAGGATATTGCAAATATCAAACGAATAGTGAAGCTATGTGCGAATGCATAGGCCTCACCGACGAAGCCAAGACAATGAGCGGCCTCACGATTGAGATACCCATGTATGTGTCTGGTCGCCGAGTGGCGTATATTGCAAACGGAGCCTTCGAGGGCGAGAGTGCCATCAAATCCCTTACAATCCTTGGCACTACGATGTATCTTATAGGCACAGAAGCATTTAAAGACTGCAAAAACCTGCAAAGTGTGGGCATTATTGCCGAGCGTATCGACGAGGCGGCTTTTAAGGGCTGCACGGCACTCAACGACCTATCGATTCTTGAAGGATGCCGGGTGATAGGGTATAAAGCGTTTGAGAACTGCACCGCGCTCACCAGGGTATATATTCCACCCAGCTGCTATTCATTGTCGCCCAGTGCCTTCAATGGCTGCACCTCGCTGGCAACGTTTACAACGAGCGAGGGGAGTGTGTATTATCAGGCAGTTAATGGCGTGCTCTATAGGAATGACTTGTCGGCGCTTGTGCGCGTCCCGCCTGCTAAGACCAGCTTCACATGGCCCAACAGCAATATCAAGATAATATATTCACACGCCTTTGCCAACTGCCGCATCAGCGATATAGAAGTGCCTTATGGCGTAACCGAGATAGGCGAGAACGCATTCGCTTTCTCGAGCGCCCTTGAGCACCTTGTGATTCCGAGCAGCGTGACCTCGCTCACCAACCACTTTGTGGAAGGATGCACCAACATGAAGACAATGTATGTCAACATGCCCACACCTCCCACTGGCTGGTCGATGGAGCTGATATTTGGCACTGGCGTGACGAAATATCCCAACCTTTATGTGCCATACGGCAAAATAAACACCTACAAATCTGCTGGTTGGGACGGCTTTGCGCGCTACAACAATCTTGGCGAACAAGCATACGACATCGCCGTTGCACCTTATTATTATACGGTAACAAGCGAAGAGACGTATCAATCGCCGGCCACAGGCAACACCTACGACGGCACAGCGAAACTGACGGGTTGCTTCTATGCCAGCAACATAGCGCTGCCAACGAGCATAACCTATAAAGGAAAGACCTACGCACTGACCAACATAGGCAGCGAGTCGCTGAACATTAGCGGCAGCTACACGATTGCAAGCGCGCCCAGTATAGTGAGCGTAGAAGAGAACGCCTTTGCTCTGGGCAAGGGCGTGACGAGCGTCAACCTGCCCTCGCTTGTGGTGATAGGCTACAGCGCGTTTAACGGCTGCTCGGCGCTCACGTCGATGACCATTCCAAGCACGGTGACCAACATTGGCGGCATCGCGTTTAAGGACTGCACCGGCCTCGAGAAGATTACCTGCGGCAGCTCTAATCCGTCGAGCATGACACTGGGCAGCAACGTGTTTAGCGGCGTGCCCAAATCGACCTGCACGCTCAACGTGCCTCGCAACTGCAAATCGCTCTATGCCAGCGCCGACCAGTGGAGGGACTTCACAAACATTGTTGCTCGGAGCTATGACTTTGAGGCAGTGAGCAGCAGCGGCATCATTTACTACAATATTACGTCGGAAGACGACAAGACCTGCGAGGTGACCTACAAAGACACCAACTACAACAGTTACTCGGGCACAGTCAACATCCCGTCGACAGTGAAGCATAATGGCGTGACCTACACGGTGACGGCCGTTGGATATAAGGCATTTAAAGACTGTGTTAACCTCTCGAGTGTGACGATGCCCACGACGGTGGAACGCATCTGGTCGAATGCCTTCACCAATTGCGCAAAGCTGACTTCGGTGACCATTCCCAGCAGCGTCAACAGGCTTGACGGCGGCGCATTCTCGGAGTGTCCATCGATTATGTCGTTCTACGGTAAATTTGCGACAGCCGATGGCCGCGCGCTCATCACCGACGACCACACGCTCAAGGCCTATGCGGCAGCGTCGGGCTCTTCCTACGCAGTTCCGAGCGACGTGACAGCTATCGCGAAGTACACCTTTGACGGGCTAACCAGCCTCAGCGAGGTGACGCTGCCAAGCGGAATCAAGTCAATTGACATTTATGCATTCTATAACTGCACCGGCCTCAGAAGGCTGACTTGCAAGAATCCCGACCCCAACATCACGCTGGGTCGAGACGTATTCTACAACGTGACAGGCAATTGCACGCTCTATGTGCCGCGGGCAAGCGTGTCGCTGTATCAGGCGCACAATGTGTGGAAGGAGTTCTACAAGATTGAGGGCATTGACGCGGGCATCGTGGGCGACGTGAATGGCGACGGCGTGGTTGATATCAGCGATGTGAACTTGTGCATTAACGTGATACTTGGCACTGCCTCGCAAAGCAGCTATCCTGGCGCCGATGTGAACGGCGACGGCGCAGTAGATATTGCCGATGTTAATGCAATTATTAATATCATCCTTGGCTAATGGCTAATGGATAATGGCTAATGGATATTGGCTAATGGCTAATGGCTAATGGATATTGGCGAGAAATGAATATACTAAATGCTGCCTGCTGCATTGCGATGTGGCGGGCAGTGTTTTTTAGGCTAAGTAGAGGGCTTTCAGGGTGTTGCGTTGCTCGGGGGTGAGTGGGGGAAGGGTGATGAAGTTGATGGGGGCGCCCTTGATGTGGATGACGGTGGCGTCGGCGGTGAACTGGATGAGTGTGATGTCGCGCCACAACAGGGTGTGGTCGTTCATGCGTGGGTGGTCGAAGGTGAGATGCAGGCCCCGAGCATCGATAAAAACGGTCTTGGTCATTACCGACCATCGGGCAACAGGCGAGAAGGCATAGTTGAAGTAGACGAGGGTGAAGAGCATGAGCAGCGCGATGACGTAAAGGATGACGGCCGCGGTGGCCCAACCGGCGTCGACAAACGCCAGCGCGAGGCAAGCGCCCAGCAGCATGAGCAGCCACCAGGCATGGCGCGAGAGCCACATTGCGAACACACGTCGCATGTAGCTTGCTGCCGGTGTGGCAAATGGCTCGTCAATCGATATGGTGGTCATGTTTGGCTAATGGCTTTTGGCTATTGGCTAATGGTTTTTTTCGAATTTTCGAGTTTTTTGTGGGGCTGGTGGTTGTAAAAAGTCCTGAGGCGATGGTGCCCCAGGACTTGTTGTTATTTAGTTGATGATGTATCAATCAATTACTTGAGAGCTTCCTGAACCTTATCGTTGGCTACCATTCTCTCCTCGAAAACATAGGCGCCAGTCTTGGCCGAGCGGACCATCTTGATCACCTTGCTGAAATTACGACCTTCACCGGTCTGAAGGGTTGCAACTACTTTTTTTGCCATAATTCAGTCGATTTATTATTTGATTTCTTTGTGTACAGTTACTTTCTTGAGGTACGGATTGTACTTCTTGAGCTCGAGACGCTCGGTGGTGTTCTTGCGGTTCTTGGTGGTGATGTAACGAGAGATTCCAGGAACGCCACTATTTTTCTGCTCGGTGCATTCGAGAATCACCTGAATGCGGTCGCCTTTTACTTTTTTTCCCATAGCCGTTTACTTTTCGATTGCTTTAATTTCGGTTAAATGACCCTTGGCGGCAGCGTCTTTAAGAGCTGCGTCGATGCCCATGCGGTTGATGTTGCGGAGGCCAGCTGCCGAGACAGTGAGGCGGATCCACTGACCAGCCTCGGGCCAATAGAACTTCTTGTTGAACACGTTAACGTTGAATTTACGTTTTGTTCTTCTCTTAGAGTGCGACACGTTGTTACCTGTGATCGCCTTTTTGCCTGTGATTTGACAAACTTTAGACATAACGTTGTTATCTTCAAATGTTGTTTTAAAATCTTGATTAACTCTCAATTTCAAGACAGCGACTCGGCACTCCACTGTAGCACAATATTCTAAGGGTTAAGCCCACACACCTTTGTGCCTGGAGGGGAGAAGCCACCGAGCCCTTGGGCGGGAAATTAACCTATAAATATATCGTCCTACGCTTTATGCCCTTGCATTTAGCATCATCACAAGGAACATCGAAGTTTCAACGATCAGTGGTCAAAAGAACAGGACTAACGTGAGAAAGCGTTGTTGCCTGCCTTGAAATCGGGTGCAAAATTAGTAAAAATTTTTCACACTCGCAACAGTGCTGGTATAAATAGGTTAATTTTTGTGGTAATTTTCTCATTTTTTTTGTGCGGCCACATTTTTTTCTTACCTTTGTGGCACAGTTGAGGCGTGAAGGGCGTCTCGCGAGACACTAAATACTAATTTTAAAACACCGGGAATTATGAAGAAGATTCTTTTGATTATTTGCGCAGCGATGATGAGCATAGGCGTTGCCAATGCTCAGGTTGAGAAGGGCAACATTGCAGTGGGCGCGGCTCTGCTGTATGGCAGTGAAATTAACAATATAGGTTTGGGCGCACGCGTTCATTACACTCCCATCAGCCACCTTCGTGGCGAGCTGAGCCTGAACTATTTCTTTGAGAAGAACTATCTGAGCATGTGGGACATCAACCTCAACGCGCAATACCTTGTGGGCCTGTGGCGTGAGCGCCTGTACATCTACCCTATCGTGGGACTGAGCTTTGCTCGCCTGAATGCCAACAAGGATAAGTTTTTTAAGGATCACGGCACTGAGCTGAAGCGTGAGAATGACAAGGCGTTTGGCCTGAACTTAGGTGCGGGTATCGAGTTTGAGTTGACTGAGCGCTGGGGCCTGAGTCTTGAGTACCGTCACTCGATCATGAAGCACATCGACCAGGGTGTGTTTGCCCTGGGCGCCAACTTCAAGTTCTAGCTTCGTGGTGGTGGTTTTTGGCCACGAACCGAGCGAAGCGAGCTCGGCGTAGCCAATTTCACGAATTGACACGAATTTATTGATTTACACGAAGTTAAGGCAAGTGAAGGGTTTTCATTAATTTGGCTTCGTGGTGGTGTGGGACTCTCACAGATCGCACAGATTTACACTGATTTAATTTTTGGCTTCGCATGGGTTGCTGCTGGGCGGCACCCATGCGAAGCTGGTTTTTTACCCTGACTTTTGTCAAAAAACGGGAAATTATTACCCTGATTTTTATCAAAAAGTGGGGAATTATTTGTTTGATTAAAATCTATTTTGTAATTTTGCACCCATAAAATCAAGAAGTTATGTATTATAAAAGAAATATTGATAATTATCTCTTGCAATGGGTATCGCAACGTGTGCACAAGCCGTTGCTACTTAGGGGAGCAAGACAGGTGGGGAAATCAACTGCCATCAGACACCTTGGAAAGCATTTCAGTTCCTATGTAGAGATAAATTTTGAGCGCAACAGCGAATACAAGGCATTGTTTAGCAGCAATTTGGATGTGAAGCGCATTATTTCTCAAATGTCGGTGATGTGCGGCACATCAATAGTGCCTGGCTCCACATTGCTTTTCCTTGACGAGATACAGGAATGTCCTGAAGCAATCATGTCGTTACGATTCTTTAAGGAGGATTTACCCGAGTTGCATGTGGTTGCCGCAGGGTCGTTGCTGGAGTTTGCTCTTGACGAGCTTGCGACATTTGGTGTTGGTCGCATTCACTCATTGTTTATGCATCCCATGACATTTGATGAGTTTCTTGTTGCCAATGGGCAGCAACTGCTGCTTGATGCCCGGAACCAATCGTCACCGCAAGCGCCATTGCCCGAGCCACTCTACGAGAGAATAGTGGAGCTGTTTCGAACATATATGATTATTGGCGGCATGCCCGAGGCCGTTGCCTCATGGGTTGAGAACCATGATTTTCTTAAGTGCCAAGAGATACAGGACGATATTTTAACAGGCTATGAGGACGACTTTCCCAAATACAGGAAAAGGGTAAGTCCCGACCTACTACGCGCCACCCTACGCAGTGTTTCAGACCAAATAACGAACAAATTTGTATATGCTAAAATAGGCAGTGGATATAAGGCTGCCGAAATCAACAAAGCATTGGAGTTGCTACATAAAGCCGGACTCGTCATACCTGTGACTCACACCAATGCCAACGGGCTTCCCCTTGGAGGAGAGGCCGATAGCAAATATCGCAAAATGCTACTGCTTGACAGCGGCTTGGAACTAAGGATGCTAAACATGACACTCGGAAACATTTCGGAAATTACAACTCAAATACTCACGGCCAGCGTTACCGACCTTGTGAACAAAGGTCCCATTGCTGAAATGATTGCAGGCCTTGAGATTTTACGAAACCAAACGCCGAACCTCAAATACGAACTGTTTTACTGGACGAGGCAAGCGCGCGGGTCTCAAGCCGAGATTGACTATATAATTGCAAAAGACGGAAAAGTAACCCCCATTGAAGTGAAGGCCGAGCGGCAAGGAGGTATGCGCAGTTTGTGGAGTTTCATGCGAGAAAAGCATCTGAAAAGCGCTATTCGGTGCTCGCTTGAGAACTTTGGTGAATTTGAGGTCAGCGAAGACACTGGTGAAATCCGCCATATCGCCATCCAACCCATCTACGCTCTCTCCCAGCTGTAGAGAAGGGGGAAAGTTTTTTTGGATTTTTTTTGGGGAAAAGTTGCGTAGGTGGGGAATTTGGTGTAATTTTGCCGCGTTTTAATGGGAAATAATAGATTTATGCTACAAGAACCACTTGCGATGCAGGATCATGCGATGAGTTCATGCGCCCAAAATGGCGCGTGGAGAGAGATTTTCCCCGCTAAGAGTCTTGTTGGCCAACTAAATCGCTTAGAAAGGCAGCTATCCCCCTCGGGTCACAGCTGCCTTTCTTATTTTATGCAACTCAACCAATCAAAAGAAATATGCAGAAAGTTACACTGACACTTAGCGACGGCACGCGGTTTCACGGGCTGTCGTTTGGCGCCGACAAGGCGGTAGCCGGCGAGGTGGTGTTTAACACCGCGATGATGGGTTACCCCGAGAGCCTCACCGACCCGTCGTATGCCGGGCAGATTTTAGTGCTCACCTACCCACTTGTGGGCAACTATGGCGTGCCCAACTTCAGCGTCGAGGCCAATGGTCTTGCGACGTTCATGGAGAGCACGCGCATCCACGCCCAAGCGATAGTGGTGGCCGACTATAGCGAGCAGTACAGTCACTGGAACGCCCGCGAGAGCCTTGCCACGTGGCTCAAGCGCGAGCAGGTGCCTGGCATCACCGGCATTGACACGAGAGAGCTGACCAAGGTGCTGCGCGAGCACGGAGTGATGATGGGCACGATAACGCTTGACGACGAGCCAGGCATCGTTCCCGAGGCCGACTATGAAGGCGTGAACTTTGTGGCGAAAGTGTCGTGCGACGAGATTATCAAGTATAACGAGGGAGCTGGCAAGCGCGTGGTGCTTGTTGACTGCGGCGTGAAGCACAACATAATACGCAGCCTTATCGCGCTGGGCGTAGAGGTGGTGCGCGTGCCGTGGAACTATGACTACACAGGCATGGACTTTGACGGACTGTTCCTTGCCAACGGCCCAGGCGACCCCAACGTGTGTGTTGACGCAGTGGAGATATTGCGGCGTCACATGAGCATGACCAGCAAGCCGATATGCGGAATATGCATGGGCAACCAGTTGCTTGCCAAGGCAGCCGGAGCCAATATATACAAGCTGAAATACGGACATCGCAGCCACAACCAGCCAGTGCGCCTTGTGGGCAGCGACCGGTGCTACATCACGTCGCAGAATCACGGTTATGCCGTGGAGGCGTCGAGCCTTGAGAGCGACTGGGAAGAGCTCTTTGTGAACATGAACGACGGCTCCAACGAGGGCATCCGCCACAAGACAAAGCCGTGGTTCTCAAGCCAGTTTCATCCCGAGGCATGTTCGGGTCCGTTAGACACCATATTTATGTTTGAGCAATTTGTAACCAAGTTATGAGCAACGAAAATATCAAGAAAGTGCTGCTGCTGGGTAGCGGTGCGCTGAAAATAGGCGAGGCTGGCGAGTTTGACTATTCAGGTTCTCAGGCGCTCAAGGCTCTGCGCGAGGAAGGCGTGAAGACCGTCCTGATCAACCCCAACATTGCCACCGTGCAGACCTCGGAAGGCGTTGCCGACAAAATCTACTTCCTGCCGGTGCAGCCCGCGTTTGTGGAGCGTGTGATAGAGAAAGAGCGTCCCGACGGCATCCTGCTGTCGTTTGGCGGCCAAACGGCGCTGAACTGCGGCGTAGAGCTATATAAAAGCGGAGTGCTGAAGCGCTATGGCGTGGAGGTGCTGGGCACGCCCGTCAAGGCGATTATCGACACCGAGGACCGCGAGCTTTTTGTGAAGCGCCTCGACGAGATTGACGTGAAGACCATCAAGTCGCACGCCTGCGACAACATTGCCGCGGCACGCGAGGCCGCCAGCGAGCTGGGCTACCCCGTGATATTGCGCGCCGCCTATGCGTTGGGCGGACTTGGCTCAGGTTTCTGCGACAACGAGGAAGAACTCAACCGTCTCGCCGAAAAGGCCTTTGCCTTCTCACCTCAAGTACTTGTAGAGAAGTCGCTTAGAGGCTGGAAAGAGATAGAATATGAGGTGGTGCGCGACCGGTATGACAACTGTATAACGGTGTGCAACATGGAGAACCTCGACCCGCTGGGCATCCACACGGGCGAGTCGATAGTGGTGGCACCGTCGCAAACACTCACCAACAGCGAGTATCACAAGCTGCGTGCGCTGGCTATCAAGATAATACGCCACATAGGCATTGTGGGCGAGTGCAACGTGCAATATGCCTTTGACCCCGTTTCGGAAGACTACCGCGTGATTGAGGTCAACGCCCGACTGTCGCGCTCGTCGGCGCTTGCGTCGAAGGCCACAGGCTATCCGCTGGCGTTTGTTGCCGCCAAGCTGGGCATGGGCTATGGGTTGTTTGAGCTGAATAACTCGGTGACCAAGACCACATCGGCATTCTTCGAGCCTGCGCTCGACTACATAGTGGTGAAGATTCCGCGCTGGGACCTGTCGAAGTTCCGCGGCGTGGACCGCGAGCTCGGCTCATCGATGAAATCGGTGGGCGAGGTAATGGCGATAGGCCGCACATTTGAGGAGGCCATCCAGAAAGGACTGCGCATGATAGGCCAGGGCATGCACGGCTTTGTGTTTAACAAAGAGCTCGAGGTGAGCGACCTCGACACAGCGTTGCGTGAGCCCACCGACAAACGTATCTTCCTTGTTTCCAAGGCAATGCACCAAGGCTACAGCATTGACCAAATCCACGACCTGACCAAGATTGACAAGTGGTTTCTCTATAAGTTGCAGCACATCGTCGACATTGACCGGCGTCTGAGCGATTGCGCCGGCATTGAGACGCTCGACGAGGCGTTGCTGCGCGAGGCCAAGGTGTATGGCTTCACCGATTTCCAAATTGCGCGAGCGCTGAATCTGGGCAAGAAACATAACATGGCCGAAGCCAGCGACATAGTGCGCCAGTTGCGCAAAAAACTGGGCATAGTGCCCTACGTAAAGCAAATCGACACACTGGCAGCCGAATATCCCGCCCAGACCAACTATCTGTACCTCACCTATCAAGCAACAGCCCACGACATCGACCACGAGAGAGACGGACGTTCGGTAGTGGTGCTGGGCAGCGGTGCCTATCGCATCGGGTCGTCGGTTGAGTTTGACTGGTGTGGTGTTCAGGCGCTTAACACGATAGGTAAAGAAGGCTATCGGTCAATAATGATAAACTACAACCCCGAGACAGTGTCGACCGACTATGACATGTGCGACCGCCTGTACTTCGACGAGCTGACGTTTGAGCGCGTGATAGACATCTATGAGCTGGAGCAGCCCAAGGGCGTGATAGTGTCGACCGGAGGCCAGATTCCCAACAACTTGGCGGTGCGCCTTGACAAGCATAAGGTGCCCATCTTGGGCACACAGGCGTGCGACATCGACCGTGCCGAGGACCGTGCGAAGTTCTCGGCGATGCTGGGAGCGTGCGGTATTGACCAGCCCGAGTGGAGCGCGCTGACATCGATGGACGATATCAATCGCTTCATTGAGCGCGTGGGCTTCCCGGTGCTGGTGCGCCCGTCGTATGTGCTATCGGGCGCTGCGATGAACGTGTGCAGCAACCAGCACGAGCTTGAGCGCTTCCTGCAGCTGGCCGCCAACGTGAGCGAGGACCACCCCGTTGTGGTGAGCAAATTCATGATGCACGCCAAAGAGGTGGAGATGGACGCAGTGGCGCAAAACGGTGATATAGTGGCGTATGCGATTTCAGAGCATGTAGAGTTTGCGGGCGTTCACTCGGGCGACGCGACAATTCAGTTCCCACCGCAGAAGCTCTATGTTGAGACCGTGCGCCGCATCAAGAAGATTTCACGCCAAATTGCTCGCGAGCTCAACATCTCGGGTCCGTTTAACATCCAGTATCTTGCCAAGGACAATGATATCAAGGTGATAGAGTGCAACTTACGCGCTTCGAGGTCCTTCCCCTTTGTGAGCAAAGTGCTGAAGATTAACCTTATCGAACTTGCCACACGCGTTATGCTGGGATTGCCCGTCGAGAGACCGTCGAAAAATCTCTTTGACCTTGATTATGTGGGCATTAAGGCGTCGCAGTTCTCATTTAACCGTCTGCAGAAGGCCGACCCCGTGCTGGGCGTAGATATGGCATCGACGGGCGAGGTGGGCTGCATAGGCGAGGACACGAGCACAGCGTTGCTCAAGAGCATGCTCTCGGTGGGCCAGCGCATCCCCAAGCAGAACATCCTGCTCTCGACAGGTACGGCCAAGCAGAAAGTGGCGATGCTGGGTGCGGCTAAGGAACTGATTGCCAACGGTTACCACTTGTTTGCGACTGGTGGCACCTCTAATTTCCTAGATCAAAATGACATTCCTAACACGCTGGTTTACTGGCCTACCGACCACGATGAGGACGGCAACCCGCTTCAGCCACAGGCGCTCGACATGCTGCACAGGCATGAGATTGACATGGTGGTGAATGTACCTAAGAACCTCACTGTGCGAGAGTTGGGCAACGGTTACAAGATACGTCGCGCCGCAATTGACCTGAATATCCCGCTTATCACCAACTCGCGACTGGCGGCGGCGTTTATCCACGCCTTCTGCACCGTGTCGCTTGAGGACATCGACATCAGAGCTTGGGATGAGTTTTAGGAATACGTAATTCTTAATTCAAAATTCAGCTTTGGGGGGCGACTGTAACGAGGGTGACGAGAGAGGATTTAAACGATAAACTGTAAATGATAAACATTAATGGAGCAATTGAAGCATGAGTGCGGTGTGGCGATGATCAGGTTGCTGAAGCCGCTGGAGTATTATAAGGAGAAATATGGCACGCTAATGTATGGGCTCAACAAGCTGTATCTGCTCATGGAGAAGCAGCACAACCGTGGTCAGGAGGGTGCCGGCATAGCGTGTGTACGCCTTAATGCTGAGCCTGGCGATGAATATATGTTTCGTGAGCGCGCAGCAGGTACGACAGCGATAAGCCAGATATTTGACACTGTTAACCATAAGGTTAGCAACGACTTGAGTGTGGATTCTCCGTTCGTTGGCGAGTCCTATATGGGCCATCTGCGCTACTCCACAACTGGCCGAAGCGGGTTGGACTATATCCATCCGTTTTTGCGTCGCAACAACTGGCGCGCTAAGAATTTGGTGCTGTGCGGCAACTTCAACCTCACTAATGTTGACAAGGTATTTGAGCATATTGTGGCGGGCGGGCAGCACCCACGCAAATATGCCGACACCTACATCATGCTCGAGCAAGTGGGGCACCGCCTCGACCGCGAGGTAGAACGTTGCTATGATGAATGCCGGGCCGAGGGCCTCAGTGGCATGGCGTTGACCCACGAGATTGAGGAGCGTGTGGACCTTGCGCGCGTGCTACGGTCGTGCAGCGGCATGTGGGACGGCGGATATGTGATGTGCGGACTCACGGGTAGCGGCGAGTCGGTTGCGATTAGAGACCCGTGGGGAATACGCACGGCGTTTTGGTATCGCGACGACGAGATTATAGTTCTGGCATCGGAACGCCCTGTGATACAGACCGTTCTCAACGTCACAAGCGATCAGATTACCGAGTTGGAGCCTGGTCAGGCATTGCTGGTCGACAAGCACGGGCGGCATAGGCTGGAGCAGATCAACGAGCCTCAAGAGAAGCGCGCTTGCCAGTTTGAGCGCATCTACTTCAGCCGCGGCAGCGACAAAGACATCTATCAAGAGCGCAAAGAGATGGGTCGGAATCTGGTGCAGCAGATACTTCCTGCTGTTGAGTACGACCTGGATCACACCGTGTTCTCCTATATCCCAAATACTGCCGAGGTGGCATATTATGGCATGCTTGAAGGTCTTGACGACTATATGAACGGATTGAAAATCAAGCAGATTGAGGCGCTTGGGCACAAAGCGACACACGACGAGCTGCGCAAGATACTGTCTAAACGCGTGCGTAGCGAGAAAGTGGCAATCAAGGATATCAAACTGCGCACCTTCATTGCCGAGGGCAATAGTCGCAACGACCTTGCGGCGCACGTCTACGACATCACCTACGGCAGCCTGCGCCCATATATTGACAACTTAGTGATTATTGACGACAGCATCGTGCGCGGCACCACGCTGCGGCAGAGTATCATCAGCATCATCGACCGCCTGCACCCCAAGAAAACTGTGGTAGTGTCGTCGTCGCCTCAAATCAGATACCCCGACTATTACGGCATTGATATCTCAAGCATGGACCAGTTTATCGCATTTAAGGCCGCCATTGCGCTGCTCAAGGAGAGAGGCATGGCCGATGTGATAGAGCGCGTTTACCGCGAGGCGCTGGCGCAACAGTCGCTTCCCGAGGCCGAGATGACCAATGTGGTGAAAGGCATATATGAGCCTTTCAGCGACGTTGAGATTGCCGAAAAAATCGCACAATTACTTACTCCACAAGAGGTTACAACCAAGGTGGAGATTATATTCCAAACTATTGAAGGGCAACAAAGAGCCTGCCCCCATCACACTGGCGACTGGTATTTCACAGGTAACTACCCTACCCCAGGCGGCTATCGCATGGTTAACAAGACATTTATCGACTACTACGAAGAGAACTCATAGCAGAGTTGCAGCAAGATTGTGGTGACTTACTGGTTTTTGATGGCGATGAGTGCCTGGGCGAGCTGGTCGGGGCATGAGGTGTTCTTGTAGCCGCAGCGTATTCCCTGCAACTTGGCGATGACATCGTCGATGGTCATATCGCGTACAAGCATGCTGATGCCCTGCAAGTTACCGTGGCAGCCACCGGTAACCTGAAGGTCCTTGATGATTCCGTCCTCTACTTCGATGTCCATTTGGCGCGAGCACACGCCCTGTGGATAATAGGTGTATTTTGCCATAATGCTTTATGTTGCGCCCCTGCGCGACAAGGGCTTGTGTTGCTAAA
>JABUUJ010000031.1:54092-55932 GCA_021443235.1 Muribaculaceae bacterium
TCTTATATAGGTTGTTAAGGGCTCGCAAGTCCTTGATTTGTATCGAATTGGGAGTGTATTCAATGATGCCGTCGTGCGCCATTTGGTCGAGTGCGGCGATGAGTGAGTTGCGCTGTGTGCCCAGGAGGGTGCACAGGTCGCGTTGGCGGAACTCAAGGGTGACCTGGGTGCTGTGCTGCGTGGTGAGGTCGTTGATTTCGCGTGCGAAGCGCTCGGCGATGCTACCTTGCCGCATATATTGCAGTGCGATGGCGTGTCGCTGGCTGTTGCTTGACAGGAAATTTAGGATATTGAAGAGGAACACCTTATTGGTTTGCAACACTTTAACATAGTCGCTCTTGCGCAGCTGGAGAATGCCGCACTGATCGCCTGCGACGGCAGTGAATGGATAGGAGTTGTCGATGCCAAAGAGGCAGTCGGGTCCCAGCGCCTCGGGGGCGTTGAGAGTTTGCAACAGCTTGATGCGCAGCACTTTGCTTTCAGTTTCGAGCCTCACGCTTCCCGACACGACAAATCTCACGTGTTGGCATTGGTCGCCAGCGTTCACGATTGTCTCCCCAGGCTTGAACTTGAGGAAGTGAAACGGGAACTGCTCGACGAGTTGTGAGATGCACCCGTCGTCGACGCCCTGAAAGAGGGGCAGAGACCTAAGCTGGCTGTACATGCTATCCATAGCGCGATGTTATTTCAGCAAGTCAATCAATGCGTCGATGGTGAGCGACTGTTGGTCGCCAGTGGCCATATTCTTGACTGCTATAGTACCGTCTTTCAACTCATTGTCGCCGATGATGGCAACATAGGGCATGTGGCGCTCGTTGGCATAGGCCATCTGTTTTTTCATCTTGGTGGAGTCGGGATAGAGCTCGGCGCTGATGCCTGCGGCGCGCAGTTGCTTAATGTGCTTGAGGCACATTGCCGCCTCGGCCTCGCCAAAGTTGACAAAGAGCACGCGCGCGCTTGCCGAGGTGTCGGCGGGATAGAGGTCGAGGGTGTTGAGCACGTCGAAGATGCGGTCGGCACCGAAGCTGATGCCCACGCCGCTCAGTCCGGGCATGCCAAAGACTCCGGTGAGGTTGTCATAGCGTCCGCCACCGGTGATGCTACCCATCTCAACGTCAAGGGCTTTCACCTCGAGGATGGTGCCGGTGTAGTAGTTGAGACCGCGAGCGAGCGACACGTCGAGCTCGACGGTCGACTGAATGCCGAGGTCTTGCACATGGCTCATCACATAGCGCATCTCGTCGAGGCCCTTCTGCCCTACCTCGCTGGTGGCGAGCAGCTGGGCGAGGGTGGCGAGTTTCTCGTCGTTGGTTCCGGCGAGGGTGAGAAGCGGCTTGAGGGCGTCTATGGCGGTGGGTTGGAGGCCTTTCTCAAGGAGCTCGGCGTTGACGTTGTCGAGGCCTATTTTGTCGATTTTATCGATGGCGACGGTGATGTCGATGAGTCGGTCGGGGGCACCGATGACTTCAGCTACTCCGCTGAGAATCTTGCGGTTATTGAGTTTGATGACGATATTCACGCCAAAGCGCTTGAACACCTCGTCGATGATCGAGATGAGCTCGATTTCGTTGATGAGCGAGTCGCTGCCCACAATGTCGGCGTCGCACTGATAGAACTCGCGGTAGCGTCCGCGCTGAGGTCGGTCGGCGCGCCACACGGGCTGTATCTGATAGCGTTTGAAGGGCATAGGCAGGTCGTTGCGGTGCTGCACGACGTAGCGTGCGAAAGGCACGGTGAGGTCATAGCGCAGTCCTTTCTCGCTGATGCGGCTGGTGAGGTGCAGCGAGTCGCGTTCGCCGAGCATCTGTTGGGGAGCGTCCTTGAGGTAGTCGCCGCTGTT
>JABUUJ010000032.1 GCA_021443235.1 Muribaculaceae bacterium
ATGATTCTGACAGTAACTGACGTAGAGTACATGGGTGAATACACCCTTAAGTGTACATTTAGCGATGGAGTAATCAAAATCGTTGACCTTACTCCACTCCTACAATTTCCTGCATTCCAAGAACTTGCCGACAAAGAGCAGTTTGTGCAATTTGGGTTGCAAGGAACCATCTTCTGGAAAAATGGAGCAGACATTGCTCCAGAGTACCTTTACGAGCATGGCAATTTAGTTGCATGATTAGTAACTATTGTTATTATGTTGGCTTGGGACTGCCGAGTGGCACATTATAGGCAAATAATATTACAAAAGCATATAAACTTACGAATTACAACATTAGTCTATAAATAGCATTTTGTGGTGAAAAGTTGAAATGTTGCGAAAAAAGTTGTATCTTTGCGTGTTGATAAACCTTGAGATATGACTAACAGCAACTATATCGTTTCGGCAAGAAAATACCGCCCGGCGTCGTGGAGCACCGTCGTGGGACAAGAGGCACTCACTCACACCCTGAAAAGTGCCATCGACAGCGAGCGACTGGCTCACGCCTACCTGTTCTGCGGGCCCCGTGGCGTGGGCAAAACCACCTGCGCACGCATCTTTGCCAAAACCATCAACTGCCTCACACCCACAGCCGATGGCGAGGCCTGCAACGAGTGCGAATTGTGCCGCGCCTTTAACGAGCAACGTTCCTACAACATCACCGAGCTTGACGCCGCGTCGAACAACTCGGTTGACGACATACGCAGCATCAACGAGCAGGTGCGCATCCCGCCACAGACGGGTCGCTACCGCGTGTTTATCATCGACGAGGTGCACATGCTCACCACCGCGGCATTCAACGCCTTCCTCAAGACACTCGAGGAACCGCCCGAGTATGCCATCTTCATCCTCGCCACCACCGAGAAGCAAAAGGTGATACCCACCATCTTGTCGCGTTGCCAAATCTATGATTTCCAGCGCATTACTGTGCCCGACATCGTCAAGCAGCTGCAACACATCTGCGAGGAGGAGCACATCGAGGCAGAGCCCGCCGCCCTCAACGTCATCGCCCAGAAGGCCGACGGCGGCATGCGCGACGCACTGTCGATTTTCGACCAAGTAACGGCATCGTGCGAGGGCCACATCACCTATCGCGGCGCCATAGAGAACCTCAACGTGCTCGACTATGACTACTATTTCAAACTCGTCGAGGCGTTTATTGCAGGCGACGTGCCACAGGCTCTGCTCATCTTCCGCGACATCAGAGAGAAAGGCTTTGACGCACAGTTCTTTATCAACGGACTGGGGCAGCACGTGCGCGACCTCATGGTGGCAAAAACGCCGCAAACCCACTCGCTGCTTGAGATGAACGAAGAGGTGGCACAGATGTATGTGAGCCAAGCGGCACGCGTCACACCGCGATTCCTCTACCAGAGCATCGAGCTGTGCAGCAACTGCGACCTCAACTACCGCAACTCGACCAGCAAGCAACTGCTCGTCGAGCTCACTCTCATCAAGATGTGCCAAATCATGAACCCGCTGCCGCAGGATCAGCCCACGCAGCAGCCCCAGGCACTTAAAAAGGTCGTAGCACCGCAAGCACAGCCACAACAACCCGCGCCCGTGCAGCAACAAGCACAAGCACAAGCACAAGCTCAGCAAGCCACCACTGCACCCCGCCCGGTTTATACACGCGCCCCGCAAGTATCAACCACTGGGCGCATCCTGGTGAACGCCACACCCGCCGCCACACAGCCACCCAAAGACCCCGCACAGCCATCGGCGCCCGCGCCCGAAGCTCCTGGTGCGGACCCAGTCGGGCAATCGTTCAGCGATGACCAACTGCGCGAGGCGTGGAACGGCTACATCATGGCCAACCCCAATGAGCACGTCATAGTCAACACAATGCGCCAGGCAACGCCCAAGCGCGTTAACGACACAACCTACGAGATTGAGGTGCAAAACCCCAGCCAAGTCGAGTTTCTCAACGACGCTATGGCACGCATCCTCAGCCACCTGCGCGCCGCCGTCAAAAACGAATCCCTCGCTATCAATGTGAAAGTGAGCGACAAAGGCCCTGCGCCCCACACCTGGACTCCGCGCGAAATCGCCGAGGACATGCAGAAACGCAACCCCAAGTTCGCCCAGTTTATCAAGGACTTTGAGTTAGGGCTGGCGTGATTTTTAAAGTTTAAAGAAGGGGATTTTTTCGCTTAGGCGCGTAGACGCTTAGTCGCATAGACGTATATGGGCGCGAAGCCAATTATGAATTAAGAATTACGAATTAAGAATTAAAAAATATGGAAACCAGTGAAATTAACCGCTACCAGGGCGTAATCAACGCCAGCCAGGTAACAACCAGCGATGAGGCAGTGACCGCTGCAGTCGACAAAATCCTTCAGCAGCACTATGCCGAGAACCTTACGCACGAAGTCTATCAGTTCCTGCTCAACTGCGTGGACCTTACCACTTTAGGAACCGAGGACAGCGAGGACAGCGTGGCACAGTTTGTGAAGAAAGTCAACGACTTTGACAACAACTACCCGCAGTATAAAAACGTGGCAGCAATATGCGTCTACAGCAACTTTGCCGCCGTGGTGCGCTCGGTGCTCGAGGTGAGCGACGTCAACATCGCAGTGTGCAGCGCCTGCTTCCCATCGTCGCAGGCACATCTCGAGACCAAGGTCGCCGAGACCGCACTGGCTTGCGCCGACGGTGCCGACGAGGTTGACATCGTGCTCAACTGCGGCTACATGCGCGACGAGGCTTACGAGGAACTGTGCGACGAGATCAGCGAAATCAAGGCCTGCATGGGCAAGCGCCACCTCAAGGTGATTCTCGAGACCGGACTGCTCAAGACCGCCGAGAAAATACGCAACGCATCGCTGCTGTCGATGTATGCCGGCGCCGACTTCATCAAGACATCGACAGGAAAGGTCTATTCGGGAGCAACCCTCGAGGCCGCCTATGTGATGTGCCAGTGCATCAAGGAGTATCACGAGAAAACCGGCATCGTGGTGGGATTCAAGGCCTCGGGTGGCATACGCTCAACCGCCGACGCAGTGAAATACTACACCATCGTCAAGGAAGTCCTGGGCCAAGAATGGCTCACCAACGAGCGCTTCCGCATCGGTGCATCGTCGCTTGCCAACGCCCTTTTCCAGTCGTTCACCGAAACTGAAGAAAAACCCTTCTAACCCTCAAAAACATTAAGTATAAGGGGACGCCACAACACAGTAGCGTCCCCTTATATTATACTTGCTTCAACTCAATTTCTCCAGCTCGATGACGTGGCTGGTGAGGCCGCGCCGGGTTGAGAACAGCGGCAGGCCCACCATCATGAGATACTGGCCCGAGTAGGTGCGCCCGTCAAAGGCGTAGCGGTCGCCACGCACATTAGTCTCCTTGACGCGATACTGGCGGTCGGGGTCAAGCCCTTGCAGTTTCACGGGCAACAAGTGCTCGTGATAACGAGGATTCACGTCAAAGACAAACACCACAGCGCGCTGCTTGTCGGGGGCGACAAACATAGTGCTGGCATGGCGTCCGTCGTAGGGCGACACCAGCCTATACTGGTCGCCGTCGAGAATCACAGGCTTCATGCGGTTGTAGTTTTCCACCGCGCTACGGCAAAACGCCTCCTCATCGGGCTTGAGGTCGGCACACTTGATGTCAAAGCCCAATTTTCCCATGCTTGCCACATCAACGCGGAACTTAATGTCGGCAGTGCGGTTCCATGTGGTCACATGGGCACACTGTGCCTTGACCGGATACACGCTGCTGAAGCCCCACTGGATGTAGAGGCGCTCAACGGGGTCGGTGTTGTCGCTGGGCCAGAACTCGGTGAAGTAGCGCAGCGCCTCATAGTCAATGCGTCCGCCACCGCCCGAGCACAGCATCATGGGCACATGGGGGTATTTAGCCTTGACGCGCTCAAGCACATTGTAGAGGCCACGCACATAGTCAACATATAGGTGCGTGGGTTGCTCCTTGAGGTGTTCTGACCAGATGTTGGTGACGGGCGAGTTGCAGTCCCACTTGAAGAACGCAATCTCGGGATAGTGGGTGAGCAGCCGGTCGACCACGCCGAAAACATGGTCCTGCACCTTGGGGTTACTCAAGTCGAGCACGAGCTGGTTGCGGAAGTAATACTCCTTGCGGTTGGGCAGATGTATCACCCAGTCGGGGTGAGTCTCATAGAGCACACTCTTGGGGTTAACCATCTCAGGCTCAATCCACACACCAAACTTGATGCCCTTCTCGCGAGCCTTTTGGCACAGGTAGCCCAACTTGTGAGGCAACTTGCTGGCGGTTTCTTGCCAGTCGCCCAGTCCCTGATGGTCGCTGCTGCGGGGATATTTGTTGCCAAACCATCCGTCGTCAAGCAAGAACATATCAACGCCCAGTTTCACGGCGTCGTCCATAAGTCCCACGAGGCGCTCCTCGTTGAAGTCGAAGTAGGTCGCCTCCCAGTTGTTGAGCAGCGTCATGCGTGTGGCGTTGCCATCCTTGAGGCGATAGTTGCGCGCCCATGAGTGGAAATTGCGCGCCGCCTTGCCGCGTCCGCTGTCGCTCAAGGTGAAAATGAAGTCGGGGGTCTTGAAGGTCTCACCCGCCTTGAGGGTATATTGCGAGAAATAGGGGTTGATGCCCGACAGAACACGTAGCGCCCCATTTTGGTCGACTTCAAACGTAAACCGGAAGTTGCCAGTCCATGCCAGCGTGCCCACCAACACCTCGCCCTGTGTCTCGGTCGAAAGGGCGTCGAGGCTCAGTTGGAAAAACGAGGGCAAAAACATGCTGTGGCGGCTGCCCAGCTTGGTGTCGAGCACCTTCTTGCCAAAGTTCAGCTCGGTCTCGCTCATCGCCACTTCACTGGCCCAGTCGCCGCTATACTCGGTGAGGAAATAGCGGCTGCGGTCGAGGTTGAGCAGGCTCGAGGCAAACTTGTGCAGCACCACGGGCTGTTTCTCGCCGTTGGTGATCTCGGTGCTCTCGATGATGATGTCGTGCTGCGCATAGGCAGTGAACAGCAACTTCACGCGCGTAGGATACACCTCGTCGGCAAGGTTGATGGTGGTGAGCGTGGCACCGTCGGGCAGTTGTGTCACATCGTGCGACACATACTTCAGCTCGCAGGTGTTGTTGTGGTCGCTATGCTCGACGTGCAGTGCCGGCTCAAAGTAGTCTTCCATGCCGTGAGTGAGGTAGGCCTCGATGCCCTGCGGCAGATGCTGGAGGTCGCCCTCGTGGGTGAGTCGCGGGCCCAGGTAGCTGTGGTAGAGGCGGCCATTGTCGCCCACCTTCATCACCAGCTGCACGCCCTGCGTCTCAACCTTTATCACAGGCTTGCCCTGCGCCGCCGCGCCCAGCGGGCTCAGCAGCGCACAAGCAGCCAATATTGACAAAAACGGTTTAATCATTGCTTTTTCCACAGTTTGTTCATGTCCTCAAGAGTCTTGCCCTTAGTCTCGGGCACAAGACGCCACACAAAGATTGCGGCAACGATGCACATAACGCCGTAGAGGCTGTAGGCAAACATGTGACCAAACTTCTCGCCCATGTCGCCAGCGCTCATGCTGTACATGGGCACAAAGGTCGACGACACGATGAAGTTGAATATCCACTGGAACGCCACAGCGATTGCCACAGCGGCGCCACGTATCGTGTTGGGGAAAATCTCGCTGATGAGCACCCAGCAGATGGGTCCCCACGAGAACATAAACGACGCACTGTAAATCATGATGCTCAGCACTGCCACGATTGCGGGAAGTCCGTCAACCAGGTTGTATGTCGCCACGCCAAATGCGCCCAGCGCCATACCCAGCGAGCCAGTGATGAGCAACGGCTTGCGGCCCAGCCTCTCGACAGTGAACACTGCCAGCAGCGTGAACAGGATGTTGACAACACCCATAATCACCGTCTGCATCATCGCGTCGCCCATACCTATCGATTCAAAGATGCGTGGGGCAAAGTACAGCACCGCGTTGATGCCCACAATCTGCTGGAACACGCTGAGCATGATGCCAATGAATATCACCATCACGCCATAGGTAAACAGCTTCTCGGTGTTCTCGGTCTTGGCCATCACCGTGGCCTTAATCTCCTCGAGGATTTCCTTGGCGCGCTTGGTGCCGTTAATCTTGGCAAGCACGCGCATGGCGTCGTCATCATAGCGGTTCATCACCAGGAAGCGAGGTGTCTCGGGCACAATGCGCACAAGGAGAGTGAACGCCAGCGCCACAAAAGCTTCACTACCGAACATATAGCGCCAGCCCGTTGTGATGGTCCATGGGTCGCTCGCCGACGACACGCGATACAGTCCATTGGCAATCTTCTCGATGATGGGGTTGGTGTGCTCGCCCATAATCATGAAGTTGACAAAGTAAACTACCAGCTGGCCAAAGATGATCGCAAACTGGTTCCACGACACGAGCGTGCCACGCATGTTGCTCGGTGCCACCTCGGCGATATACATTGGGCAAATGGCCGATGCAAGACCCACGCCCACACCACCCAGGATGCGGTAGAAGTTAAACGCAATGAGCAGGTTCCAGCAAGGCTCGCCTTGCTCAAAAATCAGGAACTCGGGGTAGTAGGAGCCCAGCGCCGACAGGAAGAAGAACACGCCAGCCCAAAACAACGTGCGCTTGCGACCCAGGTGTGAGGCAAACATGCCCGACATCGCACTACCAAGGATGCAGCCTATGAGCGCACTCGACGAGGTGAAGCCATGCATCGCATCGGTGTAGTGGAAATCCTTGGCGGTAAGGAAGAATGCCTGAAGACCTTTCTCGGCACCCGAAATCACTGCTGTGTCATAGCCAAACAACAGTCCGCCCAGCACAGCCACAAGAACTATCGAATAAAGGAATAGTTTATTCCCTTTATCTTCATATACTTTCATTTTTTCAGATATTATCTGCTATTGAAAAGCCCCACAGCCCCCTATAGGGAGAGCATGGCCAATAGTCAATGTCAAATTCAAAGTCGGTATCACACGTACATGTTTACAATAGCCTCATAGAGCTCTTGCTTGCCGCTGATTTGAGCGGGCTCGCCCACCTGCTTGCCATATTCATATACCTGCTCAAACGTGAGCTTGCCGTCCTCAAAGTCCTTGCCTATGCCCGAGTCAAACGACGCATAGCGCTCCTTGAACATCTGGCAATAGGGCGACTGCTCGATGATTGCCACCGCCGCCTCAAGGGCGCGTGCCATCGAGTCCATGGCGCAGATGTGGGCAATGAAGATGTCGTCCAGGTCGGTGCTGTTGCGACGCACCTTGGCGTCAAAGTTGGTGCCGCCGTCCTTGAAGCCGCCGTTGCGCACGATTTGCAGCATCGCCTGCACGAGATTAGAGGTGTAGATGGGGAACTGGTCGGTGTCCCAACCATTCTGATAGTCGCCGCGGTTGGCGTCGATGCTGCCCAGCATGCCGGCATCGACGGCGCAAGCGAGCTCGTGCTCAAAGGTGTGGCCCGCGAGCGTAGCGTGGTTGACCTCGATATTGAGCTTGAAGTCCTTGTCAAGGCCATGAGCCCTGAGAAATCCCATTACGGTCTCGGCATCGACGTCATACTGGTGCTTGGTGGGCTCCATAGGCTTGGGCTCGATGAGGAAAGTGCCCTTGAAGCCATGGGCGCGGCCATAGTCGCGAGCCATCCCGAGCATAGTGGCGAGATGCTCTTTCTCGCGCTTCTGGTCGGTGTTGAGCAGGCTCGCGTAGCCTTCTCGTCCGCCCCAGAACACATATCCTGTGCCGCCCAGCTCAATAGTGGCGTCGATGGCGTTCTTGATTTGCACCACCGCGCGTGCCACCGAGTCAAAGTTGGGGTTGGTGGCGGCGCCGTTCATGTAGCGCGGATGCCCAAACACGTTGGCTGTGCCCCACAGGTTCTTGATGCCGGTCTCGGCCATCTTGCCCTTGATATATGCGACTATTTCCTTCATGCGAGCCTCATATTCCTCGACTGTGTCGGCCTCCTCGACGAGGTCAACATCGTGGAAGCAGAAATACTCGATGCCCATCTTGCTCATAAACTCAAAGCCGGCGTCGACTTTGTCTTTTGCGGCCTGCATGGGGCAATCGGCGACGTTCCACGGAAACTTCTTGGAGGCTGAGCCAAACTGGTCGGTTCCTTCGGCACACAGAGTGTGCCACCAAGCCATTGCAAACTTGAACCAGTCTTTCATTTTCTTGCCCATGACCACCTTTTCGGCGTCATAGTAGTGGTAGGCGAGCGGGTTTTTACTGTCCTTGCCCTCAAACCTAATTTTGCCAATCTCGGGAAAAAATTCTTTATTTGCCATAATGATAATGATTTATGTTGTCTTTTTAATAAGTTAACTGCATGATTTTTTCAGTTGCTCGCACCAGCGCCCATAGGCATCGGCATATTGCTGCGACTGCGCCGCGCAGGGCTCAATAGTCGCGATTTTCTCGAGCGAGCCAAAGGCATCGTTGTTGTCATGATAAATGTCCACTCCCATTCCGGCACCCTTGGCGGCACCAGCCGCGCCATCGGTGTTGTAGAGCTCGATGGGTAGGCCAGCCACGCCAGCCAGCGACGAGCGGAAGATGGGGCTGAGGAACATATTGGCGTGTCCGGCGCGTATGCGTTTCACCTCCATGCCCATGCCCTTCATTATCTCTATGCCGTGCATAAACGAGAACACAATGCCCTCTTGCGCGGCGCGCATGAGATGGGCAGGGCCATGCTGGTTGAAGTCGACGCCGCTAATCGAGCACGCACTCGGGCGGTTCTCGAGCATGCGCTCGGCACCGTTGCCAAAGGGCAACACCGTCACGCCCTCGCTGCCCACAGGCACTTGCGCCGCCAGCTCGTTAATCTGGGCATAGCTCATTTCGGCTCCCAGCAGGCGTCGCATCCACGAGTTGAGGATGCCGGTGCCGTTGATGCACAGCAGCACGCCTAAGCGGTTGAGCGCGGGGGTGTGATTGACGTGGGCAAAGGTGTTAACGCGCGAGCGCGGGTCATAATTAACCTCGCCCAGCACGCCATACACCACGCCGCTCGTGCCAGCCGTCGAGGCAATCTCTCCGGGCTCAAACACATTGAGCGACAACGCATTGTTGGGCTGGTCGCCCGCACGATAACTGATGGGGGTGCCTTCTTGAAGGCCCAAGTGGGCGGCAGCGTCGGCATTCACACGGCTCTGGATGCCAAAGGTGGGTTTTATCTCGGGGATGAGCGAACGGTCAATGCCGAAGTAGTCGAGCAACTCCTGCGACACCTCGCCACGCTTGAAGTCCCAGAAGATGCCCTCGCTCAGGCCCTCGATGGTGGTGCAGCACTCGCCACTGAGCCTCATGGCGATGTAGTCGCCCGGAAGCATAATCTTGTGGATGCGGCTGTAGAGTGAGGGCTCGTTCTCGCGCACCCAAGCAAGTTTGGCGGCAGTGAAATTGCCGGGCGAGTTGAGCAGATGGCTCAAGCAGAAGTCCTCGCCAAGGGCGGCAAAGGCACGATTGCCCAGCGGCACCGCACGCGAGTCGCACCATATTATGCTGTGGCGCAGCACGTTTAGGTCACGGTCAACACACACCAGGCCGTGCATCTGATAGGAGATGCCTATCGCCTTGATTTCCTCGCCCTTAACACCACTCTGCGCCAGCACGTCGCGGGTGGCAAGGGTGAGATACTGCCACCAGCTCTCGGGGTCTTGCTCGGCCCAACCAGGCTTCACGGCAATAATGGGTGCCTCGCTGCCAGGGTAAAACGCTTGAGCCACACAACGGCCATCATCGGCCTTTACCAGACTCGCCTTGACCGACGAGCTGCCTATATCATATCCTAATAAATACATCTTCTTATTTCGTTTCGTTGATTGGTCAAAAAACTTAGTAAACGTTATGAGCGTTTTATCGGGGTTACTCGCCGCGGCGCGACTTCTTGTATTTTATGCGGTCGAAGCGGTAGTAGCGCGCCGCACGGTGAGCCACGCCCTGCTCCCACTCGTCGGTGGGCTC
>JABUUJ010000033.1:0-12382 GCA_021443235.1 Muribaculaceae bacterium
CCTACTAACATCTGCTGCCTCCGGCAGCCCCTTCTTGGGGTCAAATAGTATATAGTTGCTAAAAATTTTCAATTTTACCCCGCCCGCAAGTTAAAAATGCTTAAAAATATAAATATGCGGTGGAGCGAAATTTTGAAAAAAAAAATGTTTAATCATGGATTTATAAAGAAAATGTGGTAACTTTGCATATTGTAACACCAAGAACGATGCAAGAACTAAGCGACATACAGAAGGCCGCAGCAGTGAGCCTGCTCATTGAGATGGTTAACGCCGACGGGCGAGTGACCATGGAGGAAATGTGCGTGTTTAACTTCATCAGCGCAGGGATGGGCGTTTCCAAGGAAACCTTCAACCTGGGAAAAACGCTTGGCTATGAGGCGGCGGTGACCATCGTAAAAAGCCTGTCGCCCGAGCAGAAAATGAAACTGGCAAAAGACCTCACCGACATTATCGATGCCGATAATTTCGCTGCAAACGTTGAAATTGAGTTGCTTAACGACATTTGCCATCGCACTGGCATTGACATTATATTGAATAAAAAATAAATAAGATATGAATCCTGAACTGAAAAAGAAATTGGCCGAAGACACCAATGGGCTGATAACCTATGAGTATATCGCCAATAATATTAACGACATTACCGATGAAATGAGCGATCTCGTTGAGAACATGATAAAAGTGGACCGCACTGGGCAGTTTGTCGTTAGCACCGCGCGTTACCTCAACGCCATTGATAAAGAGAAATATGCCGCACCAATCGACACCCTTATCAAGGCCGCCATCGTCAAAGACCGCGAGCGCGCCTATCTGGGCATCCTTGCCTCATCAATCTGGGGACCCGACTATGCCAACCGCGCCGAGCAGCTCAGCGCCAGCGATGACAACTTCCGCCGCATTTACAAACGACTTTACCCCGTGGGATTATGAAAAAACATCTGTATATTTTAATGGCGTTAATGTTTCTCGCCGCAATCTCGTGCTCAATGACCAGCAACGAGAAAGCCACAGAGGCCGCCGACACAACAACCGTAAAACAACAACCAACAGCAGTGAATAACGAAAAACGTACTCAGGTCGAACTGAAGACCTCGATGGGCGACATCGTCGTTGAACTCTACAACGAGACTCCGCAGCATCGCGACAACTTTGTGAAACTGGTCAAGGAAGGATACTACGACGGCGTGCTCTTCCATCGTGTAATCAAGGACTTTATGGTCCAAACGGGCGACGGCAAGTCTAAGACCGCCAAAAAGGACGACCTGCTTGGCAACGGCGATCCCGGATATACTGTCCCCGCCGAATTTGTCTATCCCAAGTTCTTCCACAAGAAAGGCGCACTTGCTGCCGCTCGCACTGGCGACCAGGTCAACCCCGAGCGACGCAGCTCGGGCTCGCAGTTCTACATCGTCACCGGCAAGGTGATGGGGCCCGAGGAGCTCCGCATGATGGAGCAGCGCCTCGAGGCGGGCAAGAAACAGCAGCTCTTCCAGCAACTCGCCATGCAATATCGCGACTCTATCGTGCAGATGCAGCGACGTGGCGACCGCGAGGGACTGCAGCAACTCGAGCGTGAGCTCGTGCCCAAGATGGAGGCCGAGTATGCCAAGAATCCCGCCAAGTTTACCGCCGAGCAGCGTCAAGCCTACTCCACAGTGGGTGGCGCACCACACCTCGATGGCCAGTACACCGTGTTTGGCGAGGTTGTCAAGGGCCTTGAAGTGGTTGACAAAATCCAGAATGTAGCTACCGGTGCCAACGACCGGCCTGTTGATGATGTTAAAGTAATTTCAGCAAAAATACTGTGATAAGATTTAATCGACACAAGCTTGACAACGGGCTCAGGCTATTACACTATCAAGATAGCGTTACCAAGATGGTAACGCTTAATTTACTGTATAACGTGGGAAGCAAGGACGAGTCGCCACAGCACACAGGCCTTGCTCACCTCATGGAGCACCTTATGTTCACTGGCTCAAAGAATGTGCCCAAGTTTGATGCCGCCTTGCAACGCGCCGGCGGCTCAAGCAACGCCTGGACCAGCGTTGACATGACCAACTATTTTGAGACCCTTCCCGCCCACAACATCGAGACCGCGATGTGGGTTGAAAGCGACCGCCTCATGGCGCTCAACCTGAGCGATGAGAGCATCCGCATCCAGAAGGACGTGGTGATGGAGGAGTTCAAGCAGCGCCTACTCAATGAGCCTTACGGCGACCTCACGCACCTCATGCACTCGCTGACCTACAAGGTGCACCCCTACCAGTGGCCCACCATAGGCAAAACACTTGATGAGATCGACGAAATGCCCCGTGAGGTAATCCTGGATTTCTACAATAAGTATTACTCGGTCGACAATCTGGTGATGTGCATCGCCGGCAACATCGACTTTGAGAAAGCCGTCGAGCTCACCGAGAAATGGTTTGGAGATTTCAAGCCCAGCGGCATCGCACCCCGCAACTTGCCCGCCGAACCACCTCAAACCGAGCCCCGCATCCTCAGGGTTGAGCGTGACGTGCCTCAAAGCATGCTCCTAAAGCTCTATCACATGCCTGCCTACGCTGGCGAGTTATACCCGGCTTGCGACTTGCTGTCGGATGTGCTGTCTAGTGGCAACTCAGCGCGTTTTCAGCAGAATGTGCTCACCAAGTCGTCGATTCTCACCGACCTGGAGGCATGCATTGAGGCCACGCTCGACCCAGGCTTGTTCATCGTGAGGGCACAGCTCAACGATGGCACTACCTTTGAGCAAGCCGAGGAAATAGTCAATGCCGAGTTGAACAATATCCTTAAGGAGGGTGTCACCCAGTATGAGCTTGAGAAGTGCCTCAACAAGTTCCATGCCGCAGCGGTCTTCGACAACCAAAGCTATCAAGAGAAGGCCACACGCCTGTGCAAGTTTGAACTCGTGGGCAACGCCGACCTTATCAACGAGGAAATCGACCGTTATCGTGCGGTTACCATCGATGTTATCGACGAGGCAGCAAGAAATCTATTTGATACTAATAATTGCTCAACAATTTATTACTCAAAAAAGCAGTAAAATAAGAAAAAAACAGGCTTTTTCTAAAAAATCACATTTATTTCTTTGGTATTTGAGAAATTGTGTGTAAATTTGGAAAAATTTGTATAAATTTCATTGCTTGGCAATGAGTAACTAAAAAATTTTAAGTTATGGAATCGCGTGAATTATCTGAATCGATGGAACAACTCGAGAAGGATGGAACCTTGAATCCGGCACCCGCACAGGAGGCTGGTGAGACAGTTGTTGAAAATGTAGAGAGTGGAGAAGTTGCTGCAACCGCAGCCAGTGGAGACAGTAAATATGCCGACTTCTCAAAAGAAAATTTGGTTAGTGCGTTTGAAGAGCTTCTTCAAAAACCCCTTGACGATATCAAGGACGAGGTGACAGCCATTAAGGCGGCTTTCATTCAGATTCGTAAGGGTGAAATTGAAAAGGAAAAGGCCGAATTTCTGGCAGCTGGCAATGAAGAAAGCGCCTTCGCAATTAAAGACGACCCCATTGAGGCTCGCTTCAAGGAGTTGATCAATATTGTCAAGGAAAAACGCACACAGCAACTCGCCGAGCAAGAAGCCGTTAAAGCCGAGAACCTTGCCAAAAAGCAAGCCATCATTGAGCAAATTATCGCTATAACCGACGACCCCGACAACATCAACCGTCAGTTCTCTAAGGTTCAGCAACTACAGCAGGAGTTTAAAGCCATTGGCCCAGTTCCCGCTTCAAGCGATTCTGATATCTGGAAAAGCTACCAGCTGGCCAACGAAAAGTTCTATGACCTGTTGAAAATCAATAAAGAGCTGCGCGACTACGACTTCCGCAAGAACCTTGAAATCAAGCAGCAACTGTGTGCCGAGGCCGAGGCTCTCGACGAGATGGATGACCTAATAGCAGCCTACAAGAAACTGCAGGAACTCCACGAGAAATGGCGTGAGACAGGTCCCGTTGCCAAGGAAATACGCGAAGACCTGTGGGAGCGCTTTAAGAACGCCTCGTCAGTAATCCGCAAGAAACATCAGGCCTTCTTTGAGGAGCGCAAATCGGCCGAGAAAGAAAACGCCGATGCCAAAGTTGCTCTGTGCGAGAAGATTGAGACTATCTCGACCGATGGACTGAAGTCTTACAACGCATGGGAGGCGGCAACCAAGCAAATCCTCGCCCTGCAGGAAGAATGGAAAAAACTGGGCTTCGCTTCTATAAAGGCCAACAAGGCTCTCTTTGCACGTTTCCGTAAGTCGTGCGACGACTTCTTCGCCAAGAAGGCCGACTTCTTCAAAACAATGAAGGAAGAACTCGCAGCCAATCTCGCCCACAAACTTCAACTGTGTGAAAAGGCCGAGGCGCTCAAAGACTCTACCGAATGGAAGACCACAACCGAAATATTCGTCAGCATGCAGAAGGAGTGGAAGACAATCGGCCCAGTTGTGAAAAAACACAGCGATGCAGTGTGGAAACGCTTCAATGCCGCTTGCGACGCTTTCTTTGAGTCAAAGAAGAAACTATCCAATAATGCCCACGCCGTTGAGCACGATAACCTTAAGCAGAAGAAAGAACTCATCGCACAGCTTAACCAGGCACTTGAAAGTGAGGACCCGAAAGAGGGTGCCGCTAAGGTGCGCGAGTTGATGAACATGTGGGGTACGATAGGACATGTGCCTTTCAAGGAGAAGGACAAAATCTATGCCGACTATCGCGAGGCTGTCGATAAGGCTTTCGAAAAATTCGACATGAGAGGCTCAAGGGCTAATCTTTCCAACTTTGAAAACAACATCAGCCAGATGTCGAGCGACAAGGCCAACTTCGAGCGCGACCGCCTTGTGCGCATATATGAGGCAAGATGCAGCGAGCTGAAGACCTACGTCAACAACATGGGCTTCCTCAATGCCAACTCTAAGTCGGGCAACAGCCTGGTTAAGGAGCTCGAACGCAAAGTTGAGCACCTAAAGGAAGATATCGCCCTGCTTGAGCAGAAGATCAAAATGCTTGATGATAAATCGTAATTTAGCATAATCATTTCATATGCGCGTCACCCTCTGGGCTACTTGTCTGGAGGGTGATTGCTTGTTAATAACACGCATTACCTCAAGGCAATATTTCACATCAATGTTGCGTTAATATAGAGCATGAAGACTAAAGCACGATATGGCTCCATGATTAAATGGCTGTTCAGTTTGGTTGACATTATCATCCTGAATAGCACTTACGTCGTGTCGATGCTCCTGTGTGGCGGCAAGATGGCTATGAACATCCGATTGGTGTGGCTCTTGCTTAACTTGTCGTATGTCATTGTAGCATATTTTCGCAGCGACATTCACGACAGGCGAGTACTCTATGCCGACCATGTTGCGATGCATGCTCTGCGCTCGGTAGGGCTACATGCCGCTATCTTCTTGTCAATCATTACTTTTCTGGGTATAATTCTGCCACTCAAGGGTCTTGTGCTGTTCTACTCGCTATTTGCCGTGGCAATGGTGCTGTGGTGGTTCACTTCACGCAAGGTCATCAAGCTTTACCGCAATCATGGCTTTAACTATCGCAACATCATAATTGTGGGGCAGGGTGGCTCTACTCATCGTTTTGTCGAGGAGGTGGGTGGCGATCTGGGCTATGGCTACCGCATCCTTGCCATTTTCAGCAATGGCGAGTGCGATTTCCCCCGATATCATCATGGCTCCATCGATGAGGTAGAGGATTTTGTACACAACAATAGCGTCGACGAACTCTATTGCGCTGTGCCCGATAGTAATAATGGCATAACACCCAAACTGCTGCGCATTGCCGAGGATCACGCCATCGACTTTTACTATGTGCCGCAACTTGGGCCAACGGTGACGCGCAACTTCTCGCTTCTCACCTTCGGTAATGTGCCCGTAATGGCCGTGATGCCGCATCCCAGCCAAAATCCTTTCAATCGATTCATCAAGCGTTCTCTTGACCTCGTTGTGTCGATGGTTGTGCTCGCTTTGTTCCCATTTATTTTAATTCCCGTCGCCATAGCAATCAAAGCGACTTCGCCAGGCCCCATCTTCTACCGCCAAAAGCGCACCGGCTATCGCGGCAAGGAATTTTGGTGCTATAAGTTCCGCACTATGGAGGCTAACGAAACCAGTGACAACCAGCACACCACGCGCATGGACCCGAGGGTGACAAGGGTGGGGCGCATCTTGCGACACTACAGCATTGACGAGTTGCCGCAGGTTTTCAACGTGTTTAAAGGCGACATGTCGATTGTGGGGCCGCGTCCTCACATGGTTCAGCACACCGAGATGTATCGCGATCTTATTGACAAATACATGCTGCGACACGTCATCAAGCCAGGCATTACCGGCTGGGCGCAGGTGTGTGGATACCGAGGTGACATTGACGAACTGTGGAAGATGGAAAAACGCGTTGAGTGCGACGTGTGGTACACCGAGAACTGGAATTTCATGCTTGACATAAAAATTATTCTGTTAACTGTTTATAAGGCATTTAAAGGAGATCAAAATGCATACTGACATTAACTCGAGCCAAAAACACCGCGAAGCTCTCGTGCTGTTGAAACGCTTCTATGGCTATGACCGTTTTTACCCCACCCAGTGGGAGGTGATAGAACATGTGTTGGCGGGAAATGACGCTGTGGTGTTGATGCCCACTGGCGGCGGCAAGTCGCTGTGCTATCAAATCCCGGCAATGATGTGCGACGGGTGCGCAATCGTGGTGTCTCCGCTCCTGGCCTTAATGAACGACCAGGTGTCGGCGCTGCAGGCCAACGGCATTCCCGCTGCAGCCGTCAATAGCCAGCAAAGCGAGCAACTCAACCGCGAAATCATCAGGCATGTGTTTGACGGAAAAATCAAGCTGCTGTATATCTCGCCCGAGAAACTTCTTGCCGAGATGAATAGTTGGAACACTGCCTTGAAAATTAGTCTTATAGCAATTGACGAGGCTCACTGCATCTCGCAGTGGGGACACGACTTCAGGCCCGAATATACCCAGTTGGGCTCGTTGCGCGAGCGTTTCCCCGGTTGCCCCATAATAGCTCTTACTGCGACTGCCGACCGATTGACTCGCAACGACATTAAAGAGCAACTCCATCTTGACGATGCCCGCATGTTTATCAACTCTTTTGACCGTCCTAATATTGCCCTCAATGTGGTGTGCAACACGTCGGGACGTGAGAAAATGAAAATTCTTGAGCGTTTCCTTGAGAAGCACAAGGGTGAAAGTGGCATCATCTATTGCTTGAGCAGGAAAGGCACCGAGAAACTCGCTGCTACATTACGGCAAATGGGATATAATGCCGAGCCGTTCCATGCCGGTATGCCCACAAAGCAGAAACTCGCTGTGCAAGAGTCATTTGTCAACGACGATATTACAATAATATGTGCTACAATCGCTTTTGGCATGGGTATCGACAAGAGCAATGTGCGATGGGTCGTTCACAACAACATGCCCAAAAACATTGAGGGATATTATCAGGAAATAGGAAGAGCGGGACGCGATGGCATGCCGGCCGACACGCTCATGTTCTATTCCTATGCCGACGTGGTGCAACTCAACCAGTTTGTGCAGGAGTCGGGCCAGAAAATGCTCAATATCGATAAATTGGAACGAATGAAGCAGTATGCCGAGTCGCATGTGTGCCGACGACGCATCCTGCTAAACTACTTCAACGAACCATATGACCACGATTGCGGCAACTGCGATGTGTGCAAAAACCCTCCCCGGCGCATCGACGGCACTGTCCCGGCACAGATGATATTGAGTGCGCTTGTTCGCACCAACGAAAACATCGGACATACTATGGCAATTGATATCGTAAGGGGCGCCAACAAGAACGAGCTAAGAGACAACGGCTATGACAAGATGCCTACTTTTGGCGTCGGGCACAACCTGAGTTTCGCAACTTGGAACGGCTATATCCTTCAGATGCTTCAGCTTGGACTTATCGATGTCGCCTATAACGAGAATAAGCACCTTAAAGTCACACCTATGGGGTGGGAGGTGCTCAGGGGCACACGCAAGGTCGAGCTTACCGAGGTGGAAATTCACACCAAGGCCGAGAAAAAGCCTGAGAAGAAACCGCAAGTTCCCACTAAGGAAGATGTTGACAAGAGCCTCTTTGAAAAACTGCGCCAAACTCGCATGGCAATTGCCAAGGCGCAGAACCTTAAGCCCTACATGGTGTTCAGCGACAAGAGCCTGATGGCAATGGCTCAGGAAAAACCCACCACCAAGGACGAGTTCTCCGCAATCTATGGCGTGGGCGAATTGAAGTGCGAGCAATTCTGGAGACCATTCACCGCCACTATCCGCAAATATCTCAACATGTCTTAAACAAAATGCTGCCTCAACACAATGAGGCAGCATTTTTGATGTGTAGAGTGGTTAGTCTCTTAGAACTCATAGTCAACGCAACCACGCAACTCCTTGTGGCCAGCCAGCAGGCCAGCGGCAGCCACGTGGGCGGGGTGCTTGGCATATACCTCAACGTCGGCCATTGTGGGCAATATAGCGGTGAGGACGACATCCCATGTCTCGGCAGGATTCTGGTTGAGTGCGACCTCAATGCTTTGCAGCACGTCGATTTGCTCAGGCAGTGCATCAAGCGCCGCCTTGAATCGAGTTGCTACATCAATGCGCTCCTGGACGGTGCCAGTGAGCTTGAACATTACAATGTGCTTTACCATAATAGTACAGGGAATTAAAAAAGGCATCGGGGGACAAGTCCCTGCGATGCCTTGTGATGAGTATCCTTTAAATTACTCGGCTACCTCGGCGATTACCTCGAAAGGAATCTCAACCGAAACTTCCTTGTGAAGCTTAACAGTAGCTGTGTACTTACCTACCTGCTTAACTGCCTGAACGGCGATGAGCTTGCGGTCGATGGTGTGACCAGCAGCCTCAAGAGCCTCGGCAATCTGAATGTTACCAACTGAACCAAAGATGGTGCCAGTCTCACTAACCTTAGCGGTGATTGTGAGTTCCACATCCTTGAGCGAAGCAGCGATAGCTTCAGCGTCAGCTTTGATTTTGGCAATCTTGTGAGCGCGTTGACGGAGGTTCTCGGCAAGCACCTTCAATGCCGAAGGAGTAGCGAGAATGGCCTTACCGGTGGGGATAAGGAAGTTGCGACCGTAACCGTTCTTTACTTCAACAACGTCATCCTTGTATCCAAGGTTAGCAACGTCTTCTTTCAATATTATTTTCATAAATCTTATTTCTCCTTTTTTAGAATATTATTTCATCAAGTCGGTTACGAAGGGAAGCAAAGCGATGTGGCGAGCACGCTTAACGGCTCTTGCCACGCGACGCTGGAACTTGAGCGAAGTGCCAGTGAGGCGACGGGGCAGAATCTTACCTTGCTCGTTGAGGAACTTCTTCAGGAACTCGGGATCCTTGTAGTCGATGTACTTGATACCGCTTCTCTTGAAACGGCAATATTTCTTCTTCTTGTTGTCTACCGACAGCGGAGTTAAATAACGGATTTCTGATTGAGCTTGTGCCATAATTCTTTCTCCTTTTCTTTAAGCGTTAGTTTCAACTTGTGCTTCCTCGGCGGGAGCCTCTTCCTTCACAGCTTCCTTAGCCGCCTTCTTCAGGCTACGACGCTTAGCGGCATACTCAGCAGCGAACTTGTCGTTGCGGATGGTAAGGAAACGAATAACTTTCTCGTCACGACGGAATGCTGTCTCGAGCTTTGTTACGATTGTAGGCTCGGCATCAAACTCTACAAGAGTGTAAAAACCAGTGGTTTTCTTCTCAATGGGATAGGCAAGCTTGCGCAAGCCCCAGTTCTCTTCGTTGACAATAGCAGCACCATTGTCGGTGAGCACTGTCTTGAATTTTTCTACCGCTTCCTTCATCTGTGCATCAGACAAAACGGGAGTTAAAATGAAAACGGTTTCGTAATGATTCATAAATCGTTTAAAATTAATAAATTAATAAAATTTGCTCCAAAAAGCGTTGCAAAATTAGCAATATTTTCTCACATAGGCAAGTTTTTCGCCACTTTTTTCTTGATATTCCGCTTTTTAAGCAAAATTGGGGCCGATGCAACCTTGCACCAGCCCCACATTTATCGTAATATACCACAGAATGTTACTTCAGGGTGAATTTCTGCATCTTAACATCGTGGCTGTTAGGACCTACCATCACCTCAAACTCGCCAGCGTCGCAACCATAGTTTAGGTCGCTGTCATAATACTTGAGAAGGTCGGTAGTGATAACAAACTCAACTGTCTTGCTCTCGCCCTTCTTCAACGAGATGCGCTTGAAGCCTTTGAGCTCTTTAACAGGACGCGACACGCGTGCTACGGGGTCGTGGATGTAGAGCTGAACAATCTCGTCGGCATCATAATTGCCTGCATTGGTCACTGTTACACTTGCGATGACCTCGCCTTGCTCGGTCATCTCAGGAGTGCTGAGCGTGAGGTCGCTGTAGTTGAACTTGGTGTACGACAGGCCATAGCCGAAGGGGTAGAGTGGGTCGTTGGGCACGTCAAGATAGTTGCTGCGGAACTTGGTGAACCACTTGCCCTCGGGAAGCGGCCGTCCAGTGGGGAGGTGGTTGTAGTAAAGCGGCAACTGGCCTACGCTGCGAGGCATCGAGGTGGTGAGCTTACCCGAAGGCACTTTGTCGCCAAACACCACGTCGCAAATCGCATCGGCGGCCTCCGAGCCTCCAAACCATACATTGAGAATTGCGGGAAGGTTCTCCTGCTCCCAGTTGAGGATGGTGCTGCGGCCAGCAAAGTTAAGCATAACAATGGGCTTGCCCAACTTCTTGAGCTCAACGAGCAGGTCGTGCTGCGCGTCGTAGGTCTCAAGTTGGCTGCGTGAACTCGACTCGCCACTGCTTTCCGACGACTCGCCACCGGCAAATACAATCACGTCGGCCTTCTTGGCAATCTCGATTGCCTCGGCGCGCATTGCCTCGGGAGTGCGGGCATCGCGCATTTCGCGACCAAACATGGTGCTGTTGGCTTCCAGTGTCTCGTCATAGCACAGGTTGCTGCCTTTGGCATAAAGAATCTCGGCCTTGTTGCCCACTGCGTCCTTCATGCCCTCAAGAAGCGACTTGTAACGGTCGCTCACGGCTGCTACCGACCATGTGCCGGGCATATTGGCCTTTGTGTTGGCAAGAGGACCAATGAGTGCAATCTTTCCACTTTTCTTCAACGGAAGGACATTGCCCTCGTTCTTCAGGAGAACAAACGACTTGGTGGCGATGTCGCGTGCGATGGCACGGTGCTCTTTGGTGAAAATCTGTGTCTTAGCGCGGTTCTCGTCGCAATACTTATAAGGGTCGTCAAAGAGACCGAGCTTGTATTTAGCCTCAAGCACGCGGCGGCATGCCTGGTCGATTTCGGCCATAGTTACCTTGCCCTCTTTGAGCGACTTCTCAAGCGTGCCAAGCAGACCCTCGGCCACCATGTCCATGTCGATACCGGCCTTGAGAGCCAGCGCCGATACCTGCTGCAGGTCGCCCATACCATGATCAATCATCTCGGAGATGCCTGTATAGTCGGTAACCACAAAGCCGTCAAATTTCCACTTGTTGCGCAACACCTCGGTCATGAGCCAGCGGTTGCCGGTAGCGGGAATGCCGTCAACAACATTAAACGAAGCCATGTAGCTGCCAGCACCCACTTCGGCGGCAGCCTTGTAGGGCTCAAAGTAGTAGTTAAACATACATTGGCGGCTCATGTCAACGGTGTTGTAGTCGCGGCCAGCCTCAGGAGCACCATAGAGGGCGAAGTGCTTAACGCAAGCCATCATGGTCTCGTTGTCCTTTAGGCTCTTGCCTTGATAGCCCTTTACCATTGCGCGGGCAATAGCGGCACCAAGGAAAGGATCCTCGCCTGCGCCCTCGCTCATGCGGCCCCAGCGAGGCTCGCGGCAGATGTCGGTCATGGGGCTGAATGTCCAGCAAATACCGTCGGCTGTACTCTCCAGTGCAGCGATGCGTGCGCTGGTCTCTATGGCGTTCATATCCCATGTGCACGACATCGCCAGTGGGATGGGGAATACTGTCTCATAGCCGTGAATCACGTCCATACCGAAAATCAGGGGGATGTGAAGGCGGCTGCCCTCAACCGCAAGTTTTTGCACGGCACGAACTTTATCAACGCCTTTCAGGTTAAAGACGCCGCCCACTTTTCCGTCCTTGAACATATCGTTTCCACCTGTGTTTTGTTTCTCGCCAGTGACAATCTCTCCAGCTCCGGGCAGATTGAGCTGACCAATCTTCTCTTGCAGTGTCATCTTGCTCATCAGGTTACTGATAAACGCATCCATCTGGGGGTCGTTTGATGCCTGAATGTTGGCAACTGAACCTGCAGCAAGTGCGACTGCTAATGCTAAATACTTAATTTTCATTTT
>JABUUJ010000033.1:13166-14208 GCA_021443235.1 Muribaculaceae bacterium
GTGTACCAGTCAAACTCCATTTCCTTCCACAGCGTGTCAATTTTGGCTGCCAGTTCCTTCTCACTATCGTTGCCGTTGGCAAAATACTGACGCACGCATAGCAGACCCTGCATGAGGAAACTACTCTCAACGAGGTCGCCGCCGTCGTCTTTCTGACCAAAGGGCTTCACCTTGCCGGTTGTGCCCTCAATCCAGTGGGGCCATACTCCGTGGAAACGGTCGGCCTTGGCAAGGAAGTCAACGATTTTGTGCAGACGCTTAACACCCTCGGCACGGTCAATAAAGCCGCGCTCAATGCCCACAAGCAGGCCCGCAATACCAAAGCCGCTACCACCAGTGGTGACAACGGTCTGGTCGCCTTGAGGATAGCTGTTGTCAAGATGGATGCGCTCGCACGCAAGGCCTGAATTGGACTCGGCGCCTTCCCACATATAGTTGAGATGCGTCTTCTGCATGAAGTCGAGCAACTCATCGTCGTTTTTAAACTCTTCTTCGGGAGTGGGTTTCGGGTCTGGGCTTGGGTCAGGCTTTGTGCCGCCTTTTGAGCATCCCATAATGCCTATTACAGCTGCCAGAAATAATATTTTTACTATTTTCACTTGATTTACTTATTTACAGTTAGTATGTTACTTAGTTGACTCACGCCACCTTCGCCCAGCGCCTCGATTGCAAAGTAGTAGTCGGTGCCAAGGTCAAGGCCGCGCAAATCATACTCGCATGCGCCATTTACGGTGATGGTGTGGTAGAGTTTGTCGGGGGCAATGCCATATCGGATGTTGTAGCCGTAGGCTCGCTCGGCCGACTTCCATGATATCATCGCATTGCGGCGGTCGGCATTGTCGCGATTTACCTTCAGTCCTTTAACCATCGCGGGAGCTGCGACATCGGCCTTGCCAAAGACGCGCAAGTCGCTCATGCAGAATTTGCCCATGCCTGGCATGTGCAGGTTCTCCACCTTGATATATCGGGTGTTGAGGTCCTGCCTCAGCTCTACATAGTCGTGAGGCACGTCCTTGTCGTTATTGCTTTTGTCAACCACGAG
>JABUUJ010000033.1:14323-23117 GCA_021443235.1 Muribaculaceae bacterium
CGCACTCATGCCCTAAATCCATCGCAATCCACTCGCCCGCATTGCCGGTCTCGGCGCTCCACACTGTGCGCATGTCTTCATCACACAGGTTCGACGCCTTGAACTCAATCGGTGTAAATGGCACGTTGTCGGGCTTGGCTGCGGTTGACGACATCTCCACTTTCTTGCCATAACTGAGTAGCATCCAGCCGGTAAAACGGTTGGTGTGGTCGTCAACTTTTGCTTGCCCGTTATGATTGGGGTAATCGCCAAAGGCGGTGTTGCACCACATCACGCCATCGCGGTCAAAAGCGGTGGGGTAGAGGCCTATGCGGCGCTCGAACTTGTATTTTATCGACAACATGCAAGTGCCCACATGCCAGTAATTGCCTTTCTCGTCACACCATGTGCCGCCGTGTCCCACGCCCTGAACAAACCCACCGGGCTTGTAGCTCATGGGGTTGTGCTTCTGGTAGCGGAACGGGCCAAGGGGCGAGTCGGCAACATAGACACCATCGGCATATATCTTGAACTCAGTGCCTGGCGCACCATATTGCAGATAGGTTTTGCCGTTGTGCTTGGTCATGTAGGCTCCTTCGGTAAATGGGGCAAGCGTCACTTCATCGTCGTTGTTCATGCCAAAGCGTTCCCAGCCATGCAACTTGGGCTCCAACTTGATGACATCATGGATTTTGCCGATGGGACTGAAGTCGTCGCGACTCAACTGAACGCCCTTCAGCGGAAACTCGTTGCTCGAGCCATAATAGAGATACAGTTTGCCATCGTCATCAAGCAAAAAACCAGGGTCCCAACTTGGCAACTTACTGCACTCAATGGCTCGTAGCCATTTCCCGCGTTCGGGATTGGTGGTGTACCATATTGGCAGTCCGGCGTAGGTTGAACCGGTGTAGAACAGCGTGTCGCCCGAGACAAACGCGGCAGGAGCGCAGCAATCGTCGTCGGTGGGGTAGCGCTGAAATGAAGCACGCACAAATTCCCAGTCGCTCAAGTTGCTCGACTGGTAATATCCGCCCTCGTTGGTCGAGAACAGCAAGTTTTTACCTTTAAACATGAGCCCCATGGGGTCGGCAGTAGAGCGGAACGAGCCGCCATTCTTGGCATTGTCGTTATATGGCTCATAGTTGTAGCTGATGTTCATGGGGTTGCAATAGGTAGTCGTCGCGTCGTCGCCGGGTGTGTACCACGGCGTAACGATGGCTGCTCGGCGCCTAACGGGAACCGAGGTGTTGGGCTTCAACGTAATGTCAAGGTGATGCTGGCTGGCGTCACGCATTACGTTGGCAAATGCCTTGCCGGGATAATACACATAGATGTGCAGATTCTCATCGGTAGCTCTCAACTCATAGTGCCCGTTGTCGTCGGTGTTGACGTGACATGGCGATGCAAAGAACATCACGGTTGCGCCTTTCAGCGGCTCGCCATTCTCATCACGCACTGTGCCCTCAAGCAGATACTCCTCGTTGACGGTGATGTAGTAATCGCTCACCTGTCCCTTGACGACACGTATACTATCTTTAGAAGAAGTAGCGCTTACGCTCAAAGAGGTAAGCGCTACTATTCCGATGAAAATATTAAGGCAAAGCAAGTTCTTAAACATCAGTTTCACTTGCATGTGACCTAATATTTTTAATAGCGACTTTAGTCAATATTAGTCGATGGGATCCTCAAGCAGCTCGGGTGCCTGGTCAAGGTGACCTTGAGAGATGGGCCAGTAGCGCTTAGCCTCGGTCCAACCCTTAGGTCCAAGAACCTGGGCAGCCTTGCCTGTGCGGCACAGGTCGATGTAGCGCGAGCACCACTCGTTGCACAACTCAATGCGACGCTCGTCGAGAATCTGGTCAACAGTTGCACCTGTGAGGTTAGGCATCTTAGCACGAGCGCGAACCTTATTAACAGGGTCGTCGCCATTCTTGCCCTGGCGAACCTTAGCCTCGGCATTCATCAGCAGAACGTCGGCATAGCGCAGTACGCGGCAGTTGTTGTTTGCGCCATAGTCCATACGTGGCAGAGTGAACTGGTTGTAGGGCAGGTAAGCCTTGCCATTCCAGCTCTGAGTAGAAGCGGGATTGCCGTTGGGCTGCACACGGTCACCATCGCGAGTTGTTGTGTTGGCACGAAGGATTGCAGTCTCACTGCGAACGGTCTCATCACGGGCATCACACCATTCAACAAACTCATACTCATAGCTTACGAAGTTCCAGCCACCAAAGCCAATATTTCCATCAACGTGCGTCATACTTGGGCCCTGGAAGTTGAAGTACTGGTCGATACCGGTGTACTTGCCCGAACCTGTGCCGTAGTCGGTTACCTGAATCTCAAAGAGTGACTCGTTGCAAACTTTGCCAGGAATCTTGAACAGGTTGTAGTAGTCGGCAAACAGCTCGAAGTTACCCTTGTCGATGATGTCCTGAGTGAGGGTCTCAACCTCGGCCCAGTTGCCCTTGAGCATCTGCACCTGGGCAAGAATCATCTCGGCGGTAAAGGCGGTAACAGCACCCACGTGAGGCATCTGGTTGGGACGAACACGGCTCATGTTGTCCTTGCACCAAGTGAGCTCATCAATCAGGTAGTTGTAAACCGACTCAACTTTCTTGCGACGGAAGTCGGTGAAATAGGTATCATACAGGATGGGAATTGGACCAAAGTTGTTAACCAGCTGATAGTAAGCCCATGCACGGATTGTGCGAACCTCACCACGATACTGGTTGCACAGCTTAGCGTTATCGCTGCCAGGAGCGAGATACTCGTCAAACTTGTCAAGTTCGTCGAGAGCAGTGTTGGCGGCACGGATAATGTTGTAGAATGTAGTCCATACATTGCCAAGTGCCCAGAAACCGTTGTTGTAGTTGAAGTAGCGACCGAAGTCTACTGCAGTACCTTGGTCATCAACGCGACCTGACCATACGTCACCGTCGCGAGTGTTCATCATCATTGCGTTGGCCCAGTGAGCAGCCTGAGTGCGAGCCGTGGCATAGATACCACTGGCTGGCTGATACATATAGCTCACATCGCTGTAGTCCATTGCCTCGCTGGGCAAGGTGTCTTCGGGGTCGATATTAATAAATTTGGTGCATGAAGTACTCATTCCAAGCGCAAGCGCAACAGGAACGATATATGCTAATGTTTTCTTTAAAAATTTCATTGTAATAACTTTTTAATGATTAGAAATCAACTTGAACACCGAATGTATAAGTAGCAGTCAGAGGATAAACCTCGGTATCCCAACCTTCAGTACCCGACCTCAACTCAGGAGTGAAGCTGTTGGCCTTGAATGTAGTGAATGGACGGTCGGCAGTGAGCGACAGGCGGATGCCCGGCAGTGTGTAGCTGCCCATCTTGATGTCCTTGAACGAGTAGCCCACTGTGATGTTCTGGATGCGGAAGTAGTTGGCGCTCTCAACAAAGTAAGATGCGTTGTTAGAGTCCGAAACGTTCCAAGTCTTGATCAAAGCTGCTGCGCTGGGGTGCTCGTTGGTTGAGCCGGCACCGGTCCAGCGGTCACGATACTGTGCGTAGTCGAAGTTGTAGTTAGAGCATGCGTAGCGGAGAGCGCGCTTACGGTTCCACAGCTTGCCACCAGCCTGACCATACATCGATACGGCGAAGTCTAAGCCCTTGTAGTTGAAGCCCAGGTTGAAGCCGTAAGTGAAGTCGGGAACATACGAGCCCAGAACCTGCTTGTCGGCACCGTCGATTTTGCCGTCGTGGTTGACATCCTCATAAATGAAGTCACCAGGCTTCAGGCCATTTGTAACAGCAATGGGATCGGCGGCACACTCAGCCTCGGTCTGATAGATGCCGATAACCTTGTAGCCATAGTAAGAGTTCATCTTCTCACCCACCATGTTCACGGTGCGGCCACCCTTAATCATCTGGAGGTCACCCTTCAGGCTGTGAACGCGGTTGCGCAAGTAAGACAGGTTAGCACCTACGTGGTAGCTGAAGTCCTTTGTGATCTTGTCGTTCCAGTTAAGAGATACATCAAGACCGGTGTTGAGGATCTTACCATAGTTACCGGCAACGGTGATGTTGGTCATGGGGATGGTGGGCGAGATAACTGCGTTCTCGGTCATGCGATAGAACCAGTCGATGTCACCGGTCAGGCGGTTGTTGAGTGTAGCGAAGTTGATACCAACGTTGGTCTCGTTAACAACCTCCCATGCCAGCCATGAGAAGTTGCTCTCGCTGGTGTAACCGGGAATAGTAGTTGTGCCACCAAATACAGCCTCAGTGGGAGTCAGGTTAGCAAAACCTGCCGAAGCGGCGATCTTGTCGTTACCAAGCTTACCCCAGCTTGCGCGGAGCTTCAAGTAGTCGAACGGAGCATTCTCCATGAACTCTTCCTGCGAGATAACCCATGCTGCACCGATTGAGGGGAAGTAACCCCACTTCTCGTTGTACTTCGACGAACCGTCGGCACGGAATGTACCCATAAGCATGTACTTGCCTGCGTAGTTATAGCTCAAGCGAGTGAAGTAAGAGAGACCACGATAGCGCGAGCCACCATCGGTAACGGTTGAGCCGTCCTTGCTACCAAGGTTGAGATATTTCCACTCGTCCTTGCCCTCGGGAACGTTGGTTGCATAGCCCGAGAGGTAACGATAGCTTTCGTTACGCATCGAAACACCCACCATGCCGGTGAAGTTGTGATTGCCCCAGCTGTCGTTGTAGGTCAGGGTGTTATCAAAGATCCACTTGTAGTAGTTGCTGTCGCTCTTGGTGAGTGAAGTAGTAGTGCTCTGCTGACCGTTGAACACATAATACTTAGGAGTAAAGGCTGTGCCACGGTTGAGCGAGAAGTCATAGCTGTAGCTTGAACGCAGGTTCAGCTTGCTGGGAATGAAGTCAATCTGAGCGAAGAAGTTGCTGAGCACCTGATAGGTCTCGTTCTTCGAGTCATAGTAGGTGGCTGTTGCAACGGGGTTGTAGAAGTTGTTGATCAGACCGCACTGGTCGGGTGAGGCAAACTTGATGGGACCCACATCCTCGCCACGACGCTCGTCATAAACTGGATAAATCGAGGGGGCGTTGAAGGCTTGCTGCCATGCGGCGTTGTTGGGAACCTTCTGGTTGCCGTTGCTGAACACGCCGTTGAAGCCCACCTTCAGCCAGTTAGTGGCCTGGAAGTCGAGGTTGGCGCGGAAGTTGAGACGACGATAGTAGTTCTCAACGTTCATGATACCATCCTGGCTAAGGTAGCTGATACCTACGCCATAGGTGGCGCGTTCGCTGCCGCCAGTGAGGTTAAGGCTGTGGTTGGTCATCATTGCAGTGCGCAGCAGCTCGTTATACCAGTTGGTGTCGGCATTAAACTGACGCTTTGCATAGTCGCCACCGAAAGCCTTGATTGAAGCCTCGAGCGTGCTCTTGTAAGCGGCCTCGTCGGCCTCGATAAGCATAGTCGCATACTCGCTCGAGTTACACATCTTCAGCACGTTGGTTGCCTTCTGCAGACCGATGTAGCCGTTATAAGTGATCTTGGTGGGCTGGTTCTTGGCGCCACGCTTGGTGGTGATGATGACAACACCGTTAGCAGCACGCACACCATAGATGGCTGCTGCCGATGCGTCCTTGAGAACGGTGAGCTCGTCGATGTCGGCGTTGTTCAGGAAGTTGATGTTGTCATAAAACATTCCGTCAACAACAAAGAGGGGAGAGGTGTCACCGAACGAACCCAAACCACGAATCTGTACCGAAGGACCGTCACCAGGAGTACCTGAGTTGCTGATGTTCACACCAGGAACCTTGCCCTGAAGGGCTGCCATGGGCGACGAGGTGGGGGTGGTGATGAGTTCCTTACCCTTCACAACCTCGATGGGCGAGGTAAGGTCTTTAGCCTTGGCTGCACCATAACCGATAACCACAACCTCCTCGAGGAGCTGGTTGTCGTCGGCCAGTGTCACATTGAGTGTGCTCTGTGCCTTGAGGGTCTGGGGCTGCATGCCAATGTAAGAAACAGTAATCTTTGCGCCTTCGGGCACATTGGCAAGCGAGAAGTTACCGTCAATGTCGGTCACAGTACCAATTGTAGTACCGTTAACCTGAACCGAAGCACCAATCACAGGCTCGTTGACTTTGTCAAGAACCGTACCCTTAACATTAATCGCCAGAGCCATGGCGGGCACCAGCAACGCGGTCAAGAGAAATGTAAAAATTTTCTTGTTCATTAATGATTGAATTTAGTTAGTAAATATGGTTAGTTAAAAATTTTTCTTTTGTCAAATGTGGTATTTACACACAATTATTGCGCACACTTCCATTCGGAAGCATGTGCTGAAACACATGTTTTCTAAAGCATCATAAATAAACACATAAAACAGTAAGTAAGTGCATCAACCTCTTAAAACTCGGTTTTCACGGTGCAAATTTACATATTTTTAAACTTTTGTGCAAATTTTTTAGAAGAAAATAATTACCTATTTTAAACTTAGGTTCAGATGTCCGAAAGGAACCATAGGAGGGGGCTCATCGATCGGATGTGGTCGTGCCTGTGTGAAGGGCACACCATTGCTGGAAGACATCTATATGCCTGCACCAGCTGGTTGTCGCTTCGCTCCTCAACCAGTTGATGCCTGCCTACTCACATATGCTGCCTCCAGCAGCTCTTAATCGGGGTCAAAACGTATAGATGCTCAAATTTAAAACTTGCGGCCTCGCTAAACCGAAGTTAGCGAGGCCGCAATATTGCATTGTCAAGTTTTGTTTTCTACTGATTTTCAGAGCTAAAACAAACAAACTCTATCGCCTTTACAATCTCGTCCTTGGGGTAAAGGCCCACTATGGTTTGCGGTTTGCCCTTCACAGGACATATCAGCAACATGGGGATGCTGCGAGCGCCAAACGCCATAGCCAATGGCTTGTTTTGGTCAACATCCACGCTGTAGAATGTCACGCGACCGGCATATTCGGCAGCAAGATCCTCAAGCACGGGAGCCAACCGACGGCAGGGGCCGCACCAGGTGGCATTGAAGTCAACCACCACAGGCTTGTCGCTCTTCATTGTCCACTCGCCCTTGGTGTAGTCGCACACAAGCTGGGCAAACTGGTCCTGATTGATGGCAACCACCTTGGCCTTTTGTGTTTCATTTGCGGTCTGTGGCGCTTGGGCGGCCTTGTCGGTGGTCTGCGCATTAGTGCATCCCACCATCACGGCTACCGCTGCCAGCAGGATTGAAAGCTTCTTATACATTATTAATATTATTGGTGCTGTGGACGCAGCAGGTCGTTAACGGTCTTAACGGGGTTGAAGGTCTCGATGGGAACCTCTACAAAGATTGTGTTCCAGTCGCTCATCGAGCCATTCCACAAGCCGGGAAGTTCGAGGGCCTTGATGGCAACGCCGTCTTTAGACTTCTCGCTGATGAGGCCGGTGCTGTAGTCAACATAGTCTTTCAGGTTAAACTTGTTGCCCTTATAGTCCTTGATGTAGCAAACCAGATCAACGGGATTAAAATGGGTGCCGCTCTTCATCAGCTCTACTGCGGCAGCGTCATCGGGGTTGATTTGGGCTGCCTCAAGAATCTGGGGAGAGTAGCTGCCATCGGCGTTATAGGCCAGGTAGGGGCCGCCGCCGGGCTCACCCTCGTTGCGCACCATGCCGCACACGCGCAGCGGGCGATTGAGTTTCACGCGCAGATACTGTGCCAGCGCGGCCTCGTCCATGTCTTTGGCTGCGGCGTTGTGAGTGAATAGTTTATTCTCCACAAATTCAAGTATTTCTTTAAGTGGAGCATTGCCCTCGTCAAGCATGTTGAGGTAGGCTGCCACTTGCTTCTGGATGCCCACGAGATAGCCGGCGATAACCTTCTTGTAGCGTAGTGTTGTGTGGCGCAAGCGAGAAGGCACGACGTTGTCGATGTTCTTTACAAAAATCACATCGGCCTCGCGCTCGTTAAGGTTCTCAATAAGGGCTCCGTGGCCGGCGGGACGGAATAGCAGGTTGTCGTTGCCGTCGCGATAGGGGGTGTTGTCGTTGGTCACAGCCATAGTGTCGGTCGAGGCTTTCTGCTCGCTCATTGTCACATTGTAGGTTACGCCCCACACCTTCTCCATGTTGGGGACCTTGGCGTCAAGGATTTTCTTGAACTCGCCGCGATGCTCGGGCGACACTGTGAAGTGTAGGTTAACCTTGTGGTTGTTGTCGGCAGCATACTGGGCTCCTTCCTCAAGGTGCTCCTCAACGGGAGTGTGAACCGAGCCACCAGCAGCGCGGTGGAATTTAAGCAGTCCCTTGGGCAGAGCGCCATAGTTAAGGCCGTTGGCGTCAAGTAGCGTGCGGGCAACATCCACACATTGTCCAGCATCTATGAGCTCGTCGATGTTTTTGCCATAGATTTCAATGCAACGCTTGTTGAGCAGGGGGAAGAAGGCAAACTTATGGATGCCAGCAAAAAATTCTTTCTCAAAGTCGGTTTCGGGCTCAGGCTTGTTCTCGGTTACAAACGAGAAGATGTTTTTGAACATGCGACTTGCGGCGCCGCTTGCCGGAACAAATTTCTCAACTGTGCCGCCTTGAGCCTTGAACTCGTTCCATTGTGCAATATACTTTGCCGCCTCGTTTTCGGGGATAGCAACAATGCCATTCTCTACGGTAGCCACCGAGTCAATTTTCAGCCAAGGAAACCCATTGGCGAAGTTTTTTAACTGAGTTTCAATCATTTCGGGGGTAATTCCCTTTTTCTCGATTAGTTGAAGGTCTTTGTCTGTAAGCATAATTAATAATGTTTTTTGTTGCAATTTTTGTCAAAGTTAATAATTTTATGTCGGTTTTCTTCTATATATGCAATAAAAAAAG
>JABUUJ010000034.1:0-1419 GCA_021443235.1 Muribaculaceae bacterium
TTAACGTGGTAGATTAGGTCGCTTGCCTGCCGCTTGTGCAGAAACATCGTCATGTAAACAGGCAGGCAAGCGATGCGTCCTGTTGTGCTAACATTGTCGTTGCATAGCACAAAGGCTTGTGGCAGGTCATATTCGGGCGAAGCCATGAGACGGTCCAGAGCCCTATGCCGTGCGTAGTCTTTTCCCGATTTCACCTCAATGGGTAGCACCTGGTCGTTGTGCTCAATCACAAAGTCAACTTCACCGTTCTTTTTGCTATTGTAATAATATGCGTTAAATCCGTGCGCAGTAAGTTCTTGTGCTACAAAGTTCTCGTATATTGACCCGAAATTTATTTTATCGTCACCCTCAAGAATGCGCAGTTGCACGCTGGTTGCATATTGTGCCGCCAGCAGTCCAACGTCGTTTTGAAACAGTTTGAAAAGGTTGCGCGAGCGTGCGAGCAGTAGCGGCAGTTTTGGCTCCTCGATGTTGTAGGTGGGAATAGCCACTCCAGCGTTTTTCATCCACAGGAAACTGTTTTCAAATCTTGAAAATTTCACGTTTTCATTAAGGTTCTTGAGAATAAACCTTTTGTTCTTTGCGTTGAGCTCAGGAGGAATCAATTCAAATATCTCGTTAAGATACAGTTTGTTGCCAGTGTCATACTTTGAGATATCTTTTTTGTACAGTCTTAAAATTGCCAGCTGTTCGTCGGCGACCAAGCGCAGGTTGTGCGTGTCGAGATACTTTTGCACAGCAGCTGGCATGCCGCCCGTGAGCAAGTATAGCCGCACATATTTCATCATTTGCTGGTGCACGTGGTCGTTAACGGGCTCGTGCTGCTCAAAAGCATTGCGAAGTGCCGCTAATACGTCGTTGCCCACGCCCAATGCTATAACAAACTCCTCAAAATCAAGCGGGAACATATCAACTGTGTCAAGGTAGCCCACTGGTTCGGAGCGCAGGTCATTGAGTTCAACACCCAGCAATGAGCCACTCAAAACATACTTGAAGTCGCTTTGGTCAACGAGAAACTTAATTTTTGTCACAATGTCGGGGCATTCCTGTACCTCGTCAAAGAAAAACAACGTTTGGCCGGCGACCATTCTCTTCCCATAGTGTGTGGAAAGTGCAATGAGGATGTCATCGGCACTTTTGGTGCGAGAAAACATTGTTGCAAGTTCGGGTTCTTGCAACATGTTTATCTCAATAAAATGTTTGTAGTGAGCCGCCCCAAGTTGGCGAATTATAAATGTTTTGCCCACTTGGCGTGCACCAGTTACAAGAATGGCTTTTTTGCTGTTTTGTAACTTATTGTATAATGTGTTGAAAATCTTTCTATTAATCATGATTTTGTCCGTTTTTCTAATGTAAAAAGCACTTATTTTGTCCGTTTTTCCAATGGAAAAAGTGCCTTTTTTGTCCGTTTTTCCAACG
>JABUUJ010000034.1:2037-19748 GCA_021443235.1 Muribaculaceae bacterium
TTTGTCAAGTTTGTCAAGTTTGTCAAGTTTGTCAAGTTTGTCAAGTTTGTCAAGTTTGTCAAGTTTATCAAGTTATCCCTAATGAACTATTTGGGTTAAAACATTCAAAATTAAAAAAGGACAAAAGCGCACTCAAGCCGTGGCGCTGCTTTTGTCCTTTTATGGAGATGTTTGCGACCCCGTTAAGGGGTGTGGAATTTACTTGTGAACGATGCGGTCTTTCAACTCGGCAATCTTGCCGCTGTTCCAGCGGTCGGTGGTGCCCACGAGGTAGCCGGTGATGCGCTGCAGGCGGTCGATGTCGTGGCTGCCGCAGTTGGGGCAGGTGTGCAGGCCTTCCTGGGCGTCCTCATATCCGCACTGCATGCAGCGGTTGCGGTTGTGGTTAACCGAGCCATAGCCGATGTCGTACTTGTCCATGAGGTCCACGATGTTGCTCACAGCCTCGGGGTTGTGGGTGGCGTCGCCGTCAATCTCTACATAGAAGATGTGGCCGGCGCGGGTAATCTCGTGGTAGGGAGCCTCAATCTCGGCCTTGTGCTTGGGCGAGCAGTGGTAGTAGACGGGCACGTGGTTGGAGTTGGTGTAGTAGTCCTTGTCGGTAACACCGGGGATGATACCAAACTGCATGCGGTCGCGCTTGGTGAATCGTCCGCTCAGACCCTCGGCGGGTGTGGCGAGGACGCTGTAGTTGTGCTGATACTGCACGCTGAACTCGTTGGCACGCTCACGCATGCGGCTCACAATCCTCAGTCCCAGCTCCTGGCTCTCCTGGCACTCGGCGTGGTGCTTGCCGGTGAGGGCGATGAGGCACTCGGCAAGGCCGATGAAGCCGATGCCCAGTGTGCCCTGGTTGATTACGTCCTCAATGGTGTCGTTGGGGCCCAGCTTCTCGGCGCCGTTCCACAACTGCGACATCACCATAGGCATCTGCTTGGCAAACGCGGTCTTCTGGAAGTCGTAGCGGTCGTTGAGCTGGCGGGCGGTGATTTCGAGCAGGTTGTCGAGTTTCTTGAAGAAGGTGTCGATGCGTTCCTGCTTGTTCTCAATCTTCATGCACTCGATGGCGAGCTTCACGATGTTGATGGTCGAGAACGAGATGTTGCCGCGGCCAATCGAGGTCTTGTCGCCGAAGCGGTTCTCAAACACGCGTGTGCGGCATCCCATTGTTGCCACCTCATATTTGTAGCGCTCGGGATCGTTGATGTCCCATTTCTCGTGATAGTTGTAGGGAGCGTCAAGGTTGACAAAGTTGGGGAAGAAACGACGGGCGGTCACCTTGCAGGCGAGCTTGTAGAGGTCGTAGTTGCGGTCCTCGGGCAGATAGCTCACGCCGCGTTTTTTCTTCCAAATCTGGATGGGGAAGATGGCGGTAGCGCCGTTGCCCACGCCACGGTAGGTCGACAGCAGCAGCTCGCGAATCACGCAGCGGCCCTCGGCGCTGATATCGGTGCCATAGTTGATTGAGCTGAACACCACCTGGTTGCCGCCACGCGAGTGGATGGTGTTCATGTTGTGGATAAATGCCTCCATGGCCTGGTGCACGCGGCTGGCGGTGCGGTTGATGGCGTGCTGCTTGGCGCGCTCAATGCCGGTGAGGCCGTCGAGGTCGCGGGTGATGTAGTCGTCTACCTCGGCCTCATAGAGGCTGCTGTAGTCCTCGCCACACATGTTCTCCACATATTTCACCTCCTCAACGAAGGTCTTGCGCACGAAGGGCGCCAGATAGAAGTCAAATGCCGGGATGGCCTGGCCACCGTGCATCTCGTTCTGGGCTGTCTCCATCGAGATGCAGGCAATCACGCTGGCGGTCTCTATGCGCTTTGCCGGGCGCGACTCGCCGTGGCCTGCCATGAAGCCGCCTTGCAGAATTCTGTCGAGCGGGTGCTGCACGCAGGTAAGGCTCTTGGTGGGGTAGTAGTCCTTGTCGTGAATGTGCAGGTAGTTGTGGCGCACTGCTCCAAGCGCCTCGGGGGTGAGAAGCTTGTCGTCGGTGTAGGCCTTGGTGGTCTCGCTCGAGAACTTCATCATCATGCCGGCGGGGGTGTCGGCGTTCATGTTGGCGTTCTCGCGAGTGATGTCGTTGTTCATCGCGTCGATGATCTGCTGCAGGATGGCATAGGTCTTCGACTTGCGGGCACGGCTGCGGTCCTGGCGATAGCGTATGTAGGCCTGTGCAACTTCCTTGCGGGGGCTCTTCATGAGCTCCATCTCGACGAGGTCCTGGATTTGCTCCACCTCCATGCGCTCGTTGCCGCGGCTACCTATGCGGTCGGTGATGCGCTGGATGAGGGTCTCGTCCTCGCCCAGTTCGGTTGTCAACATGGCTTTGCGTATCGCAGCCTTAATCTTTTCTTCGTTATATCCCACGACACGTCCGTCGCGTTTTACTACTGTTAGAATCATTATGTCTTATATGAGGTTTTGGTTTGATTATTTACGTGGTTTCCGCCTATAAATACCGCTTGTTTTGTGTGGTTTTTTATTTGCGACTACAAAACTACAAAGAGTTTTGAAATATACAAAATAATTTCATGAAAAATTTTCAAAAAAATTTTGTTTTGGAAAACTTTTTTGTGTCAGTAAAAAATTAAATAATTAAAAATCAAATAATTACAAAAAGTTTTGGACAACTTTTTTTGTTTTGGTGTGTCAGAAAATGTTTTTTTTAACGGTTCTCACTAATCGTAACCGCCTGTCGGCGCTATGCGCTCAGGGCTCATTTTTAGCTCCTTATGATTGAGCCGGTTGCCCCTAACTGGGCGTGGCACATCGACGTGAAACATTTTGCCCTAAAAATCCTAATTTTTCAACCCCGCTCCGCTATGATTTAGTTCAACATTGTTCAACATTGTTCAACGTGGTTTAAGATGGTGTGGCCGCCCGGTGCCTCGTTGATTGTTTGTGCTGTAGTGTGCCAAAATTCGCTATGATGGCGAAAATTACGCCAAGATGTGTGAGTTTTCAATTTTTATTTGTATCTTTGCCATTAACAATTAAGTTGGAGAATTAAGGAAAGTCAAAACATTTAACAATATGAGAATCATTAGAAATCTGCTACTATTGTTAGCATTGTTCGCTACAACTCTGAACGCCCAAAATCGCAAATGGGAGGTGAGCGACCAAACGCTCACCGTGTATTCTACATCTAATTACGTCGGTGAACTCGGCAAACTGCACGCCGGCGATGTCATTGAAGAGATGGACATAGTGGATGGCAAGATCAAGTTCAATTACAATGGCAAAACCGGCTATGTATCTACCCTCTGCTGCAAGGAGATGTCGCAGGAGGATGCCTCGGCCGTAGATACCTCGCAAGGCGTGGGGCATGTGGCGCAAATCGAGGGACAGCGTTACAAGGTCGTCAGCGATAGGGCCGTATCGGTCCATGCTGCCGATGGCACGCTGGCCACGATCGGCCATCTGTGGAAAGACGACGAGCTGGATGCCGAGGGCTTTAGCGCCGACGGACGCTTCGTGCAGTTCACCTTCAATGAGCAGCCCGCAATCATCAGTGCCGAGTATCTCAAGCACATCCCCATTGCGCTCGATGCCGATGGCAATCCGCTGCCGCCGCAGGTGCCCTCCTACAAACCCAAGCAAGAGGCTAATGTCCCACTGGCTATACTGGCTGTCGTCATCGGGCTTGTATTATTTGTGCCCATTACGGCTATTGAAGTCTGCGGATTCGTCAATCTGTTTTTCTTCGTCTTCAAATATCAGACGCTGCGCCGCTTCTACAACAGGCGGGCAGGCTGTGACTTCATGCCGCAGGGGCGTCTTAGCCTTATGCTTCTCAAGGGTCTCATCCCGCTGGCTATCGTCTTTTTTGTGAGTGTGGGATGGATGTTCTTGGCGTCTAGTTTTGAGGGCTCTCTGGGGCCCAACATCAGTGCTAATGATATCGGCGAATTTGGCGGCGTGCTGGGTTTGATTGTGGCAGTGCTTTGGGTGCTTTGTGTCACTATTCCCCGCCGAGCCCGAAAGGTTGGGAAGCGCCAGGCAAAGTGGGAGACGATTTACTCTGTGATGACCATGTCCGTTCTTATTCCCGTTGCCATCTTTATGTTCAATGTGATGCTGGTGCTGCTCATCGGTATCCCTTTTGTGATGTTTTTGCTGAAATATGTGATTCCGGGAGCATTCCCCACTGCTGGAGGTGCAGTAGGTTCTGCAGCATCAGCTATAAGTCGTTTTGGTAATGGCAATGCCCCTACATGCGGCAATTGCGAGAAATACCGTACAATGGGATGCCCATATAGCAGTAATATAAATCTGAATCGTAGGACAGACACTTGCGACCAATGGGTACATAAATAGATATAATGGTATGAGAATTACTTAAAATTCACCACGCAGTGCTTTTTGGAGTTCAACGTGGTTTACAAAAAAGGGGGGCGGCCGGTGTGTTGGCTGCCCCCCCCTTGATGGGTGACGGGTGTCGCGGGGTTACTTGACAAGCACCTTCGCTACCTTGGCGTCGGCCTTCACGATGTAGAGGCCTGCCTCAACGGGTATCACGGCGTTGCCCACTGCCTGAGCGTGGAGCTTGCCGTCGATGCCGTAAACCGCGGTGTTGTGCGCGCCGCTAACGATGATCGCGCCCTTGGTGGCGGTGATTGCCACGCCGGTGTTGATGTCGTCGATGCCTGTGGGCGCTGTGCTGTAGGTGTTAGAAAGCGCCGACTCGCCCTCGGCATAGACTGCGGTCACGTTGTAGTCGTAGATTGCATGGGCGGCGATGTTGTCGGTGTAGGCGCACTCGGTGACGAGGTCGCTGTTGATTTTCTCGCCGTTGCGATAGATGTTGTAGCCCAGCGCGGTGTAGGCGGGCGTGCCAGCGGTGTAGGTGATGTCGTCGAGCAGCCAGCCTACGGTCATGAACGAGATGCAGCGTATTGCGAAATACTTGGTGCCTTCGGGCAGTTCCACCTCGATTTTGCTCCAGCCAAGGTTGGAGGCGTAGTTCTCACCGAGCTGGGTGAAGTCGGCGGGAGTGCTGCCTGTGGTTGAGTAGAGCACCTGGAACTCGTCGAAGCCGTAGCTGACGTTGGCCGAGCGGTTCCAGAAACTGATGGTCTGCGCGTTGCCGGGCAACTCGGGCGAGATGAGCCAGTCGTTGTTGCTTGTTGTTGATGCGATCGATGCGAGGCACTTGTTGCCCGAGTGAGCATATCCTGAGCACTTGGCCTGGTCGGCCTCGCTGAGTTGAGCGATGTCAAAGGTTATAAATGCCATTGGCTCACCGTTGTGGGGGAACTGCGCTCCGTTTTCGAGCGCAAAGGTGCTTGACCCGTCGAGGTCGTAGAAGGTGTAGTTGCCAGCGCGGTTAACGACAAACGACTCATAGTTCTCGAGGTCGTCGTTAACAACCTGGGTTGATGCCTCGGTGCTGGGGTCCTCCCATGTAAGTGTCACTGTGCTGCCGGTTGTTAGGCCCTCGATGGTGACTGTGGGCAGTGTAGAGGCCACAACCTCGGTGGTCTTGGCCTCGGTGACATTGTTGTCGGGGTTCTCGTCGGCAGCATAAATCACCTTGCCATAATAGGACACGCTGCCAAGGGCAGTGGGTGCCGGGCAGATGTTGAAGTCGATGGTGCGCGACTCCGAGACGGCGAGGTTGGTCACCTGGGTGCTTGCCACCTTCTCTTCGCCCGCGAACAGGGCAACTTCGCACTGCTCAACGGCGTTAGTACCTGCATTTGCAATCTTGACGCTGATTTTGTTGGCCTTGCCAGCGGTGATGGTTGACGGAACGGTGATGTCGCCGGCGGCAATGTCGTGGGCGGCAAACTCGCGCACCTCGACGCAATCGATGAGGAAGTAGTCTTCCATCGAGCGTCCGTTGACGTTAAGTCCAACCTGCACGTCCTGTCCCTTGAACTGGTCCATGGGCACGATTACCTGATGCCAGCCCTGACCAGCCGAGTTGGTGTGGATGTATTCACCTATATAATATGTGTCGCCGCTGGGGATGCGCACTACGGGCACAAAGTCGAAGCGGTCTTCGTCGGTGCCGCAGTAGTAGAACGACAGGCACAGGTTGTCGGCCTCGGGGATGTGGACTTTGGCCGAGAGCAACATGTTGTCTTGCTTGGCGAGGAACGGCTCCATGTATATCATGCCGTTGTCGCCATCGACAGGTGTGCACAATGGCACGAAGCACGACATTGTGGTGCCCCACGACGCGGCGCCTTCCTGCATCCAAACGGGGTGAGTGAAGATCGCGTCGGGCGCGCTCTCCTTGAAGGGAACCGAATAGGCCGGGCCCACGGGAATCATCTGTGTGAAGCCATTCACGCTATTGCCCTTGCGGTTGTGGGCAAAGATGTAGTAGATGGTGAGAGCCTGCTCGCCGTCGTCGGGCAGTTGCACCTGGGTGGTGTAGCCGTTCGCGGCATCGGCTGCGGTGAGGCCAGTGGCGAGAGGCTGCTCATTGATGTCGTAAATAGAATAGGTGATGAGGTTCTGGTTCATGGGGTCGCCGTCGACGCTGGTGGTGACGGGGTCCCAGGTGATGGTGCACTGGCCCAGTGTGGTTTTGCTCTCTACAACCTTGCATCCGGTGGGCGTAGCAGGAACCTTGAGACCTGCGTAGGCGTCACTTTCATATACCATGCCCTCGCCAGCGTCGTTGCTTGCCACGATGGTGTAGTGCACGTTGCGCTCCTCGCCATCCATATAGTCCTTGAACGTGAGTGCGGCGCCGGGTGCGGGAGCGGCAAATGTCTTCACGACCTCGCCGTCGCGTGTCAACTTCACTTGAGTGAGGCTGGTGAGGTCGTTGCCGGCGATATTCTTGGTGGGTGCGTTAAAGCTCACGTCGATAGCCATTGAGCCGTCGGGCTGGCCCACAAACTTCACATTGTCGACAGCAGCAGGGGCTTGGTCTGAAAGCGGAGCATCGATAGTGATTGCGTCGATGTAGACACCGCCCTGGTTCTTCGCCGACAGGCAGTGGATGCCCAGATAATAGGTGCCGGTGGCCTCGGGGGTGATGACGGCATAGTAATTGCCATAAGTGTCGCCACTGAGCTCGGTCACGCCAATAACGGGCGTGGTCATTGCCTCGACGGTGCTGGCCGTGCCCATCTTCACCTCAAAGAGGTCCTTGTACCACTGGCCCTCGTTACGGGCCGCGATGGTGAGGCGATAGGCCTTGCCGGCCTCCAACTTGATGGCTGGTGTCATGAGCCAGTCGTCCATGTCGTTTTCCCAGCTGTAGCCAACAAATGCGGCGCCCTCGTTGTCCCAGCCCGGGGTCCATCCCCATGAGTTGAAGTCGTCGTTGGCGTCGATTACGGTGAACGGCGCGAAGAAGTCGGCGTTCTCAAAGTTGTTGGTGTAGGGCGGGATGATTGAGCCAAAGACGACGGGATTACTTGAAGTAGGCTCCGCCTCAGAGGTCTCAAAGAATGCAATAACCTTATAGGTGAGGATGGTCAGAGCCTCGGGCTCGGTAGTGATAGGATCGATGCACGATGTGGTGCTGATGTAGCTGGCAACAAGACCGTCCTCAATATTGTTTTTGTAGCGTATCACGCGATATTTCACCTGGTCGGCATCAAAGTAGCCGCCGTGTTGCGACATGTTGCAAGCATCCCAGCTGACAGTGACGCGGCCGTTGCTATAGTTGGCCTCGACCATAAACGGCGCAACTGGGGCATCGGGACCAACCCACATGCTAACAGCGTTGCTCGCAGGCGATTGGCCCACGCTGTTGCTGGCAACCACCGAGAACTTGTAGCTGCCGGGAGCGTCAACAGCAACGGGAGCAAGTACGCTCTCGCCAGCAGCCGCATTGCCCTGCACTACCACCTGCTTGTTAACCATGACCTTATATTCGCAGTTGCCGGTGAGTGTGCCGCCAGCAAATGTTGCGGTGGGCATGGTGAAGGTTGCGCTGCCCACCAGCGAGCCGCCCTCAAACTGCACCTGGAGGTCATTTACTGCGGCGGGCGCATCGTCCTCGGCGGGCGGAAGCACGATGTGCATTCCACACACCTCGCCGGCAAGGTCGCACACCTTGGCCACAGCATAGCTGTTGTTGAAGTCAATACTGTATAGGGCTATCTCGCTGTCGTTGCAGGTCGAGTAGTAGAGAATGTGCTTGCGAGTGTCGTAAACGGCCGAGGTGAGATAGCTCGACTGGAGGCCAGTGCTCGATAGCAGCATCTCGCTGCCATCGGTCTTGCTAATCTGCATCAGGCTGCCATCGGGATAGATGCCATAGAGGTAGTTGTCGTCGCATGCCAGCGCGCTGTAGTAGCCGCCCAGTTGGCGTATGGTGCCGGTGCGCTGCGCGGGGTCAATGCTCATCGTGCCCAGCTCATAGCCCGAGAGGTCGTTGTTGTAGAAGCAACCATAGATGGTGGTGCCATCGCTGGTCATGCACTCGGCCATCATGTTGTAGGGGGCCTCGTAGTTCTCGTTGACAATCGTCCATGTGCTCATGTCGATGATGCGATAGTAAGCGCCATAGACAACGCCCTCAAACTGGTCCATGAAGCAGGCGATGTACTGGTCGCCAATTGCCGCGCCGCCGTTGCGGGCGCTCATGCGGTAGTCTTTTTTGAGAGCCACGAGCCCATCGGCGGTAATCTGATACATGCCCACATTCAGTGCCTGGCCGTCGACAACCGACGCGACAATGTTGGGCAACGCCACGTCGGCCTTAGGCATTACCTGGGCCTTGAAGGGAGCGGCTGCCTTGCTCGAGATAGTGGTCTTAGCCTTTACAGGGGCATTGGCTTGAGAACCTTTTACGGTAGCAAACCTGTGATGCTTAAAGTGGGCGACGGGCTTAGCGTCCCTCTTGGCGAGAGCGCCTGTGCCCATAGCTCTCCCAGCATCACCGGCGGTTGCAGTCAGTGCCACGCACAGCGCTATTGCGACGAGCGTGAAAAACTTGAAAACTTTTTTCATAGACTGGTTGAATTTTGTAGTATGTTAGTAAAAAATATAAGTTCTTGCTCGCACCCACCCCCAAAAAAACCGCAATTATGTGGTTTCTGTTATAAAGCTCATAATGAGAAGATTAAACCCAAAGCAGCACCAGGCCGCCACGAGTCCATCAAAACACACCCACAAAGTTAATCATTTCTCCTCACACTCGCAACCCCGCTCCCCCCACAAAAACCATAGTTTCACTCTACTCCCACAAAAATCATCAGAATAAGCCCATCATCCAATAAAGCAAGCAAATGAATACCGAACTATTGCAAATATTTCGGTATAATGACCCCCTAAATACCTACTTAATGTTAAAAATAATCATTAATAACTACCTGTAATTCATTTTATTTGGTGGATGTTAAATTATTATATATCTTTGCACCGAATTTATACAGATATTTCGGTAAAGTAATGAATACAGAGAAACAAATAAAGACTACAATATTCAGGCATATTGAGGAAGAAGCACCTCACAGTGTGTTTTTCATTAGCGATTTCGCCGCACTCGGTTCTACAGAAACCGTGAGAAAAGCATTGAAGGATGCCTCCGACTTGGGAATGCTCGAACATATTGCGCATGGCATATATGTCAAGCCGATGAATTCCCGATTCGGCAAAGTGCCAGTGCCACTTGAGACTGTCGCAATTGAAATTGCGGCAAGAGACAATGTTCAAATCCTTCCTACTGGTATGACCGCTGCTAACATACTGGGCGTTTCGACGCAGATTCCTATGACAGTTTCATTCATCACGACTGGTTCTTCAAGGATTATAAATGTCGGCAACAGGAAAATCAGTTTCCGTCATGCAGCACCACGCAATTTCAGTTACGAAGGGGCAACCATTCCACTTATTGTCCAAGCCTTTAGGGAGTTGACGCAGGAACACGTTGGAGAACAAGAGATTTCAGCAGTGGCAAAATACATGGGAAAAGCTTCCGACAAAAAATCCTTTTCCGCAGATGTCCTCAAATCCCCGATGTGGATTCAAAAAATCCTAAAACCAATCATCAAGAAACACTGTGTTGAATACGACAGAGGTGTCATCGCCATCAGGAACAGTGTCTGAAATGAATGAGCGGATAGTTTTCTGTTCCACAGGCTCATCTATTCCACGCATGCTGCACAATCCATCAATTTTATACCACCTGCTGATATGAAAGATGTTTGGCGTAGTGATTACCTGTCCTTGACAAACAATTTCATCTACGAGAACGCCGAGAAGAAGAGTTTCAACGAACTTATGAAGCGGCTTGAGGAACTCACCTTCAGAATTCGCAAAATGTAGAAAAGCCCCAACCAATAGGGCCATCTCTCAAGCCAAAAGAAAAATTGGCGGACAAGATTAGTACCAAAGCATAAAGACCTTGGGTTACTGGAAATACGTGGTTACGCAATTACGTGATGTAAAAGGTGGGGTGGGGGGTTACCAGAGGGAGAGCTGGCGTGGATCGGTCTTGGGCTTGGGGGCCGGTTCGGGCTCGGGCTCGGGTTCTGGAGCTGGTTCGGGCTCGACGGGGATTAGCCAGTCGGCATCGTCGATGTCGTCGAGGGTGATGGTGGCTGATAAGGATTGCGACTCGGCAACTGGCTCAGCCTCACTAACAACTGGCTCGGCAACTGCTTCGGGCTGCGAAACAACGGGCTCGGGCTCAGCTTCCAAGACAATGGGCTCAGCTTCGGGCTCAGCAACAAAAGCCTCGGCTATTGGCTCGATAATAGCCTCGGGCTCAGTAACAACTTCGTTTTCGGCAATAGGCTCGATAATAGTTGCGTCTTCGTCCTCAAGCTGTGGCATGGCGGCGTGTTGCGCTGCTTTTGCTTGCTCGAGCATCGTTGTGAGTTGCTCAATGCGCTGGGTTGCTGCGGTGTGGGCGTGGGTGAGTTCGTCGAGCTTTTCCTCGGTGTCTTGCAGTTTGCGCAGAGCGCTGGTGCGTGTTTCGAGCGCCTCGTTGAGCTCGTTGCGCAGTTGCTCCACGGCGTTGATGTGCTCGTCGAGACTGTCTTTGTATCCTTCACTCAGCTTGGCTGCGCTTGCGAGTTGAGCTTTCAGGTCGTTGATGCGGTTAGCCAGCTCAATGTCGCGTCGGTTGTGCTTGTTGTTGGTTTCCAGCGTTTTGCGCATCATGTCGTCGATTTCCTTTTTCAGGCGTGTGTTTTCCTCAAGTGCGAGCTGGCACTGGGCCTTCAGGCTATCTATATTCTTGGTTTCGTTTTCGAGTTGAGCGATGCGCTCGCGCAGCTTGCGTGTCTCGTTGTCGCGTTGTTGCTTGTGTTGCTCCATTTCCTGGATGCGTTTCTCGATGTGCTCGGCGATTTTGAGGTTTTCATTGGCCTCGTTGAGTTGCTCTTGCAGCGTTGCGATGGCGTTGTCGCGCTGTTCGATTTCCTTGCGCAGGTCTTCGGCGCCGGGCTGGTTGCCGTCTTGTGCTGGAGTGGCGTTGAGCAGGCTCACTTGCATCACTTTCATGTGGCTTTCGAGCGACTTGCGTTCCAGCTCCAGTTTTTCGTTTTCTCCTTCAAGTTCGGTGATGCGTTGGCTCAGGTCGTTGGCTCGGTTTTGCGCCGCCCGTCGCAGCATATCGCTCTGCTTGAGGCGTAATTTCAGGTCTTGGTCGGTGGTTTCGGTTGCTTTGGCCAGATGCGGTTGCAGCGCCTTGACCACGTCGTTGCGTTGTGTGTCGGCGTTGATATATTGCTTCATCATGGGCGGCAGACTGTCGTTGATGAGGACTATTACTGCGTCGATGAGTGCGCTGTGGTCGGGTGCTGGTGACGCGGGCTCGGCTTTGGGCTCGGGCAAGTCTTGCGCGGGTGTGTCGGCAGGGATGCGTTGTTGCTTTACCTCCACGCGCTTAGGTTGGGGTACGGGCACTGGAACCGCCGGCTCGTCGTGCTGCTCGTCGGTGGTGTCATAGAGGTCGTGACGTGTCGAGTCGTTGCGTCGGAAGGGGTTGGAGAACGGAGACTTGCTCAAGTCATAGTCCACCACTTCGTCAAGGTCTTCGCCGTCGCTGTTGAAGCCAAAAGCGCGTTTCAGTTTGTTGAAAAACGACATAATCTATTCTTTAATCGGTTCAGTATCGTTGCCAAGCGGTTTCATCACCACGCCCACGCCCTTGATGCCGTTGATCGACACCTTGAGTGGAGCGTCGAAGGTCACCACACGCACATTCTCGCTCTCGTAGCTTGCCGTGCGAGCCGTTAGGAAGTCGGTGTCGACGATGCTGCCGTCGCCGTCCATTCCCACGGTGAAGTATCCCACGCCGAATGAGGTCAGATTCTGGAAAAAGTGTGAGCCCTGGCTGGGATCGATGCGCTTTCCGGGCATTGACTGCTCCACGATGAGCCGAGCGGCGGCGATGTCGGTCCACCTTACTGGTATTCCCAGCGCGGGGTCGCTCGACCCCCATCGTCCTGGCCCCATGAGGATGTAGTTTTTGCCCGAGGTTGTAAAGTTACTATTTATTTTTGCAATTTCACAAGCAATTGCATGATTATTTTCATGAGAAAATCTCTCGGGCTTCACCATCACCACAGCTGTGATGCCGTCGGTAACGCCGTGACCCAGCGCTTGAAAACTGCCTATTAGCACTTTACACGGGTCGGTAGTGGCGATGTCGTCGTCAAGCATCTCGCGTCGGTCAACCATGGGCCTTATCTGCAGCCAGTAGATTTCGCCGCGATGCTCGTCGCTGGGCGACGCGGCGATGTTGCCGGCAAACTCAATCTCGACGGGACGGTCCATCTGCTCCTGTCCCAGGTCGAGCATGAATTTCACCGCGGGAGCCAGCGGGAACACACCGTGCTTGAGCACGTTGGCAAAGGTGACGAGGTGTCGCCCGCGCGCCTGGTCGTTGTCGATGATGTAGTCGTTGGCGGCGTCATAGGTCGATGCGATGTAACGCAGATGCCCGGCGTTGGCCTCGTCTTGAATGTTCAATCGTGGTATGTTGAAGCCCTCGTCGAGCTGGAACTGCTTGCTCGCGCTGGTGGTGTCGAGGGCGCACAGGTGCTTCTGCGTGTCGCGCAGTGCCAACTGGGTGGTGCTGGTTTGCAGCACGTGCTTGGGGCGCGTGGGCGAGAATCGCAGTGCCATGCCTCCGTCAACGATATATTTTCCCAGCCCGGCGGCAAGTTCGCACACACCGTCCTCGGCTTTCTCTTTGCCGGTGGGGTAGTAGTTGAGCGAGCGGCCCACTCCCGAGAATGCCGGGTAGTAGCAGTCGCCGCGCTGCTCGCCCACGACCTCCTGGATGATTACCGCCATCTTCTCTTGGTCAATGACGTTGCTCGTTGCCACCATGTAGGCTTTGCTCTGCATATAGAACACGCTGGCATACACAGCCTTAACGGCGCGCGCCAGCAACTCAACGCCCTGCTGGTGGTCGTCGAGATGGGGTATCATGTAGGTGGAGTAAACGCCCGCAAAGGGCTGGTAGTGGCTGTCCTCGAGCAGGCTCGAGCTGCGCACGGCAATGGGTGAGTCGAGCACTTTGTAGAGCGATGCTATGTCGCCCTTGACGCTCTGCGGCAGCTTGGCTGCAAGAAACGCCTCAAGGATTTCCTGGTCGGGGGCATTCGACAGTGCGAGTGGGTATAGTCCATTACTCTCCATAAACTCGTCGAAGACGTCGGTACACAGCACCACGGTGTGCGGAATGCTGATGACGACGCCCTCAAAGTTGTCGCACACGGGGTTGCGCTTTATCATGGCGTCGATAAACGCCAGGCCACGCCCTTTGCCGCCCATCGAGCCTTGCCCAATGCGGGCAAAGCGTGAGTAGCGGTCGAAGCGGTCGCGCTGGAACTCGGCCACGACACCGCGGTTTTTCATCAGTCGGTACTTGACGATGAGGTCAAAGACCAGCTGGCGCACGGCGGGTGCCTCCTCAAGGCTGTTGAAGCGGTGCATCTTCATCACCTGCGCTATGGGGAACAGCGCGCGCGAGTAGAGCCAGCGCGAAATCTCGTTGCGGCTGGCATGATAGTACAGCGACTCGGCGGGTACTTTGTGGACACCATATTGCAAAGACTTGAGGTCCTTGAAACGCATTATCTCCTCGCCGTTCTGAGGATTGCGTATGATAAAGTCACCAAAACCGAAGTTGTCCATAATCGCCTGGCCCAGGTCAACGGGCAATTTCTTGGAGTTCTTGTCGAGGAACGTGCCGCCAAACTGCTTAACCAGCGGCGCGTTGTCGCTCTCGCTCGACTCGATGATGATGGGCAGGTAGGGGTCGAGTGTGCGCAACTCGTGGGCCAGCTTGATGCCGGCCTTGCTGTCTTTCTTGCCTTCGTGCTTGAACGACACGTCGCTTATCACGCCCAGCATCTGGTCGTGATACAGGTCATAGAGCATCATCGCCTCCTCATAGTCGCGCGCGAGCATCACCTTGGGGCGGCCACGCATGCGCATCATCGACTCGTGGGCGTTGAGCGCCTCGGTGGCAAAGATGCGCGACTGGCGCAGGATGAACTTGTAGAGCGTGGGCAGTATCGATGAGTAAAAGCGCACCGAGTCCTCAACGAGCATAATCATCTGCACCCCAACTTCGTTCACGTCGGTCTGGGCATTCATCTTGTCCTCGAGCAGCTTGATGATGGCCACCAGCAACTCCACGTTGCCCAGCCAACTGAACACATAGTCCACACCGCTCAGGTCCTCGCCGTCGATGCGTCGCGACACCTCGCGCGAGAATGGCGTGAGCACCACGAAGGGCACATCGGGATACCGACGCTTGATCTCAACGGCCTTGGTGAACGTTTCGGTGAGGTCCACGCCGGGCATGGCGATAATAAGATTATACTGCTGCTTCTCAAGCATCAGGAAGGCGCTGGCATAGTCGCGAGCCCGCGTTACTCGTGGCGGCGCGCTCAGGTTGAGCGACACATATTCCATGAATATCTGTTCCTCGACGCGCCCGTCCTCCTCAAGTATAAATGCGTCATAGTCGCTCGCAATGAGCAACACGTTGTAGATGCGCTCCTTCATCAGGTTGTGGAACGCAGTCTCCTTGAGATATAGTTGGCTCAGCAGTTGTTCGTTCATAATCAATTAGCGCCAAAACACACACTTTAAATACCGATACTCCCCTTTACAATCCCCCATTAGCCAATCCATTAGCCATTAGCCATTAGCCATTAGCCATTAGCCATTAGCCAATAGCCAATAGCCATTAGCCAAAGTTACTTCCCCTTGCCTGCACGCCGGCGGCCTCCGCCCTTCGACGCGTTGGCCTCGTCGGCGATAATCTCGCGGCACTCCTCAAGCGTGAGTGTTGCAGCGTCCATCTTGCGTGGTATCTTGTAGTTTTGCTTCTTATAGCAGATGTAGGCTCCGAAACGACCATTGAGCACTTGCATGTCAGGGTCTTGATCAAAACTCTTAATCACGCGGTTTGCCTCGTTGGTTTGCTTCTCGACGATGAGCGCTATGGCCTGTTCAAGGGTAATCTCGAGTGGAGCGAGGTGTTTGGGAATCGACACAAATTTGTTGTTGTTGCGCACAAACGGCCCAAAACGGCCCACGCCCACAATAACACTGTCGCCTTCCCACTCGCCCAGTGTGCGGGGCAAGTCAAAGAGCTTAAGCGCCTCCTCAAGGGTGAGGGTGGCTACGCTCTGGTTGGGCTGTAGCGATGCAAAGCGCGGCTTCTCGGGGTCATCGGCGTTGCCTAGCTGCACGAGCGGGCCATAGCGGCCAATCTTCACGCTCACGGGCTTGCCGCTTGCGGGATCGGTGCCCAGCACGCGCTCGCCCACTTTGTGCTCCAGTCTGAGTGCCGACACCTCGGTGATGAGTGGATGGAAATCGGCATAGAACTTGCTTATCGAACTGTTCCACTCAGCTTTGCCCTCGGCAATCTCGTCAAAGTTGCTCTCCTCGCGTGCAGTGAAGTTATAGTCCATGATTTGTGGAAAATACTCAATCAGGAACTTGTTGACAATCATGCCGGTGTCGGTGGGCAGCAACTTGCCTTTCTCGCCTCTGGTTAGCTCGCTCTTGGTGCGGCTCGTGATTTTGCCGTTTTTGAGCGTAATCGACTCATAGTCGCGCTTCTCGCCCTTGCTCTCGCCCTTGACCACATACTCGCGGCTCATGATGGTGGAGATGGTGGGGGCGTAGGTCGATGGGCGGCCTATGCCCAGCTCCTCGAGGCGACGCACGAGCGATGCCTCGGTGTAGCGCGGGGGCTGCTGGGTGTAGCGTTGCATTGCCACCACCTCGTCGGCGATGAGGGCGCTGCCGGTTTTAAGCACGGGCAGTGTGCGCAGGTCGTCGTCCTGGTTCTCTTCGTCGCTACTCTCTATATACACCTTGAGGAAACCGTCAAACTTTATCACCTCGCCGTTTGCCACAAAACGCTCGCTGCGGTTGCTCATGGCAATCTCGATCTGGGTGCGCTCAAGTTGCGCGTCGGCCATCTGTGAGGCGATGGTGCGCTTCCATATCAGGTTATAGAGCTTTTTCTCTTGGGCTGTGCCCTGGATCTCGTGGCTGCTGATGAAGGTGGGGCGTATGGCCTCGTGAGCCTCTTGCGCGCCCTTGACGTTGGTGCTGTATTTGCGCACCTTGAGATACTCCTCGCCTATGTTCTCCTTGATTTCTTTGCTTATTGTGCCCACGGCAAGCGAGCTCAGATTCACCGAGTCGGTTCGCATATAGGTGATGTGTCCGTTCTCATAGAGGGTCTGCGCCACGCGCATGGTCTGGCTCACCGAGAAACCCAATTTGCGAGCCGCCTCTTGCTGCAGGGTAGAGGTGGTGAACGGTGGGGAAGGATATTTTTTTACGGGCTTAACGCTCACGTCGGCAACGCTGAACTGCGCAGCCTTGCAGTCGTTGAGCAGCGCCATCGCGTCGCCCTTGTCGCTAAGGCGGCGGTTCAGCTCGGCGGGAACTGGCGTGCCGTCCTCGCTGGCAAACTGCGCGGTGGCCCTGAAGTAGGCCTCGCTCTTGAAATCGTTGATCTCGGTCTCTCGCTCGGCGATGAGGCGCACCGCAACGCTCTGCACACGACCTGCCGACAGGCCGGGCTTGATTTTCTTCCACAGCACGGGCGACAACTCGAAGCCCACAATGCGGTCAAGCACGCGACGCGCCTGCTGGGCATCAACCAGGTTCAGGTCTATCTCGCGGGGATTCTCTATCGCCGCAAGAATGGCGGGCTTGGTAATCTCGTGAAACACAATGCGACGGGTGCTGTCGGGCTTCAACCCAAGCACCTCATAGAGGTGCCACGATATAGCCTCTCCCTCGCGGTCCTCATCCGATGCCAGCCACACCATGCTTGCGCTGGCGGCGGCCTCTTTCAGCTTGCGCACGAGTTCCTTCTTGTCGCTCGGAATCTCATATATTGGCGTGAAATCGTTCTTTACATCAATGCTGAAGTCTTTCTTGTGTAGGTCACGTATGTGGCCAGAACTCGACATAACAACATAATCTTTTCCCAGAAACTTCTGGATCGTCTTCGCCTTGGCGGGCGACTCAACTATTACTAAATTCTCTGCCATAGTTATATTATATGTATGTGTTCTTGCTTGCCTATAACGGCCCGCAAATTCTCAATTTTAGGATTTGCGGCGCAAAGGTATATAAAAATCCCCACAACACCAACGAAAAAAACACCACATTTTCCACACTCCACACCTTATATATATTATATATAACTTTTTTCAAAAATCCCCGCCACCCGGTTTATCAAGTTTATCAGGTTTGTCAAGTTTGTCAAGTTTGTCAGGTTTGTCAAGTTT
>JABUUJ010000034.1:19772-28640 GCA_021443235.1 Muribaculaceae bacterium
TTTTTCAAGTTTGTCAAGTTTGTCAAGTTTGTCAAGTTTATCAAGTTTGTCAAGTTCTCGGGATTACGAGATTTCGAGAACTTGAAATCTCTATAAACCATAAACGCTAAACTATAAACTTTACACAATAAACTCTAAACTATAAAATTCTTACTTTTTTGCCAAATAATTTGTCAGTGAGTGGGAAAAGTTGTAATTTCGTGCTTTGACAAGAACATAACCCAAAAAAACATATTATGAACGACGTGAAATTTTATCTTGACGCAGCCGACGAGAAAATGCAAGAGGCTGTGATGTACCTCGATGACTCGCTGGCACACATCCGCGCCGGCAAGGCCAACGTGAAAATCCTGGACCCCATCCGCGTGGAGTACTACGGCAGCAAGGCACCCATCAGCAATGTCGCCAACATCTCGCTGCCCGACCAGCGCACCATCGCCATCACCCCATGGGAGAAAAGCATGTTCCGCGTTATTGAGAAGGCGATTATCGACTCTAACATCGGCATCATGCCCGAGAGCAACGGCGAGGTGATTCGCCTCAACATCCCACCCCTCACCGAGGAGCGCCGCAAGCAGCTCGTGAAGGACAGCAAGGCCGAGGCCGAGCGCGCCCGCGTGAGTGTGCGCAACGCACGCCGCGAAGCCATTGAGGGCTTGAAGAAGGCCGTCAAGGATGGCATGAGCGAGGACGTGAGCAAGGACGGCGAGGAGAAGGTGCAGAAACTCCACGACAAGGTGATGAAGAAAATCGACGAGCTCTTTGCCGCCAAGGAGAAAGAGATCCTAACAATCTGACAATGGTAAATATCAACATCGTTGACCGCGTGTGCTTCATCGAGATGCAAAACGCGAAGAAGCTCAACTGCCTGAGCGACGAGCTGTGCTCAGAAATCAGGGCAGGACTGCGCAAGGCCTTTGACGAGGAGTGCTGCGCCGTGGTGCTCAAGGCACAGACGCGCAACGGCGTGTGGAGCGCAGGCCACGACATCCACGAGTTGCCTCTCGACGGGCAAGACCCACTGGCATTTAACGTGCCCATGGAGAAACTCATACACGACGTGCAAGACATCCCCATCCCCGTGATTGCCTATGTTGAGGGCACGGTGTGGGGCGGCGCCTGCGACCTGTGCCTGTCGTGCGACATGATTGTGGCAAGCACCAACGCCACCTTTGCCATCACCCCAGCCAAAATTGGCATTCCCTACAACGCATCGGGAATCATGCACTTTATGTGTCAACTGGGGCCCAACAAGGCTCGCGAGATGTTTTTCACAGCCCAGCCGCTCACAGCGCTCGAGGCACTCAACGTGGGCATGGTGAACCATGTCGCCGAGATTGACGCGCTCCCGGCTCTGCTCGAGGAGAAAATGCTCAACCCGCTGCGACGCAACTCCATCATTGCCATCAGCGCCATCAAGAGCCAGTTCAGGCTGCTCACCAAGTACTCGGTTTCGCTGCCACCCGAAGAGCTCGAGAGGTTGCACGGCTGGCGCTCAAAGGTTTACAGCGGCCGCGACTACAAGGAAGGCATCAGCTCCTTCCTCGAGAAGCGCAGTCCCAACTTTATCTCCAAGTCCAAGGACCTCTTCCCGCCCGAGGAGCAACATTAACCACGACCGTGGTTGCCACACACAACGAGACTGCCTGCCACCCATCGTCGTGGCCGGCGGTCTCGTTTTTGGCCACCCATCGCCCAGCCGCCACTGAAACCCCGAAAAATCAGCTTTTTTTTGGTTATTTGGGCGAAAAGAAGTAACTTTGTGAGCGTTTGTGAGTCTAACCAACAAACATAAAACGACAACGACGATGAAAACTCTTAGAATATATGCGACAATGATGATGCTGGCGATTGCCGGCATGTGGATGACAGCAAGCGCACAGGTGCTGCGCGATGCCACCAACGACAACACCGTGGGGCGCATCTCGAGCAACGGCATAGTGCGCGACGCGGCGCTGCACTCGGTGGGCACCTTCGACGCCGACGGCACAGTGCGCAACGCCCTGGGCACGGCAGTGGGCAAGATTGTGCGCCTGGAGATTTTTGATCCCGCGGGCACCCGCGTGGGCTATATCAACACCGACGGCACGGTGCGCGACGGCAACAGCGTGAAACTGGGCCACGTCAACCTGAGCGACGGCAAGGTGACCGACGCGCAGCAGCGAGTGCTGGGCTATGCCCGCGGCATACGCGTCGACTGGATTGCCTGCTACTATTTCTTCGGGTTTTTCAAAAAATAAGACATTGTGAAAAAGATATTTCTCACACTGGCTATTGTGCTCACCGCAGCCAATAGCCTTTTTGCTGCCCTGCCGGCCGACAGCGTGTTGCGCCGACAAGCCGCCCGCATGCTCATGGTGGGCTTCAGGGGCAACACCGTGCAGCCTGGTTGCGACGCCCACCGATATGTGACCGACCTCAAAGTGGGAGCGCTCGTCCTTTTCGACGTCGACCTCACCGGCTCGGGAAAATTGGGCTCGCGCAACATCACCAGCAAGAAGCAACTCGCCACAATGACCGCACAGCTGCATGAGTGGGCCGACTACCCTCTGCTCATCGCTGCCGACCAAGAGGGTGGACGCGTGGCGCGCCTCAAGCCGAAATATGGCTTCAAGAAGACGCCCACGCCCGAATATGTGGGAAAAGTCGACCGCGAGGACACCACTCGCCACTATGCCCGCATCCTCGCCGAGGAGCTCGCCCAGAGCGGCATAAACCTGAACCTCGCCCCAGTTGCCGACGTGGCTAATCCCAAGTGCGCCGCCGTGGGCCGTTATGGCCGCTGCTATGGCACCGACGCCGAGACCATTGCGCGCCATGCGGGATGGTTTGTCGACGAGAACCAGCGGCAAGGCGTGCTGTGCACCGTCAAGCACTTTCCGGGCCACGGCAATGCCATCGACGACACGCACTATGGCCTGGTGGACGTGTCAAACGCTTGGACACGCGCCGAGCTTGAGCCGTTCCAGTTGCTCATCAAGCGCAACAAGGCCCCGTTTATCATGACGGCGCACCTCTTCAACAACAATATCGACCCCAACTACCCCGCAACGCTGTCGCGTAAGACACTCACCGACCTGCTGCGCGGCGAGCTGAAATATGACGGAGTGATTGTGACCGACGACATGTATATGCAGGGCATCATCGACACCTACAGCATTGAGCGAGCCGTGGTGATGGCAATCAACGCCGGCGCCGACATGCTGTGTGTGGGCAACAACATCAGCACGGGCTATGAGCCCGACCGGCCTTACCGTCTCGTTGACATCATCGTCAAGGCCGTGAAAGAGGGCCGCATACCCTACGGTCGCATCTACGAGGCCAACCGCCGCATCAACGCCGCCTGCCGCCGCCTGAGGAATCGGTAGATTGTCAAGTTTTTCAAGTTTATCAAGTTTATCAAGTTTGTCAAGTTTGTCAAGTTTGTCAAGTTTATCAAGTTTATCAAGTTTATCAAGGCTTGGAGTTTTCTAAATTTCGAGAAATCGAAGCCCCTCTAAACTATAAACATTAAACATTAAACCATAAACTCTAAACCATAAACTATAAACATTAAACCATAAACTATAAACTTTAAACATTAAACACTAAACATTGCCAAGGTCAAAGTCTTAATAATTACTAATATATTGTGGAAAGTTGGGCACATGTGAAAGATTTGTGGTAACTTTGCGAGTTATTACACCAATAGCGGCTTGCCGTGACAGGGCTGGCGCTGTTGAGCGCATGAGAAAACAAACAACTTTACAACCATAATGAAGAAGTACAACATTATCAACAACACGCTTGGCTGGATTGTCTTTGCAGTGGCCCTGGTGACCTATCTGCTTACGATTGAGCCAACTGCAAGTTTCTGGGATTGCCCCGAGTTTATAGCACAAGGCTTTAAGAGCGAGATTGGCCACCCACCCGGAAACCCCATCTTCATTCTGGCGGCCCGCTTTGCCGCCAACTTTGCCGGTGGCGACATCACCAAGGTGTCGGCTTGTGTCAACGCTATGTCGGGCGTGTTCAGCGCCCTCACCATCTTGTTGCTGTTCTGGACCATCACCCATCTTGCCAAGAAACTGCTGGTGACCGATGGCGAGGAAGACCAGATGACTGTAACTCAATATATTGTGATTATGGGTTGTGGCGTTGCCGGCGCTTTGGCCTACACATGGAGCGATACGTTCTGGTATTCGGCAGTCGAGGCCGAGGTTTATGCTTTCTCGAGTTTCTGCACCGCGCTGGTGTTCTGGCTCGTGCTCAAGTGGGAAAACCGCGCCACCGAGCCCGACAGCGACCGCTGGCTCATCCTCATCGCCTACATCCTGGGGCTGTCGCTGGGTGTGCATCTGCTTAACCTGCTGTGCATTCCCGCTATCGCACTGGTTTACTACTACAAGAACTACAGCAACACCACCGCCAAGGGCTCGCTCATCACGCTCGCGGTGTCGTTTGTCATCATCATGTTCATCCTCTACGGGCTGGAGCCGGGCTTCGTGAGCGTGAGCCAGCGCTTTGAGTTGCTGTTTGTCAACGTGCTGGGCATGCCGTTCAACAGCGGCGTGATTGCCTATGCCATCCTGCTCGTTGCATTGCTGGCATGGAACATATATGAGCTCTACACTGGCAAGAACGACATGCGCATCAAGGTGTCGTTCCTGCTTGCGGTGCTGCTCTCGGGCGCGCTGTTTATCAGCAGCAACTTGATTGTGTGGCTGGTGCTCATCGCCGCGCTGTGCTTCTATCTGTTTAACCGAGTCGTTCCCCGCCGCCTGCTCACTAATGTGTCGATGAGCATCCTTGTGATTTTCATCGGCTTTGCGAGCTACGGCCTCATCCTAATACGCTCTAACGCCAACACCCCGCTCGACGAGAACTCGCCCAACAATGTGTTTGAGCTCGCCAAGTACCTCAGCCGCGAGCAGTATGGCGAGACACCGCTGTTCTATGGACGCACCTATCGCAGCGAGCTTGTCTATCAGGACACCAGCTCTGGCGGAGCCAAGCCCAAGAAGAGCAGCGGCTGGGCTATGTATGCCCAAAAGGTGAAGGAGAATCCCAACGAGCCCGACGAGTATATCAAGACGGGCAACAAGGAGAAATATGAGTATGTGTCGGCACAAAATATGCTCTTCCCGCGCATTCACAGCGAGGGCCACGCAGCACAATATGAGGAATGGCTGGGCCTGGAAGGCACTCAGGTCGAGGGCGTGACTCGCGTCGATCAGGAGGGCAAAGCCGTGGTCACCGAGAACCTCATGCGCCCCACCATGATGGAGAACCTGCGCTGGTTTATCGACTATCAGGTCAACTATATGTACTGGCGCTACTTCATGTGGAACTTTGCCGGACGCCAGAACGACATCCAGGGCATGGGCGAAATCAACAACGGCAACTGGATTAGCGGTATTCCCGTCATCGACAACATGCGACTGGGCGACCAGAGCCTGCTGCCGCCCGACATGGGCTCAGGCAATGCCGGCCACAATGTGTTCTACATGCTGCCGCTGCTGCTGGGCATCGTGGGCCTGCTGTGGCAAGCCTATCGTGGCAAGAAGGGCATCGAGCAGTTCTGGGTGATTTTCTTCCTGTTTTTCATGACCGGCCTCGCAATTGTGCTATACCTGAACCAAACTCCCAGCCAGCCCCGCGAGCGCGACTATGCCTATGCGGGCTCGTTCTATGCATTCGCGATATGGATTGGTCTGGGCGTAGCCGGCCTGTGGCGCATGCTGCTGGCACTTATGGGCAAGGTGCAGAAGTGCGACGCCGAGGCTGTTGAGCCCCGCAAGTCGCTCGCAATGGCGTGCATCGCCGCCATCGTGGGCCTCGCGGTGCCCCTGCAGATGGTAAGCCAGACGTGGGACGACCACGACCGCTCGGGCCGCTACTGCGCACGCGACTTCGGCATGAACTACCTGTCGAGCCTCGACAAGGACGCCATCATCTTCACCAACGGCGACAACGACACATTCCCGCTGTGGTATGCTCAGGAGGTGGAGAACTATCGCACCGACGTGCGCGTGGTGAACCTGTCTTACCTGTCGACCGACTGGTACATACGCCAGATGCAACGCGCCGCCTACGACAGCAAGCCGCTACCCATGAAGGCCGACGGCAACACCTTCTCCTACGACGGCCGACAGTATAACTACTTCATCACGCCCGACACCAGCACCGTGATGCCTGTGCTCAAGTCGCTCGAGCATCTCTATAGCAACAAGAACATGGACAACATCTACGGGCTGTCGGAATTGCGCTACCCGCGCTGCTTTATCCCCGTCAATGCCGACGATGCCATCAAGGCTGGCGTTATTCCCGCCGAGGAGCGCGACCGCATCCTCGACTTCATCCCCATGAACCTGCAGTCGCTGGGCTCGGGCATGACAGCGAGCCAGGTGATGTCGCTCGACTACATCGCCTCGAGCATCGACCAGGGCTGGAAGCGCCCGTGCTACTTCGCCATGACAGTGCCCGAGAGCTACTATCTGGGACTGAGCCCCTACATGCGCAACACCGGTCTGGCCTTCCAGGTTACGCCCGTGCGCAACGATGGCGGCGTCACCAGCTCGGCCTGCGACAAGATGTACGACAACGTGATGAACAAGTTCCGCTGGGGCGGACTTGACACTGCCGAGCCAGGGTCGCTCTACCTCGACGAGACCATTCGCCGCATGGTGTCGACTCACCGCACGGCTATCACCGAGCTTGCCACCGACCTCGCCAATGAGGGCGCACTGGCACAGCGCGCGCTCGACCTGGGCGTCTCCACCTATATGGGCCGTGATGCCAAGGCCTTTGCCGCCGACCGCTTCAAGAAGGCCTACGACGTGCTTGAGTTCATGCACAAGAAACTGCCGGTAGCCACTTGTCCCTATGGCATACAGATGGGCCAGCAGATTGCCAGCGCCTATGAGTTCATCGGCCGCATGGGCAAGAACCCCGCCGCCACCAAGCGCGCCATCGAGGTGCTTGAGAGCGAGATTCTGCGCTATGCCGACTATGCTCGCTACTACCAGAGCCTGTCGCCCAGCATGTCGGGACGCATCACCAATATCGACCGCTTCATCGACCAGCGCTATTTCCCCGAGATCATCATGGACTACGGCTCTATCAACCCCAAGGGTGTTGACGCGCTGATGTCGAAAGTCGAGGCTAAGGGCGTGAACCTTGAGCGCGTGGCGCAGTACATGCAGCGCATTGAGGCCGCACGCAACCCACAGCCCATCAAGGCGGCTCCGGCCGACAGCGACGCGGCACAGGCAAGCAACTGATTGATATGTTAGTAGAACGTCCGCCGCTGCTCTATCGCATGCTCTTTCCTGAGACGCTGTGGCGCATCCACAAGCGCGAGCACACGGTTTATCTCACCTTTGACGACGGGCCCATACCCGAAGTGACGCCATGGGTGCTCGACCTGCTCGACCACTACGGCGTGAAAGCGACTTTCTTCTGCGTGGGCGACAATGTGGCGCGCAGCCCTGAGCTTTTCGACGAGATACGCCGCCGCGGCCACAGCGTGGGCAACCACACGATGAACCACATGCAGGGCGCCAAGGTCACCACACACACCTACCTGCGCAACGTGGCGCTGGCACACGAGCTGATTCAAAGCCCGCTGTTCAGACCGCCGCACGGACTGCTGCGCTGGGGACAGAGCAAGGTGCTGCGCTCGCGCTACACCATCATCATGTATGACCTGGTGACACGCGACTACAGCAAGAAACTCACTGGCGAGCAAGTGCTTGACAATGTCAAGAAATATGCCCGCAATGGCTCTATCATCGTGTTTCACGACTCGCTCAAGGCCGAGAAAAACATGAAATATGCTCTGCCGCGAGCCATCGAGTGGCTACGCGACCAGGGATATAAGTTCGCCGCAATACCCTATGAATAATTTTGAGGACGCGATAAAGGCGCGAGCGCTTGAGCTGGGACTCGACGCCTGCGGCATTGCGCGTGCGCAGGCCGTGAGCCCCGAGGCGGCACAGCAATACCGCCAGTGGATAGCGCAAGGCGGCCACTTCTGCATGGACTATTGCGCCCGCTACCTCGACGTGCGCGATGACCCACGGCTGCTGCTTGAGGGCGCGCAAAGCCTCATTGTGGTGGCAATGAACTACTATCCCGCTGTGTTCCAGCCCGATGACGCACCACAGTTTGCCTACTATGCCTATGGGCGCGACTATCACAAGGTGATGCGCAACCGACTCAAGCAGCTGGCGGCCTTCGTCAGCGAGAACGGCGGTGGAGCAACACGCTGCTGCGTCGACACCGCCCCGCTGCGCGAACGCTACTGGGCACAGCAGGCGGGCATCGGCTTCGTGGGACGCAACAACACGCTCATCATCCCCGGCCGAGGCTCCTACTTCTTCATCGGAACCCTACTCACCACACTCGCCCTCACCCCCGACGAGCCATGCACCTTCACCTGCGGCGACTGCGGAGCATGCATCAACGCCTGCCCCACCGCCGCTCTCCCACCCATCAATGCGACAGCAGGAGAAGCCGCGATTAGCGGGGCAGTCGATGCCTCGCGGTGCCTGTCGTGCCTAACTATCGAGTATCGTGGCGAGCTGCCCGAATGGGCGCGGAAAGCATTGGGAAACAAAGTCTACGGCTGCGACGAATGCCAGCGAGCCTGCCCCCACAACCGAGACGCCCGCCCCACAACCATCCCCGAGTTCCACCCCACCCCCGAGTTCCTCGCCCTCACCCACGAACAACTAAAAACCATGTCCCCCACCACCTTCGCCACCCTCTTCGCCCACTCCCCCATCCGCCACCCCCTCAAAAAACCCTAATCCCACCAATCCTATCAATACCTGCACCAGCTGGTTGTCGCTTCGCTCCTTAACCAGCTGATACAGGCCTACTCAC
>JABUUJ010000034.1:30179-36654 GCA_021443235.1 Muribaculaceae bacterium
AGAATCTAATCATGTACTATTGTGTTTGTTGGTTTTCTATGTTTATAATACACATAAAAAACTAAAAACCAAACAAACACACGCAAAAAAAATCAGATTTCGGTAAAATCGTGTGCCAACAAGTATATTATTGCCAAAATTATTTAGGACAAAATTGGGTGAGTAGCCATTTCCAGATGGGGGTGACGTGAACGGTGAGGTCGCCCAACTCAATGGTTTCTTCGGTGTGATGGGTAATTATCAGGGCTCGGTCAAGGGGCTTGAAAGTGTTCAGGGTGGCAAGTGCCGTGACCTCGCGCCTTTTAGTCTCGGCGTCGTTGAGGTCATAGGCAACCTGTATTGCGACATTGTCGGCTGGCATATAGAAGTCGACCTCGACATTGTACTTATAGTAAAACAAATCGCAGCCCCACTTATGATAAAGAGTGAGGGCCACAATGTTTTCAAGCAGTTTTGGGTTGGCATTCAGCGTGAAGAGTGTGAGCAGTCCATTGTCGTGGAAGTAGTGCTTTTGAAGTGTTTCGCGCTCTTTCACAGTGTCGTGGAAGTTGCTTATTGAGAAGCACAAGTAGGCGTCGCGCAGAAACGACAGGTAGTTTCCCACTGTTTCGCGCGTGATTTTTGGGCCCTCGTCTTGCACAATATTTTGCAAGCGTTTCACCGAAATGGGGTGCATCAGCGAGTCGGCGATTTTCCTAACCAACATGCTAAGCCCCTGCTCGCCGCGGATGCCCTTGCGCACTACAATGTCAGCAAAAAGGATTTTTTGGTATAGCGACGAGAGCCACTGCCGTTTATCAACAAGCGGGAACGCCTCGGCAAAGCCCCCATAGTTGAAATAATCGTCAAAGAGTCTCACAACATCGGCTCGTTGTGGCGATATGTCCCAATGTTGCTGTAGCGAGAAATCAAGATAATGGAGATATTCGGCAAAGGTGAATGGATGCACCTCTTGCATCATGTAGCGCCCTCCCAAAGCCGTCGCGATTTCGCGACTGAGCATGTGAGCGTTGCTGCCAGTGATGAAAACATGGTATTTCTCATCGGCCAGACGGCGGGCAAAATGCTCCCATCCGTCGACGTTCTGGATCTCGTCAAGGAAAATATATGGGCGATGGGGAAACAACTCGCGGTAGCACTCAAGCAAGAGGTGCAAGTCCTCCTTTTTTATGTCGCTAATGCGCTCGTCCTCAAAGTTGATAAACAGGATCTCGGTCTTGTCATGGCCTTCTCTCAGCAACTGCTGTATGTGCTGATAGAGCATATAGGACTTGCCCGCCCGGCGCAGTCCCACAAGCACATAGTTGCCTGAGGGCTCGAAGTTGACCTCTCGCCTGATGAGTTCAACCGACGGGATGAACTCCTGCTGGTGCAGTATTAGTTCCTTTATTATTTCTTTTAGCATGGCTATTTTGGTTTGCAATTATGGCGCAAAGTTATAAAAAAATTCCATACACTGCAAGTTTTGGGGGAAATATGTCGGTTATGGAAGACATGTTTTTGAGAAATATGTCGGCTATGGAAGACATATTTGGGGGAAAGTGTGTTTTCCTGGTGGTTTTATTGGGGTTTCTTCATCCTTTAAGATGGAAATGACGATGGCAATTTAGGGGAAATTGTCATCGTCATTAAGCGTTGTTACGCCGCTTGGGGCGCTCCTTTTAAGGGGGGTTATGTGTTGTATTCCTGCCAGCTCTTGATCTTGATGTCGTTGAGGTCGAGGGCGGTGAATGCCTCGATGAAGGCCTTTGCCAGGCGGCCGTTGGTGAGCAGCGGGATGTTGTGGTCGATGGCTGCGCGGCGTATGCGGTAGCCATTGGTGAGCTCGCGCTTAGTGCGGTTTTTAGGCACATTCACAATCAGGTCAAAGCTGTGGCTGGCAATCATATCGGCCACGTTGTTGTCGCCTTCCTCGTCGGGCCACTGCACTGCCACGGCGTCGATGCCGTTGTCTTGCAAGAACTTAGCTGTTCCAGCGGTGGCATAGATTTTATAGCCTTTGTTGGCGAGGGTGCGTGCCGGCTCAAGCAGGTCGACCTTGCCCTTGGCGCCGCCCGACGAGATGAGGATGTTCTTGCGGGGGATGCTGTAGCCGGTGGCGATGAGCGCGTTGAGCAGCGCCTCGTTAAGGTCGTCGCCCAGGCATCCCACCTCGCCGGTCGAACTCATATCCACGCCCAGCACGGGGTCGGCGTTCTGGAGGCGCGCAAACGAGAACTGGCTGGCTTTCACGCCGATGCGGTCGATGTCGAACTCGCCGCTGTCGGGACGCTGATAGGGTGCGTCGAGCATGATGCGAGTGGCGGTCTCGATGAAGTTGCGCTTGAGGATCTTGCTCACGAAGGGGAACGAGCGGCTGGCGCGCAAGTTACACTCTATCACCTTAATAGAGCGCTGCTTGGCCAGATACTGGATGTTGAACGGGCCACTGATGTTGAGTTCGCGGGCAATTTTGCGCGAAATTTTCTTGATTTGGCGTATTGTCGAGAAGTAGACATTCTGGGCAGGGAACACCATTGTGGCGTCGCCCGAGTGCACGCCGGCATACTCAACATGCTCGGAGATGGCATATTCCACGATCTCGCCATGGTCGGCAACGGCGTCAAACTCAATCTCCTTGGTGTCGGTCATAAACTTCGACACCACTACGGGATAGTCCTTGCTCACCTCTGTAGCCATCTCGAGGAAGCGCTCCAGCTCCTCGTTGTCGTAGCACACGTTCATCGCCGCGCCCGAGAGCACATAGGACGGACGCACCAGCACTGGGAAGCCCACTTGCTCAACAAACTGCTTGATGTCGTCGAGCGAAGTGAGGGCGCGCCATGCGGGCTGGTCGATGCCCAGTTTGTCGAGCATGGCCGAGAACTTGTCGCGGTTCTCGGCGCGGTCGATGTCGACGGGCGAGGTACCCAGCACCGGAACACCTTGGCGGTAGAGTTTCATCGCCAGGTTGTTAGGAATCTGGCCGCCCACGCTCACAATCACGCCGCGAGGCTGCTCCAGGTCGATGACGTCGAGCACACGCTCCATCGACAACTCGTCGAAGAACAGGCGGTCGCACATGTCATAGTCGGTCGACACGGTCTCGGGGTTATAGTTGATCATAATGCTCTTGTAGCCCAGCTTGCGCGCGGTGGTGATGGCGTTGACCGAGCACCAGTCAAACTCCACCGAGCTGCCAATGCGGTAGGCGCCCGAACCCAGCACCACGACGCTCTTCTCGTTCTTGTAGAACTCGATGTCGTGGCCGGTAACGGCGTAGGTCATATATAGGTAGTTGGTGAGCTCGGGATGCTCGCTCGCCACGGTCTCGATGCGCTTCACGGCGGGCAAGATGCCACGCTGCTTGCGGTTGCGGCGCACCTCCAGGTTGGCCCGCTCCATGCCGCCGTTGGGCTTGAGCACGAAGCGTGCGATTTGGAAGTCGCTGAAGCCGGCAATCTTCACCTCGCGCATGAGCTCGTCGCTCACCTCGTCGAGGCTGTTATACTTCATCAGCTCGTGCTTGAGGTCGACGATGTGCTTGAGGCGCTCGATAAACCACTTGTCGATCTTCGTCAGGTTCTCGATGCGCTCAATGGTGTAGCCCTCCTCAAGTGCCTGTGCGATGGCAAAGATGCGCAGGTCGGTAGGGTTGGCGAGCTCGTCGTCAAGGTTGTCGAAGTGCATGTGCTCGTTGCCCACAAAGCCATGCATGCCTTGTCCTATCATGCGCAGGCCCTTCTGCATCATTTCCTCAAAGCTGCGGCCTATCGACATGATTTCGCCCACGCTCTTCATGCTCGAACCGATGTGGCGGCTCACGCCGGCAAACTTGGTGAGGTCCCAGCGCGGAATCTTGCATATCATGTAGTCGAGCTGCGGTGCCGTGTAGGCCGAGTTGGGGGTGCCCATCTCGCCAATCTGGTCGAGGGTGTAGCCCAGCGCAATCTTGGCTGCCACGAAGGCCAGGGGGTAGCCCGTTGCTTTGGATGCGAGTGCCGACGAGCGCGACAGGCGCGCGTTGATCTCGATGATGCGGTAGTCGTTGGTAACGGCGTTGAATGCAAACTGGATGTTGCACTCGCCCACTATATTAAGGTGGCGCACACACTTGATGGTGAGTTCCTGGAGCATCTTCACCTGCTCGTCGGTGAGCGAGCAAGTGGGGGCCACAACTATCGACTCGCCAGTGTGAATGCCCAGGGGGTCGAAGTTCTCCATCGACGCCACGGTGAAGCAATGGTCGCTGGCATCGCGAATGCACTCAAACTCAATCTCTTTCCAGCCCTTGAGCGACTCCTCAACGAGGATTTGCGGAGCAAAAGTGAACGCGCTCTCGGCAAGGGCGACAAACGCCTTCTCGTCGGGGCAGATGCCCGAGCCCAAGCCGCCCAGCGCATAGGCCGAGCGCACCATGATGGGGAACCCAATGCTGCGGGCCGCCTTGAGCGCGTCGTCCATGTTCTCAACGGCGTGCGACACGGGTGTCTTCATCCCTATCTCGTCGAGCTTCTTCACAAAGAGGTCGCGATCCTCGGTGTTCATAATCGCCTCAACGCTGGTGCCCAGCACCTCAACGCCATAGTCCTTGAGCGTGCCGTTGAGATAGAGCTCGGTGCCGCAGTTGAGCGCGGTCTGCCCGCCAAACGCCAGCATGATGCCGTCGGGGCGCTCTTTCTTAATGATTTCGGTAACAAAATGGGTATTAACCGGCTGAAAATAAACAGTATCGGCAATACCCTCCGAGGTTTGGATTGTAGCAATGTTGGGATTGACGAGGACCGATGAGATGCCCTCTTGGTGAAGCGCCTTAATTGCTTGAGAACCCGAATAATCAAACTCGCCTGCCTGGCCGATTTTAAGCGCACCAGAGCCCAGCACGATAACCTTTTTAAGTTGTTTCATATCACGTGTGGAATTTTTGATTGCTTTATTCGGAATGCAAATTTACACATATTTTCGCACACCACCACAACTTCCCCCCACTTTTTTTGACCCTGACGTTGACATTGACACGCTTCGCGCTGCCGACATTAACCTCGTTGACCAGCATTGCCCGCAACCACCACCCAACGCTTATTGCCATAGCAAGTAACAAGGCTGTTAGTAACAACTTTATTACTAATAAATTTGTTACCTAATAATTTTTGTTGTAACTTTGCCAAGAAAAACAATAGATATGGAAAATCCCTTTTTATTTGGCAAGGCTGTTAATGGGCAATATTTTACTGACCGACAGGAGGATAGCCGCCGTCTTGAGGCCAATCTCACGCACGGCATCAACACAATTTTGATTTCTCCGCGCCGCTGGGGCAAGACCTCGCTTGTTAAAAAAGTTATTGCCAGCATTGACACTCAAAACACAAAAGTTGTGTTCCTTGACGTATATCACTGCAAGTCAGAATATGAGTTTTACCGCTCGTTTGCCTCAGCGGTTATCAAACAGACATCCTCAAGACTCGATGAGTGTCTTGAGATGGCACGTGGCTTTCTGGCCAACATATCACCTAAATTTTCTTTTGGGCCCGACCCCATGACCGATTTCTCGCTATCATTTGAATGGGATCCTAAAGCACACTCTGAAGAAACCATCCTATCGCTTCCTGAGAAAATTGCGGCAAAAAAAGGTATTCATGTCATCGTTTGCCTTGATGAGTTCCAGCAGGTTGCCGAAGTGGGCGACCACATCACATTGCAAAAGAAACTGCGTGGTGTGTGGCAACATCAGCAACACGTGACCTATTGCCTATTTGGCAGCAAGAAACATCTCATGGAAAATATGTTTGCCAACAAGAGCATGCCTTTCTACCGATTTGGCGACATAATGTTCTTGAAAAAAATACCTACACAAGAGTGGGTGCAATTCATATGCTCTAAGTTTGAGGAAACTGGCAAATCAATCACACAAACACAAGCGGCACTGATCTGCGACCTGACCGAAAACCTTTCGGCCTACGTCCAGCATCTGTCCTGGATTGTGTGGTATAAAACACACGACAATGTTACCCACGAGATTATTACCGCCGCTCTTAACGACATGATGGAACAATGCCAAGCCTTTCTTGAAAACGATATTGAAGACCTTACCGAGCTGCAGCTCAACTTCTTGAAGGCTATTGCTCATGGTGTGACCAGTGGTCTTAGCACCAAAGAAGTAATTGCACAATACCGCCTTGTGAGCTCGGCCAACGTGGCAAGTATAAAACGAGGGCTCATAAAAAAAGGTCTCATCTATACCGACGGTCCACGCATTGAGTTCGAGGACTCGCTGCTAAAGCTCTATATAAAGAACCTGATCTGAGCATTATAACCAGCTCACTTTTTACCGCGCCATAAGAAAAGCAAGCTACGCATGTGACTTTTCTTAGGACCAAATCTTAAGGTAGCTATATACAATTTGACCTCGATTTGGGGAATGATAAAAAGCTGCCTACGGCAGCAGATGTCAGTAGGCAGGTATGACCACAGGAGGGAGCGCAGCGACCAGATGTGG
>JABUUJ010000034.1:38216-45453 GCA_021443235.1 Muribaculaceae bacterium
CATACCTGCCTACTGACATCTGCTGCCTACGGCAGCTTTTTATCATTCCACATATCGGGTCAAATTGTATATAGTTGCCTAAACTTTACAAGAAAGCTACTTGTTGGTGAGCTCGGGGAAGTCGATGAGGGCGCGGCGTGCTATTGCGGCGGCACCGAGGGCAGTGGGGTGCACGCTGTCGGTGGCGATGTAACCGTCATACCACGTTGGCCCGTCGTCGATTGCCACGGCGCGCGCAAAGTCGATGTAACGCAAGCCGCTGTTTCTCACCCACTCGTTTTTCCTCTTATGGTCACGCCCTGGCACACACGGCGTGGTACACAGAATGGGGGTGATGCCGCTCTTTTGACACACAGCGACAAACTCCTTGGTGTTTTTCAGCCAGTAGGGATAGGGCTCGGTGGCATAGTCGCTGCGATCGTTCATACCTATAGCCCAAACGGCATACTTCGGGCAGCCATATTTCAAGGTGTTTTTAAACGAAGCTATCATCAATCCACTGCCGCCACCAGGGATGTGGTCGGCCATCCAGTTGTTATATCCAGCCTCTTTCAGGTAGTAGAGCCATCGCGTGGCGTTTGACCAGTTCATGTAGCTGTCGCCAATGAGCCACACGCTATATCCAACGCCCTTGGGGAAAAACGAGAGCTCGACGTTGATGGTGTCTTGCGTAAGGTTCTGGGCAAACACGGCACCCCCACCCCACCACTTGGCGTCGAGGGTCTTGGTCTTATCGCCCGATGTCATGGTGACGGTGGCTGTTGGGCCATAGTCATAGTCAATCGAGACGAAGAGGTCGTCGTGGATGTCGAGGCCGTGCCGCAACGTCTGCACCTCGTTATCATAGTAGAGGTAGGACCACACCTTGAGCTCATCGTCAGTAATCTCAAGCCAGTAGCCACAATAGCTCAAGCGACCGCGGCCCAGCAAGAAATGCGTGGTCTTGAAACCCGAGAAGGTGATAAATGGAGGATGTTTTTGCTACTGTTTTCAGTGGTTTTTAGAAATAGTGGTGTTTTAGTATTCTCTTTTATTTCAACATATTAAGCGTCAAATTGTCGCGAGTCCACAAACTTGTGTACTTTTCAAAAAAAGTTACTTGAGGAGGTAACAGACGAGGGCGGCGATTAGGCGGTAGATGACAAAGATGATGATGGTGGCAATGGTAAAAACCAGCAGGTTGCCGTCCTCGCCAGCCTGGTGGCTCCAGTATCGTGGCAGCGCCGACCCTGCTACAAGCACCAGCACGTCGAGCCACAACGGCGTTTTAAAATACTTCTTCATCTTGCTATCTAATAGTTATTGATGATAAGTGTTTATTATTCAAATATTTAATTATTGAAATATTCAAAATATTAAAATACCATTAAAGTATTGAAGTATTTAAATATTCAAGTATTAATTACAGTTCTATGTCTTTGAGCGACTTGCCTTTGTTGAAGGTGGCGAGGTCGACGCGCTCGTTGATGCCAGTGACGATGCCGTCCTCGCTGAATTGCCACATTGTGCAGCGTCCGTTCCACTTAATTTGCGGCTTGGCAGTGGAGTATCGGCCGATGTAGAGCGGGTAGCTGTTGAGTTGCGGAGCAAGCATGGAGTTGTAGAAATCCATCATGGAGTAAATCATGGGCTTACGCTTGTAAAACTCCTCGATGAGCGAGGCAAGGCGCGTCACACTGTCGATGAGCTGCGAACGCGACAACGAGCCACTGACCTCCACATCAATCATGGGGATAAGGTCCTGATGGTGACGCTGCAGGGCGGCGTGGAAGTTGGCAAACTGCGCATCAACCGTGCTGAAGGGAGAGAAGAAGTGGTAGCTACCCACCTTAAGCCCCTCGTTGCTGGCACACTGGATGTTATGGTCGTAGCACGAGTCGGTGACGGTGGCCCCCTCGGTAGCCTTGACATAGACAAACGTCACATTGCTGTCGCACGCCACCTTAGCCCAGTCGATAGCCTTCTGGTGGTGCGACACGTCGATGCCCGCATAGCCCATCCCCGCCTCGGCGCGATGGTACTTGCTGCCCTGACAGGCGCCCATGGTGCATAACAGGATTGTGAGCATTGCTATGGCGAAATATTTTGTCATATATCGGTGAGTGAGTGGCTATCAATCATTGTCGGCCGTGCTTTTGTTAGTGCGTTTGCGCGTAGGCTTGGCGGTCGATGTTGGTGTGGTTGTATTGGTGCTGTCTTTTTGATTGACAGCGGCGCTCGAGGCAGCCTTGAGGCGTTGCATTTTCTCTTTCTGGTCTTGCTTTTTGGCTTGCCTGGCCTTTCGGGCAGCCTCTTCCTTGGCCTCTTGCTCAAGTTCGGCTTTGGCGCGCTCCTGAACTTTGGCGCGCTCGGCAGCGATGGCGGCCTGAGCAGCGGCGGCCTCATCGGGCTGCGCTTCTTGTGCGGCGTTCTCCTTGCCTTTTTCAAGGGCATCCTTCACGGCCTGTTCGCGGGCTTTTTGCTCAGCCTTGGCCTTCTCCTTCGCTTCCTTCTCGGCCTTTTCCTGAGCCTCTTTCTCGGCCTTTTCGCGGGCTTTTTGCTCGGCCTTGGCCTTCTCCCTCGCCTCCTTCTCGGCTTTCTCACGAGCCTTTTGCTCGGCCTTTTTGCGCTCACGGGCTTCCTTCTCGGCCTTTTCCTGAGCCTTTCTCAGTTCATTGGCGCGCTCGCGGGCCTCCTTCTCGGCTTTTTTGCGAGCCTCCTTCTCGGCCTTTTCGGCATCCTCACGAGCAAGTTTCTCGGCGCGCTCACGAGCTTTTTGCTCCTTTTCCTGTTGCTTTTTCAGCTCTTTTTCCTGCTGTTGCGACATCACAGGAGCAGGCTTAACGCTGACTGCCGCTGGCTTCTCCTGATTTTTGTCGACAACCTCGCTGTTGCGGCGCTTGTGATGGGTTATCTTGTTGTCTTTGATGAGGATATCGCGCAGGCCGCAACCCTTGTTAAAGCGGCTCATGTCGACGTTATGGGCAATGCCGCGCACGCGTCCGCGGTCGCTATACTGCCACATCACCCACTTGGCGCCATTGCTCAGCGTGGGTTCGCTGGCGGCATAGCGCGCGATAAACAGCGGGTAGTCGGCAAAGAGGCGTCCCAGGATATTGTTGAAAAACGAGCTGCTGGTGTAAATCATTGGTTTGCAGCCATAATGCTCCTCAAGAAGGTCGACAAACAGCTTCACGCTGTCGCGCAGCTGCTGGTTGCTCCAGCCACGGCTCACCTCCACGTCGAGCAGCGGGATGAGGTCTTGCTCGTTTTTCTTGACATTGCGGGTGAAATTGTTGAACTGGTCGCGTATCAACGAGCCCGTGCGCAAGAAGTGGTAGCAACCCACCTTGATGCCGGCCTTGTGGGCATTCTCAAGGTTCTCGCGGAACTTAGGGTCGACAAACGATTGCCCCTCAGTGGCTTTGATATAGGCATACTTGATGTTTTTGTCGCGGGCCACCTCTTCCCAGTCGATGGTTTGCTGGTGGCGCGACACGTCGATGCCGTCGTAGTGGGTGCTGACCTCGACATTGACTTTCTCGACGTTGCCCTGCCCTGCGGGCTTCTCGTCGGGTTTGTTGTCTTTAGCATCCTTGTTTTCGGTGGGCATTTCAGCCTTATCCTTGTTGCGCGGCGGCACCTCGGGGTTTTTCTTGGTTTCCTTGGGTTTGGGCGGTGGCACCTCGCGTTTCTGCTCGTTGGTTTTGGCGTCGTCTTGTGTTTTCTGCTCGGGCACCGATGCTATTGATGGTGTCTCGGTCACAGGTGCGGCAAAACTCGCCACCCCGCTCAAGGCCACCATGATAGCAATGAATATGTTGAGCAAACAACGCATTTTCTAACCAATTAAGAGTACAAAGGTACTGAAAACAGCCCAAATTAACAAATTATCCCCCCGTTTTGTCGCATTAGCCGCGTTTCAGGCGGTGGGCAATGCGGGCAAATATCCCCTCGCGCACCACAACCACTGCCATGAAAATGAGGAACAGCACAGAGCGGTAAGCGGTCATAACCCACTCATTGCCAAAGTCCACAGCCGCTCCGGCGGCATAGAGAGCGATAGTGAGCGCTGCATAGACAGCGATGTCCTTGATGGGGTAACGCACAGGGGCATAGTGCTGGCCCATGATGTAGCTGAGCACCATCGCCGTGCCATAGCCCGCCACGCCAGCCCAGGCACAAGCCATGTAGCCGTAGGAAGGCACAAAGATGAAGTTGAGCGCAATCATCACCGTGCAGCCTATGCCCGAGAGCACAGCGCCCCAAATGGTGCGGTCGGTGAGTTTGTACCAGAACGACAGGTTGAAGTAGATGCCCATCATGATTTCGGCCGTCATGACGATGGGCACGGTCACGAGACCATCCCAGTAGTCGCGCCCGATGATGTACTTTAGCACGTCGATGCCAGCCATCACCGCCAGGAAAGCCGCCAGTGTGAAGATGACAAAGAACTTCATACCAATGGCTTGCATCAGCTGCTTGTCTTCCTTAACGCTCTTGTCGAAGATAATGGGCTCGTAGGCATAGCGGAACGCTTGCGTGATGAGCGCCATAATCATCGCAATCTTTACCGATGCGCCATAGATGCCAAGCTGCATCTGCGCGTCGGGCTTGGTGTAAATGTAGGGAAACAGGATTTTGTCGGCGGTCTGGTTGAGGATGCCGGCGATACCCAGCACGAGCAGCGGCCAGCTGTAGCCCAGCATGCGCTTGAGCAATGCCCACTGTGGCTGCCACTTAACCCCGAACAGCTCCTTCCAGAAGCCCAGCGTCACCAGCCCGGTGCACACCAGGTTGAGCACAAACACATAGCCCACTCCCACGCTTGGGTCGTAAATCACGCCCACGATATCGGGATGGCTCTTGTATAGCGCTGGCAATGCTATGAAATATAATAGGTTAAGCGATATATTAAGGACGATAAACGTGAGTTTGAGGGCGGCAAACTTGATGGGGCGTTTCTTGGCGCGCAGGTAGGAGAACGGGATGGCCTGAAAGGCGTCGAGGCCCACCACCACCGCCATTATGCCGATATACTCGGGGTGGTCGGGGTAGCCCATGGCGGGCGCGATCCACCACAGCAGCGAGAGCACCGCCACGACAAATAGCAGCGCCGTCGTGCCCACCGACGTGAGCACTGTGGTATAGACCTTCTCGGGGTCCTCATCCTCCTTGTTGATGTAGCGAAACAGCGTGGTTTCCATGCCATAGGTGAGTATCACCATGAGTAGCGCAACATAGCCATAGACGTTGGTAATCACGCCATAACCGCCCGACTCGGCCGAAATCTTGGCAGTGTAAAGCGGCACAAGCAGATAGTTGAGGAATCGCCCAAGGATGCTGCTCAGTCCATAAATCGCTGTGTCGGATCCCAGTTTCTTGATAAAACCCATAACACTAATACTTCAATACTTTAATATTTCAATACTTGAATAAGTATTTTAATAATCTCAATACTTTAATATTTCAATACTTGAATAAACATTTAATAATCTGAATACTTGAATATTTGAATACTTGAATAAGTATTTTAATATCTTGAATAATCTCAATAATTAAATAATCTCAATGGCCTTTCGGCGACGCAGTAGTCCCCCCCTTTAGGGGGGCGGAGGGGGGGCTCATTCGGGAAACAGGCTGCCTTCCTGCGCGAGGGGGGAGCGGCCCAGATGGCTGTAGGCCTTCTGCGTGACTACGCGACCGCGCGGGGTGCGCATCAAGAAGCCCTCCTTGATGAGGTATGGCTCATAGACCTCCTCGATGGTGCCGGGATCCTCGCTCAGCGCTGTTGCGATGGTGCCCAGCCCCACAGGCCCGCCGTGGAACTTGTCGATGATGGTGGTGAGCAGCTTGTTGTCGATCTCATCAAGGCCGAACTTGTCAATATTCAGAGCCTCAAGGGAATAGCGTGCAATCTTGGTGTCGATGCGCCCGTCGCCTTTTACCTGGGCAAAGTCGCGCACACGGCGCAGCAGAGAGTTGGCGATGCGTGGTGTGCCGCGGCTGCGCAGCGCGATTTCGCGCGCGGCATCGTCGGTGATGGGCACTCGCAGCAGTCGCGCCGAACGCTTGATGATGCCCTCAAGCACTTCGTGGTCATAATACTCAAGGTGGCAGTTGATGCCAAATCGGGCGCGCAGTGGTGCGGTGAGCAGGCCGCTGCGTGTTGTTGCGCCAATGAGTGTGAAAGGCGACAGGGTGAGTTGCACGGTGCGTGCCCCAGGTCCCTTATCTATCATGATGTCAATGCGATAGTCTTCCATTGCCGAATAGAGATACTCCTCAACGATGGGACTCAGGCGGTGTATTTCGTCGATAAAAAGCACGTCGTTTTCCTCAAGCGAGGTGAGCAAGCCCGCCAAGTCGCCGGGTTTGTCGAGCACGGGGCCCGAGGTGACCTTGAAGCCTACGCCCAGCTCGTTGGCAATGATGTTGCTCAGCGTGGTTTTTCCCAGTCCCGGAGGGCCGTGGAAAAGCACATGGTCGAGAGCCTCACCGCGCTGTCGTGCGGCGGCTACAAAGATGCTCAGGTTATCGATGATTTTGTCCTGTCCGGCAAAGTCGTTGAAGTGCTCGGGGCGCAAGGCTCGCTCAAAGTCCTTGTCGCCCTGTGTGCGCTCATTGTGTATATCGAATTTTTCGTCCATTATTATATAGTATGTGTGGTTTCAGTTTAGTCGTTACTGCGACCGGCGAGCCATGCCATGTAGGTGCGTATGGCGGTCTCTACCATGCGCACGCACGGGCGCTTGCGGTAGTACTCGGCGGTGCGTGGCTCGGGGGTGGCGACAATGGCGACCTCGGGCATAGTGCCGTCGGCGCGGCGTTTGTTCAGCCCCAGCAGCTCGCGGCACACGATGCTGCCCGTCTGGGCCTTGAAGTCGGCGGCAAGCTGCTGCACGGCGGCATAGTTTTGCGCCTTTATCACCTGGTCGGCGTGCTCGCTGGCGGTTTCCAGCCCGGCAAGCAAGAACATGCCCAGTGCCGAGCCGCAGGTCTCACGCATACGGCCTATGCCGCCGCCAAATGACGCCGACATGCGCGCCATGAGGCCCGCTGGCACATCATACCAGTCGGCAAACGCGAGAGCCACGCTCTGCGAGCAGTTGTAGCCCTCCATAAACCGTGCCACGCCCGTTTTCACGCGGCGTTCGGTCTCCTCGCCCCAGTCTATTGTCTTCTTTTCCATAAAATGTCATGTCAATGAGCCCCAGCCCAGCCCCAATAACCCCACAAAGTTACAACTTTTTTTTGA
>JABUUJ010000035.1:0-9823 GCA_021443235.1 Muribaculaceae bacterium
CAGTGATGGTGATGAACTATGACTTGATTCCTGGCGTATTCGCGTCGATTTTCAAGGGTGCGTTCAGCATGGAGGCGGGCTTTGGCGCCTTTGCCTTTGTGGCGCTCACGGGTGCGCGTCGTGCGGCATTTGTCAACGAGGCAGGTGTGGGTACGGCGTCGATGATGCATGGTGCGTCGCGCAATACCGACGCCGTGCGCGAGGGTCTCATCGCGATGCTCGCCCCTGCCATCGACTCGGGCCTGGTGTGCACGCTCACGGCGATGCCCATTCTCATTGCCGGCCAATATACTAACGTTGAGGGCGTTAAGGGCCTTTACATCGCGCTCAACTCGTTTGGCGCGTTGTTGCCCTACGGTCAATATATGCTCATGGCCATCGTGTTCTTCTTTGCCTTCAGCACCATGTTCTCTTATTCCTACTATGGGCAGAAGTGCACCAACTTCCTTTTCGGTGCCAATAACGCCAAGTATTACAACTACTTTTACCTCGTCACCATCCTCATTGCCGCAGTGATTCCGCTGGCAACGATGGTGAGCATCATGGACCTCGCGTTTGCTGGCATGGCACTGTGCACCATGTTTATGCTCATTGCCCTTAGTCCGCGCGTGAAGAAGACGATGAAGGCGTATTTTGCTCAAAAATCCTAACAAGAAGGCGTTACTGCCGTTTTTTTTGATGCGCTATTAAATTTATATATCTATAATATATGGAAATTGAAGTTTTAATCCTTATTGTAGCTGCCATCGTTATGATCACGTTCAAGCGATTGGGGCAGCCTCTCGTGCTGGGCTACCTTGTAGCGGGTTTTCTTGTAAGCCCTAATATGCCCTATATGCAGCAACTCGGACTCACGCCCGCGATGAACCACGAAATCAAAGAGGTGGGTGAAATGGGTGTGATTGTGATCATGTTCTGCTTGGGCCTGGAGTTCTCGTTCAAGAAACTCGGGCGCATGGGTGCCGCACCGTTCATCACTGCGGGTGTTGTCATCCTGAGCATGATAACCCTGGGATTTTTCATGGGAAACCTTATGGGATGGGCCGAGATGGACTGCATCTTCCTGGGTGGTATGCTCTCAATGAGTAGCACTGCGATTATCTACAAAGCATTTGATGAACTGAAACTTAGCGGCAAGGGCTTCACGTCTCAGGTGATGAGTGTGCTCATCCTCGAGGACATCATCGGCGTGGTGCTGCTCGTGATGCTCTCGGCCAAGGCCAAGGGCGCAAGCGACATTAGCGAGATCATTGGCACTATCGTGGGCCTGCTCGAGTTCCTCGGCGTTTCGCTTATTTTGGGTCTGATTATTCTGCCTTGGTTCCTGCGCAAGATACGCAAGATTTATAACGAAGAGATGCTTCTCATCATCTCGTGCGCGCTCATGGTGGGCCTCGCTGCGCTATCGCAAAAGTTGGGCTTCAGCACCGCTTTTGGTGCGTTTATCATGGGCTCAATCCTCGCCGAGACTCAAGAGTCGCACAAGATTGAGCACTGCGTGATGCCGCTGAAAAACTACCTTGGCGCGATATTCTTCGTGTCGGTAGGTATGATGGTCGACTCTCAGATTCTTGTCAACGACTGGGGAAAGATTCTCATCCTCGTGCTCACAATCATTCTAGGCCAGATGGTGTTTGGCACAATTGCCTACGCGCTGGGTGGCATGAAGATGAAAGACGCATTCCGTAGCGGCTTCTCAATGACGCAGATTGGCGAGTTCTCGTTTATCATCGCCGGTGTGGGCGTGGCGTGCTCGGCAATCAACGACACGCTCTATCCCGTGATTGTGGCAGTGTCGGTAATTACCACATTCACAACACCCTACATGATGCGTGCCGCCGAGCCTGCCTACAATCTCTTTGCAAAGCTCGTTCCGGCATCGTTTATCGAGAAGTTGGACAACCGCGGCAGCAATACGACTAAGAAAGAGCGCAAGGGACAGTCGTTCTTTGGCAGACTCTTCAACAAGCTCTATGACCATGCCAAGATGCAAACCGGTAACCTGCCTCGTCACTGTGGCAACGAGCTCACTGCATCGCAACTTATTGTTGCCGAGGGTGATTTGTTTGACGGCAAGACTTTGGCAAGCATTAAGGACCTCCAGGAAAACCCCTATGAGGTTATTGGCTACTGTGAGCCCGACAATGAATACTCGTGGATTGACATCACCGTTGACCACGTGTTCACGCCCGGCGAGAGAATCTGGACTGTTGAGAAGAAGCACTTCGCCGATTACCAGCCCTACTTGGACTCAACCGCTCAACCCCCCAAGGCATAATCGCGCAAAGGGATTTCCCACATAAAAACAACCGCCTGCACTGACTAACGGTGCAGGCGGTTAACTTTATGTGGGCCTACTTCAGGCGGCCTGTGGCAGCCGAGCGTCCCTTATAGCGCGAGCGTGACGGGTTGATGATGTATTTTGCACTCACGCTGAAGGTTGTCACGGGGTCGTCGGTCTGCATGAGGGTGCGGTTACCGTTGTAGAGCGTGACTTTCTGGCCGTTGGCCAGCAAGTTGTTGACGCTGGCGCGCAGTTCCAAGCTATTGTTGAGAAGTTGCTTGAGCACCGCAATGTTGATGTAGCGCCTGTATCGGGTGCAGTGGATATTTTGGGTGTGTCCGCGCGACACGAAGTTGAGCGATGCGTCGATGCGCCACCGGTAGGGCAATGTGACGATGTTGTTGAGGCTAATAGCCGCCAGCGGATGGTTGAACGTGCGCTCGCCCTCGGGTGTGCTTGCCTTGAAGTCTTGCCATCGCATCCACAGCGTGAGCTGGGGTTGGTAGCAGCCAAAGCGTGGCTGCAACACCGCGCTGGCAGTGAATGCGTTATAGGGCTTGGTGTTGATTGGCATAAGTAACGACACCACTGGGTTTTCCTGGCTCAGGGGGCTGGAGTTGAGTATGGTTTCGTCCTTGATGTGCTGGTAGTTGAGCGAGAGCACCAGGAAGCGGTAAATCATGTTCAGATTCACGTCTTGTGAGCGGTAGGGGCGCAGTTTGGGGTTTCCGCCTTGAATGGTGTATTTGTTGATGTAAACCACGGTGCCGCTCAGCTGCCCTATTCCGGGGCGGGCGATGCGTGAGGCATAGGCCAGCGACCAGTTGACGCTGCCCGTTGCCCACGACACCGATGCCGAGGGGAACAAGTCGCTGTAGCGCGGGCTTTGGTCCTCGATGAGCATGCCACGCTGGTAGTAGCGTGTCTTGGAGTATTCATATCGCAGTCCGCCGGTGAGATGCACCTTACCTATGGCGTGGCTATATTGCACAAAGGCTGCGACATCGTTCTCGACATACTTGCTGAAGTCGTCGCTCACGATATGCTCAAGGTTCTCATACTCGTTGTTGCGTTTCATGAAGTAGTATTCCACTCCGTAGCCCACATTGCCGCCCCACAGGCTGTTGCCCAGCGACAGGCGCACATCGCCGAACTTCACCGAGGCGTCGGTGCGGGTGTGCACCTCGCGCGATTCTTCCTGCGAGGTCTCGGGCGTTACGTTGTCTTCCTTGGTGGTGCTCACAAAGAGGTCGGCGTTGAGGTCGACGCTGGTTTTGCCGGCACGCCCTGTGTAGTAGGCGTTGGAGATGCTTTCGTGATAGGTCGCAGTGATTGAAGGCCAGGCTTTTGAGGTCTCTTGCAGCACATCGTCGCGGTAGATGTCGGTGAAAAAGTCAAGGCCCTGCTTGCCGTTGTTTTTGCAGTAATATTGCGTACGTGCGCCAAACGAGTGATGCTTTGATAACGTGTAGTTGAACTGCAGCGCCCCCAGCCAGTGCAGGTTCTTGTAGTGCTGATGGTTGTCAGACACCTGCTTCCACTCGTTGGCGGCTTTGGTAATCTGCTCAACGTGGCTATCGTTGCTGGCCTGTGCCTGCTCTATCCACCACTGTCCCATTAGTTCAAGTTTCTCCTTGCGATAGCTGAGGTTAAGGTCGTTTTTAAATGTGCTCTTGTTGTGCAGCACATAGCTCACCTCGTCGTTAAAGCCGAAGCCCTCGCCCATTGAGCGCACGGTGTTGATTTTCACCACAGCCTTCACATGGGCTGCATATTGTGCCCCCGGAACGGTGATTACCTCCACATCCTTGACAAGGTCGCTCGACAGGTTCTCAAGTTCGGTGAGGTCGCGCAGCTTGCGCCCGTTGACATACACCTCGGCATCGCCACGGCCCAGCACGCTCACTTTTTTGTCGGCCCACTGCAAGCCGGGCACCGACTTGAGCAAGTCGCACACTTTTCCACTTGTCTCAAGAATAGTTCCTTTGACCTTGGTAATCATTGTGTTGCCTTTAAGCACGGTCTTGGGCAACGCGCCTTTCACAACGACTTCTTTAAGTGCAGTAGTGTTGAGGTTAAGGGTGATAGTGCCCACATTGTGGGTCGTGGCAACGATTTCTTGGGGCATAAAGCCGATGAAGCTGACGCGCACCACGGCAGGCAGTGGCGTGGCAGCGGCGATTGAGAATGTGCCGTCGCTGCTGGTCACTGCGCCGTCGCAATAGGCCGAGTCGGGCAGTGCAAGCACCACCACATTGGCACACGTCAGTGGAGCACCTTGGCTGTCAACCACCTTGCCTGTAATATTTTGCGCCGCCGCACCAAGGGCACACAGCACCATCGCCACTGCAATGGCCACTCGCCCTAAACGCATCTTCGCTTTAGTAAAAACACTCATGAAAACAATCTATTTACCCATTAGACGCCTCCACCCCCAAAGAAGTTGCACCCCCATCACCTTTTCCCAAAAAAATAATCACAGTTGGCTTTATATCATTCCAAAAAAGAAGAACTGCCGTGTGCAGCTCTTCACTCACGCAATCACATTGCGCTATTGAGTTCCTCTTTTAGATAGCAATAGACATATCCAGGATTTTGAAACATCAGGTGTGTTCGTGGGTCGCACAATTTAGAATATGTGTTGGAACGGTACACAATGTCAAGTGCCGTCTTGAGGTCAACATTCTCCCTCTCTATCACAAGCATTGTTAGGTCGGTTGTCATTGTCTCAATAAGGTATTCCTGCTCATTCATAACCTACAGGTTTCCTCCGTTTCTTCGGCAAAAAGATGAAAGGCCCTCGATGGCATCTTCAAAGGTGAGAGTATGCATAATTTCATAGTTATCCTCAATAAGCTTGACTCCACCATGCTGACTGATGTAGTTGAAGGCCTGCTTATTGCTCAATGAGTGCTTTTTAGCAAATTCACTGACGAGAATAACTATATATTCTACGATATTTCTCAATTTTGTACCTATTATTACAACAAAAAGTGGTTTCACAAAACAAAATGCATTGTTTATGTAAAACTACTTTTTTAAGTGTTATTGTTTTACTAATGTTTGTTTAGTATTCTTCCTCGTCGAAGAAGAAGTCGTCGTCGCTGCTGGGATAGTCGGGCCAGATGTCTTCGATAGAATCGTAGGTATCTCCCTCATCCTCAATTTCTTGCAGGTTCTCTATAACTTCAAGAGGAGCGCCACTGCGTATTGCGTAGTCAATAAGTTCGTCTTTAGTTGCGGGCCATGGTGCGTCCTCAAGTTTAGTTGCTAATTCCAGTGTCCAATACATAGCTTTAAATTTTTGTTGGTTATATTTTTGTTTTGAGTCGCAAAGATACTAATATATTTTGAACTACGGGTAATTTTAGGCAAAAAAACATCACATTTTCACTTTTATGGGAAATAATAGGGAAAACAAACGCCTGCCCCGCGCATAAACAGGGGCAGGCGCTCGATTTATCTATCGGCCACAACTGCCATTAGCCGAATTACTTAACGACCTTTGCAGTAGAGGTCTTGCCGTTGCTGTAGGTGGTAACCACCATGTTGATGCCCTCAAACGGAGCGTCGGCAACCTGGCCCAGAGCGTTGACATACTTCACGCTCTTAACCTCGGCGCCAGCGTTGATGTCGTCGATGCCGGTGGGCTTTTCTTGCTGCTGCTTAATGTGATAGGTGAGTGTGCGCACGCCCTGCAGTGTAACCACTACGTCGCCCTCGCGATAAACGGGAGCGGGCTCGTCCTCGTTAAGGCTGAGCTCTGAGCCAGTAGCGGGATAGGGATCAACCGAGAGAGTCAGTTCGGTTTCGTTCTGGTAGTCGGGCTCGCCGTAGGTGACATCCTCAAGGCTTGCTGTGATCCAGTCGGGGCAAGAAACTATCATGTATTCCTGTCCGCGCGAAGCATAGATGCTCGAGATTGTGTCGCCACCCTCGCTGGGCATCTCGATGTAGCCAGTCTCGGTGGTGTAGAGGTAGTTGAGGAACGGGCGCTCCATCTCAAGGAATACCGAGGGAGCAGCCTTGCGGTCTTTCAGAGCAGTAATGATGTTGTTCATGCCAGTCCATGTCTGCTCCTCGCCATTAACCTTGAGGATGTAGCCCAGCTCGCCTTGTCCCTCGTCAAAGTAGTCGATTGAGCTGTAGCCGGTGAACTCGGTCACTGCGTCGCTGTCATAGCCGGTGAATGCCACGAGGATGGGGCAGTCGATGGTAACAGGGTCGGCAAAGTTGAAGACCATCATGCCTGTGTATTTGCCTGCCGAAGTGGTGCTAAACTTGGTGGCATCGCTGAGCAGAGCGTTGTTGACATTGACAGTCGCTGTGGCGATAACGCGGCCGGGAGCAACGCTTGTGGGAACATCGTCAACATAGGCTGGGATAGCGTCAAGGGCGTAGATGGTCACCTTGAACTCGGCTGTGGCATCGTCGCCTGCCATGACCATGTTGGTGAAGCGCACGCCAGCCGCATGCACGATGTAGGGTTTTTGGGGAGCCTCAAAGGCGGTGCCAAGGCCAATGTAGCCCTGGTTGTTTTTGCCAAACAGAGCGCCTTTGCTTGTGCCCAGCGAGTAGGTGTAGGTGCCGCTGGTCTTGCTGCCGTCGCGGTTGCTGCTGGCGGCAAAGAACTTGCTCGACGACCACACATGGCGGTTGTCATAGCCAATGTATTCCTTGCCAGGATAGCTGGGCGAGGAGGTGAGGTTGCTTATTGACTTCACACTCTTGCTGCTGACGCCCGCCAGCTGATAGGTGGCTTCTGCTCCGGCATCGTCGGTGGCTGTGAGCGATGGAGCCTTGCAAGAGTTCTCGAGCATTGTAAACTCAATGTCGGTGGTGGTGGCTGTTTTCTCGATAATTGAGAAGGTCGCGGGGTTTTGAGCCCAGTAGGTCCAATTATAGGCTGTCGCGCCAGTCGATGCGTTGGTGAACTTCACTGTCTCATAGCGGTCAACCCACAGGTAGGGGGCAATCCATCCGGTCACGCTTGGGCTACCTTCGGTGGTATAGTAAGACGAATAGACCGCGCCTTGTGGGCGGTAATAGTAGGCTGTTGGCTGAGCCAGGGCACATACGCTGGTTGCGACAAGCGCAAATGCGAGTAAAAATTTCTTCATAAAAAAGAGTTTTAAATTTTTAAATTAAGGTTATCTATAAAATTTGGGCAAAGTTAAGCATTTGTGTTCAAAAATACAAAACATTCATTGATTTTGTGGCAATTGAGACAGGGCCGATGCCACGATTACTCACTTTTGCCACAGCACTTCGGGGGTGCCTGCCTGCACGTTGAGCCAGCGCGAGAGCACAAAGAAGAAGTCGCTCAGGCGGTTGATGTAGCGCAGTGCGAGCGGGTTGACCGCCGCATTGTGGCTCAAGGTGATGATGCGGCGCTCGGCTCGGCGCGCCACGGTGCGGCACACGTCGGCATGGGCGGCGGCCGGGCAGCCTCCGGGCAGCACGAAGCTCTTCATGGGCGGCAAGTTCTCTTGCATGATGTCGATGCGATTCTCGAGCGCGCGCACGTTGTCGTCGCCGAGCCCATACACGGGGCTTTTCTCGTCGGCATCCTCGGTGGCGAGGTATGCCCCCAGGCTAAACAGCTGGTTTTGAATGTTGAAAATCATGTCGCGGGAAGCTTGGTCGCAGTTGCCGAGCAAGGTGGCGAGCACGCCGATGTGCGAGTTTAGCTCGTCGATGGTGCCGTAAGCCTCGACACGCATGCAGTCTTTGTCGACACGCTGTCCGCCCACGAGTGCGGTGGTGCCTTTGTCGCCAGTGAGTGTATATACTTTCATAATGTGTTGATGGGGTGGGGTGTTTGTTATTGTTGGCGAGATGCTATCTCGTTGAGAATCTCTATCATGTGGGGGATGTTGCTTGCCACGAGCGAGAGCGCGGTGAAGTCAATGCCTCGCGAGAAGGGCGACTGCGTGGTGACGCGCATCTGCTCCACCATGTTGTCGTACATGCCGTTGAGGTTCATCACCACCACGCGGCGCGGGCTCTTGTCAACGCTGATGTGCGACACAGTGGCGATCCACTCGTCGATGGTGCCCAGGCCACCGGGCAGCACCACGAAGACCTCGCCGCGGCTGTACATCTCGGCCTTGCGGTCGTTGAGGTCGCGGGTGAAAATCACCTCGTCGACAACCGGGTCGAGGCGGTGCCTGAAAAACTCGGGCAGCACGCCCACCACATGCGCGCCGCTATCGTGCGCCGCTTGTGCCACGACGTGCATCAGTCCGGCGTTAGCGCCGCCATAAACGAGCGTGTGGCCGTTGCGGCCTATCCACTGCCCCAACTCGCGTGCGATGCTTGCTATGTTTTCGCCCAGCCCTTCGACCGAGGCGCAATATACTGCGATGTTCATGCTGTTTTAAAGTTTAAAGTTTATTGTTTAGAGTTTATTGTTTAGGGGGGCTTCGCATAGACGCTTAGGCGCGTAGTCGCTTAGACGGATAATTGTGAAGCGAGCTCGGCGAAGCCAATTATGCATTAAGAATTAAAGAGCGGTGTCGTTGATGACGTGCCGCACTTGCTTGAAGGCGTAGCCTGTAATGGTGCCGTCGGGGGTGCGCAGCTGCAGGGTGCCGTCGGGCAACACGCTGTGGATGCTTGCGTGGAAGCGGGTGCCGTCGGGTAGGGCAAAGGGGTGCGGCTGGCCGTCGTTGCGGTAGAGCATCTCAAGGAAGGTGCGGTGTAGCACCTCGCACGATGCCGGTGTGAACTGCGTGAGGCGCTCAATCTCGTCGCACACCTCGTGCATAATCGCCTCTACATCGTGTTGCCTTCCAGTGATTCGCGCCAGCGACACAGGGTTGGGCGCGTCGCTACGAAACTCCGTTTGGTTGATGTTGATGCCAGCGCCCACTATGCTGTAGCCTATGCTGCTGCCGGTGAGCAGATGCTCGATGAGGATGCCGCACACCTTGCGGTCGTGGTGGTAGATATCGTTAGGCCACTTGACCACAAAACCTGGACTGTAACGGTTAAGCACCGAGGCAATTGCCACTGCCGCCGCCTCGCTGATGTAGAACTGCTCGCAGGGTTTGACCGCTACGTCTTTGAGTAGCATCGACATGGTGATGTTCTTGCCTGGCTCGGCTTCCCACGAGTTGCCCGTCTGGCCGCGTCCTGCCGTCTGGCTGTGGGTGTAAACCACTGTGGTGGCGGGCAGTAGTGTCGCCATGCGCTTGAGGTAGGTGTTGGTCGATGCGGTCTCGTGCAGCAGGATGTATCGCGGCATGGCTCAGTCGTTGGGCAGTGTGAGTGTGAGGGTGCGGCTTTCGTCGGGCTCTACTGTCACTTGCACGGTTACGGTGTCGTCGGGCAGCAGGTTCTCGATGCGCTCGGGCCACTCAATGAGGCAAATAGCGCCACAGTCGAAGTAGTCTTCCACGCCTATATCGACAGCCTCCTCCTCGTTTTCAAGGCGGTAGCAGTCAAAGTGATAGATGAGCTCGGCGGTGGTGTCGCTGCGATACTCGTTGATGATGGCAAACGATGGCGAGCCGGTGTTGTCGTCCTCCACGCCCA
>JABUUJ010000035.1:10399-12446 GCA_021443235.1 Muribaculaceae bacterium
AGCGGTGCGCGAGCCATCGGTGTAGTTGGTCACAACGATGTTGATGCCCTCAAATGCGCTGCTCGATACCTGGCCGTTGAGGTTTACATACTCAACGCTCTTCACGCTCTTGCTGGCGTTAACGTCGTTGACTGCCGAGGGAATGTCGCTCCAAGCAAGCTCGGTCTTAGATGTGTAGTCGGCAAAGCGCAAGCCACCGCTTCCCGATGTGTTTTTAGATATGATTGTGCTTCCAATCAGTGTGATTTTGCCACAATCGTTATCGCCTTCCAGTGTGCCAGTTACGTATGCGAGGCCGACAGGACTCGTTGTGCTGGTGTAGTAATACCAACTTGCTTTCTCCACGTTATACTGGGCCTTGCAAGGATAGCCAAAGCCGTAGCCACTGGATATCTTGCTGGTAGAGAGGGCGGCGGGCTCCTGGTTTACAGTAACTTCGCCATTTGATACAATAAAGGTGAAGAAGGCATCAAAGTAGCCCTCTACATGATATCCACCATCCATGGGAGTAACCACTGCATGGCCATCATAGATAACCTCGTCGTTCTCGTTATACTGCTTGATAGTGGCGTTGCACTTGGTCATCACAATAGATGCAGTCGACAGGTAGGGTGTAAGGCTATAATTGCCAGTAGAGTATTCGGGGATGCCGCGTATGAGACCTTGGCCACTCGACAGGGTGAGTGTTCCGGCAGCAGCGTCATAGTCGAAGACGATGTCCTTTGCCACAAAGCCCTGCGAGGTATAGTCGCTGGCGTGTGCCACAATAATCTTGCCATAAGTGGCGTGTGTTGCAAGGGTCTGGCCAGCGGGAATGGTGAGCTTGCCATCGGCAAAGGTTGCGTTGAGGGCGTTGACCTCATCGGTCATAAACGGCTGGTATAAGCCCTTCACGATGTAGCCATCGTCGGTCTTCTCAATCTCAATGCTCTCGGCTTGCTGAACCTGATCGTTGTAGGCACTGTAGCTCGAGCCGTAGTTAACAACCGAGCACATCTGGTAGAAGCCTTCAATGTCTTCGCTCCCTGAGCCGACTAATGGAAGCTTGTTGATAGCAGTAGTGGTGGCGGTGGTGGTGACCACAGTTAAAGGCTCGTTAGAGATGCCGTCGCAAGGTGAGGCAACAAAGGTCTCTCTCTCAATACCTGCGCTTGCGGTGAGCGCGGCGATAGCCATAACGGCTAAAAGTAAAGATTTCTTCATAAAACAATGTTTTTAAAATTAAAAAATAAATTTGTCCTAAATATTTGCGCAAAGTTAATATGTTTTTCTCAAAAACACAAATAAATCGAATTTTTTTTAATTTCCACAAACCTGCTCCCAGCAAATGGTAGAGTGTGGGGGTGTTGTGTGAACTTCTCGGTGCCTTTGTCCTTGCTGAAGCCGTTGTGCCCGCGCGCCATGCCGGACGCCTGAATGGCGAGGATGAGGTCGTTGTTTTCCAGTCAGTTGAAGAACTGCATGATACATTGCTTTCCTGCAAAGTCTTGGTTGACTAGCAATTATTTCTTATTATTGCGCATCGGGCTGACAATGCGGACTGCCTCATTTTGCTTTGACTATAAAAAGACTTTTATCTGTTTTCGTAATATGATATGGCCGACAATAATGGTAAACCAAAAGAACGAATGTGAGAAGTCTTGACCCCAGGCTGATTAATCACAACAAAATGACATGAATGGCCTGCCATATCATAAATGCCCGGTATCGGCAAGACATTGATATATATTTTGAATTTGCCGTCCTTCTGATAGACCGAAAAACCGTCAGCATTTCCTGACAAGAACTTATTATATTCAACGCCTACAATAATTAATGTCTGCTTTTGCCAATCAATACCCTTAGGGAAAACTAAGTTATAAGAATTATATAAACTGGGAATTGTATCAATCTCACTAATAGAATTAAACGCTTTATAGCCTATGTAATAGCTTTTAGATGAAAACCCATACTTATCTATGTCATAGTGTAAAGTCCTCCCGCCAAACCCCAAGCTTGTATAAGTCAAATATGCTTTTTCGATAGTTGCACCACTAAATAGAGTTGA
>JABUUJ010000035.1:13003-16918 GCA_021443235.1 Muribaculaceae bacterium
ACAACGATGTTGATGCCCTCAAATGCGCGGCTCGAGATCTGGCCGTTGAGGTTTACATACTCAACGCTCTTGATGGTCTTGTCGGTGTTCACGTCGTTAACTGCCGAGGGAGATACGGGCGGGAATGTAATGAGCGATTTAGACATGCGAGTGTTGGCAAACCACCAGTATTTGCCGGGTGATGTAGAGTACTCAAAACCGACACCCCACATGCCAAGAATCATCTCACCCTTCTCCAGGTCGATGGTGCCATCGGGGCCTTCGCCCTTAATTACGTCAAATGCGCCGTCGTTGTTATAGGCCTTGGTAACACATCCAGTCATGAACGTTCCGCCCAGGTAGTAAATGGGTGCGCAATCAAGTTTCACATTGTTGCCATCGATGGCAAAATCAACGAAGCCAAAGCCCAGGATGCCTGTGAGCACACCGCCATCAATGTTGCCACGTTCGTCGTAAGTAAACTCAACATTGGTGTTCAGAGTGTCGCAAGGCATAGCGGCGTAGGGCTGACAGTTTGCACCGCAGATGCTGTCGATGCTTGTGCCGTTGGCGGGTACAAGGGCGCCACCTTTGCAGATGTCCATAGCAGAATTTGCATACTCGCCCTCAAGAACCAAAAGAACTGCGCCAAAGCCATTTCTCAGAACAAAAACGCCATTCTCGTTGATCTCGAACTCAAGGTTTTTAGTGCGGTTGAATTGTGTTGCGTTTTCCAAAAGGAACACTGCGCAGTTGCCATAGTATTCACTGATATAGCTAACCTGACCGGGAGCAATCGAGAGGACGCCATCGGCATAGGTTGCATTTACAGGCTGGTCGCCCATGAAACCGGTAACGGCATATCCGCGCTCGGCCTCCTCAACCGAAGCCTGCCAAACGGTGTGAACCTCCCAGAGCGACTCCCCGGCTTGTTGGGAGTCATAACCATCGGTGTACATCGCCGACAGGTAAGCACCTGTAGCAACGTTGGCGGGAGCAGCGGGAGCCTTCTTAATGTTGTTGACATTCACTTCGGTTGTGGTGACAGCCTCCATCTTGCGAGGAGTCTTTGACTCGTCAACCGAATAAACGCGTGCGCTTGCAGCAAGCGTAACAACTGCCATAACGGCAAAAAGTAAAGATTTCTTCATAAAAATTATGTGTTTAGAAATTAATAATTGCGTTGCAAGTTAGTCCTTGCATCGAGATGCAAAAATTACAAGCAAACGTGTGAACTTTTGTTTGGTGCGGCAAAGTTAGGCATAAATATTTTATTTTGCAAGGATATGCACTAAAAAGTTTACAAATACTCAATAAAAGCCGAAATCTTTGTAAAAAAACACAGGATTTGCCCCATAATGCCGTTTAAATGCTTATTTTGGTGCTTCGAGTAAAAAAAATTTTACAATTTTTCGTGGTTGTTTTTCAATTTAAATAAATTTTTACTAATTTTGTGCGATAAATGTCGCAATAGTGACAATTTTAGGGAAATATTTTAACTGAACAACGATACTAACTAAAAATTTTTTAGCGTATGAAAAATGTTTTTTTACCTCTCGCAATGGCGTTGGTCGTAGTGGGCGCAAGTGCCCAGAAGGCCGATGTTGCCGTTGAGCGCTATCAAGCGCAGCAAGCTGCCATAGTTAAGCAGCAAGTAGAAACCCGCCAGCTCACTCGCGGCCTCGTGGCCAAGCAGGCAAACACCCCCAATGGTGTAGTGAACAAAATCATGCCCGACGTGCGCGTCAACCCGCTGCAGGCCAACTCATCAACTCGCCTGAGCGTGAGGATGCCTCACAGCGAGCCGGCACGCATCGCCCCGAAGGCCAGCGCCGATGCTTCGTTGTATGAGGGCTTTGAAGGTGCCGACGTCACCGACATGAAGTGGGTTCCCGATGGATGGAGCCGCATCGACAAGTGCCAGGTGCAGGCCACCAGCAACTGGCATCCCGACTCGGGCACGGGCCTCTTTGGCACGAAGCCCTATGCCGGCAGTTACCAGATGAGCATCAACAATCCCATGAATGCCGAAGACTCGCCCGCCGAGTGGCTCATCACGCCCGTTTTCTCTGTTAAGGAAGACCACAACCTGTGCTTCCACCTCAAGAGTGCGGGTGCATGGCTCTTCGACACCAGTTTCATGGACTTTGATAATTGGGTGTTTACCGACCTTGTTCCCGTGAGCGACGTTATTGTATATGTGCGCGAGGAAGACGCCGAGGAATGGACCAAGCTGTGGAGCCAGGTCGACGAGGTGCTGTCGTGGGAAACCAAGGACCTTGACGACCTCTACACCGACATGGACGGCGAGTACTTTGAGTATAACGTCAACATGAGTAGCTACTATGGCAAGAAGGTGCAGCTGGCATTCTTCCACCAGGGTGCGTTCATGGCCGACAATATCTGCCTCGACGAGATTACCGTTGACGCAATGCCCACACCATGCTCTTATGATATGCCCGCCAACGCCTACTTCTGGTCTTACAGCGGCAAGTTCATGGCAATCAGCAACTACAAAATCAAGCAATATCCCGTGTTCCAGCCCCTTACTTGGAAGTCAAACTATGGCGAGGATGTGTCGTTTGCCTACTGGGAGTTCCGCAACCCCGAGAGCCAGAACGACTTCTCGATGGACAAGGACCTCACCGTGAAGTATCACAGCGACTACTCGAGCGAGTTTAACACGGTGTGCAACATCTACAACAACGCTACTCTCAACGCCAGCGCGCCGGGCTACAGCGACGGCAGCTATCAGGATCCCGAGTGCAATATCATCCACGTGGGTGGCCTGCCCAGCTGGATTCAGGGCACATCGCTCTATACCTTCACCTCGAGCATGGTGCCCTTTGCCGACGGATTTGCCGAGATGAAGAATGCCGACGCGCTGCCAATGTTTGGCTATGCTACCGAGAACAATGCCGACGCCTACTGGACCCGCACCCTCTTGCAGGACGCACAGCCGGGCGACAAGCTCTATGTCGACAAGGTGCTCACTCTCTATGACGCTCCCGCTCGTTCGGCAGTAATCGACAGCGTGGTGGTTTATGCCGTTGCCAAGGTGGCTCCCGAAGCCAAAATCAACGCCTATATATATGCCGTTGACGAGCAAGGCACGTTCTATCTCGACAAGCCTCTGGGCATGGGCACTTGCAATGGCTCGGAAGCCTACAAGCTCTATGCCAGCAAGGACACTTGCGAGACTACGTTCACTATCAAGCTCGACAAGCCCGTTGTTGTGGATGGCGCTTATGTGATTGTTGTTGACGGCTTCCGTGGTGAGGGTGTCAACTATTTCAACCCGATGATGAGCATCATGCCTCGCGATGACCGTGCGATGATGATCATGGTTTATGAGACATCGCAGGGCACTGGCATAGTGGTGCGCTCTACCAGCATGCTCGCTACATCCTATGGTCCGCTCAAGAGTGTGTTCCACATCAATCCCTATCTCACCTATACCTATCTTGAGCCGCTCTTTGAGGAGACGAGCGAGCCTGTGGAAGTGGGCAATGATCCTAAGGTGCTGAGCTTTGACAGCTTCTATCCCGCCGAGAAATATACTGTTAACGCCCCCGAGTGGTGCAAGGCCGAGGTTAGCGGCGTTTACGACCAGTTCAAGCTCACCCTCCAGGCCGAGAACGCTCCCGAGGACGCTGTGGGCGAGGTCGTGATTGAGTGCCCGGGCGAGCGCGCGGTTATTGCCGTTAAGGCTATGCCCGCTACCGCCATCAACGACGTGACCGTCGACGACGTGGTGAAGAGCGAATACTATGACGTGGCTGGCCGCCGCATCTCGCAGCCCGAGAACGGTCTCTACATCATCCGCAACACCCACAGCAACGGCGCCGTATCGGCCGGCAAGGTGGTGAAGTAATTTTGGCTAATGGCTAATGGCTAATGGCTGATTTACAACTATGACTGATTATGGTTGTGGTC
>JABUUJ010000036.1 GCA_021443235.1 Muribaculaceae bacterium
ACTTGGTCAGAAAATGGGTAAATCCCGATTTGGGTAACACATGACGAAAACAGGAAATATATCGTCAAATGTTGCCACATGTCCCTCCTTGCAGTCATAGTTGACCACGCCCAACAGGAAAGGCATGCCATGGGCACCTCCTGTGTACTCATCGCCCGAAGCGGCAAAGCAAGCCATCCCCACAGGAGTTTTAAGGTCGGCGCAGCGCTGGCAGATGATGGTAAAGTTCCAGTTCAAATCAAAACGCTCTTTGTCTATTGCGTCAGCATTGCTTAGACGAGTAAATCCAAGCCCCTCATCGGGGTTCTCGTCAACGGTTGAAAGCCACTTGCGACATAGAGATTCCACATCGGTCGAGCTCTTTCCGAACAACACCTTGCAAAGAGCCATTTGCAGCGGCACAATGTCGAAATTAGCTTTTACAGGCCAGCTAATGTAGTAGGTCTTAGTAGCATAGTAATGGCACAACTTAGTATTGTCCTCTGAATCCTCAAAAGCTTCTTTGGAGATGAAGTAAGAATTTTCATTCAAGTTGGTTAGGTCCATTTTAAATTCAAAGGGGGCATCGACACTATCGGCCACTGCTGTGGTGTCGACGGCAACGGCGGTCGTGTCGGGTGGCATTATGCCTTCTTCGTTATTGCCACCTCGCATGAATAGCACTGCGCCAACAATCGCCGCAAAGACAATCGCCGCGCACACTATTAAAATAATGTGCTTGCCCGAGATGCCCTTGGGCTGCGTCGGCTGGCTCTTCTCTACGGGTCCTTGTTGCTGGCCCGTTGCGTCGGTATTGTAATATTTCATAGCAATAATAGAATTTTGCACAAATTTCGCAAAAATAATTGATATTAGCAACATACGTCAGGAAGTGGAAATAACATTTTTAGCATTTTGCCGCCATATTATTTGTTTTATTGCGCATTTTGTTATAACTTTGCAACGAATTTAGACATTTGTCTATGTAAATAGGGAAAATAATGACATTAATTATTTAATAAAATAGGTATTTTATGGCACTTATCATTCCGTCATGTTACAGGCGTCGCTTGCTGCCCGAGACCACCGAGGTCGCAATTAAAATGGTGAAAGACAACTTCCAGCGCCAGCTTGCCAGGGCGCTCAATCTGCGTCGCGTCACTGCGCCGCTCTTTGTGCTGTCGGGCACTGGCATCAACGACAATCTCAATGGAGTGGAGACGCCCGTTAACTTTGGCATTGACTGCATGGGCGGTGCCCGCGCCGAGGTGGTGCACTCGCTCGCCAAGTGGAAACGCATGAAACTGGGTGCCTACGGCATTGCGCCCGGCTATGGGCTGTATACCGACATGAACGCGATACGCACCAGCGAGGAGCTCGACAACCTGCACTCGCTCTACGTTGACCAGTGGGACTGGGAAAAGACCATCTTGCCCGAGCAGCGCACGCTGGAGACGCTGATAGAAACCGTGAAGAAGATTTACGAGGCAATACGCGAGACCGAGCGGCTTGTGTATGAGGCGTTCCCCCATATCACTCCTCGCCTGCCCCGCGAGATCAAGGTGGTGCACAGCCAGGAGCTGCTCACGCAATACCCCGGGCTATCGCCTAAGGAGCGCGAGTCCAGAGCCGCCAGGAAGTGGGGAGCGGTATTTATCGTGGGCATAGGTGGCAAGCTGAGCAACGGCGAGCCTCACGACGGGCGCTCGCCCGACTATGACGACTGGAGCACCCACAACAGCGCCGGCTATGCTGGCCTTAACGGCGACATCATCGTGTGGGACGACATTCTTGAGTACCCATTTGAGTTGTCGTCGATGGGAATAAGAGTCGATGCCAAGGCCATGCTGCGCCAGCTTGAGCTTGCCGGCGAGATGCAGCGCGCCGAGCTGCAATTCCACAAGGCCTTGTTGGCCGGGGAGTTGCCGCAATCGATGGGTGGCGGCATTGGTCAGAGTCGCCTGTGCATGTATCTGTTGCAGAAGGCGCACATCGGCGAGGTGCAAGCAAGCATCTGGCCCCCCGAGCAGATCGAGGCATGCCGCAAAGCCGGCATCGAGCTAATGTAACCGTTCCCGAAAGATTAACGAAAGTTGCGAAGATATCGACTGTAACGAGAGTAACGATTATAACGATTGTAACGACCAGACCTCGTTATAGTCGTTATTTTCGTTATAATCGTTATAGTCGATGAGTTACTTAATGTTTATGATTCCTTTACAACCTGTTTCGTAATGTTTTGAACAACTCCAAAAATATTGTCCTTGATAACGGCCTCGTTGTGCCACTTTTTTTATCATGGGGGAACCGCAATGGGGACAAGAAGGAGCGTTATCATCAACACTTTGCTCTTGCAAGGTTGCTATCCTCTCTTTAGTAAGATTTTCGGCAAAACCACCATCTTCCTTAAATTGTGTCAGTCGGTGTTTTATTTGACTTGTAAGCATTGAATTAAGTCTTGAGCACATCACTATCAATGCATTAGCAGCGATTGCAATATCACTGCTGTCAAGCCACTTATCAAATTTTGCCTTTTGCGCAAGAACATGAGCTGTTACATCATGCTGTAAGTTGGACGAGTAGTCGGGATGTTCCAATTTTATAGAGCGCACCGCAACATTCATCTCATTATCGTTCTTCCATGCCAATTGTTTACAACTCATTAACATGAAAGTCAAGTCATTAGTTAGTTCGTTAAGACTACCTCTCGCCACATCGAGCAGTTTTAGCTCAGTTTCATAGGAAGTTTGATGACGCGACGAACCCTCAGCAATATTTGCTTGAACCGAGCGGGCTGCTTGAGTCATTTGATCAAATTGTCTTCCACAGGGGTCATTATGTTGATTGAGAAACCTTTGTGCGAACGCAATTGTGCCCAGTTGGATAACGCTACTCATCACCCAACTATCCAAAAACATATAACCCGAAGTTCCACTAATGTTAACTGCCATATTTTCGTAGTTGTGGGTTAGTCGAGGCAGTCGTCGAGGTCTTGAGCGAGGTGGTGCTTGTCGAGCTTCTGGCCAATGAAGACAAGCTTAATCATGCGGTCGCCCACCTTTTCGTCCCAGTCGCGCACGAGCCCCGGCTCACTCTGCATGAGCTGATAGAGCTCTTGCGGTGGCATGGTGGCAAACCAAAGCCCGCTCTCGCGCATGGTCTTCTGCACGCCAGCCTGCTCAAAGAGATAAGACATCTCATCGCTCACGCTGAAATAGCATATTCCCTTAGCACGAATAACGTTACGAGGCCACTTCGTTGCGACGAAGCGGTCAAATTTCTCAAGATTAAACGGGCGGCGGCGGTAGTAAACATAGGTACCGATGCCATATTCCTCGGCCTCACCCTCATCGTGATGATGGTGGTGGTGATGATGCTTGTGCTCATCTTCATCGTGATGGTGATGATGCTCGTGGTCGTGCTCGTCATGGTCATGGTCCTCGTGATGGTGATGATGGTGGATGTGGTCATCATCGTCCTCGTGCTCGTCGACGGTGCCCTCGATTTTCTGCACCCAGGTTGCCGAGGTTGCCACGCTTTCATAGTTGAACAAGCCAGTGTTTATAATCAGGTCAAGGTCAACGTTGGCATAGTCGGTCTCAATTATGCGTGCCTTTGTATTGAGAGCTCTAATAATCTCTTTCACGCGTGCGAGCTCACTGGGCGACACCTCGCTCACCTTGTTGAGCAGCACGATGTTACAGAACTCAATCTGCTGAATCACAAGGTTCTCGATATCCTCGTCGTCGATGCCCGTGCGAGTGAGCGAACGACCGCAGTCCCACTCGCTCTGCATGCGCAGCGCATCGACCACGGTAACAATGCAATCGAGGCGAGCGACGCCTTGAGTGGCATAGTCGGGGGCTATAGAGCGGTAGTTGCATATCGTCTGCGCGATAGGCTCAGGCTCACAGATTCCGCTGGCCTCGATCACGATGTAGTCAAAGCGGTCAAGTTTCTGGAGGTCGTGTATTTGCTCCACAAGGTCCATTTTGAGCGTGCAGCATATACATCCATTCTGCAGAGCGACGAGGCTGTCGTCGTTAGAACCCACGATACCGCCCTTCTGGATAAGGTCGGCGTCGATATTCACCTCGCCTATATCATTGACAATCACGGCAAACTTGATGTTTCGCTCGTTAGTGAGAATATGATTGAGAAGAGTCGTTTTTCCACTGCCCAGATATCCTGTGAGCAGCAATACAGGAGTTACATGTGCCATAAAATTTCAGTTTAAATCACGCAAAGTTACTCATTTTTTCTAAAATTATCCTTTTTGGATAATCTTTTTTGGATAAAATTGTGGGCAGTGAAAATTTGGAGGTGGAAATTGTGGTTTTGTGGTAGGGATTTTGTAATTTTGTGGGAAAGAAAACAAATTAACGATTGAGAAGGATGAAAAAGCTGATTTTTATCGTGATGGCGGTGGTTGCAAACCTGTGTTCATGGGGCAGTAACACGCTTGCCGACAAGGATGTGCAACAGGCCAACGCACTTGCCGAGCGCCTATCGGCACGACTTGCCGAGAAGGTGGAGTTTGTGAAAATCAAAGCCCCGAAAAAGGGCGTTGACGTGTATTCGCTTGCCCAGCAAGGCGACAAGGTAGTGATAGGCGGCAACACAGCCAACTCGATGGCGGTGGGCCTGAACCGCTACTTGAAAAAGCACTGCAACACCACGGTGTCGTGGTATGCCGACATAGCCGTTGAGCTACCCGATGTGCTTCCTGGCGTGGGCGGTGGCGAGAGCGTGACGTCGACAGTACCCCAGCGTTTCTTCCTGAATTACTGCACATTTGGCTACACGATGGTGTATTGGCAGTGGCGCGACTGGGAGCGGTTTATCGACTGGATGGCGCTCAACGGCGTGAATATGCCCCTCGCCATTACCGGCCAAGAGGCGGTGTGGATGAAAGTGTGGACCGCGATGGGGATGACGCCCGACGAGGTGCGCAGCTACTTCACCGGTCCGTCCTACCTGGCATGGCACCGCATGGCCAACGTTGACGAGTGGCATGGTCCGCTGCCACAGCACTGGCTCGACACACAGGTAGAGTTGCAGCAACGCATCCTTGAGCGCGAGCGTTCGCTCAATATGCGTCCCGTGATGAACGCCTTTGCCGGTCATGTGCCACGCCGCATCAAAGAGCTATACCCCACTGCAAAAATCTCAATGCTAAGCGATTGGGCAGAATTTGCCATGAACGAGCGCACCTACTTCCTCGACTCAGAAGATCCCCTCTTTGAGAAAATCCAGAAGATGTTTATCGACGAGCAGGGCAAGTTCTTTGGCTATGACCACATCTATGGCATCGACCCTTTCAACGAGATGGACCCGCCCAGCTGGGAGGCCTCATACCTGGCACGCGTGACCAAGCACATGTATGAAAGCGTGCGCAAGGCCGACCCCAAGGCCGAATGGCTGCAGATGGGCTGGATACTCTACTACCAAAAAGAGTGGACCGCCGAGAATACCCGCGCCATGCTCGAGGCAGTGCCAAAGGGCAAGATGACCATACTTGACTACTTCTGCGACCGCCGCGAGGTGTGGCGCACACGCGACAAGTTCTCGGGGCAGCCCTACATCTGGTGCTACCTGGGCAACTTTGGCGGCAACACCGTGTGGGAAGGCAACCCCAAGCTGGCATGCGAGCGCATTGACGCAGCGCTGAAAGAGGGCGGCAAAAACCTGGTGGGCATAGGTTCGACGCTCGAGGGCCTCGACGTGCAGCAAGCACCCTATGAGTGCGTGCTTGAGAAAGCATGGGCCACAGGCGAGACAACCGAGCAAATCATCAACTCCATTGCCGACCGCCATGCCGGAGCGCCCAACGAGACCGCCCGCAAGGCGTGGGCAACACTCTATAACGACGCCTACACCGTGAGCGCCGGCACCCACCGCGAGATGATAGGGATGCGCCCGCTGCTCAACAAAGTGAGAAGCAGCTACAAAGTGAACCTCGGAGCCATCATCGACGCATGGCAGACGCTCATAAAGCAAGAACGCGTCGATCGCGACGCGATGGTCATCGACATCACCACGGCAGGACGCGAGGTGCTGCACCAGTTGTTCATGATAGAGAAAAGCGCTTTTGACCAGGCCTTTGCACAGAAAGACCTCGCCGCCATGCGCCAGCACGCTACCCTCATGCGCGAACTGCTCAAAGACATCGACACCGCCAACTCGTTCCAGCGCCACTGCACGCTCGACGCATGGCTCGAGCAGGCCAGCAGCTATGGCAACACACCAGCGCTGTGCGACTACTACCGCAACGACGCGCTAACGCTCATCACCACATGGGGCGGTTGCCTTAACGACTATGCCACACGCGTTTACCAAGGTCTCGTGGCACAATATCACGCTGTGCGCTGGGGCATGTATATTGATCGCGCCATCCAGTGCGTGAAAACAGGCACCGAGTGGGACAACGCCGCGTGGGAGAAACAAGTGGGCGACTTTGAGCAGAACTTCAAGTACGACCCCGCAGCAGCAACCAGGCCCGAAACCGACCTGCTCACCTTTGCCCGCCTTATCAACAACAAATATGCCACCCAAATCGAGGCCGCACGAGGGATGAACCGATGAACCAGTACACAATTGCACGCGCCACCACCGACGACCTGGAGCGCATCATGCAACTGCTCGACTACGGGCGCGAGATCATGCGCAGCGAGGGCAACATCAACCAGTGGCCCGTGGGAAAACCCGCGCGGGCCACAATAGTCGACGACATCCACGCCGGCAACAGTTACCTTGTGATGGACGGCGACACCGCAGTGGCGACATTTGCCTTCATCCCAGGACCCGACCCCACATATTTTGAGATTGAGGGCGAATGGATTGACCGCGACGCGCCCTACTATGTGATACACCGCCTCGCCAGCATGCCACAAGCCCATGGCATCTTTGCCACGGTGATGAACTATGCCAAGGCTGTGGCGCCGTCGCTGCGCATCGACACGCATGAGGACAACAGCATCATGCAGCACAACATCCTGAAGCACGGCTTCAGCTACTGCGGCATCATTTACCTTCTCGACGGCAACCCTCGGCTCGCCTATCAGTGGCTGGGCAAGAAATGAATTTTGCGGCTGGGATTATGCGGTGTGCGTTTTTTTGTGTACTTTTGCAGTCAAGAAACGATTAGCAACGACTTATGCGCATAGACATTCTCACGGTTATGCCCGAGGCACTGGACTCGCCGCTCAACTGCTCCATACTGAAACGCGCTCAGAACAAAGGGCTTGTGGAATTTCACATCCACAACCTGCGCGACTACACTACCAATAAGCATCGCAAGGTCGATGACTACCCCTTCAGTGGCGACGCAGGCATGGTGATGCAGATTGAGCCCGTGTATCGCTGCATCGAGAAACTCAAGGGCGAGCGCGACTATGACGACGTGATTTTCACCTCGCCCGACGGCGACCTGCTTGACCAGCCCATGGCCAACGCGCTGTCGCTGGCCCAGAACCTCATTATCCTGTGCGGGCACTACAAGGGAGTGGACTTCCGCATACGCGAGCACCTCATCACACGCGAGATATCAATAGGCAACTACGTGCTCACTGGCGGCGAACTGCCTGCGGCCGTGATTGCCGACGCTGTGGTGCGCCTCATCCCTGGAGCCATAGGCGACGAGCAGAGCGCGCTCACCGACTCGTTTCAAGACAACCTGCTCGAGGCTCCCGTCTATACCCGTCCTGCCGATTTCAACGGATGGAAGGTCCCCGAAGTGCTGTTGAGCGGCAATTTTGCCAAAATCGAACAATGGAAAATGGAAGAGGCCCTCAAACGCACCAAGCGCCTACGCCCCGACCTGCTGAAATAACAACAATCTTTAAATCTATCAATTATGGAAAGACCAAAATGGATACCCAAATGGCTCAGCATCTCGCTTATCATCGTCGTGGCATTCATTGCGTGGATGCTCATGGGCAGCGAGAACAACTACATGCACAGCAAGAAGTTAATGGACGAGATCAATGACCTGAAGGCCGAAATCAAGGCCAAGCAAGACTCGGCGCTGTATTATGAAAAGAAGGTGCAGGAACTTCACACCGACCCAGAGACGCTTGAGCGCATCGCCCGCGAGCAGTATGGAATGCGTCGTGCCAACGAGGAGATATACGTTACCGAAAAATAATTTTTTTTGTAATTTGGGCCGCGCGACTGTGCGTCTAATCGGAAAAGGCTCTATAAACAATAAACTCTAAACTTTAAACTTTTCAATGAAAAAGGAACAGATAAAGGACTGGATTATTCTTGTGGCCAAGTTGGTGCTGCTGGCAATGGCGGCGCTGCCCATTCTGGGCATTATGCACGAGTGGATGCGCTACATCTATGCCACAGCGGCGGTGATTATTCTGCTGGTGCAGGCCACTATACGCTATAAAGGCAAGGACTTGCGCCTGAAACGCCTCTACAACATGAATGTAATTGCCGCAGGTCTGTATTGCGCGTCGGCATTCTGCACATTTTACAGCGAGGGCACCCAAGACTGGGTGGCGTTTCTCATGTCGGGGGCAATCCTCAACCTTTATGCCACCTTTATGATTGAGCGTCGCAACAAGAAAAGCGCCTAAGGCGCAAGCATAGCGAGATATATTAAAGCCCTGCCGCTCGGTGTTGAGTGGCAGGGCTTGAGATATATAATAAGGTTGCGTGTTTCACTGTGGCTGGGATAGCGCGTCAGTGACGGCTGCTGGTTGCTACGGTCGACTTAACGCCGTTGTTGGGGGTGCGTCGGGCGAGGGTTGAGCCGCTTGCGTGGCTGCCATTGCTGGTCTTGCCTAGGTTGCTGGCCATATTGTTTCCCTTGTGGTTGCCGTTGTTACCCATGTTGTAGCCGCTGCTGTTGTGGTTACCACTGTTGCTTGCGCCCTTGTAGTTGCTGCTGTTGTGGCTGCTGTTGGCATACGTGTTACCCATGCTGCTGCCGTGACGGTTGTAGTAGTGGTCAACGCGGTTGCTGTAAGTGCCATTGTAGCTGTAAACTATAGAGTGGTTGCGGTCGAAGTAGCGGCTACGGTCGTAGTGGTTGTAAACGGTGAGCGACCAACTTCCTGCCGATGCCACAACGGGAGTGTTGAAGTAGCTGATGCGGCGGTATTCGTTCCACTGGCTCACTGTGAGGATATACATTAACTTCTGCTCGCGGGTGCGCTCCAGGCCGGTGATCGAACTTGAAACGTGGCTTAACGAACGGAAGAAGTCGTAGTTTACCTCATAAACGTCGTCCCACTGACAACTTGAAAGCCTTAACTCATGAGCCATTTTGTCGGTCAGGAACCAGGCCTCGTTTCTCGACTGCTCAACTGTCATGGCGCTTGCGCTGAGGCTTGCCATCAGGAGCATTGAAAGTAAAGTTGAAGTTCTCATAACACAAAATTTTTAAAAGTTAATATTTTAGTTGCTTTGTACCGTTAAGACCTGCATGGGTCAAAAAGGTTAATGCGAGGATGAATTTTTTTGGCAACTATATACTATTGGATTCTGATTAATCGAAGGTCTGTGTTCCGGGATGCGGTGGATGCCCTTATCCAATTTGCCAAGTCGAAGAATCTTTCC
>JABUUJ010000037.1:0-9063 GCA_021443235.1 Muribaculaceae bacterium
CAAGCAGAGGGTCGGCGGTTCGAATCCGTCAGCACCCACCCCAAGACACGACTCAAGAAATTGAGTCGTGTTTTTTTCATTGGGAGGTCCAAGCCCCCCTCCCCACCATGTGGGATGGGGTAATAGTTGCGGTGGGATATGCCCCCCGGTCCCCTAAAGGGGGAGCGGGGATGCTGGGTGCTACAGAGAGGGGTGGGCGTCGCTTAGACACTTAGGCGAAGAGAGACTGGCGCTGGTGCTAGGGCTGGGCCAAAGCAAGGGCAAGGGCAAGGTCAACGTCAACGTCAAGAAGTGGGGAGGAGGTGGGAGATGTCTTGGCCCTGGGCGAGGAGATGGCGTGCCTGAGTGGAGCTGATGGAGGCGAGCTCGGGGAGCGCCGGCAGCAGAACGGTCTCTATGCCGGCTCGTTCAAAGTTGAACTGCGCCAGCTTTTTCTCATATTCAAAGTCGGCACCAGTGCGCACACCACGCAGCAGGAAGTGCGCGCCACACACTTGTGCGGCGTCGACGGTATAGCCCTCATAGGCGACGACACGCACACGAGGCTCGTCGGCAAAAGTGTTGCTGATAGCCGTTTTGCGAGCCTCGGGCGAGAAGAGCGGTATTTTTTCGGGGTTAATGCCTATTCCCACAACGATTTCGTCGAAGATTTCCAGTCCTCGCTTCACAATGTTCTCGTGGCCACGCGTGAAGGGATCGAACGAGCCTGCGAAGAAAGCGATGCGCGGCTGGCGGGCATCAGTGGATGGTGATGTCTTCATCGTCCTCAATCACCAGATTATCAATGATAAAGCGCTGACGCTCCATAGTGTTTTTGCCCATGTAGAATGCGAGCATATCTTTCACCGAATCGCCCTTGTGGAGGGTGACGCGGTCAAGTCGCATATCGGGCCCGATAAAGTCTTTGAACTCCTCGGGCGAGATTTCACCGAGACCTTTGAATCGAGTGATTTCGGCGTTTTCGCCCAGACGGTTAATAGCGTCGATGCGCTCGTCGTCGGTGTAGCAGTAGTAGGTCTCGACGCGTTCCTTCTTCACTTCTTTCTTGGCCGAGCGGTGCGCCTTGCGCTTGGCGTCCTTCTTGTTGAGGACGCGGAAGAGGGGCGTTTGCAGGATGTAGAGGTGGCCCGTCTTTATGAGTTCGGGATAGAACTGGAGGAAGTAGGTGAGCATGAGCAGGCGTATGTGCATGCCGTCGACATCGGCATCGGTAGCGATAATCACCTTGTTGTAGCGCAGCCCGTCGATGCCATCGTCGATGTCGAGGGCGGCCTGAAGGAGTGCAAACTCCTCGTTGGTGTAAACCTTCTTAGGCTCAAGGGCATAGGTGTTGAGGGGCTTGCCTCGCAGCGAGAACACAGCCTGAGTCTCGACGTCGCGGATTTTGGTGATAGAGCCGCTCGCCGAGAGGCCCTCGGTGATGAAGATGCATGAGTCGTCGCGACGGTCATAGTCGTAGCCCTTAGGGGCACGCGCGTCGCTCAGGTGCACGCGGCAGTCGCGCAACTTGTCGTTGTGCAGCGCGGCCTTCTTGGCGCGTTCGCGCACCTGCTTTGTCACGCCGGCAATCGCCTTGCGCTGGCGCTCGCTCTCCTGGATTTTCTTGAGCATAATGTCGCTCGTGGCGGGAGTCTTGTGCAGGTAGTCGTCGAGCTGTTTCTTTATGTAATCGCTAATAAACTTATAGATTGTGGGGCCGTCCTTCCACATGGCGGTGCTGCCCAACTTAATCTTAGTTTGCGACTCAAACACGGGGTCACCCACCTTGATGCTCACGGCGGCAACGATGCCGTTGCGAATGTCGCTATACTCAAAGTTCTTTTGGTAATACTCCTTGATAGTGCGCGAAATCGCCTCACGGAAAGCACTTTGGTGGGTACCGCCCTGCGGGGTGTACTGGCTGTTGACATAAGAGTAAAACTCCTCGCCCACCTGATTGGCATGAGTGATGACCACCTCGATGTCGTTGTCGACAAATCGCATGGGCGGATAGAGCGGCTCGGAGGTCATGTTCTCCTTCAAGAGGTCGAGCAGACCATAGCGCGAGTGATATTTGCGTCCGTTGAGATAGAGGCTCAGGCCAGTGTTGAGGTAAGAGTAGTTCCTCACCATCGACTCCAAGATGTCCTCGCGAAACTGGTATTCGGCGTTGAAAATCGTGGGGTCGGGGGTGAAGCGCACCAGCGTGCCGTTCTCCTCGCCCTCGTCGGCCGGGACGATGCCCGTCTCGTTCAGCACTTTGCCCTTGGCATACTCCACCGCCGAGCACATGCCGCCACGCACCGAGCGGATGTAGAACGATGTCGAGAGGAAGTTGGCGGCCTTGATACCCACGCCATTAAGACCCACCGAGCGCTTGTAGTTGCTGCTGTCGTACTTGCCGCTGGTGTTCATCAGGCTCGAGGCGTCTTTCACCTGCTCAAGTGGGATGCCACGGCCAAAGTCGCGGATGGTGACAGTGCGTCCATCGATGTCGATGAGAATCGAAGGCTTAGCGTAGCCGGTGTTGAACTCGTCGATGCTATTGTCGACCACCTCCTTGAAAAGCACATAGATGCCATCGTCGGGCTGCGAGCCATCGCCCAGCTTGCCGATGTACATGCCGGGGCGCAGTCGCACCTGCTCGCACGGCTCAAGGTGCGTGAGTTTGTCGTAACCGCCTGTGTCAATGCCGTCATGCGGCTGGTCAATATTCAGTAAAGTGTCTTCTGCCATTTATTGCGTGGGATATTTGTTTCAAAAGTACAAAGGTACAGCTTTTTTCCTAAAAAACGAAATTTTTCGACTTTGACCTTGACTTTGACCTTGACTGAGGGTAATGTGGAAGTAGGGACGCGGAGGCCGCATCCCTACTTATCACAAAATCAAAACGGCTCGCGACACAATGCGCTTGCCAGAACAGGGTTTACTTATCGGTGGCGTCGTCGCGGCGGGCGTTCCACACCAGGAGAGTGAGGAGCACCGATGTGAGCGCTGCGCCTATCCAGAACCAGTTGACGACAGTGAAGTCATAGACCTCGACGCCATTGATTATCTGCTTGTTGCTCTCGATGAGAATGCCGTTCATCACATCTTGCAAGCCGGCTCCGATATAGCTCGCGATGCCCACAACACCCAAAGCGGCTCCTGCGGCAGCGCGCGGCGCTATATCCACAGCCATCAGACCGCCCAAGAAGCATATAAGCACACCGATTCCCAAGCCAAACAGCACCATTGCCAACGCGTCGACCCAGAAGTGCTCTCCCGGCACAAGCAGGAACAGGCAAAGGGCAACCACATTCATCAGCCCGAACACCAACGCCGGGACATTACGGCTTCCTTTGAAGAAACGGTCGGAAATAAGGCCAGAGAACACAGTTCCAACGATGCCACATACCGAGCTGATGGATATGATGAAGCTTGCGTCGAGCGTAGAGTAGCCCTTTTGCGCCTCAAGGTAGAATACACCCCAACTGTTGACAGCATATCGGCTGATATACATAAATGCTGAAGCCAGTGCCAGAATCCATATAGCAGGGTTGCGCAACACCGCCTTTTGCGCCTTGTTGAAGTCCTCGCTTTGCGATTTTGGACTCTTTGGACTTGTTGCTGCCTCGTTGAGCAGGAAGCCTTGGCTTTGTGGTGTGTCGCGCATGAAAAGCAGCAGCATGCCAAAGCCCGCAAGACCTATCAAGCCAGCTCCTATCATTCCGTAGCGCCATCCCATCCAACTCACAAGCAGAGCGATTGTGATGAAAGTCAATGCCTCGCCCAAGTTGTGGCTCGCACTCCAAAAGCCATAATAGGTGCCACGGTTGCTGGGGTTGTACCAGCGGTTGAGCGACACCACGCAAGCGGGCGCACCCATCGACTGAAACCAACCATTTAAACCCCAAAGAACTGCAAAGACAACAAACATATTTGTGAAGCCCAAGATAAGGTTGATGAGCGCAGTGCCCAACAGACCTGTGGCAAGAAACACGCGAGCGTTGCAGCGGTCGGCAAGGAAGCCGTTAGAGAGCTTGCCCACGGCATATACAAAAAATAGGCAAGAGCCGATGATACCCAGTTGCGACTCGCTGAACACGCCGTCGTCGACTATGGGCTTGCGCACGATGTTCATGCTCAGGCGGCACACATAGTAGATGGCATAGCCCAGTGTTGCCGACAAGAAAGTCATGAACCTCACTCGCTTGAACTTTGTCGGGTCGTCGCTGGCGACATCGCTGGGACAAGATATTTTGAACAGATTGAATATTTTCTTTATCATAATGATGTTTTTGGATAAATAGCACCCACCATCGAGGTGGCGGGTGCTATTACATAACTATATTTACTAATCATGCAAGCCTCTGCTCCGTAAATACTTGAGCAGATGCTCGGCCCTATCGGTCTGGATAATTGTTGCGCCCAGATTGTCAATAAGAAATCCAAATGCCGCATGGGGGTCGTCGAGCGACAGGTCATCGTCGTGACCACCGCACAAGGTATCCCACAGCGTGTTGTACCAAATCAGCGCCTTGCCATTGAGGTCATCCTTGAGTTTGAGCGGCAGACGGTCGTCGATTACCGCGCCATAGGTAAGTTCGTAGGCAGCAGGCTTTAGATTTGCCATATAGCCGTCCATGAGCGATGTCGCATTATCCTTGTCAAGGTTGACCACAGGCATATAAATGATTTTATCAAGGTACTTGCCATAGAGGTTCTTCACATCCTCGGCCGACTTTGCTCCCTTCATGATTACTTGGTGTGTCGTGCCCGTTTTCTCAAGCACAGCGACAACGAGGTCAAAGTAACGGTCGGCCTTGTCGAGGTTTACCAGCACCTTGTCCTTTGCGGCGAGCATAGCTTCCTCAAGCGTAGGCACGGTGTGCTTAGTCTTGATGTTGCAGCCGTTTTTCAGTTTCAGCGTTTTGATTGAATCGAGCGTCCACGCCGACACAGCGCCCTTGCCCGTTGTTGTGCGGTTGAGGGAAGTGTCGTGCATGATGATGAGCACGCTGTCCTTGGTGAGTTGCAAGTCGAGTTCCACTACATCGACACCCGAAGCGATGGAGTGCTCAATCGCAGCGATAGAGTTCTCGGGAGCATAGCGCCAGTCGCCACGATGCGCCACGACGATTACCGACGACTTGTCGCCACTTAGAATCTTGTTGCGCAGCATGGAGGCCTTGTTGGTGGGATTCTGGCCGAGGGTCTGTGCCGAGGCAAGAGTTGCCGCACAGGCGAGTATTAAAATAGCAATAAATTTTCTCATTGTTGAAGCACTTTGTTTCTCCACACCATCTTGTCGCCCCAGAATGGCATGAACGTGTTTTTACAGTCGAGTTTAGAGGCTCGCGTGATGCCATGCTGGAGTGGCCAGCGCGATGAAGATGCATCGGCATGCGACAGTTCGAGGATGTGTGAAAGAAGCACGCATCCCGGCTTGAACACCTTTCCTATGATCTGATTCTCGGCGAGTTCGTCCTGTGCATAACGCGGGATGTAGATGTCGACACTCGAAGCCGTTACATCAAACTGCTCGCTTCTGAAGTTGGAGTCGCCCGAGTGAAGCAGCACGAGGTTGCCGGCATCGCTGCCACAGGTAATTTGGAATGCAGTGACAGGCACATTGGTTGAGCCGTTGTTGTGGTTGGTGATAAACGTGTGAATTTTCACGCCGTTTACCTCATAGTCGGCACTCACTGTCGAGGTGTAGGGATTCTGAGTCGAGAGGAAGTTTGACATCACCGGTTTGCCATCGGCGAGCATTTTGTCGATGAGAGCCTGCGTCTTGTGGTCCTGATGCACATGGGTGAGCGCATAGAAATCGAGCATCGGCGCGAGTTCGGCGCCCCGCTTGTGGTAGATGTCGATAGCAAAGCAAGCCGAGGGAGTCTTAACCACATATCCCATGTTATATAGCGCCCACACATAGACCTCGCCGCTGGCGGGTTTAGTTTCCTTCACCTCCTTGAGCACCTTGTCGAATGCAATGTTGTAGCACGCCAAGATGGGGTCATACTTCACCAAAGCGTCGTAACTGGAACCCTGACCGTTGAAGAAAGTCGTGAAATCGCTGCTCGCAAGGTTGTCGGCCCAACTTTGGATATTAGTGTAGTCGGTGTTGCGCTGGGAGGCGGCACTGGCTGCGCACGAGGTGGCCCACACGCGGTTAAGAGCCTGTGTGGCAATGGTCGTTGCATCTTTGGGGTCAGGGTCGGGTCCAGGCTTGGGTTCGTCTCCCCCGCCGTCCCCGCCGCAACTTGCGACGGGGAATAGGAGGAGAATCCACAGCAGCAAAACGCTATACCGTAAATTCAATAGTATATTCATAGTGTCGTGTTACTTGAGAGAGTTGTTGCCCTGGCAGTTAGCACCGCGCATGGGCCAGCCGCCAGTTGCAGCAGCCACGCCAATGTCGTAGGCCTCAATGGAGCCATTGGTCGAATAGTAGATGCGGTTGTCGGGACCGAGGGTTACGGGAGACATCGTCTGCACGCCAATGGTAGTGAGCACGCTGCGACTTCCCGAGCCGCTGATGGCAACGAGTCCGAATGGAGTAGCATATTCAGAGATGATGGCGCGTCCGTTGGCATCAAGAGCGAAACCGCTATATATGAAGTTTAGGCCTGTCTTCTCTTCCCACTTGAGCGCACCCGAGCTCTTCACCGCGTAAAGGTAACCAGCCTTCTCGCAGAAGTAAACAGTGCCCTCGGCGTCGACTACAGGATGGTAGCAATCGCCCATTGTGGTGGCATATTTCCACTTCACCGAGCCGGTAGAGGCATCAATGGCGGCGCATCCAGCCTTGCCCTTGAGTGTGACATAGATAATGCCGTTGCCAATGGCAATGCTGCCACCGCGCTCGGTCACAGCAAGTTTCTCGCTTGGTTTCCACTTCTCGGCGCCCGATGCAGAGAATGCCCACACGCCGTCGCTGGTAGCGAAATAGACAGTGCCGTCGCGGTTTACTGCCACGCCAGCCGAGTTGCCCGAGAGAGTCTTGCTCCACTTCTGGTTACCATCGCTATCGAAGGCAAAGGCGAAGCCACCGTCGGCAAGAGCATATACCATGCCGTCGCTGGTAACTGCGGGCGATGATTTTACTGCCTTGCCAAGTTCCTTCTGCCACTTGAGCGAGCCCGAGGGGTTGATAGCGTAGAAAGTGCCTGCGCCATCCTCGGTGCCGAAATAGATTGTACCGTCGGGACCAACTGCGGGTCCGGCGCCATAGGTAGCGGCAGCGGTGGTATATTCCCACTTAATAGTGCCATTGATGGCGTCAACTGCGATTAGCGTCTTGCCAGTCTGGCTGGCGGTGTAGAAAGTCTGTCCGTCGGGAGCAAAGACGATGTTGCTCGACTTCTGATATCCTACGCCAGTGATTTTTGACCATGAGAAGTCGCCAACGGTGATTTGTGTGCTTGCGCTCTCGTTGCGTCCGTTGGTGTAGGTCACCTTGATTGTAACGGTGTGTTTGCCCGTTGTGCCGAAGCAGTGCATAGCTGCGGGAGTGGTTACCGACGAGCCGTCGTCGAAGGTCCATTCAACCGAAGCTATTTCGCCCGAAACGAAGTAAGCAGGGTTATATTCAAATGTCACCATCTCAAACTTGCGCGGGTTCTCGATTGAGGCATTGATGGGCGAAATTTCGCCTGGAGTAGCCTTTGCCGATACCGCGGGCGAGTTGCCGTGAGCATAGACACATGTGAGGTTGAATGTGTATTCAATGCCGTTGGTGAGTTGCTCGACCAGTGCCGATGTTTCGAGAGTGGAGATATCCATAGACTTAACCAACTGGTCGCCAGCAAGGACATCGAGCTTGTAGGTAAACATCAGTCCGGTCTCGGGAGCTGTCCAGCTCACAAAGACGCGCTTGTCGCCTGCCATCACCTTGAAGTTGGTGGCAGGGATGCGAGTGGACTTGGGTGTACACGATGCGGTGAGTTTCTGCGAGAGTCCCGAGGGATATTTAGTCTGTACCGAAAAAGTGTAGCTACAGTCGTTCACCAGATTGTCGATAGTGATTTCCTTCTTGTCGGGAGTGACGAGCATCTCGCCGCCTTGAACGTCCGACTTGGCAGCAGTCCATATCACAAGGTATTGCAGAGGATTTGCCACGTCTTTCTGGTCGGCCCAATTAAGTGTCACGCAGCCGTCGCCGGCAGTAGCCTTGAGGGTCTCAAGCTGATACCTGTCGGATGTAGCGTGCGGAAATTCTATGTCGTTGCAGCTGGTAAAGGCCATCAGAGCTACCAGAGGCAATAATAAAGCTAATTTTTTCATCTTTGGAATTTTAATTAAGTGTTAATAACCAGGATTTTGCCACAGGAGCGATGTGTCGTTGATTCGCTCAAGCTCGGTAGTGGGAATGGGGAACAGGTACTGGTAGTCCTGGATGTCGTGTCCTTCGGCAGCGGCGGCCTCTTTGGCGCCACCCATGCGCACAACGTCCCACCAGCGGTGACCTTCATAGGGGAACTCCTTTTGGCGCTCAAGCATCACAGCCTTGCGGAAGTCGGCCTGACTGGGAATGTCGCCAATGTTGAGAGGAGCGAGTCCGGCACGGGTGTGCACGTCGTTGAGAGCCTTGAGGGCGGGTGAAGAGGGGCTATTGTTATACGCCACCTCGTTGAGAGCCTCGGCATACATCAGAAGCACGTCGGCATGACGGAGGACGATGAAATCGTTGCCATACTGCTTGGTAGAAGCGTCCTGTGTGTCATAGAACTTGCGCATGAGGCACACCTTGATGCCTGGAACCTGCACATACTCGATGAGAGGCTTGCGCTGGTCGTTGTCGTCGTATAGGTTCTTAAGGATTGACGTCTGCCCCGAGTCGTCGGTGAGGTTGGTGATTGAGTACCAAGCGCCATGTCCCTCGCCGGGGACAGTCTTATTAAAGCGGATGGCCCAGATAATCTCGGCATTCATCTTGTTATCGACGCTGAACACATCGGCAACGTTGGGCAACAGCTTGTAGCTGTCGAGCATGGTCGCGAGCAGGTCGGCAGCTTGCTGTGGGTGTCCGAAGGTTAGATAGTCGTCCCTTAAAATGCATCTAATTTGTTGCATATCAGAAAAATAAATGTCTAAAAA
>JABUUJ010000037.1:9969-13527 GCA_021443235.1 Muribaculaceae bacterium
GCCGGCCCTCGCGCATGCTCATGCGCAAGATTAACGAGTTTTTAAGGGTCGACTAGATACACCTTGGCAAGCAGCGCCTTGGCAGCGCCCTCGGTGGCTCGACCAAGGTCGGCGTTGCCATAGGTCTTAGGCAGCAGTCCGCCTTCGATAATCGCCTTCAGGTCGCCAGCGATGAAGTCAAACATCTGCTCGTTGCTGCTGCGTCCCACCTTGAGCGCCTCGCTCACGGTAACCACCTTAGAGGTAGTGGGCACGCCGCCCCAAGCGCGATACATATTGAAATAGGTGTAGGCACGGATAAAGAGAGCCTCGCCCTTATACTGAGCCTTGAGCGACTCGTCGATTGCGGCTGCGTCGATGCGGTCGAGCACCATGTTGCAGCGATACACGCCATTGTTGAAGTTGGCCCAGCAGTCCTCGAGGATGCCGTTAGTTGCCACGTCCTTAAACTGGTCGATATCGTAGCGGTCTTGCGTGCCCGAAGTGGGTGCGTTGAGGTAAAGGTTGTCGCTACGATACTCACAGCACTCCAAGTAGTAGCTGTTTTGCGTCTGTAGTTTAGCATAGCATCCCATGATGGCTATGTCAAAGTCTTTGGCGGTCTTGTAGGTTTGGTCCACAACGACCTCATTGTCGGGCTTCAGGTCAAAGAAGCTCTCGCTGCAAGCGCTTGCGCCAATCACAACGGCGAGCGCGGCCATATATTTAACGATTCTCATTGTTCTTGTGAATTTGGTGGGTTAGAAAATTACGTTGAGTCCAAATGTAAAGGTTCTTGCCAAGGGATAGGTACCATAGTCCACACCAGGAGTGAGAGCGCTGCTCTTGAGGCTCACTTCGGGGTTGTAGCCGGTGTACTTGGTGATGGTGAAGAGGTTCTGAGCGCTGGCATAGATGCGCAACTTCTCCACATAGAACTTCTGGGTGATGTTCTTGGGCAGAGTGTAGCCCAGAGCGATGTTTTGCAGGCGCAGGTAAGAGCCGTCCTCAAGGTGCCATGTCGATGTGCGGCCATTGTTACCTTTGGTCTTGCGATTAGAGCGGTTGGTGAGACCGTCGCCAGGGTTATCGGCCGATTGCCAACGGTTGAGCGTGATATCCATCATGTTGACGTTGCCCTCGCAGTTGGCGATGTAACGGCGATTGAGGTTAAGGATTTTGTTGCCATAAACACCTTGGAATGCAAACTCGAGGTCCACGCCCTTAAATGCGGCATTACCACCGAAACCGTAGGTGAACTTGGGCATGTAGTTGCCGCAAATCATGCGGTCTTTCTCGGTGTCAAGCACACCGTCGCCGTCAACATCCACAAACTTGAAGTCGCCAGGCTGAGTGTTGTCGAAGTGCGGGTAGGACTTGAGTTCCGCCTCGTTCTTGAACACACCGTCCTGCACCAGCAAGTAGTAGGAGCCGATGGGCTCGCCCACCTTGGTGATGAAGTAGTCGTGCGAGGTGCTGCAGGTGGTGATGATGGGGGTGTCGTTGGGTCCGAGCGCCTTCACCTCGTTGGTATTCTTGGCAAAGTTGGCGTTGAACGCGTAGCTGAAGCCGTTGGCATAGCTGTGACGTGATGTGAGGGTGAGCTCGACGCCTCGGTTATTGACCTTACCGATATTGATGAGCGATGTCGAGTAGCCGGTGAGGTGCGGGATGGGCACGTTAAGCAGCATGTCCTTTGTGTCGGCATAGTAGTACTCGGCAGTGAATCCCAGATATCCGTTCCATGCGCTCAAGTCAAGTCCGACGTTAATCATCGAGGTCTTTTCCCAAGTGAGGTCGGGGTTAGCGATTCCGGTGGGTTTGTAACCGCTCTTCAGCGTACCCTGTCCCGAGCCCAGGATATAGTCGTCGGTGCTCATTGTTGAGAGGTGCTGGTAGTTACCGATATTGAAGTTACCAGTCTGGCCGTAACTTGCACGAATCTTCAGGTCGTTAATCCAGCCCAGGCCCTTGGCATTGGTGAAGAAGTCTTCACCGCTGATGCGCCAAGCTGCCGATACCGAGGGGAAGAAGCCCCAGCGATTGTTCTTGCCAAAGCGCGACGAGCCGTCGGCACGTATTGCTGCCGAAGCCATGTATTTGCTCTTATAACTATACTGAACGCGCGCAAGGTAAGAAGCGAGGGTGTATTGCGAGGTTTCCGACGCTCCGCTGGTCACTGTTCCGCCATTTATAGTCTGGATGTAGTCGTTGGGATAGTCGGTTGCCTTGACGTTCATGCCACTGTAGGTGTCTTTCTGCACCGACTGCACGGCAACTGCCGAGATTGAGTGGTCGTTGAAGTCACGAATAAACGACAACTGGTTTTCCCACAGCCAATTGTAGTAGAATCCACTTGAGGCATAGCCCACAGGGTTAGATGGTGAGTCATAGTAGGCCTTGCCCAGCAGGGGCAACTCTGAGGAGCGATACTGGTTGTTCTGCGCTCCGTAGTACGACAAGCCAAGCGAGGTCTGCAGTTTCAGGCCCTCGATAAACTCAAATGCGGCGAAAGCGCGTCCGTTCATCGCCATGCGGCGCACCTTGTCGCTCTGCAACTTGGCGAGAGCCACAGGGTTGAGCACCTCGTTGTGCTGATAGTCGGTGCCAATGCGCCAGTATCCGTTGCCCTGGAAGTTGAAGCTTCCGTCGGCGTTATAGACGGGGAACAGAGGCACTGAAGCGAGAGCCGACTGGACGATACCGCCGTCGCCATAGGCACCAGAGGCATTCACTCGGTTAGACTGTGAGTAAGACGGCGAGAGGTTGGCACCGTAGCTGAACTTCTTGTATTTTCCGTCAATATTGACGCGGAACGAGTATTTCTTGAAGTCGGAGCAGATGATGATACCCTCTTTCATGTAGTAGTTGCCCGAGATGAAGTAGTTGAGGCCACCTGTCTTGCCCGAGATTGATAGGTTGTGGCTCGTGGTGTTGGCGGTGCGGAAAATCTCGTCCTGCCAGTCAGTATCGACGAGTCCTGGCTCATTGTTGAGATAAGGTGTGAGCTCGATGGGCCAGTTGCTGTAGCTCTCGGGGCGCTTGCCGTTGGGGTCGGTGCCACCGGGGTGCAAGTCATAGTAGGCGTTGTCGTGTCCTTCCTTGGCGAGCTGTGCAAATTCATAGGCATTGAGCATGTTGATTTTCTTAGAAACCTTCTCAAAACCATAGTAGCCGTCGTATGCCACAGTGAGCTTATCGCTTGTGCCTTTCTTGGTGGTGATGATAATTACACCGTTAGAGCCGCGCGAGCCGTAGATTGCGGCAGCCGAGGCGTCCTTGAGCACCTCGAGCGACTCTATGTCGTTGGGGTTAAGATTTGACATGCCATTCTCCAGAGGCACTCCATCGACGATGTATAGAGGGTCGTTGCCCGCAGTTGCCGAGCCCACGCCACGCACACGCACCATGAGATTGGCACCCTCGGGGTCGCCGCTGGTTTGCATCACGGTTACACCCGGCATCTTGCCTGCCATCGACTGGCGGAAGTCAGAGTTGGGCTGGTTGGCAATGTCGTCGGCCTTAATTTGCGAGATTGCGGTCGAGAGGTCGCGTTTTTTCACTACACCATAACCAACC
>JABUUJ010000038.1:0-11223 GCA_021443235.1 Muribaculaceae bacterium
GCTGCCTACGGCAGCTTTTTATCATTCCACATATCGGGGTCAAATTGTATATAGTTGCCTTTTAAAAAACTGCCTGCCACAGTGGGGTGTGGCAGGCAGTGGTAATTTTATGGCTTTGACAGTCAAAGTCAATGTCAAAGTCAGAGTCGAAATTACTTGATGAGCTTGGTTGCCGAAGTGGTGCCGTCGGTGTAAGTAGTTACGGCGATGTTGATGCCACTGAAGGGCTCGTTGCTGGCGACGCCGCTCAGGTTGTAGTATTTCACTGCCTTAACGGTCTTGCTGGTGTTAACGTCGGCCACTGCAGTGAGAGGATCAACCCAAGGCTCGCCCACATAAACCTCGTATCCGGCGATGCCGTTGCCCATGCAGTACTCATACACATAAACGTGGTCGTTGTCCTTGCGCTCAACGGTGTAGAATGCGCCGCAAGAGGGGTTAGCATAGTAGCCGTTGCTGCCAATGACGGGCTGAGTGAACACATTAGCCTTGTTGGCGCTCAGGTCCTTGATGCAGAAGCCGCCGTTGTAGTTGGCGCCACTGCCGTGGAGCAGGAGCTGGTGACCGGCGATCTTGAAGGTTGCGAGAGTCACGCTTGAGTTGCGGCTGGGAGCTGTAGTGGTAGCGCCAGTAAGAATAGCGCCCTTGTCCACACCGTTCTCGATGCGATAGATGCCGTTGGCGCGCACGTGGTAGAACAGGTTGGCGGGATCGCCATCGATGGGCACCACAACGCTGGCAGTAGAGCCCGAGATGCTTGCGTCGTAAGACTTAGTCTCGACAAACTCGCCATTGACAATATAAACCACGTTGACCTTAGTCTGTCCGTTAGGCAGATAGTACACATATCCGCCCTCGTCGCTCATGATGTTTCCGCTGGCAGTGATAAAGTTTTGGGTGCCAGGCTCGTTAAGTTCCATCTTGATTGTTACGGGGGTGTCGCTATCGGCGGGATAAACCTTGAGCAAAATAGGCTCGGATGTCACGCTTGAAGCGTTGAGAATCATGTTGCCGGCGTCGTCAAAGCACATGCCGTGCTTGGTAGTTCCAGCGAGGTCGCTCTTGGTGATAACACCTTCCTTGGTAATCTCAACGAGTTCAGAAGTGCTGTAGTTGTGGGCGAAGAAGCGACCGTTGTGCCACCATCCCATCTGTGCCGATGTGAAGGCAGTGGTGCCGCTGTTGCCCGAGGGGAAGTTGGCGGGCAGGTTGCCCTGGGCGGCGCTCACCATGAAGAGGGTGTCGACCTTGAGCTCGATGGGATCCTCAGGCTCTACAACCTTGTCCCAGTCGATATCCTCAAGTTCGGGCATATTCTTGGCCATGAGCGTGTTGCAAGTCATCATCGTGATGCCCATAGCGCCATAGATCTTGTAGTTGGACTCGGTGTCGACGGTCCAGCAGGCGGCGTTAAGGCCGGCCTTAACAATCTTCTTCACGCCATAGATGTCGAAGTTGCCCACCGAGATGCTCAGGTCAAAGCCATTGGTCTTGCACCACTCCAGGCTGCTCTCCCATCCGTTGCACAGCCACTGGCACTTGAACTGCGGGTAGTTTTTCTTTACATACTCGAGCGAGGGCTTCATGCTGGTGAGGATAATCACCTTGTCGGCAAGGTTTTTCTCGATGATGAGGTTGGCGAGCCCGGGGAAGTTGCTCATGTCGTTGCTGTTGATGCCCGTTGACCATTTCAGCTCGATAACGGGGAACACGTTTTTCTCGTTGCAGATGTCGAAATACTCGGCCATGGTGCAGATTTTGCCTGTGTAGGTCACACCGCTGCGAGTCTGTGTGTAGGTCTCGGCCTGCAACTCGGCGAGTGTCGCCGCAGCAACCGTAAGGCTGCCGCCCACACGCTCGGTGGTCTCGTCGTGGCTAATCACATACTGCTTGTCGTGGGTGACGCGCACGTCGCACTCAAGTCCCTGATAGCCATAGTAGTCAACGCCATTGCGGAACGCCTGCTCGGTGTTCTCCACGCCACGGCCACTGCCGCGATGGCCCACAAAGATAGGCTTCCATGCCCAAGCTTGCACGGTGGCAAGGCCCAGCACAGCACAAAGTAAGAATTTTTTCATCATAAATTTAGTTTTTAATGAGGTTAATAATGGTGTCTCTAAATTTCCCCACAAATTTACAAAATATTTTTTAAACAGACAAATTTTTTTGGCTAATGGGTAATGGGTAATGGCTAATGGCTAATGGCTAATGGCTAATGGCTAATGGCGAGAAATGAATATTAAAGTATTTAAATNGGCTAATGGCGAGGAATGTCAAAGTCAAAGTCAAGGTCAAAGTCAAAGTCAAGGTCAAAGTCAAAGTCAAAGTCAATGTCAATGTCAATGTCAGAGTCAAGGTCAAATTTGCACATGTGGAGGGAATTTATTAAATTTGCAACGTGAAAGGTATATTACAGTTCATATTGATGTGTGCCCTGAGTGCTGCAAGCGCTCAAGGCGCTGATGTCACGCTCGGCGACACGCTGTCGCTGCGCGAGGTCACCGTCACCGCCATCAAGCAGGTAGAAGACACCCTCGAGGCAGGGGCAGTGACCGTGATTGACCGCCGCACTGGCGAGCGCAATGGCGTGATGAGCGTGAAGACGGCGGCGCCGCTGGTGCCCAACCTCTTTGTGCCCGACTATGGCAGCCGCATGACCAGTGCGATTTACATACGCGGCATCGGGGCGCGCATGGACCAGCCCGCCACAGGCCTCAACATCGACAATGTGCCCATCATGTGCAAGGAGAACTATGACCTTGACATTCTCGACATCGACCGCGTGGAGGTGCTGCGCGGCCCGCAGAGCACCATGTTTGGCCGCAACACAATGGGAGGTGTGATCAACGTCTACACCCTGTCGCCCCTCAACTACCAGGGCACACGCATCATGCTCGAGGGCGGCAGCCACACCACGTTGCGTGCCGGTGTGAGCCACTACCGCAAGCTCAGCTCCACCCTCGCGTTGGGAGCCAGCGCCAGCATGAACAGCACGGCGGGCGAGTTTGTCAACGAGTACAACGGCAAGCGTTGCGACTGGGAGCGTCAGGGCAATGCCCGCGTCAAGCTCGACTGGCAACCGCTTGAGGGCCTGTATGTGAGCAACGTGCTGTCGGCTTGCGTGACACGTCAGGGCGGCTACCCCTACGAGCGTGTGGAGACGGGCATGATAGCCTATAACGACACCTGCTTCTACCGCCGCACGTCGGTCATCGACGGCATCACGGTGAAAAAAGACTTCGACACATGGTCGCTTGCGGGCATCGCCAGCTACCAGTATCTCGACGACAACATGACACTTGACCAGGATTTTACGCCTATCCCCTACTTCACCCTCACGCAGGCGCGCAGCGAGCATGCCGCGACGCTTGATGTGGTGGCTCGCAACAAGAAAAGCGGCAAATGGGAGTGGACCAACGGCGCAACGGGGTTCTACCGCCACATCAATATGCGGGCGCCCGTGACATTCCTTGACCAAGGCATCGCCGAGCTAATAGAGAAGCACCGCAACGAGGCGTTGCCCGACTACCCCATCACGTGGGACGAGCGCAAGTTTGTGCTGGGCAGCCAGTTCACCGCGCCCACATGGGGCGTGGCGCTCTATCACCGCTCAACGCTCGACCTGGGCAAGCTGCGTCTTGCCGCAGGCCTGCGCGTCGACTATGAGCATGCCGCGCTCAACTACCGCAGCACCACTCACACCGGCTATGTGATATTGCACAACGGCGAGTTCTTTGCCCACGAGCCCATCGACATTGACGACAAGGGCAATCTGGGCAAGCACTACTTCCAGTTCCTGCCCAGTTTCAACGCCACATGGCGCTTCAACGAGCGCAACAGCGCCTACGCGACCATTTCGCGCGGCAGCAAGGCGGGCGGATATAACACGCAGATGTTCAGCGACGTGCTGCAACAGCGGTTGATGAACAAGATGGGGTTTGGCTCGGCCTACGACGTTAACAAGGTGGTGGGCTACAAGCCCGAGAAGGCGTGGAACTTTGAGGTGGGGACCAACCTCGCCACCGCCGACCGCAAGCTCAGGGCCGACTTCGACCTGTTCTATGTGCAGTGCCGTGACCTGCAGCTCACCGTGTTTCCCGAAGGCACCACTACCGGCCGACTGATGACCAACGCCGGCAAAAGCCGCAGCCTGGGTGCCGAGGCGGCCATCGCATGGCAGCCGCGCGAGGCCACAGGGGTTAACCTGAGCTATGGCTACACCAATTCCAAGTTCCTGGAATATAACAACGGCAAGGCCGACTTCAAGGGCAAATACATCCCCTTTGCGCCAGCCCACACGCTTCACGCAAGCGCCTACAACCGCTTTGCCATTGCCTGCGGCGACTGGCTCAACAGCATCACGCTCAGCGCCAACGTGCAGGCGGCGGGCCGCATCTACTGGGACGAGGCCAACACGCTGAGCCAGCCCTTCTACGCGCTGCTGGGCGGCGAGCTCACGCTCGAGGGCCGCTACTACACCCTTGAGGTGTGGGGCCGCAACCTCACCGGCACACGTTATCACACGTTCTACTTCGTGTCGATGAGCCGCGACTTCCTGCAGCGTGGCCGTGGACGCAGCCTGGGCGCTACTTTGCGACTGCGTTTCTAACACTTTAATTTACTAAAAACAAAAACATTATAATCACAAAAAACGAGAACGAATCTATGAAAAAAATCTTTGGACTACTGGCACTCGCCATTCTCGCCATTTCAACAGTGAGCTGCGGCAGCGACGAGCCCAAGCCCGTTCCACCCCTCAACGGCATCTATAGCGCACTGAGCGACGGAAGCAGCGACTATGAGACCACTACCGAGAAATACTACCGCTTCTTCCTTAACCCCGACGGCACAGCCAGCGACAATAGCATCTATATCCACAACGCCAAGTTTGACGAGAAGATGCCGCTCACCATCAATATGCGCATCCCCGTTGATCCCAAGCAGGTGACACGCACCACCAATGGCTTCACAGTAACCGTTAATGAAATTGTGCCCTATATGCTGAGCGGAGGCACCGAAATCCCGATGGAGAAGTTCAAGATCACCAATCTTGCCCTCACCGTCAACACCACCGACAAGCTGTTCTCAATAAGATTCACTTGCTATGGCCTTGACGTGAACGAGAGCGGCAAGCTCAATATGTAGGCGACGTTGACTTTGACCTTGACTTTGACTTTGACTTTGACTTTGACATTCCTCGCCAATAGCCATTAGCCATTAGCCAATAGCCATTAGCCAAAAATAGAAATAGCCGTTTCAGCTGGGGAGCTGTTGCGGCTATTTCATGCGTTATGAAAAATTTTACTACTTGTTCGGTTTCTTTTGGAGCATCTTGCGTGTGAAGTTGTTTTCGGCCTGCTTGAGGTGGAAAAGCTGCTTCTTTGATAGTATTTTGCTGAACATCGCAAAATACCTTGCCTCGATTTCGCCTTCTTGCACGGTGGCGTTGCTCAATGCTTCGGCGGCGCGCTGGTAGTCGGCGTCGGTGGCGTTATTGCCTTTGCGGGCCACCTCTCCGGCGATGCGCCGTGCCTGTCGGTTTGCGTTATAAACCTCGGTCTCCATAGCCTCGTAGAGGGGCAGGAACTGATTTTGCTGTGCCTGAGTGAGCTCCATCTGCGTGACAAGCATCTTGTGCTTGGCGTCGAGCATGTCCTTTGCCCACTTAGAGCGCTCCTGCGCCGTAGCTGTGACAGCGAGCAGCGCGAGGAGCAGCAGAAGATATTTCTTCATTGCTGTGTCTTAAAGTTACTCGGTCACCTTTTTCAGCTGGTCGCCTTGGTGCTCCATTTCCATCATCACGCTATCCTGATAGGTAATGATGTCATACTCGCTCATGTCGCCGTTCATGATCACCTCGTCGGCGTTGTCGTCTTGGTGTAGTTGCTCGGCGATTTCGCCTATTTTGGGTGTTTTAGAGCCGTTGACATGGTTAAACACTGAAATCATACACCAAATGCCGGCTATAGTTGCCGCGGCGTAGACGGCGGGCCTAACGCGCAGCCACAGCGACGGCTTGTAGGGTATAATTTCCACCTTTTTCTCGGGCAGAGAATCCATCATGCGTTTATTGAACTCCTCAAAATAGTTATCGGGGACCTTGAAGCCTGGATTCTTGCCAAGTCCTTTTAATATTTCAGATTCTTCTTGTTTCATGACACACGTTTGACTATCAAAAACCGGAAAGGTTTAATGGGTTTAATCATTTTCTTGAAAAAATGTCTCGATTTTCTTGAGCGCGTGATGATAGCTGGCCTTGAGGGCGCCCACCGAGGTGCCCAGGATCTCGCTCATGTCCTCATATTTCATCTCGTCGTAGTAACGCAGGTTGAACACCACGCGCTGCTTCTCGGGCAGGGTGGCGATTGCCCGCTGCAACTTGAGCTGAGCCTCGTCGCCGTCGAAGTATTCGTCGCTTTCGAGCGTGTTGGCAAGGAACGAGTCGTCATCGTCGAGCGAGATGTTATTGGCGGCCTTCTGCTTATTGATAAAGGTGATGCTCTCGTTGATGGCGATTTTGTAGAGCCATGTCGAGAGTTTTGCGTCGCCTCGGAAGTTGTCGATACTTGTCCAGGCCTTGATGAAAGTGTTTTGGAGCACATCATTAGCATCGTCGTGATCAAAGACCATGCGGCGAATGTGCCAGTAGAGTGTGCTTGAGTAGTGCTCAATGACCTTCCCGAACGCGTCGCGCTGGGTGTTGGCATTGCGCAGTTGCTCAATCACTTGCTCTTCGTTATATGTGCTTCGCATCAAAGTGTTGTTGTTTTAAGAGTGGCTGATTAGTTTCCACTGGAGTGGGGGCGGCAAAGCCCCCACTCGGTGGAAGTATGAAAGGTTTTAGTTAACAGAGCTTGAGAAGATGTTGCCATAGAGCTCGACAAACTTGCCGTCGACAACAAATCCAACATTGGCGCTGTTGGTCCTCATGTCGCACACCATCTTGAACTCGGTGGCGTCATAAAGCTTGACACCGTTCTCGTCGATAGCCTTAAGGCTGTCGCTGTTGAGCATGATGATGCCGTCGCGCTCGAGGGTGTAGGGCACACCGTCGAAGATGAGGGTGAGCTTGGTGCCAAGCTCGGTGAGGCTGAATCCCACCATCTTGAACAAAGCCGTCTTGGCCGCGCAGTCGGGATAGATTGCGAAGCCCACGTTCTTGGTCGAGAAGATTTCGGGGCCGAATTTCTCCTCATAGACGCGCATGTTGGCAAAGTTGTAGGCCAGCGATGCGGTAGAGTAAACGCGGTAGGTGTTGTCGACTGTGTAGTTGAGCACCATGCAGCCGGGATTGGGGTCGAAGAAGCCCATGTAGTTGTTGATGGTCTGCCCCACCAGCGAGATTTGCTTCTGGCCAAACTCATAGCAGGTTGTGCCGGTCTCCATGGGAAGGTATTCGGTTACAAACGAAACCGAGAGCCCATCCTTAGAGGCTCTTACCGAGCTCTGGATCACGCTTTTGCTGTAATCTACATTAAACTCACACACTGCCGAGGTGAGCACGGGGGCTTCCTTGTCGTCGACAATGTTCTCAATATAGTTAACCATATCGGTTCTGATTGTGGCGGAATCACCGTCAGAGCCCAAACAAGATGTAGCACCGACTGCCAACACGGCGAGAGATGCCATAAACATTACTTTCTTCATAATTCTTTTTCTTTAAAATTGGTTGAATTTCAATACTGCTTGCTTATTATAAACTTGAAAACAGGGTGCAGGTGGCATCAACGTGGTATTTGTCCATGTCAAACGAGATAACAGCGCCCTTGCCATAGCTGCTAACCCTGATCTTGAGGTTCTTGATGTCGCTGCCCACATAGCCCTCGGCGTTCTTGACCTCGGCGGCGTCAACGTCGATGCCGTTGCCGGCGGTGTTGAGCGCATAAGGCACGTCCTTGAACGTGAGCTTGGCGGCGCGGTCGTTCTCAAGCAACTTGAAGTTGCCCAGCGTGAGCTTGAGCGTGCTGCCGGGCGCAGTGGGCTCGAGCAGGAACTCGCTCATGTCGTAGGTAAAGACCGGAGTACCCTCGCACGACACCACCATTTTATTATATACATAGTAGAAGGCGCTCACCGCATGCACGCTCACCGTTGCCGACGAGAATTCATGGGCGATGAGGCCCACATTCATGTCGTACTGGCCCTTGTAGATATCAAACTGCCCCAAGAGCATCGAGCTTGAGAAGTCCCAAGTGGCAGTGCCGCTCTTCATCTTCATGGCCTCGGTTTGGAACGTGGTGGTGGAGCCGTCGCGCAGCATGCAAGTCACGTCGCTCTTGATGGTTGCGTCGCCAAAGTTAATCTCAAACTTGGTGGGAGCCTGTGTAAAAGCCTTGCCCGGCGACGAGGTGCCAAGGCCGTCCTCAACAAAGCAATACATATTGAGCGTTGCCTTGGTGATCAGGTCGCCCGGGTCGCTCTTGCTGCACGACGCCACGCCCACGAGGAGCATCGCGGCCATTGCCACGAGTGTTGATTTCTTCATTATTATCATTGTTTTTTGGTTTTGTAGAACTTGCCAGCGGCCTCAACGTCGAAGGGCTTGGTGCCCTCGTCAACGCTGCCCATAGTGTAGTGGGTGGCATGAGTGCCGTGCACCACGCTGATCGATGACGACATGCCAGTCATGGGATACTTCTGGTGGCCCTCGGCGTCGGGGGCGTCGGTCGTAGTGTCGGTACCAGCGCCCGAGTCGATGCGGCGGTAAACCGACACGGTGATGGGCTTGGGACACTCCAGCTCATAGCCATTGCGCGTCACGGTCACGGGGATGCTGCGGGCAATGATGGTCTCAAACATGAGGAAGATCTGCGTGTCGGTGAGTGGTCCCACCTTCATTGTCGCGGTCATCGACGCGGGGTCGATGGTATACTGGTAGATCGATGAGGCGTCGACACTCTCCGAGGCGTCGTCATAGGTGAGCGTCGAGGAGTTCTCGAGGAAGAACACCTCTTGCATTGTCGCCACCACGTCGTAGCGGCCGTCAACAGTGTAGTAAATCGTGACCGCCTGCTCATTGAAATCGACCATGAACGACAGCTTGGTGATGCGCGGATCGCTGGTCGTGGCGCTCTTGTAACTATACAATCCATAGTCCTCAACGGTCACGTCAAGGCCCTTGAGCTCAAACATGGCGTTGCCCAGTTCCTGCGCCCCAGGGTAAAGTTTCAGGTCAACCGAGATGTTGCCGCGATGGAATGTGACATAGTTCTTGGCAGTGGTGAGCTCGCACGCCTTGTCGGCAGTGTTGTCCCACACATGGTTGAGCAGCGTGGGGTTGAATTCGACGTCATGGTTCCATTCGGGCTCATCATCCCCGCCACACGCGGGCAAGATAAGCATCATCGCCACGAGGGCGACAAATAGTGTTATTTTCTCTCTCTTAAAAATCATAATTGTCGTTTTACCTAAATATCAAACTGCAAAATTAGTGTATTTATTGTAAATATACCAACTGCAAGCCCAGTTCTTGCCATCAATTATTCTTTTTTAACCTTATTCAACGTGGTTCAGCGTGGTTTAATCTTGTTCAACCTTATTCAACGTGGTTTAACTTTGTTCAACTTTGGTGGGGTGTTGAGGTATTGAGACGCAAGCAAGCAACGCAGTCACACAGTGAAAAAAAAGGTGGAAATTTTGGTGGTGGGGAAATAAATATATACCTTTGTGAGTTAAACTAATGAGGGGCGGTTGTGGTCTAAAGAAAAGCAGGCACCACAAGATTTCCCTATGGCGCATTGCCGTGATGACAACAGGATAGAAACCAACAAAAAACGATAACTATGCGAAAGTATTCACTAACATTAATATTCACGATTATCATGAGCCTTTTTTCCATTTCAGCATGGGGGAAAGAGACGACAGTCGATTTCAACTTCCCCCAAGACGTATCGAAAAACGCACTCGCCGACCTTGACCAGGCGCTCAAGACCGGTGACGGCGAGATGGTGGTTGACGCCATCGTGCGCCATTCCATTGCCCTGAGCGGCATCAGCGAAGACAACCTTGCCCCTATAGTAGAGCGCATCGAGACCACTATTGCCAGCGAGCAGCGGCCCGAGATCAAGGCGCTGCTCTACTACTTTGAGGCACTGGTGCTTAACGAGTATTGCAACAACACCGACAACGTGCACCACAGCGCCACAGTGAAAGACGAGCAACCAAGCGCCGACTTTGCCGAGTGGAACATGGAGCAATTCCGTGCCCGCATCGAGCAATTGCTGGGACTCGCCGTGGGCAGCCGTCCCGACCTTGAGCAGGTGGCAATCACAGCGATGCCACGCATCATCAAGTGCGACGAGCTGGGGGCGACCTATGTTCCCAACCTATATGTGTTTCTTGCCGGCAAGTGCCGCGAGATGACCGATAACAGCGACTTCATGCACGAGCTCAAGAACGGCATCATGCAGAGCGTTGACGGCAACATCCCCGCCACGATTTACGCCCATTTCAAGTATGACAGCTACAGCGACAAGCAATATGAGATATATAAAGACAACGAGCACAGCGCCTTGCTGCTGATAGACGACGGGCGTGGACCCGACAAATACAAGGTCCTCAAGGACTACCTTGCGCGCTTTCCCAAAAGCATTTACGCAACCGATATCCAAAACCTTATCAACTATCACGAGCGGAGAGACGTAGAACTGCGATTCCCCGAAACGATGAAGGCCGGCACGGCATTTGACGTGGTCGTTGAGTCGCGCAACACCAACGCCCTGTCAATCGACATCTACCGCTTGAGCGAGGAGATGATGAAGAAACAGACCTACTCCTTACAAATCAAAGACCTGGAGAAAGTGCGCAGCGTCGATGTGGCCATCAAAGGTATCGTGCCGTTTAGCACTACCGACACTGTCAAAGTGGAGGGGCTGAGCTATGGAAAATATGTGCTTGTGCCATCTTATGAGGTCGGCGGGGAAAAGCAGAACGAGAAAGTTGTTTACTCCTACAACCTACTCACAATCACCGACATGGCCGTGTTCACAGTGCAACACAAGAGCCGCAACGCCGTCTATGTGGTTGACCACCACACCGGCGCACCCATGAGCGGAGTGAGCGTCAAGGTGAGCGATGGCGACAACCGCGCAATGCTGTCGTTTGTCACCGACATAGACGGCGCGCTGGTGATACCCAACAACATTGAGCGCGGCACCATCAAGGTTGAGAAAGGCGCCGACCGCTGGTGCAAGGAAACCAGCTACCACCGCCAGAGCTTTGACA
>JABUUJ010000038.1:11238-19005 GCA_021443235.1 Muribaculaceae bacterium
GCCGTGAGCATCTTCACCGACCTGGGCATATACCGCCCCGGCGAGACCATCAAGTGGGCAGTTATAGCCTACAAGCACGGCAACAACACGCGCAATGCCCTCACAGGCAAGAAGCTCAAACTGACATTGCGCGACGCCAACGGCAAGGAGGTCTCGACCGAGGAAGTGACCACCGACGAGTGGGGACGCGCCGAGGGTACACACAACATACCCACCGACCGCCTCAACGGCACGTTCACCATCGAGGTGAGAGACGGCAAGAGCTTCCTGGCAAGAAAACACATCAACGTGAGCGAGTACAAGACTCCAACGTTTGAGGTAATGTTCACCACCGACCGCTCGGCATTTGTGCCACGCGAGCCCGTCGTGATTGAGGGCAAGGCCGAGTCCTACTCGGGAATGCCCATCGCCGGCAGCGAGGTGAAAGTGAGCGTCACCAAGAGCGAGTGGATGTGGAACTGGCGCTTCTTCCAGCCCGACCATGCCACCGAGGCGTTGAGCGACACCATCGTCACTACCGACGCCAAGGGAAACTTCAAAATCGAGCTGCCCGCCGAGCTCTTTGAGGAAAGCCGCAGCCGTCACCCATGGGCACGCAACAACTACGCCGTGACCGTGCAGTGCACCAACGCCACCGGCGAGACACAAGAGGCCAGCAAGCCATTCATCGTGGGTTCGCGACGCGGCATTGAGCTGAACACCAACGCCGATATCGCCGAGGCCACCAAGCCCTACAAGGTGCCTGTGACCTACCAAACCACCAGCGAGAACGAGAAGAGCGTAGTGTGCACCTACGAGATTAAGGACAAATATACTAAAGACATCGTCGCCACCGGCAACTTCGACACCGCCGACCCCACCATCGACCTGGCGAAAGTGCCATCGGGCGAATACACCCTCAAAGTGCACATCCTCGCCGCCAACGAGAACGAGTGGAACGTTGACGACGAGATGGACGACCTCGTGGTGTATCGCACCACCGACAAGCAGGCCCCCGTCAAGGAGTGCCCGCTGTGGATTCCCGAAAGACGCATCCAGGCCGACGACAAGGGCAACGCCACCCTCACCATAGGCACCTCGACGCCCAACGCCCACGTCTATTATATCGTCTCGAGCCACGCCGGCGTGGAGAAGGCCGGGTGGACGCGCTATGCTCCCGGCCTGCACAAATTCACGCTCAACGTGCCCAACCGCGACGAGGAAGCCCTCAAGGTGGAGCTGATAAGCTACTACAACGGCAAGCTCTATCACATTGAGGACATCAATGTGGAGTGCAAGGCACGCCAGCGCGAAATCAAGCTCACGGCGACCTCGTTCCGCGACAAGCTCACGCCCGGCGCACCCGAGAAGTGGACATTTACCGTAACCGACCGCAACGGCAATCCCGTGGCAAGCGCGCTCATGCTCGAGATGATGGACAAAGCACTCAACAATCTCGTCGCCAATCCTTGGGGCTTCACACCCACATGGCTGCGCTTCGATGCCTGCCACACCAACACACAATATGCCTCTGGCACATCGCGCACATCGCTCAGCTACCAGGCAAGAGACAAGAGCACCATGAGAATAGAAGCTCCCGAGCTTTACCTCTATGGGCAGACGATCTTTGGCAACCTGCGACGCTTTAGGGATGAGAGAATGGTGTGTTACTCAATGAAGGCAGCGCCGATGTCGGAGAACAGCACACTGGATATGGCCCGCGTCATCACCGAGGCCGAGAACGCCACAGGCGACGGAGTAGAGGAAGAATCGGCCAGAGCAGGTGGTGCCAATGACGCCGGCGCGCTCGACAACGTGACGATGCGTCTCGCCGACGTGAAAACCGCCTTGTGGCAGCCCATGCTCACCACCGACGCCAACGGAACGGTGGCGGTGGAATTTGAAGCCCCGCAGTTCAACACCACATGGATTGTGCAGGGCGTGGCATGGGACAAGGGGCTCTACAGCTCCATGCTCAACCGCGAAGTGCTCACCCAAAAGAATGTGATGGTGAAAGCCGCCCTGCCACGCTTTGTGCGCTCGGGCGACAAGGCCCAGCTCGCCGCCAGCGTGATGAACGCCACCGACGAGCCCCTCACCGCCGACGCCGTTATAGAGCTCTTTGACCCGCGCACCAATGAGGTGATAGCCACCCGCAGCTTCAAGGAGACGCTTGCCGCCCATGGCACCAACGCCGTGCGCATCGATTGGGACGTGCCCAGCACCATGCCCTTCGTCGGGTTCCGCATCAAGGCCGCCTCGGGCTTGCACAACGACGGCGAGCAAGTGATGCTGCCCGTGCTGGCAAGCACACAGCCCGTGATAGAGACACAGCCCTTCTACATCGAGCAGGGAGCAGGCTCGTTCAGCCTCAACATTCAGCATGACGTGACCCACTCGCGCCTCACGCTGGAATACTGCGACAACCCCGCATGGTATTGCGTGACCGCGCTCCCCACCCTCTTTGACGACAACTACAAAATCACCACCGTAGCCGCCCACACACTGTTTACCATCGACGTGGCACAAGGCGTGGCACGCTCCAATCCCAAGATCAAGGAGGCCGTTGACCACTGGAACGCCCATCCCGAAGACTCGGTGCTCGTGTCGATGCTCGACAAGAACAGCGACCTCAAGATAGGCACGTTGCTCGCATCGCCCTGGCTGCGCGAGAGCGACCGCCAGACACTGCGCATGTCGCAACTGGGCCACCTCTTCGACGAGAAGGCGATGGCCGCCGAGCGCAAGAAAATCATCGACCAGCTCATCGACAACCAGATGCCCGACGGCGGCTGGTGCTGGTATCGCTGCCCCTTGGCATCGTCGAGCGTCTATACCACCCACTCCGTGCTCGAGATCATTGGCGAAATCAAGCACATGGGCTTCCTGCCGGCCGACGAGCGCCTTGACAAGGCCGTAAAGGCAGCGCTGCGCTACTACGACAACGAGACCGTGCGGCAGTTCAACGAGCGAACCGAGCACAGCAAGAAGAAAGACTACTCGGGCTACAGCCACTATGTGTATGTGCGCTCGCTGTTTAAGGAAACGGCTATGAGCAAAGACGCCAAGGACCTATTTGACAACGCTCTGAAGACAATGAAGAAAGACTGGGGCAAGGGATTGTCGCACGTCGACAAAGCCTACTATGCCCTCACCCTTGAGCGCAACAACGAGCACAAGACCGCCGCCGCCATCACCGAGAGCCTGCGACAGTTCAGCATCACCAAGCCCGCGCTGGGCACCTACTGGGACAACCTGCAGAGCGGCTGGCGATACTTCGACAAGGTGGCAGTGACCGCACGCATCCTTCAGGCACTCTATGAGGTAGATAACCGCCAGTCAGAAGTCGACAACGTGCGCAAGTGGATGCTGCTGATGAAGCAAACCAACGACTGGGGCTCGAGCAGCCTTGCCGCCGACGCCGTTTACACCCTGCTCACCACCGGCACACAGTGGCTGCAACCCGCCAGCAAGGTAAGCATCACCGTCGATGGCAAGCCGCTCGACATCAGCGACCAAGAGAAATATTTAGGATATGTGAAGCGCTCGCTTGAGCCTGTTGCAGGCGCTACGGTTGCCATCAGCCGCGACGGCACATCGCCCGCCTGGGGAGCCATCTACAACCAGTTCACCGCCACGATGACGCAGGTGAAGCAAGTGTCGATTGAGGAGATGTCGATCGGCAAGGAATATTATGTGTACGACACTGGTGGCAAGCTCGTTAAGGCCACCAATCTCAAGGTGGGCGACAAGGTGCAGGTGCGCACCATCATCAAGTGCAACCGCGACCTTGACTTTGTCACCGTGGTCGATGAGCGCGCGGCATGCTTCGAGCCAGCCGACCAGCTGTCGGGCTACCGCTACGACGACCACATCTACTACTATCTCGAGACCAAAGACTCGCGCACCAACGTGTTCTACAGCAGTCTGCCCAAGGGAACTCACATCATCAGCTACGACGTGTTTGTGACCGCTCCCGGCACCTATAGCGCCGGCATCGCATCGGCACAGTGCCAGTATGCCCCGCAGATTGCCGCCCACAGCGCCGGCACCCTCCTCGAGGTGAAGTGATTTTGGCTATTGGCTTTTGGCTTTAGCCATTAGCCGTTCTCGCAGAAGTAGCGCCACAGGGGGGCTGTCATGAGGGCTTGCAGCATCTCGTTGCGCTCGAGCATGGCACGCACCTCGCTGGGGCGCATGAGCAGCACCTCGATGTCCTCGCTCTCGTCGAGCGACTGCTGTGCCACGCGCTCCACCCCCTCGGCGAGGAAGCAGTGGGTGATGTTGTCGCAGATGCTTGGGTTCTGCCCTATCGTCATGATTTCACGCCACGACCCACCGGCATATCCGGTTTCCTCAAGCAGTTCGCGTCGCGCGCTCTGCTCGGGTGTCTCGCCCTGCTCGCACATTCCGGCACACAGCTCCACCATCACCTCGTCCATGGCGTGGCGATATTGCCTCACCATCACCATATCGCCCTCGGTAGTGATGGCGATAACGTTCACCCAGTCGGGGTATTCCAGCACATAGTGCTCAGGGTTGATGCGCCCGTCGGGCAGCTGCACCTTGTCGACGCGAGCGGTGAGCCACGGCCTCTTGATGATGTAACGGCTCTCGAGTGTGGTCCATTTCTGAATTTCTTTTCCCATAATTGTCGTTTTAGTGGCAAAGGTAAACATTTTTGTGGTAATTTTTGGGAAGATTGCTTGAGAATTTGTAAATTTGCACTTTAATGAGCAACATGAGCAACAACATACTCAAGCCCGTGTGGTATGCCCTGCGAGTGACCTATAACCGCGAGATGAAGGTGAAAGCCGACCTCGACGCGCGAGGCATCACATGCTTTGTGCCCATGAAGGTGGCGCGCGTGGAGTGCGGCGGCCAGCTGGTGAAGAAGTTCGTGCCGTCGGTCCACAACCTCATCTTCGTGCTGCTCGACCCCAAGAGTATGCGAGAATACAAGGCGACGACCGCGCTGCCCATACGCTACATCATGGACCGCGAGAAGCACTGCCCCATCATCGTGCCCACCGAGCAAATGGAGAACTTCATGCGCGTGGCGGGGACCAACGACGAGTCGCTCATCTACCTTACGCCCGAGCCCGGGGGCTTCAAGCGGGGCGACCGCGTGCGCATCTTGGGCGGCATCTTCAAGGACGCCGAGGGCGTTCTCACCCGCGTGAAGGGCGACCGCCGCGTCGTTGTCGCCATTCAGGGCGTGGTAGCCGTTGCAACAGCCTATATCCATCCATCATACATCGAAAAGATCACCGACCCATCATGAGAAATATACTTATTACTTTAGTGATAATTATGGCATTTGGCACAACCGCCGCTGGAAATGTAATGATGGCCGAGGAAACCGACACGGTAATTACCCACGACCCTGCCGAGTACATCACAGGCACGCTGCCAGTGATGCACATCTACACCGACGTCAACTTTGACGGCTCGACCGATGTAGTCGACGTCAACATCATAATCGGCACAATCTTAGGCAACAACTGATTTTTTTTCGAGCATATAAAATAAAAAACATAATGGACAAAAACACAAAGATTTATGTAGCGGGGCACCGCGGGCTCGTGGGCTCGGCAATATGGAACAACCTGCTGAGCAAGGGCTACACCAACCTCGTGGGACGCACCCACAAAGAGCTTGACCTGCTCGACGGAGCCGCAGTGAAACGCTTCTTCGACGAAGAGCAACCCGAGATGGTGGTGCTCGCCGCCGCACATGTGGGTGGCATCATGGCCAACCTGAAATATCGCGCCGACTTCATCTACCAGAACCTGCAGATTCAGCAGAACGTGATAGGCGAGAGTTGGAGGCACGGCGTGAAGAAACTGCTCTTCCTGGGCAGCACGTGCATCTACCCGCGCGAGGCTCCGCAGCCCATCCCCGAGAACGCGCTGCTCACCTCACCGCTCGAATACACCAACGAGCCCTATGCCATCGCCAAAATCGCCGGCCTGAAGATGTGCGAGAGCTTCAACCTGCAGTATGGCACCAACTATATCGCTGTGATGCCCACCAACCTTTACGGGCCCAACGACAACTTCAACCTCGAGACCAGCCATGTGCTGCCGGCAATGATAAGGAAAATGCACCTTGCCAAGGCTCTCAACGAAGGCAACGAGCAGGAGTTGCGTCGCGACCTTAACCGCCGCCCCGTGGAGGGTGTTGACGGCAACGCCAGCCACGACGACATCGTGAGGCTGCTGCAGAAGTATGGCATCGACAACGACAGCCTCACGCTGTGGGGCACCGGCACTCCCGTGCGCGAGTTCCTGTGGAGCGAGGACATGGCCGACGCAAGCGTTTACTGCCTCGAGCACATCAACTTTGACGACGTGCGCGGCACCCACCCCGAGGTGCGCAACTGCCACATCAACGTGGGCAGCGGCGTGGAGATTTCCATCCACGACCTGGCGATGCTCGTCAAGGAGGCGGTGCAATATCGCGGCACCGTCAACTGGGACAGCACCAAGCCCGACGGCACCATGCGCAAGCTCACCGACGTGAGTCGCCTGCACTCGTTGGGCTGGCGCCACCGCATGGAAATCAACGACGGCGTCCCCGCGCTCTACAAGTGGTATCTTTCGTGCTGATGCTGACGTTGACATTGACTTTGACTTTGACTTCTTTAAAATTCGAGTTTTCGAGATCTCGAATTTTCGATTAAACTTGATTAAATTGCGGCAACGCCGCCATGAACTATGTTATTTTCGGTAATTGTTCCGGTTTATAACCGCCGTGACGAGATAGAAGAACTGATGGCAAGCCTTGCCCGGCAAACGAGCAAGAACTTTGAGGCCATCATTGTAGAGGACGGCTCGACCGACCCCTGCGGCGACATCGTGGAGCGCTGGGCCAACACAGGCCAAGTGAAGGCGCACTATTACTACAAGGAAAACGAGGGACGCAGCATCGCCCGCAACCACGGCATTGAGCGCGCCTGTGGCGACTACTTCGTGTTCTTTGACAGCGACTGCGTAATTCCCGAGGATTATTTCGCCGCCCTCACCCACGCGCTTGAGCAGCACTATGTGCCGTGCTTTGGCGGCCCCGACACCGCAAGCAATGACTTCACCGATGTGCAGAAAGCCATCAACTTCTCGATGACGGCGTTTCTCACCACGGGCGGAATACGCGGTGGCAAGGTGCAGCTCGAGAAATTCGTGCCTCGCTCGTTCAACATGGGCTACTCGCGCGAGGTGTGGGAGAAAGTGGGCGGTTTCCGCGAGATGTTCAGCGAGGACATCGACATGAGCACGCGTGTGCGCCAGGCGGGCTTTGAGATACGCCTTATACGTGAGGCATGCGTCTATCACAAGCGCCGCACCAGCATCGCCAAGTTTGCCCGCCAGACCTACGTCTTCGGGCTGTCGCGCATCACGCTGAAGCTGCTCTACCCCGACAGCCTCAAGCTCGTGCACACACTGCCGGCCCTCTTTGTGCTGGGCTGCCTGTTTCTCATCGTGACGTCTCTCACTGTGTGCAAGTGGGCAATTACTCCACTGCTGCTCTATGCCGCGTTGCTGTGGCTGAGCGCGCTGGTGTCGACCCGCAGCCTCAAGATCTCGCTGCTGGCCGTCGTCACCAGTTTTGTGCAGCTTTTCAGCTATGGCAGTGGCTTCATCAAGGCCTTTGTGTGGAAAATCGTGTTGCGTCACGGCCGCGACATCAACGAGGAAATCGCCATGCGCAAGGGCAAGTAGTTTTGACGTTGACTTTGACCTTTTCTCGCTGTCGCTCGCGTTCAACTTGGTTCAACTTGGTTTAACC
>JABUUJ010000038.1:20163-30556 GCA_021443235.1 Muribaculaceae bacterium
TTCGACACCTACCTGCACCCCTATATCGAGGAGGGCGTTGACTTCTGGTGGCTCGACTGGCAGCAGTGGCTCAACGACAAGGCAATGCCGCAGTTGAGCAACACATGGTGGTGCAACTATGTGTTTTTCAGCGACATGGAGCGCACTGGCGGCAAGCGCCCCATGCTCTATCACCGTTGGGGCGGACTGGGCAACCACCGCTATCAGATAGGCTTCTCGGGCGACAGCTACATCACTTGGGAGAGCCTGAAGTTCCTCCCCTACTTCAACAGCACCGCGTCGAATGTGCTCTACGGCTACTGGAGCCACGACATAGGCGGCCACATGACCTACGACAAGCCCGGCGTGCCAGTTGAGCTCTACACTCGCAGCATGCAGATGGGACAGTACCTACCCGTCCTGCGCACCCACAGCACCAAGGACGCCTCGCTCAACAAGGAGCCGTGGGCATTTGAGCAAGACGTGCAAGACCGCCTCAAGGCAGTGATCAACGGCCGCTATGCCCTTGTGCCCTACATATACACAATGGCGCGCCAGACCTACGACACTGGCGTGTCGCTGTGCCGCCCCATGTACTACGACTACCCCGAGAGCCAAGAGGCCTACTCGGCACAGAGCCAATATATGTTTGGCGACGCGATGATGATTGCGCCCATCACCCAAGAGGTTGACAAGGCCGATGGCTTTGCGCGCATCAAGGTGTGGCTGCCCGAGGGCGAGTGGATAGAGGCCGAGACCGGCACCATGCTCACCGGCGGCACGACCGTGGAGCGCGCGTTCAACATCAACGAGTATCCCGTCTATATCAAGGCGGGCAGCATTCTCCCCTATTACGGCAAAGTGAGGAACCTGAACGGCACAAGTCAGCCCGTGACAGTGCGCGTGTGGCCCGGCAAGAGCGAGGGCAAGTTCACGATGTATGAGGACAACGGCGAGGACTGCGACTATGCCACCAGCTACGCCACCACGCTCCTGAGCTACAAGCGCAACGGCAATCACCTGAGCATCAACATCGCGCCCCGCAAGGGCAACTACAAGGATATGCCGGCACAGCGCCACTACAGCGTGGCACTGCCATGCGCCATGGCTCCCGCCAGCGTCACCGTGGGCGGCAAACCGGTGAAATTTGGCTATGACGGCTACAGCCTTGAGACCAGCATCGATCTGGGCGAGGTGGACTGCGCCGCCGGCGTCACAGTTGAAGTGGAATATGGCAAACCCGAATATGCGCTTGCCGACGGCACCAAGGCGCGCTTTAACCGCGTGCGCCAGGCTGTGGCACAGTACAAGCAAGCCAACTGCGGCATGGTGTATAGCGAGAACTTTGGCTACCTTGAGGCGGCACCGCTGCGCATGATGTACTTCCCCGAGCAGCAAGCCGCCACAATGGCACGATTCAACCAGATTTATGACCAGATGCCACTCGTGCTGCTGCAACAGATGGGCAAGAAGGAGCACATCGACCGCTTCATGCGCACCATCGACCTTGATGCTACCAGCACCATTGAGGACATGCCAGCGAGCGTGTTCCGCACCACCGACGGACGTCAGGGCTGGGATGTTAAGTATTTCAACAACAGGACGATGGAAGGCAATGCCGCTGTTACCTCACACTGCGATGTGCTGCAGTTCAACACCGAGGGCACAATCATGGCAGGCGTCAACACCGACGACTGGTCGCTGGTGGCATCCAGCACCATAGAGGTTGACAAGGAACAGGACATTTTCTTTGAGTGCATGGGCGACGACGGCTATCGCCTGTATGTAGACAACAAGCTGGTGCTGAGCGACTGGTCGGTGCACGGAACGACGCGCAACAACGCAATGTTATCGCTCAAGCCAGGCCACAAATATGACCTGCGCATAGAATACTTCGACGACTCAGGCTTTGCCACCCTTGGCATCATCGCCAAGCGCCTCATCCCCAAGCAGTAATTGAAATTGACCATTATCCCGAGAAAGAGGCGTTAGTCTCGGGGATATGCGGCGATGAAGAGGTTGCGGCCGTGGAGCTGAGGCTTGATGCGCACGAGCTCGCTCAGCTTGATGGTGCCCACTACATAGTTGGTTGTGTCGCTGGTGTAGTTCTCGCTGATCGACAAGAAGTTGAAGAGCGCCAAATCGGCCGAGGTGTTGTAGCGCACATAGATGCGGAACGGCACGTCGGTGGAGTATTCAGGTACCTGAGGCGCCGAGAGTTTCTTGTACTCATAGCTGTAGTCATAGGAGCATGCCATGATGTCGCTCAGCACTGCCGAGCCAGTGGGATAGCCACCTGCGCCGCGTCCAAACATAAACTGCTTGCCATAGTATTTTCCTTTGATTACCACGCCATTAAACTCATCCTCCACGCTGTAGATGTATTTGTCGCGCGACAGCAACTGCGGCATCACGCACATCACCAGACGGTTGTCCTCGAGTTTCTCGACATGTCCGATGAGTTTGATGCGGCGCTCTTTCTCGTGGGCAAAGCGGATGTCGGCCTCGTTCATCGTCGAGATTCCATATACAAAGATATCTTGAGGCTTGACATAGCGTCCAAAGGCGTGTACGGTGATAATCACCAGTTTATATAGCGAGTCCAGGCCCTCGATGTCGCTGGTGGGATTGGCCTCGGCAAAGCCTAAGTCTTGTGCCAGCTTTAGCGCGTCGGGGTAGCTCATGTTCTCGTTGAAAATCTTCGACAGGATGAAGTTGGAGGTGCCGTTGAGGATACCTTTCACGCTCACCAGCAAGTCGTTGTCGTAATATTCCTCAAGATTCCTGATAACGGGGATGCTGCCGCATGCCGAGGCATCGTAGAGCAGCGGAGTGCCCGTTTCGCGTTGCAGTGCCACGAGGTCCTCGAGGTGATGGGCGAGCATGTGCTTGTTGCCAGTCACCACGGGCTTGTGGGCTTTGAGTGCGCGTGTCACGATGCTGAGCGAAGCGGTTGCGTCGTCGATGAGCTCTACAATCATGTTGATGTCGGGGTCGTTGAAAATATCGTCGGCATTGTCGGTAAACAACGCCTTGTCCACACCGCGGTCCTTGTTGATGTTGCGCACACACACGCGCTTGATGGTGGCATGTTGCTGGTTGGTCTGCACGAGCACGTCATATAGTCCGCGCCCCACGTTTCCAAATCCGAAGAGTCCTATGTTAAACTGTTTCATTATAGAATGTTGTGATTATGTCGTTGAGCTGGTTGTGCTCCACGAGAAAACCATCGTGGCCATAGTCCGACTCAATGATGTGTAATTGGTTGTTGGGTATATACTTAATGAGGTTGCCGTGACCTTCTATCGAGAACAGATTGTCGGTAGTGATGGCCACGATGAGTGTTGGGGCGGTGATGGCGCTCAGGGCCTGCTGCACGCTGCCGCGACCGCGCGCCACGTTGTGCGAGTCGGTGCCGTTGAGCAGCGTGGTGTAGCTGTAGGCGTCAAAGCGGTTGGCGAGTTTCTTGCCCTGGTAGCGCTGGTAGGACGACACGCGATAGTCGCCGGTCTTGGTGTCGCGGTCGGGGTCGTCCTGCGAGATGTTGTAAGCCTCGCGTCCGCGGAAGCTCAGCATGGCGACGCTGCGTGCCGCTGCCAGTCCGGCCGCTGCCGCATCGGGGCGTGGCTCGCCCCACGACTGGTCGGCCCTGATTGCCATGCGCTGGCTCTCGCTGAAGGCTATTGCCCAAGGCATCTGCCGGTCGCAGGTGGCGATAAGTGCCAGGCGGCGAGTGAACGCAGGCTCCATGATGGTCCACTCCATGCACTGGTAACCGCCCATCGAGCTGCCTATGAGCATCTCCACGTGGTCGATGCCCAGGTGGCGTGCCAGCCGCATGTGGCAGTGCACCATGTCGCGGATGGTGATGTGGGGGAACGAGCCATACCAAGGCTCGCCAGTGGCGGGGTTGATGCTCATGGGGCAGGTGGTGCCGTAGGGCGACCCCAGTATGTTGGCGCACACCACAAAGTAGCGCTCAGGGTCGAGAAAACGCCCTTTCTCGACGGTGTGTGCCCACCAGTCGGGCACGTCACTGTTGGCCGTCTGTGCGTGGCACACCCATATCACGTTGTCGCGTTCGGGGCTCATAGTGCCAAATGTGCTGTAGGCGACGGTCACGCCCGGCAGCACGCCGCCGCATTCAAGCTCAAGCGGCTCATCAAAGTGTATTGAGTGTATCAAGTTTGAAGTAAAGTTGAGAGTTTATAGTTTATTGTTTAATGTTTATAGTTTATTGTTTAATGTTTATAGTTTATTGTTTATTGTTTATAGAGGGCTTCGCGTCGCAACAACAATGTTGAACAATGTTAAACCAAGTTGAACCAAGTTGAACAACGTTGAACGCGAGCGACAGCGAGAAATGGTCAATGTCAAAGTCGCTCAAACGCCTGCTCGAGGTCGGCGATGAGGTCATCGCAGTGCTCAAGGCCGGGCGAGAGGCGCAGCAGGGTGGGTGTCACGCCCATGGCGGCGAGGTCGTCGTCGCTGAGCTGCTTGTGGGTGGTCGATGCGGGGTGTGTGATTACGCTCACCGAGTCGCCTATCATCGTCATGTGCTGGAACAGCTTGCATGCCTCTACCACCTTGATGGTGGTGTCGAGTGTGCCCTTGAGCTCTACCGAGAGCACCGCTCCGCCACCTGTGCGGAAGTATTTCTGCGCGTTGGCGTGCGATGGGTTGTCGGGCAGTCCCACATAGTTCACTTTCTTCACCATGGGGTGGTTGTTGAGATACTGAGCGAGGCGGTGGGTGGTGTCGACCACATGCTGCGCGCGCAGCGACAGTGTCTCGAGGCCCAGCGCCATGAGGTAGCTGTCGAAGGGCGACGGACAAGTGCCCAGGTCGCGCAGGCCATCGACGCGGCACTTCACGATAAATGCCTTGTTGCCAAAGGTTTCCCACATGTTCAGCCCGTGGTAGCCCTCGCTGGGGCCTGCCACGTCGGGATACTTGCCGTTGTTCCAGTTATAGTTGCCGGCGTCGACAATCACGCCGCCCATGGCTATGCCGTGACCATTGATCCACTTGGTCGACGACTCCACGACGATGTTGGCTCCCCACTCGATGGGACGGCACAGGTATCCGCCTGCGCCAAAGGTGTTGTCGACCACCAGCGGCACGTCGTGACGGCGGGCCAGTGCTGCCAGCGCCTCAAGGTCGGGCACTACGCACGCCGGGTTGCTCATCGACTCGACATATATCGCGCGGGTGTTGTCGTCGATGAGTGGCTCCATGTCCTGGGCACGCTCACTGGCTGCCATGCGGCACTCTATGCCCAGCTTGCGCAAGGTGTTGTTGAGCAGGGTGAACGAGCCGCCATAGAGGTGTGGCGACGCCACGATGTTGTGGCCCGCTCTTGCCAGCGAGGTGAAGGCGACGAGTTCGGCCGCCATGCCCGATCCCACAGCCAGCGCGCCCACACCGCCCTCAAGGGCCGCGATGCGCTCCTCAAAGGCCGATGACGTGGGATTGTGCAGACGAGTGTAGAGATTGCCAGGTGTTGTCAGCTCAAAGAGCTTTGCCGCGTGGTCGCACGACTGGAAACGATAGGCCGCCGTGGGATAGATGGGCAGTCCGCGCGCTCCAGTCTCGTCCTTGATCATGCCTGCATGCACTTGCAGGGTCTCGAAGTGAAGTTTCTTCTGTTCCATTTTATATGTTTCTGTCTAAATTTTCATTGCCGCAAAGTTACACATTATAATTTAATTGCGTGCCGAAAATTATTTTTCTTTTCACGCAAAACAAAGAATAATATTGTAAATTTACTATTTTTCACCGTAGAATATTTCGCCAATCCCTACCTTTCGCCAAATTTAGGCTAATAGCCATTAGCCATTAGCCAAAAAAATCAAGTCAGCAATATCGCTATCGCGCACGCCACCAGGGCTCCTGCCATGACGATAATCACAGTGCGCTTGTGGTGCTCAAAGAATGGCTTTAGCCACAGCCCCAGCACGAGCCACACAAGGTTGGCGCCCGGCCCGGCGATGAGCAGCAGCGCCGCCACGACAAAGAGGTCGACGAGCCGATTGGAGTAGGGCAAGACAAATGTGCCGAAGGCGGTGAAGTCAAAGAGAATCATTTTGGCGTTAGTGAGTTGCATCACCATGCCGCTCACAAAGCTGCACTCGCGGTGCCTGATGTTATCGCTGACGCTGCTGTCGCCGCTGCTCCTGAAAATGAGCCACGCCAGCCACAGGATATAGGCCGCGCCGGGATATTTCAGGTAGGTCACATAGTGGCCTATGGCGGTGCCAAGCCAGTGCGATGCCAGCGCCACCGCCGTCACGGCGATGCAGAAGCCCAGCAGCAGCCCCCACCACATGCCCATGGCGTGGCGACGATTGTGCCTAAGGGCGCAAGTCATCGCGTAAACATTGGCTGGGCCGGGCGTAAATCCCACCACCACAATGTAAATCATGAGTTTAGTCAGGAGACTTAGTGGCATAAATCCTTTGCTTAAATCATTTCAGGGTGCAAAGTTACAAAAAAAAACCGAAACCAAAGCGCTTTTAGTTTGTTCAACATTGTTCAACATTGTTGTGGCGGCGCGAAGCTTTCTCCTGTGGAAATGCTGTAGAAATTTTATCTCTCACTGATTTCACAGATTAAAAGGATTATATTTTCGACATTGACTTNCTCATGACGGCACTCACCTCGGCGCTGGCGCTCATCCCGCTGGCACTGCGCGGCGACTTGCCCGGCAACGAGATTCAGAGCCCCATGGCTAAGGTTATCCTTGGCGGCTTGCTCACCTCGACCATGCTCAATGCCTTCATCATCCCCATCGTCTATGAGTGGATGCACAGGAGGAAGTAAGGTTTAGAGTTTAAAGTTTAAAGTTTAAAGTTTATTGTTTAGAGTTTATTGTTTATTGTTTAGAGTGGGGGCGCTTAGTCGCTTAGTCGCATAGACGCGTAGTCGAAGTGGGCGCGCAACCAATTAAGAATTAAATAGATGAAGTTGATAAAATTTGCATTAGCAGCGTGCCTGGTGGCGGGGAGCGCGCAGGCACAGCGCCTGAGTGAGGTGCTGACGACCATCGAGGCCAATAACACCAGCCTTGCCGCACTGCGTGGCGAGAACGTCGCCAGCGTGGCGCAAATGGCGAGCGAGACCTCGATTGTGGGGCCCACGTCGGTCGAATACAGCCCGTTTTTCGGCAATGGGGCAAAGGGTATAGCGAGTAGCGAACTCATTGTGGCGCAGGAATTTGAGTTTCCGTCGCTGGGTGGCATGCGCAATGCGAGCGTCCAGGCTCAGGAGCGCGTGCTCGACCAGCAATATCGGGCTGCTCGCCGCGACATCCTCGTGGAGGCCAAGAAACTGTGCTATGACCTGTCGCACGCCGTCCAGACGCGCAACCTGCTGCTGCAACGCGAGCGCACCACCGACTCGCTGCTGATGACCTACGAGAAAAGCGTGCAACTGGGACGCGCCACCGTTATCGACGTTAACCGCATCAAGATGGATCGCATGGCAGTGCACACGCAACTGGTTCAGGCACAAGGTGATATTGCCACTATAACGGGGCAACTGGAGAGCCTTAACGGAGGGCAGAAACTCAATGGCGTGGACAACCTCGTGCTGGAAATGGAGCCTATGGGCGACCCGCAGGCAATGAGTGCGGAGGAAAACATCGCGCAGGCACAACTCGATGCCGCACAGCACGATATCAAGTTGGCAAAAAACGGCTGGCTGCCGTCGCTCAAGGTGGGTTACCGACGCAACACCGAGCTCAACGAGGCTGTCAACGGCTTCGTCGTGGGCGTGGCGCTGCCCATCTTCGGCAATGGCAAGAAAGTGAAGGCTGCGCAGGCCAGGCGCAACGCCGCACAGGCACAAATCGACAACGCCCGCGCCGAGGCGCAGAGCCGCATCAGCGCACTGCGCACCGAGGCCACCACGCTGCGCGCCACCATCGACAGCTATGACCTTGCGCTCATGCGCAACACGCTGGCGCTCATCAACAAAGCCATAGGGCAAGGCGCCCTCACCGTTTCGGAATACTACGCCCAGACCGACCGCATCTATGACGCCTTGGCCGCCCGCCTCGACCTCGAGAACCGCTACAACAAAGTCGTCACCGACCTCAACCGCGAGAACCTTTAGCCCCCTGTTTTGACTTTGACTTTGACATTGACTTTGACTTTGACTTTGACATTGACTTTGACTTTGACAGGTCGTTACATTCGTCACACTCGTTACAATCGTTACAATCGAAATCTCGAAAACCTCTCTAAACTCTAAACACTAAACTCTCAACATTAAACTATTTTTTGTACCTTTGCACTTTGGTTGATGCTTAAAGGTCAATATGAACAAGAAACAGAAGATGGTGATGTGGCGCATTATCGTGTGCGCCGTGCTGGTGGTGCTGCTCGAAGTGCTGCCCATCGACGGCTGGGATAAGTTTGCGGCCTTTGTGGGCGTGTATGCCCTTATAGGCTACGACATCGTGCGCAAGGCGCTGCTGGGCATGAAAAACGGACGCATCCTCGACGAGAACTTCCTCATGGTGGCGGCTTCGCTGGGCGCCTTCGCGCTAGCGCTCTATGAGCGCAGCGGCGACTACACCGAGGCCATAGCGGTGATGCTGCTGTATCAGGTGGGCGAGTTTTTCCAGCGCTATGCCGTGGGCAAGAGCCGGCGCAACATCGCCTCGCTCATGGACATACGCCCCGACTATGCCAACCAGCTCACCGCCGCCGGCGAGATTGAGCGCGTCGACCCCGACGATGTGCCAGTGGGCTCTACCATCGTGGTGCAGCCGGGCGAGAAAGTGCCCATCGACGGCATCGTGCTCGGCGGCGACTCCAGCATCAACACCATGGCACTCACGGGCGAGAGTGCGCCCGCCAGCGTCCATCCCGGTGACGAAATCGTGAGCGGCAGCATCAATATGACCGGCGTGTTGCACGTCAAGACCACCAAACCCTTCGGCGAATCGACCGTTTCCAAGATACTCCAGCTCGTAGAAGACAGTGCCTCGCACCGCAGCAACAGCGAGGACTTCATAGCCCGCTTTGCACGCGTCTATACGCCTGTCGTGTGCCTGGGCGCACTCGCGCTGGCGCTGCTGCCGCCACTGGTGTTGCTGGTGATGGGCAGCGCGCCCATGTGGAGCACTTGGCTCTATCGCTCGCTCACTTTCCTTGTCATCAGTTGCCCGTGCGCGCTGGTGGTGAGCATCCCGCTGTCGTTCTTTGCCGGAATAGGCAATGCGAGCCGGCAGGGAGTGCTTATCAAGGGCGCCAACATACTCGAGGCGCTGTCGCACGTCAAGACCGTAGTGCTCGACAAGACGGGCACATTGACGCTGGGCGTCTTTGAGGTGGCGGCGATGCACGACCACGAGGACCACGATAAATGCGACGAGCAAGAAAAAGAGCGGCTCATCGCGCTGGCGGCACACGTCGAGTGCGCCTCGTCGCATCCCATCGGCAAGAGCATCCAGCGAGCCTATGGCAAGCGCATCGACCACAACCGCGTGAGCAACATCGAGGAGAAGGGCGGCCACGGCGTCACAGCCGTTGTCGACGGCCAGCAAGTGGCGGTGGGCAGCGAGGCGCTGATGAGGTCGCTGGGCATCGAGCCTTGCCACTGCCACATGGCGGGCACGCTGGTGCACATTGCCATCGACGGCCGATATGCCGGACACATCGTGCTGGGCGACCTGGTGAAGCCACATGCGCGCGAGGCCATCGACGAGTTGCGACGCGCCAGTGTGAGAAACACCGTGATGCTCACGGGCGACACACCGCAAGTGGCGCGCGAGGTGACAAGCGCGCTGGGCATCGACACCGTTCACAGCCAGCTGATGCCCGGCGACAAGGTGCATCGCCTCGACGAGATGCTTGCGGCCAAGGGCAAGGGCGAGAAGGTGGCATATGTGGGCGACGGCATCAACGACGCGCCTGTGCTCTCGCGCGCCGACGTGGGTATTGCGATGGGCGGAGTGGGTAGCGACGCCGCCATCGAGGCTGCCGACGTGGTGCTTATGGACGACGACCCGCGCAAGATTGCCCGCGCCATGCGCATCTCGCGCAAGACCATGGGCATCGTGTGGCAAAACATCGCCATGACCTTCTCGGTCAAGGCCGTGTGCCTCATCCTGGGTGCCGTGGGCATCACCCACCTGTGGCTTGCCATCTTTGCCGACACGGGCATCATGATTCTCGCCGTGCTCAACTCCATACGCGCCCTCCGGTAGCGATTTTTCACATTGACTATAGCTCGCTGTCGCGAGCGTTCAACTTTGTTCAACTTGGTTTAACCTTGTTCAACATTGCCCCACTACCGCGAAGTTTTCTCTTGTGGAAATGCTGTAGAAATTTTATCTCTCACAGATCTCACAGATTAAAAGGATTATATTTTCGACATTGACTTTGACATTGACTTTGACCTGCTT
>JABUUJ010000038.1:30673-40869 GCA_021443235.1 Muribaculaceae bacterium
TAAAAATCCCCATGAGATAATAATCCCAAAAAATCAGTGGAATCAGTGAGAACCTCCACACCAGCGCGAAGCCAGAATCGACATTGACGTTGACTTTGACTTTTTTTTGTGAGATAATAATCCCAAAAAATCAGTGAGATCAGTGAGAAACACCCCCACCATCGCGAAGCAGGTCAAAGTCAAAGTCAAAGTCAAGGTCGAGATGTGGGGAGCGGGGGGATGATGATGGGGGTGGCTTGGTGTGAGGTGTGGCGCAAGAACATGCAGTAGTAGATAGGCATGTAGATGATGCCGTTTTTGCTTGTCACCTCGCGGTCGTTGTTTAACACGATGGCGCGCGCGATGTGATAATCGGGATTACTGACAAACGCGTTCAAGGCGCTGTGCTCGGTGTAATTCTTGCCCGACTTCACCTCGATGGGCAGCACCTGCAGGCGCTCAAAGTCGTCGACAAGGAAATCGACCTCGCCCTTTTTCTTGTTGTCGTAGTAGTGCAGCTTGAACCCATGCGCACACAACTCCTGCGCCACGACCGACTCATAGACAGTGCCCAGATTGATGCTTTTCACCTCGTCGAGCACAGCATTGATGTTCATGTTATAGAGAATGCCCGTGAGCAGCCCCACGTCGTTGAGGTAGAGTTTGAGCAGGTTGCGTTGCTCCGACTCAATGAGCGGGAAAACGGGGTTGCTGATGGCTTGCACCGGCAGTGCGATGCCCGACTGCGTGATGTATTCAAACTCGTTGTAGTAGTCCTGAAATTGCTTGTGCCTCCCTGTGGGCTCAATGTCCTTGACGACAATGCGTTTCTTTTTGTTTTCGAGGCATGACGGAATCAGGTCGTAGACTCGCCTTATCACCAGCTTGTGGTCGTCGTCGTATTGCGACGCGTCGAGCCGGTAGAGCTCCTGTATATACTTCTGGATGCTGCGCACGGTGGCGATGTTGCGGGTTTTGACAAACTCGTTGATGGCCTCGGGGAGCCCGCCCACAAGCAGATAGAGCTTGAACTGGCGCATCATGAAGTCGTGCAGTGGTTGGGAGAGTGGCTCCTGGCGCGAAAAGAGCCCGCAGGCGTGCTCAATGACATCGCTGCCGCACCCCATTGCCAGCAGAAATTCCTCAAAGTCGAGAGGGTACATCTGCTCGATGGCAATGCTGCCAATGGGCACCGAGGGCGTTTGTGCGAGAGCGACACCAAGCTGCGACCCGCTGGCTATATAGGTGAAGCGCCCTTCTTGGTTGAGGAATTTGAGCATCGTGAGCAGGTGAGGATAGCTTTGTATCTCGTCAAGAAACACAAGCGTGTTGTCCTTGCGGTCGAGCATGCCGCCCGCTATGGAGCTTAGCTGCAGGTAAAAGTCGGCGGTGGACTTTACTTTTGAGAAAACCGCTGGCCCCTCCTTGTCTTCCTTGAGGTTGACCTCAACGAAATTGGCAAACATTTTTGTGCCCACATGGCGAATCAAATAGGTTTTCCCTATTTGCCGCGCACCGTTGACAAGCAAAATCTTGTTGGGGTTATTCTGCAGAAAGGTCTCAATCTGGGCCTCAAATTTCCTGTATAACATAGTGGTTTTAGTGTTTGTGTCGCAAAGTTACTGATTGTTAGTGAGAAAAACAAGTTTATGGGAAAAAGTCTATGGCTTTTTGGTGAAAAAATGGGAAAAAGTCGATATGTTTTCGGGGTAAAAACAGGAAAAAGTCTAATTTCTCACCGATTGCACTGATTTTTTGGGATTATATTTTCGACATTGACTTTGACATTGACTTTGACCTGCTTCGCGCTGGTGGGGNAAAAACCTGCTCGACATAAATTCAAAAATACTTCAAAATTCTAATGAACTATTTGGGTTAAATGGTTGTTAAGCTGCTAATCAGCAGTGTCTCTCTGATTTAGAAATAAGAGACTTTCACGTTCGATACTGTGCACGAACCCTGAATGGCCTTGATGCCCCAAGGATTCTTCTGCAAGTTGTAGATGCGGTTGGTGAACGAGAGCTCGTCGTTGATATAGGTCACGCACACGCTCTGGTCGGTGTAAACAGTCACGTGGAACACGCCATCGGCAGGCTTAGTAAACTGGCTGTCAAGGAGGTAACAAGCCTTATAGCCATCCTTTTCAAAGTTAGCCTTGTTCTCGTCGGCATTGACATGCACGCTGTACCATGATTCAGTGTCAGGGTCAACTTTAGGGTCGGTGCCGCGCACAAACTCGATGGCGAAGCGGTCATTAGCAGTGCTGCACTTCACATCAAACGAGATCTTGCTGTGACGCTCCAGGCGGTTGAATATCACCTCGGCGCCCTCGGCAATGCTCACCTGCTCGGGAGTGCCGCTCACGTTGCCTTTTGTAGCCATGATTTTCACTGTCTTGGCAGTGGTATACTTAGCGTCGATGGCCTGTGGAACACCCAAGGTGAGCCTGCCGTCCTCGTGCTGGATGAGGCGATGCATCACCAGGTTGCCAGCCCATTCGGGCTCCTTCTCGCCCACGTTGGCATTGTCCTTGCCGGCACGGGTGGGGCACCAGCCCCAAACGTATCGGTTCACACCGTCGCTGGCAGTCTTGCCGGCGTAGAATGCGCGTCCGTCGAGCTTGCCCTCGCGAGCGTCGGGCCAGCGTCCGGCGTCACCCTTGGTGCAGTCCTTGAGCTCGTCGAGCGTCCTGCCCTTGAAATACTGAACCATGCGCATGAACGAGGTCTGGTCGCTGTAGACCAAGTACCACCAGTCGCCCATCTTGAACACGTCGGGGCACTCATAGAAGCGGTCCCACTGCATGTTCATGAAGTCGCCGGCGCAAGTCCAGGCGCGGCAGTCGCTCGACACAAACTCGGCGATAGTGCCCTTGCCTCCCTTGCGAGTAGCCACCAGCATGTGGTACTTGCCATCGTCGCCCTTAAACACCTGCGGGTCGCGGAAGTCGTTGCGGTCGTAGCCAAACTCGTTGCCACGAAGCATGAACACGCGGTTTTTGTCCCAAGTGCGGCAGTCGCTCGAGGTGGCATACATCACCACCTGTGCGTTTTGCGCCGATGTGGGGCGGTACTTGTTGCCGGTGTAGAAGCAGTAGTAGAGGTTGTCCTCGTTGTTATAGATCACGCTGCCGGTGCCTATAGCGGCATCCTGCTCGTTCTCGCCGCCGCAGCCCACCATCTGGCCCACGCAGTCATAGCTGGCGCCGTCCTTGGTAGCCGCCATGTAGATGGGGTGGTAGCAAGCCACAGGGTTGGGACGGAAGTCCTGAAGGTAGAAGATCTTGAACTGTTGGTCTTTCTCGTCGTAGAAAGGCATGGGGTCGCCCACAAATCCCACCTGGGGCTTGAAGTAAACGTCAAAGCTATTGAGGTCGGGCGAAGCGAAATACTCGGCGTTGGCGTCCCAGTCCTTCACAGTGATTACGGGCTCGTGAGCCTCGCTGCATGCGCTCATCGTCGAGAGCGCACCAGCGGCGGCCACACACAAGCTGATGAAATTATATCTTGACATAATGTGTGCAGTTTAATAGGTTAATTATTCACGTCAGTTGAGAGGTAATCGATTGCGTTGAGAGTCATGCGCTCAACATTCACGTGGTAACGGTCGCTGAAAGCGTCCATTGCCGAAGAATACCAGTCGTAGCAGCCCGAGCCGATAACGATTACGCGGCCATGCGTGCCTTCATTGGGGAACTCGGCCATTACCACGGCGCCGTCGCCACCATGAGCCAGGTCAATACCGCCAGTGAGTGTGCGCCAGTCCTCGATGGTGTTGTAGCCACCCCAATCGACGCCTATGTGCCACTGTGCGGTGCTATTGGTGATGCCATAGCCAGTGTCGCAGGTGTAAACCTTGTCGGGCTCGCCTTCGTTGTAGAGCAGACCTTGGAAGATGGGGTGCTCCTCGTGGCCGGCAGTGATGAAGAACGACCAGGGACCGCCCACGATCTCGGGATGGTCTTCATTGGCGCCCCAGCTGTTGTTGGGCCAGCGGCCGTCCTTGGCGATGCCGATGCCCTTGATGTTGCTTGCGTCCTCGTTGGCGATATAGAACGAAGCATAGCGGGTGAGCAGCAGGTTACCACCGTTGAGGTAGTAGTTGCGGAAGGCGTGGATAGCGCTGATAGCCGACTGTGGAGTGGGCGGGTTGTCGCCATTGTTGGCGTGCATGTGCCACCACACCACCTTGTAGTTGCTCAGGTCAACCGTGCCCGACACAATGTCGTCGAAGCACACATACTCAGCCATAGGCACGTTCTTAATCATCCACTGAGCAGCGGTCTTCTCCTCCATGTTCTCCAACAGGTCGATTGAAGGAGCGGTGCCCACGAAGCATGCGGTGCCACCCTCAACGACGTTGATAGTCACGGCATAGACGCGTGTGGCGGTGTTGTGCTTAGCCACAAACTCCACATAGCCTGAGAAGTCGATAACCGAGCCGCTCTCGGGCGTACATGTGGTGCCCTCGTTGCACGTATAGGTAACGGCAACCGCGGTGATGTCGGTACCCTTGGGAACATTAACGACGATGGTGTTGGTATTGTTGTCGATGCGACCCGAATACAGGCCGTTGGCATAGAAGGTCTCGATGACAGCGTTGTCGCGCTGCACCTCGAGCACATAGTCGAGATAAACGTCGCCATTCTTGATGCGAACGTCAACGGGGAGCTGGCAGCACAGCACGTCGCCCACCTTGATAGAAGCCTCGGCGCCCTCGGGCAGCGACAAGCCAGTGACCTTCATCGCGCTCAGGTCGTAGGTAGCGGGAACGCCCACCTTGATTTTGCGCGCCTTGTTGTCGATAACGCCCTCATAGTTGTCGATCGAGATGCCCAGCACCTCAACAGTGCGGTCAAGCACGAGGTCGCTAACGTCGTTCTTGTTGCAGCCGCCAGTCATGAGCGCCACTGCCAGAACGAGCATCGCCGACATTATATTATATATTCTACTTTTCATAACTTGATAGTATTCAATAGTTGATGTGAAAAATTTAGTTGTGCGCAGTGATTACCAGCCCACATTCTGGGTGTAGTGGCCGTTGCTGGCAGCCATCTGCGTGTGAGGAATGGGAAGGTACTCGTTCTTGTTGGGGGTAAACTTGGCGTTGGTGTAGATGGTGCACACCTTGGCCTCGCTGGCAAAGTAGGCGTTGAGCACTTTCTCGGCATCGCCCCAGCGCACCAGGTCGAAGAATCGCGAGCCCTCGCAGGCAAACTCGAGGCGTCGCTCCCACTTGAGCAGGTTCATAGCCTCTTCCTTGCCGTAGGTGCCAGTGTAGGGCGAGCAACGGAACGACACCTTATAGTCGGCGCGATAGTTGCCCAGTTGCGACAGGCTGGCGGCGGCGCGGTTGCGCAGCTTGTTGATGAGGTCGATACCACCGGCGATGTCCTTGCCCAGCTGAATCAGAGCCTCGGCGCGGAACAGAAGCACGTCGGCATAGCGCAGCACGATGTGGTTCATCGACGTAGCCCAGTAGCTACCCTTGATGAGGTATGGCGAGTCGATGTCGACATTCTCCTTGAGCGACATGTAGTAGCCATAGAGGCCCTTGCTGCGGCTCCAGTCGTCGTTGCGCTCAACCATATAGGCGGGGTTGTACTTGAATGGGAAGCCGGGCATAGCGCAAGTGTGGAACATGCGCGGGTCGGCGTTGTCCTGCAGCACGTCGTAGTTCTCCGAGTTGTAGGTGTCAAACAGCGGGTGTCCTTCAGGGTCGGTACGGAAGGCGTTCACCAGGTTCTGGCTGGGCTTGTGGAAGTCGGTGCCACCAATCAGGAGCGGCGTGCACAGACCCATGCCCCAGTTAAGGTTACCGGTGAAGGTGCCGTCGTTCTGCGAGTACTGGTAGGCCCAGATGCTCTCCACGCCGTTCTCGGTCTCGGGGCGGAAGTTGTCGGCAAAGTCGGCTTCCAGCCCGAAGCCCTCGTCGGCATAGATGACGGGGTTGGTGTACTCGATGACCTTCTCCAGGTCGGCGGTGTTGATGCTCTCAACCTTGTGCGAGCTCTCGCTCTGGCGGTAAGCCTTGTAGAGGTAGGTCTTGGCAAGGTAAGCGGCTGCGGCGGCCTTGCTGGGGCGGCCTCTGTCGCGCTGCTTAGAAGAGAGGTTCTTGTAGCCAAACTCAAAGTCGTCGATAATCTGCTGCCACTGCTCGTCGTTGGTGTAGGTGGTGTTGCTCAGCAGTGAGTAGTCGTCGATGGGAAGGTTCTCGTCGTTAACCAAGACGATGCGCTTGTAGAGCACCTTGAGCATGAAGTGTGCATGGCCGCGCAGGAAACGCATCTCGGCAATGCGCTGGTTCTTGAGAGGATAGGTGTCCTCGTCCATCTGGTCCAGGATTTGGAGTGCGGTGTTGGCGCGAGTGATGCAGCGATACAGTCGCTCCCAGATGTCGTTGATGTTCCAGTCGGTAGTGGCGATACCGAGGCATGTCTCGAGCGAGTTAAACACGCTGCCGTCCTCGGTGCCCGAGCCACCCTTGTAGCAATCGTCGCTGCGCACGTCGTAGTTCCACAGCGAGAACGAGGAGTTGATATCGTCGCCGGTTATCCAAATGGCGTAAGCCGAGATAATCAGGTTGTCGACATAATCAGGGTTGGTGACACCGTCGCCGGTGATGATGCCCTGTGGCTTGTTGTTGTCGAGGAAGTCGTTGCACGATGAAGCCAGTAACGAGAGGCCTATCAGTGCTGTGTATATAAATTTTTTCATCGTTATATCAGTTTTTTAGAAGCCAACGTTGATACCGAAAGTCAGGTTCACGGGGATGGGATAGCCGAAGTTGGGGTTCTCGGGATCTTGTCCGGTGAACGAAGGGTGCTTGATAGTGAGGCAGTTTTGTGCCGAGATGTAAAAGCGCAGACGCTCCATGCGGGCTTTCTTGGCGATGTTCTCGGGCAGAGTGTAGCCAAGCTGGATGTTGCGCAGCTTGAGGAACGAGCCGTTCTCCATGAAGTAGGTCGACACGCGCTCTTCCTTGTTGGTGTCGCTGCGGGTGAGTGCGGGGATGTTGCTGTCGGGGTTGGCGGGCGACCAGGCGTCGAGGGTGCGCACGCCCTTGTTGAGGAAGCCCACGTTAGAGATGCTCCAGAAGTCGCTCTTGCGCTTCACGTCGCTGATTACCTGCACGTCGGCAACGCCCTGCCAGAACATTGTGAAGTCGAAGTTCTTATACTCGAGATACACGTTCAGGCCATAGCTGAAGCGGGGCACGGGAGTGTAGATCCAGTCTTGGTCGGCCTCGGTGATTTTGCCGTCCTTGTTGATGTCGCGATAGCGAATGCGTCCCACCGCGGCGCCCTCTTGTGTGGCGTGGTTGTCGACCTCGTCCTGCGACTTGAAGATGCCGTCGGCGATGTAGCCCACCTGCGAGTAGATGGGGTGACCGAGCACGCTCTTCACGCCGTTGCCACCCAGTGTTCCGCTGGCGGCTACGGTCTCGGGCAGGTAGGTGACCTCGTTGCGGTAGTTGCCTATGTTGCCCGAGATGTTGTAGCTCAGGCCGCAGGCTGCTGTGCCGCGATAACCCAGTGTGATCTCAAGACCGCGGTTTTTCATGTTGCCGGCATTGACCCAGCGGCCACTACCCTCGCCCAGAACGCCCACACCGGGCATGAGGATGAGGATGTCCTTGGTGTCTTTCCAGTAATACTCGGCGCTACCATAGAGGCTGTTGCCCAGCAGGCCGAAGTCGATACCGATGTTGGTCTGTGTGGTGGTTTCCCACTTGATGTCGTCGTTGCCCAGCTGGTTGCGCTTGAAGCCGCTGGGGAGTGTGCCGCCGCCGTTAGAGCCGGTGATGTCGTAGGCCGTGCCATAGCTCTGGCCGCCAAACGAGTCGGTAGTGCCGTAGTTGGGCACATAGATTGTATAGATAGCGGTGTTGCTGATTTCCTGGTTACCGGTCTGTCCCCACGAGCCGCGAATCTTGAGGTCGCTGAGCCAAGTCTTGGTGCTCTCCATGAATTTCTCGTTGGAGAGGCGCCAGCCGAGCGAGAATGCGGGGAAGGTGGCGAAGCGGTTGTTGCGGCCGAAGCGGCTCGAACCGTCGTGACGCAGTGTCACCGACGCATAGTATCGGCTGTCGTACACATAGTTGGCTTTGCCAAAGAACGACACGAGCGAGTGACGGTCGCCACCGCCATAGGACTGTGCCTCGCCACTACCGGCGTCGAGGTGCATGTAGTCCTTGTCGAGGACGGCGAAGCCCTCTTTGTAGCCCGAGAAGTACTCATAGGAGTTGCGTATGAACTCGGTGCCCACCATGGCGTTGATGTCGTGCTTGCCAAAGGTGTTGCTATAGGTTGCTACGGCGTTCCACATCCAGCGCAGCCAGTGCTCCTGCTTCGACTCAAGGGCGCTCTTGCCATTGTTGGTGAGCATACCCTCTTTGTAGGGCAAGGTGTAGAAGTTCTGCTTCTTGTTGGAGTAGTCGATGCCGAAGGTGGTCTTCAGGTCCAAGCCTTTGCACAGGTTGGCGTTGAGGTAAACGTCGCCAAATGTGCGCCAGTAGTAGTAGCGGTTGTTTTTGTTGTAGTCGAGGATCGCCATGGGGTTGCGGCGGTCGGGATAAGCGCCCACGGGGCCGCCCCATCCACCATCCACGCTGTAAACGGGAATTGCCGAGGGGATGTCGAGAGCGTCCTCAAGCAGTCCGCCAGGAGCGGCCACCTCGTCGGTGCGGTTGAGGGTGAAGTGCTCGCCCACGGTGATGCGTCCGTCAAGGAACTTGTAGTCGTTGTTCATGCGGGCGCTCACGCGCTGGAAGTCGGTCATCTTGATGATACCGTTGTTTTTGTAGTAACCCAGCGAGAAGTAGCTCGAGCCATGCTCGCCACCGCGGCTCAGCGACAGGTTGTACTGGTGCACGAGGCCGGTGCGGGTAATCTGGTGGAACCAGTCGGTGTCGCTCATCGCCATGGTGCCTGCCGAGTCAAGATACTTGCCCAGCGTCATGCCATAGAGGGTGGGAATGCCGTTCTGGTAGCCCCAGTCAAAGCGGTAGCCCAGCGCGTTGGTGTTGGGGTCCTCGCCGTCGTTGACATAGGCCTGCCACATTGCCTGGCCATACTGCTTGGTGTTGAGCACCTTGGTCTTGCTCTGGTAGAACGATGCCGACACCGACGCGTCGAAGTCGATTTTCACCTTGTCGGTCTTTCCGCGCTTGGTGGTAATCACGATAACGCCGTTGGCAGCGCGGCTACCATAGATTGACGCCGAGGCGGCGTCCTTGAGCACCTGGATGCTCTCGATGTCGTTGCCGTTGAGCTCGTGCATGCCCGACTTTGAGGGCACGCCGTCGATGATGTAGAGGGGGTCGTTGTCGTTGAACGTGCCGATACCGCGGATGCGCACCGAGGCGGCACCGCTGGGGCTACCGTCGGCACTGATGTTCATGCCCGGCACACGGCCCTGCATAGCCTTAACGGGGTTGTTCTCGCCCGTCTTCTTGAGGTCGCCAACGCTCACCACGCTCACGGCGCCGGTGAGGTCGCTCTTCTTCTCGGTCATGTAGCCCGTCACAACCAGCTCCTGGAGCACTTCGGAGTCGCTCTCGAGCTTGATGTCCATGTTCTGGGCCGCAACAATGGTGAGCGGCTTGCATCCTATGTAGGAGATAGTGATGCTGGCGCCCTTCTTCACTTCCAGAGTGAACATGCCGTCAAAATCGGTGGTGGTGCCGTTGGTGGTACCAGCCTCGACTACCGAGGCTCCGATCACTGGCTCGCCATCTGGATCAATCACCGTGCCCGACGCCACGACGTTCTGCGCGTGAGCGCACACCGCGAGCATCAGGGCGGCAATAATCAGAAAAAATCTTTTTGCCATTTGTTTAGTTTTTTAAAGTTATTATTGTAAAAGTTGTTTTCAACATTTGCAGGTATTGTCGCCTGTAGCATCAGGACCCTGTCGTAAAGCACCACAAAATTACGCGCAATATTACAAGCCAACGTGCAATTATTGTCCAAATCGTTACAAATTTGTTTCAACGCAACATTATTGCATCAAATGTAACATTATTACCATCTCGACGTTGACTTTGACCATAGCTCGCTGTCGCGAGCGTTCAACATTGTTCAACTTGGTTCAACTTGGTTCAACATTGTTGTGGCCACGCGAAACTTTTTTCTTGTGGAAATGCTGTGGAAATTTAATCTCTCACAGATCTCACAGATTTAAAGGATTATATTTTCGACATTGACTTTGACATTG
>JABUUJ010000038.1:41798-50747 GCA_021443235.1 Muribaculaceae bacterium
ATGGTCCACTCGCGAGGCAGCGAGTAGTTGTGGGCCCATCCCATCTGCAGGTTGGTGGATGTGGGCAGCTTGTCGGGCACTATACCCAGCGCTATGGTCTTGCCGTCGTGCTGGAAGATGGTGGGCGACAGCAGTCCGTATCCGTCTTTAGAGAAGCCGTCGAGCTCCACCTTTCCGGGCGAGAGCAGCGGTGTGATGGTGTTGAACGTGCCGTCGGCATTGATGGTGCCCACCCAGTATTGTGTCTCCACGCCCACGCCAGTCTCGAGCGGAGTGGTGGTGAACAGATACTTGCCGTCGCCCATAGGGGTGACGTTAGACATCTCCCAGAAGCGTCCCGAGGTGGGGCGGCTGGTGGTCTTGAAGAAGATGCTGCCGTCGTTGGTCCACGACGAGCCGTTGTAGCGGTGCAGCGTGCAGGCTCCCAGGTTGTCCTTGCTGGTGCCCACTATCATGTAGTAGTTGTCGCCCGCCTTAAACATGTAGGGGTCGCGGAAGTCGTCGCTCAACCCTGCCGGGCGGCCGCTCACCACGACGCCGGTCTTGGTCCACTGGTCAAGGGCGGCATCATTGGGTGTGGCGGTGGCGATAGTGGCGCGACCGTTGTCAACGGCGGTGTAGATTGCCGTGAGCTTGCCGTTGTTGAAGCCGCCGTCCTGGAACAGCGCTCCCGACCAGCAGCCCTTTATATCATAGGATTCCGACGGGCCAAAGGCTATGTTCTCCTCACGCCAGTCGAAGAGGTTGGCCGACGAGATGTGTCCCCAGTGCAGACGCGCCATGTAGGGGCCGTTGGCGTTTTTCTGGAAGAAAACGTGGTAGCGGCCGTCGCTATAGGCCATGCCGTGGCTCTCGTTGGTCCAGCCACCGCTGGGCATGCCGTGGAAGGCAGGGCGCCACAGGCGCGAGTTCTTGTTGCTCTCGTAGCGCGAGGCGGGATAGCTGAAGTTAGGGGCGTTTTCGGGCTGGTTGTCGGTGAGCAGGCTCTCGTCGGCGGTGTCGAGCAGCACGATGTCGTCGATGAGGCCGCAGAAGGTGTTGATGAGCACGTCGCCTGCCTTCTTGTCGGCTACCGACTTGCCCACAATCCAGCTAGCCACGAGGTCGAGGTCGCCCATCGTGTAGGCCGAGCCTTTCTCCACGCCGTTGACATAGAGGTGCAGCTTGCTGTCGCTCTTGAGCATCACCACGATGTGGTTCCACACGGTGCGGTCGAGTTTCACCTTGTCGGTCCACGAGCCGGGCCATGTGCCCGAGTAGAACGCCAGTCGCAGGTCGCCCTGCGAGCTCAGCTGCACGTCGAGGCCCTTGCCGGCGCTGTCGTCGATGCCTCCCACAATGGTGGTGTAGGTGGGCACGTTCTCGGCCTCGGCGGTATTCATCATGGGCCATGTCTCGGCGGCAATCCAGAACGACAGCGTCATCGCCTTCACATTCTGTGCCGGCACGTTGAAGTTGAAATAGTTGGAGTAGCCGTCAAAGCGCATTGCCTCGCCGCGCGCACCCGCCACCGAGAAAGCGTCGAGCTGCGAGTTCACCGCGATTGTCGCGCCCGTGATTTCCTCGGCGATGCTGCCGCCGCTCACCGTCATGGGCAGGCGCGCGATTGTCCCTGCCGAGGCGCTCAAGGCGCAAGCCGCCATCGCGGCGCACAATATATTAGTAATGTTGCGTGACATAATACTTTTTGGGTTAAAAAAAAGAAGTTATGGAGTTTTCCTGTATTTACTCCATAACTTCCCACATTATTGTGTCGTTACTCGGCCATGTAGTCGAGTGTGTTCTTGGCTATTGCCTCGATGTTGTGCTGGAAGGGGTTAACGCCCACGTTCTGGTGCCACTCATAGGCTGCCAGACCAGCGGCAAAGATGCGGCCCTTGAACTCGTCCTTGGCGCCGAAGTCGGTCATGCCGCTCACGCACCAGTCGCGCACGTGGCTCCATGTGCCGATGCACTGGCAGTTCTGGTCTTTCTCAAAGTTGTCGATGTTGTTGACGCCTCCGGTGTAGCCCATCGCGTTGGTGTCGTAGATGCAGTTGTGGTCCTCACGCCACTCCTTGCCGATGAGGGCGAAGCCCGGCGGGAAGTTGAACTCGGTGACGAGCTCGGGAGTGAGCGTCATGCCCTTGTAGATGGGGTGACCGGTGTAGTCCTTGCAGTTGCCGCCAGGAACACCATAGTCCTGATAGCCCTGATAGGGGCAGGTCGACCAGTAGTCGCCACCTGCGCCACCGTCGCCAGCGCCAAAGCCAGCCACGCCACAGTTGGCGGGAATACGTCCGATTGCNCCATAGTCCTGATAGCCCTGATAGGGGCAGGTCGACCAGTAGTCGCCACCCGAGCCGCCGTCGCCAGCGCCAAAGCCAGCCACGCCACAGTTGGCGGGAATACGTCCGATTGCCTCAACAAACTGGCAAGCGTGGTTGCTCAGGAACAGGTTGCCGCCGCCCTTCACATAGTTGCTCACAGCGTTGATAAACTTAGATGTTCCCAGCGAGCCGGGGAGCTTCTCGATGCCCTTGGTGAGGCCCACGCGGTCAACGTGGATCATGATGCAGTTGTATTCCTCGGCCGAGAGGCTGTTGACGTCGGCAGCGTTGATAAACGCGCCCTTGCCCATTGAAGCGTAGTTCTTGTCAAACCACTCGCGCGAAGCGAGCTCATCGTCGTCGGGAGTGCTGTCGTCAATGAGGATGTAGCCATAGAATGCGCCCTCGGTGATAGGCTCATACTGCGGAATCTCGCTCATGTAGTTGAAGGCGTTGGCAGCGAGCTGCTCTACGTTCTTCTGGTAGGGGTTGCCCTCTTGTGCCCACTCATAGGTGGCCGCGCCTATAGCCACGATGCGTCCGCGCCATGTCGCAGTGGGGTTGAAGTCCATAGCCATGCCCACGGCATAGTCCTTAACGTGGCTCCATGTGCCCAGCACGCGGCACTTGTTCTTCTTCTGGTAGGCGTCAACGACGTTGATGTAGCGGCCGCCTATCGAGAAGCCATAGCCGTTGAGGTCCCAACCGCAGTTGCGGTCGCCCTTCACGCCGGCGCCCTCCATGGGATAGCCGGGAGCCCAGTCGCTGATTTGCTCTTCCTTGAGGCCCGCAAAGATGGCGTGGTCACGGTTGTCGTAAACGGGGTCGCAAGCATAGCCCAGGAAGGGGCAGATAGTCCACACGTCGGGGTTGTAGCCACCGGCGCCGTTGCCATAGATGTTGACGTCATACTGTGCGTCGACGCGGCCCAGGTCGGCAACGAGCTGCGAGGCCTGGTTGCTCAGGAACAGGTTGCCGCCAGCCTTGGCATAGCGGGCAATCTCGTTCTTGGCCTCAACGGGGATGGGCAGGTTGCTGCCGCCCTTCTCCAGGCCCACACGGTTGATGTGAATCATGAGGCAGCCATAGATATCGGGGTCGAGCTTGCTGGCGTCCTTAACATCGACAAACTCGCCGCGGCCGCTCGCCACGTAGGTGGCGTTGAACCAGTCGTAAGAGGCTTTCTCCTCGGCGTTCTGGCCGTTGTCGCTGAGCACGAGATAGGCCGACTTGGGTCCTGAGAACTCGATGTAAACCGTGTTAGACACGCCCTCCGACATGCGTCCGTCGGCAAAGACGGTCTTCACAGTGAAGGTGATTGAGACGCCTGTGGGGGCTTTGTCAATGGTGTAGGAAGTCGTCTCAACGTCGGCGATTTCCATGCCGTTCATAAACACCTTGTAGGACTTGGCGCCCGATACCGCGTTCCAGCTCAGGGTCACGGTGCGGTTCTTTACCGCGATGTCAAGGTCGGAGATCTTGTCGAGTTGCTCAAACCCCGGGATTTTGATGTCGTTGCACGATGTGAGCGCTGCGGGAGCGGCGACGAGCAACAATGCTGTAGCAATCGATGCTATGTATGATTTAAGTTTCATGACTGTTTCGTTTTAGAGATTATTCATAGAGTCCGTTAGAGTTGATAACCTCGTTGTAGGGAATGGCGAGGTAGAGTTCGTCCTCGGTGAGGTTGCCGGCTTTCAGGTAAGAGCGCAGCTCGCCCTCTTTCTGATAGTAGGCGTTCATGGTGCTCACTGCGGTGCCCCAGCGCACGAGGTCGAACCAGCGGTGGCCCTCCATAGCGAGCTCGATGCGGCGCTCCATGCGCACGGCCTTGCGGGCATAGTCTTGCGATGTCCACTTGGTCTTGGGATATTGTCCCACGCTGTAGCTCACTGCCATGGGGTTGATGTCCTGCGGTGTGTAGCTGGCGTTGATGCTTCTCTTGGCCTTGTCGCGCACCTGGTTCACGAGCTCGCGGGCGCCCTCGAGGTCGCTGCCCAGCTCAACGAGAGCCTCGGCGCGGAGCAGGAGGATGTCGGCATAGCGTATGAAGATGAAGTTGAGCGGCGAGGTGTTGTAGGGGAAGCTGCGCACGTCGGCAATGCACGACTCGTCGGGCGAGGGCAGATACTTCTTGCCCGAGTACTCGCCATAGAGGTCATAGGAGCGGCACCACTTGTCGTTGTAGATGTGGGTTTTGCCCTTCCAAGGCATGCCTATGCGGCCCACGGTGTAGTCGAGGCGCGGGTCAACGTTCATGTCGTGCGACACGTTCACTGTGGGGCCGTTGCCGTCGAGGTAGGGAAGTCCGTCGGCATCGGTAGCGAAGGCGTTGACGAGGTCCTGCGAAGCCAGGAAGAAGTCGTCGCCGTTGCCATAGAGGTTACCCTCTGAGTAGGTCACGTTGAGCAGGTTGCTCCAGTTGATGTGCATGTAGTCTTGAGCAGTTGAGCACTGGAGGGCGAAGATGCTCTCGCGGGTGTTGTTGAACTCAATCTTGTTCATGTCGCCAAAGTTGTCATAGAGCGAGTACTTGCCGCTCTGCATCACCATCAAGCTGTAGTTGTCAACCATGTTCCACTTGCTGCGCTGGGCGGCAACCTTGCACATGATGGCGGCTGCAACCGACTTGTTGACGCGGCCTGCCGACTTAGAGTCAACGGGCAGAGTCTCGATGGCTGCGACGAGGTCTTCCTCAATCTTGTCATAGATCTGGTCCTTGGTAAGCACGTCGGCACGCACATAGCTGGGATCCTCGTTCTCGTCAAAGTAGGGCATCTTGGCGAAGATGCGGGCGAGGTCGAAGAAGTACCATGCGCGCAGGGTGCGCAACTCGCCATTGAGCGCGTCCTTGCCTTCGATCGACGAGGCGTTGATGGCTCTCATCGCCTGGTGAACGCGTGCGATGGCATAGTAGTTGTTCATCCACTTGTACTGGTTGGTGGGGTTGGTGCTCTCGATCACGGCCAGCTCAAGGTCGTGAATGTTCGACTCCATCGACAGGCCGCCGCCACCCTTGTAGGCGTCGTCGCTGCGCACGTCAAACACCCAGTTGGTCGATGGGCCCGAGAAGGCCTCGTTGTTGCCGATGAAATGGGCCTCAAGTCCTGCGTAGGCCGAAGCCAGGAGTCCTTCGATTTGGTCGTCGCCCATCTGCGAGGCAGTGAATTGTCCTGAGGGCTGCTTGTCGAGCAGGTCGTTGCAAGAGCTCAAGGTCATTGCGCCCATGAGAAGCGCTGCATATGCTATTTTATGTAGTTTCATTGTTGTGCTGTTTTAGAAAGTTAAGTTCAGACCAAATGTGACTGTGCGCGAGTTGGGGTAAACGCTGTTGTCGACGCGTGCGCCAAAACCGCTGATGGGAAGCTCGGGGTCAAGACCCTTGTAGCCGGTGATTGTGAACACGTTCTCAACCTGAGCATAGACGCCGAATTTCTGGCACCATTTCTTGGTGACGCTGGCGGGCAGGTTATAGGCGAGCTTGATATATTTCATCTTCATGTAAGAGCCTTTCTCGAGGAAGTAGGTCGAGAAGCGGGTCTCTGAGTTGGCACCGGTCATCGACACGGCGGGAATCGACGAGTTGGGGTTGCTCTCGCTCCAGGCGTTGAGCACCTCGGCACCGTGGTTGATGCTGTTGGGGCCATAGCTGAAGAACTCGAGCTGCTTCTTGGAGAAGTTGTAGATGTCGAAGCCAAACTCACCGCTGAAGAATGTCGACAGCGTGAAGTCCTTGTAGTTGAAGTCGAGGTTGAGACCGCAAGCCCATGCGGGGTTGGGATCGCCTATCACACACTGGTCGGCATCGGTGATGACACCGTCGTTGTTGAGGTCGCGGAACTTGAGGCGGCCAGGAGCGGCATACTCCTGCGAGGCGTGGTTGTAGACCTCGTCCTGGTTCTGGAAGATGCCGTCGCACACATATCCGTAGTAAACACCCATGGCGTAACCGGGCATCAGGCGCGAGAAGTCGCCCAGCGACTTGATGCCGTCGGCAAGCTTCACAACGGTGTTCTTATAGGTCGAGATGTTGAGGTTGGCGCCCCACGAGAAGTCGCCGTACATCTTGCTGCGATAGTCGAGCGTAGCCTCGAAACCGGTGTTCTTCATGTCGCCGGTGTTCTGGAAGTAGGATGCGTTCTCGCCAGCCACATTGAGCGCGGGCGGGCAATAGAGCATGTCCTTGGTCTTCTTATAATAATAGTCGAGGCTTGCGGTGAGCGAGTTGTTAAACAGGGTGAAATCGATACCCACGTTAAACTGGCTGGTGGTCTCCCACTTGAGGTTGGTGTTACCGGTGGTGGCTACCACGATGCCGGGAACGGTGCTTGAGCCAGTGCCGTTGAGGTCGTATGAGCCCGCGTTGATGGCTGCCGCATAGGTGCTGTAGTAAGCATACAGGTTGTCGATACCGGCGTTACCGTTGGTACCCCAGCCCAGACGCAACTTGCCGTTGGTGATGCCGTTTACCTTGGGGAACCAGCTCTCCTCGGTGAAACGCCATGCGCCCGACACCGAGGGGAAGATGCCCGAGTTGTTCTTCGGACCAAGGCGAGAAGAGGCGTCGCGACGCACGATTACCGACAACAGGTAGCGGTCGGCATAGTTGTAGTCGGCCTTGCCAAATACCGAGAACAGACCCCACTCCGAGCGTCCGCCGCCCAGCGATGAGATAGTGGCACCGTTGCCTATCTGCATGAAGTTGTTGTCCTCAAAGTCATAGCCCTTGCGCGAGCCGTTGAGGTCGCGGAACACATAGCTGATGGCCTCGACACCGGCAAAGAGGTTGAAGTGGTGGTCGTTGGCTACATCAAACTTATAGTTGGCCGTGTTGGTCCATGTCCAGGTGTCGCCCTGGCCATAGCCGGTGCTCACGCTGGCGATTTCGTTCATGCCTGTGGTGCGGCCCAGCCCGCGGTTGAAGAACTGCACGTGCTCAATACCGATGTTGCTCTTGAGCGACAGGCCGTCGATGATGGTCCACTGCAGGTAGGCGTTGCCAAAGATGCGCCAGCTGGTGTTGTCGTTGTCGCGGCTGTTGTAGAGGTCCTCCACGGGGTTAGAGAGGTCGCTGCCAAACTGCTTGGCGCTGAAATACTTGCCAGTGATGCTGTAAACGGGCATCGCGGGGTTCTGTGTCATTGCGGTGGCAACGATACCACGGTCGCCGTCGGTGCTCACACCGCGGTTCTGCCAGCGTGCCACCATCAGGTTCTCGCCCACCTCGATGTGCTTGTTGAACTTGAATGTCGAGTTCAAGCGGGCCGAGAGGCGACGGTAGTAAGACTCCTTGACAATACCGTTCTGGTTCATGAAGTTGACCGAGAACATCACGTTGGCCTTCTCGCTCGAGTTGGAGATGCTGGCCGAGAGGTTCTCGGTAACGCCTGTGCGGTAAATCTGCTTCTGCCAGTCGGTGTCGCAGCCAGGGGTGCCGTCGGCATAGTAGTCGCGCACGCTCACTTTGCCGTCAACAAAGTTATAGAGGTCGTGAGTGGGGTTCTCAATGCCCGAGTTCTTCGACGCGAGGTAGTACATCTCGCCCCACTGCTGGGCGTTGAGCATCTTGTGGCTCTTGCCGCGCAGCTGTGCCGACACGCTTGTGTTGATGTTGATGCTGAGCTTGCCTTCCTTGGCGTTCTTGGTGGTGATCACAATCACACCGTTGGCGGCGCGGGCACCGTAGATCGACGCCGAGGCGGCGTCCTTGAGCACCTGGATGCTCTCAATGTCGGCGGGGTTGATTGAGTTGAGGTTCTCGGTAGTGGGAACGCCGTCAACTACATAGAGGGGCTGTGTCTGGCCATTGGCATTTGCCACACCGCGTATGCGGATGTTGGTGCTGCCGCCACCAGGAGCGTTGTCGTTCGAAATCTGCACACCGGCGAGGCGGCCTTGCATCGAGTTGAGCATGTTGGCGCTGCCCTCCGATGTGGGGGCCTTCATGTTCATCACGCCCACGGCACCGGTAAGGTCGGCCTTGCGCACGGTCTGGTAACCAACTACGACTACCTCCTCGATCTCGAGGGCGTCATACTCGAGGTTGACCTTCATGTCGGCGGCTGCGGGAACCACCTTGGTAAGGCAAGCCACATAAGAAATCTGCAGCTCTGCGCCTTTTTTCACTTCAAGCTGGAAGTTTCCATCAAAGTCGGTAGTAGTACCGTTTGATGTCCCCTTCTCTAAGATCGCGGCGCCGATTACGGGCTCGCCGTCGGGATCAATCACTGTACCCGATGCGACGATGGTCTGTGCCTGGGCACACACCGCCAGCATCAGTGCAGCGAGGGTCATGATAAATTTTTTAATCATTTTTTTTAGTTTAAAAGGGTTTATATAAAAATTTGTTTGTCGTTCACAACATTTACATCGAAAGGCCGTCACAAAGTTACCCTTATATAATTATGTGTGTTAACAACCTTGTTGCAAAGCAATACAAAATTGTTTCAATGCAACATTTTTGCATCAAATGTAACATTTTTACCATCTCGACGTTGACTTCACTGCTCGCTGCGCTCGTGGTTCAACATAGTTCAACATGGTTCAACCTTGTTCAACCTTGTTGGGGCGACGCGAAGCTCTCTCTTGTGGAAATGCTGTGGAAATTTTATCTCTCACTGATTTCACAGATTAAAAGGAT
>JABUUJ010000038.1:51004-54271 GCA_021443235.1 Muribaculaceae bacterium
GATTAAAAATTAAAATTCTAAAAATCCTATAAATTCCCATGAGATAATAATCCCAAAAAATCTGTGAAATCTGTGAGAACCAAAACCCACCAACGCGGAGCATAAATCCTATAAATTCCCATGAGATAATAATCCCAAAAATCAGTGAAATCTGTGAGAACAAAAACCCACCAACGCGGAGCATAAATCCTATAAATTCCCATGAGGTTTTGCTTGCGGGCGGTCGCCATCGGCGGGTTACTGGCCGGTGGCCTGGCGTTTAGTGTCGGTGGGCGAGCAGCTGTAGTGGTCGGTGTAGCACTTGGTGAAGTAGCTGGGGCTCGAGAACCCCACTTTGTAGGCGATTTCGCTGATGCTCTCGTCGCTTTGCGATAGGAGCTGGTGTGCCCGTTTCAGTCGCATGAGCCTGATGAGCTCTACGGGCGAGTAGTTGGTGAGCGACTTGATTTTGCGGTAGAGTTGCACTCGGCTCAGGTTCATCTGCTCGCCGATGGTCTCGACGCCCAGCTCTGAGTTGCCCATTTCCTTCTCCACGATAGCCTTGAAGCGGTTGACAAACTCGCGGTCGAGGTCGTTGATAGCCTCGCGCTTGCCGTCGGTGGTGGCGGGAGTCTCATGTGAGGTGTCGGCAAAGAAGTCTCGTATTCGCTTGCGGTTCTCGATGAGGTTGTCGATGCGTGTGGCGAGCAGTCGCGAGTCAAAGGGCTTGGGCAGGAAGCCGTCGGCGCCGCTCTCATAGGTGATGATGCGTTGCTCGTCTTGCGTGCAGGCGGTGAGCATGAGCACTGGGATGTGCGATGTGATGGTTTGGTTCTTGAGTCGTCGGCACACTTCCCATCCGTCCATGGTGGGCATCATCACGTCGCTGATGATGAGGTCGGGGGTGTATCGGGTTGCCATGCGTATTCCCATGGGCCCGTCGTTGGCCTCAATCACGTTGAAGCGGTCGCTCATGAGGGTGCTGATGAGTGTGCGTATGTCGGCCACGTCGTCGATGACGAGCAGATAGGGCTTGGTGGAGTTCTCGTCTTGCTCGATGGTGTCGACCTCGGCGAGTTCCTCGGCGACGGCGGCCTTGTCGTAGAGCGACTTGCCCTGCATGTCGCTGGTGGCTTGCAGCGTGGTGGGCATTGTGATGGTGAACGTGGTGCCCTTGCCGGCCTCGCTCTCGACGGCAATCGTGCCGCCGTGCAGCTCGACGAACGACTTAACCAGCGCCAGCCCAATTCCCGAGCTCATCTGCTGAGTCTTGTCGATTTGGTAGAAGCGGTCGAAGATGTTGTCGAGTTCGCCCTTGGGGATGCCAAAGCCTGTGTCGCTCACCTTGATGGTGAGGGTGTCGCCGTCGCGAGCCACGCTCACGCCCACGCGGGCGTTGTCGGGCGAGTATTTAAACGCGTTGCCCAGCATGTTAAACATCACGCGCTCCATCTTCTCGGCGTCGTAGGCCATGTTGTAGTCGCCGGGGGCAAACTCCACGTCGAAGTGGATGCTGCGCTTGCGGGCGAGCTGCATGAACGATGTCGCCCACTCGTTGATGCTGTCCTTGATGTTGCCGTTGACGAGGTTGAGGGCGAGCCTGCCGCTCTCATACTTGCGCAAGTCGAGTATCTGGTTGATGAGTCGCAGCAGTATTTTCACGTTTTTGTTGGCTACGTTCATGAGCGTTTGCTCTTGCTCGTTGAGGTGTGTCGATTGTGCGACGATGCGCACGGGGTCGGCGATGAGTGTGAGCGGAGTGCGCAGGTCGTGGCTCACGTTGGTGTAGAAATTGAGCTTGGCGTTGAGTGCGTCTTTCACCTTCTCGCGCTGTGCTTCAAGCTCTTGGTTGATGCGCTCCTTGTTTTGGTGCGACTTGATCACATAGTAGATGATCCATGCCAGCAGCAGCACGATGACCATGAAGCTGAACATGACGATGCGCTGCAGGCTGTAGTTCTGGAAGAACTTGTCGAGCGAGGCGCCCAGTCGTGTGAGTGCCGCGGTGCGCTCGTCGATTTCGCGCGACTGCAGGTATAGGATTTCGGCGTTGCTTTTGTCGACAAGGGCCGAGGGGAACTCTACTGTGGCGGGATAGGGCTCGTTGTTGAGGATTTTGAGTGCGGTCTCGATCACTTTCTCGCCGTTGGTGGGATAGAGCAGCGACGCGGTGAGTCGTCCTTCCATGATTGCCTCCACGCCACCGCCCTTGTCGGTGAGTGCGTCCACGCCTATGGTCTTGATGCGTGCCAGCTCTTCGGGCGAGTAGTGCTTGCGCATGGCGTCGTAGGCGCCCTCGGCCATACGGTCGTTGTGGGCATAGATGAAGTCGATTGAGCCTTCGGGCATGGTTGCCAGCAGCGAGTCCATGCGGGCGTATGCCTCGTCGCGGTTCCAGTTGGCGTGTATCTGGTGTGTCACCTTGATGCCGGGGTGCAGCGCCATCACCTCGTGGAAGCCGTTGTGGCGTTCTTGCTCGGGAGTGGAGCCCTGCAGGCCCATTATCTCCACCACGTTGCCGTTGCCGCCCAGTTGCGACGCCACATATCGCCCTGCCATGCGTCCTATCTCGGTGCTGTTGGCTCCCACATAGGCGGTGCACTTGCCGCCGCCCGCCACATTGCGGTCGACGACCACCACCGGGATGTCCTTGTCCATGGCTCGGTCGATAGCGGGCTGTATGTCGGCGGCGATGTTGGGTGCCACGATGATGAGGTCGACGTGGCTGGCGATGAGCGAGTCGATTTGTGCGATTTGCAGCGTGCTGTTGTCGTTGGCCGAGCGTATGTCGATGCTGAGGTTGGGGTAGAACACCGTCTCGAGCATAAACTCGCGGTTCATCTTGGCGCGCCATGCGTCGGTGGAGCATTGCGACACGCCTATTTTGTATTTCGGGCTATCACTGTTGCTGCATGAGTTTAGCAGCACGAAGGCACATAACGCAGTGATTAGCAATGAAATAGTTTTTCTCATATCAGTATCGTTTTAAGTGACTGGTTTGGTCTCGTGGTTTTCAATTGCCAAATTTAGCAAAAATTTCCCAAATCCCCAACTTTTCCCCGAAATTTTGTGCTCCACTAAATAGTTTAATGTTTATAGTTTAATGTTTATGGTTTAATGTTTATAGTTTAATGTTTATAGTTTATGGTTTAATGTTTAAAGTTTATAGTTTATGGTTGGTAGCTATATGCTTTTTGACCCCGGTTTAGGGATGGATGAAAGCTGCCAGAGGCAGCAGATGTCAGTAGGCAGGTATGACCACAGGAGGGAGCGCAGCGACCGGATGTG
>JABUUJ010000038.1:56075-64788 GCA_021443235.1 Muribaculaceae bacterium
ATCAAAGAATTGATCGAATCTTTGGGGTGTATAGTGGACTAAATGGAAGATTCCTTAATAAGGGGTCAGGGCAGCTGGGTAGGCGGCGAAAGCGTCTCCTCCATCAAAAAACAAGCGAGGTGAGGAGGTCGGTGAGAGTGTGGTAGAGGGGGATGCCGTAGCGGGCGCAGGTGATCCGCACGTTGTCGTAGCGCCAGAACTCGGGCGGGCAACACACCTTCAGTTTTCCCGACTTTGCGTGCAGCCCCATCTCGAGCAGCGTGATGGGCGAGCGGCTTGACGCAAGGAAGTTCATGATGATGACGTCGGCGCTTTCCAGGTGATCAAGTTCCCAGTTTACTTGATAGTCCATTTCGCCCTCGCGCGTTGCGTCCCATTTGTCCTGGCGTGGGTTGTAAAGGATGTAGCGCCCTGTCTGTGAGGCGAAATAGGTTGCGATTTGCGCTTGCCAGTCAACGCTATTTCCCATATCAATGGTCCCGGCAAGGAAGATTGTGGTGTAGTCACTCTCATTGATGCTGTCGGGCAAACTCTCGTGTGGGTGCAGCATCACGCAGTGGCTTGCCGATGTGGAGTCGCTTTCGCCAGCCGCCACAGCTTGCGTCCACAATCCCACTACACACACTAAACAGATGAAAGTCTTATACATATATAATTTGCATGGAGGGTTAGTGGCAGTGGCAGTATTCGTAGAGGCCGCATGTGCATTTTGTGCCGAATGCGTCCTTGATGTGGTCGCGGTAGAATCGCCACAGGGTGCTTTTCAGCGCTGCCCAGTCGTCGGTGGTGGCGGGATTTATGAGTTGGCAGAGGAGTTCGGGCTCATTCCACACTGTGGTGTTGCCCACGCATATCACACATTTGTAGTAGCTGAATCCGTCGTCGTGGGTGTAGATGTGCATGCCTTTGCCGAACGACTCGAGCATTTCTTTCACATGCGCCGCCACGGCCTCGTTGTCACATTTAATCAAAACCTTCATAACAGGTGTCTTTATATTAAGTTCAACTACAGAAATTGGTGTTTTTTCTTCACTGACGACGCTTCCACGTCCTTGTTTCTTGCGCACGAACAGGGGTACAAGGGCACAAAAACACCTTCGGCGTTCTAATAAACTTTGTGGGGGAAAATGGCAATCGGCACTGTGGTGCCGATTGCCATGTGTGACAGGTGTTTACTGCGCCACGATGCGGCATATCTCGACGATGGTCATCATAGCCTTTTCCATCGACGGGATGGGCACATACTCATAGCGGCCGTGCATATTCATGCCGCCAGCAAATATGTTGGGGCATGGCAGGCCCTTGAATGAGAGCTGTGCGCCATCGGTGCCGCCGCGTATTGGTTGCACTTTGACGGGAACGCCAGCGTTTTCCATCGCCTTCTTTGCCACGTCGATGATGTGCATCACGGGCTCAATTTTCTCGCGCATGTTGAAGTACTGGTCCTTGATCTCGGCCACAGCGCAGCCTGGGAACTCACAGTTGACTTTGTGGCACAGGTGCTCGATTTCGCGCTTGCGACTCTCAAAGCGCGCACGGTCGTGGTCGCGCAGGATATAGGTGAGCGTGGTTTTCTCCACGTTACCTTCCATTGCCACGAGGTGGTAGAAGCCCTCGTAGCCCTCGGTGTGCTCGGGAGTCTCCCAGCGCGGCAACATGTTGGCAAACTGGAACGCGACGCGCATTGAGTTGAGCATCTTGTGCTTGGCGGCTCCGGGGTGCACGTTGAGGCCGGTGAAGGTGATGCGTGCCGAGGCGGCGTTGAAGTTCTCATACTCGAGCTCGCCCACGGCACCTCCGTCCATGGTGTAGGCCCAGTCGGCAGCAAATTTCTCGACGTCAAACTTGTGAGCGCCGAGTCCTATTTCCTCGTCGGGGTTGAATCCCACGCGGATGTCTCCGTGCTTGATTTCGGGGTGTTCCTGCAGGTATTCTACGGCGGCAAGGATCTCGGCGATACCCGCCTTGTCGTCGGCTCCCAGCAGCGTAGTGCCGTCGGTGACGATGAGTTGCTGTCCCACATAGTCGTTGAGCTCGGGGAACTGTGCCGGGTCAAGCACGACGTTTTTCTCCTCGTTGAGCACAATCGTGCCGCCCTGATAGTCGACGATGCGCGGCTTCACGTCGTGACCGCTCATGTCGGGGCTGGTGTCCATGTGGGCGATAAAGCCGATAGTGGGCACTGGCTTGTCAACATTGGCGGGCAGTGTCGCAAAGAGGTATCCGTTATCATCGAGCGAGATATCGCTCAGTCCCATCTCGCGCAGTTCCTTCTCGAGCGCTCGTGCAAAGACCATCTGCCCGGGCGTAGAGGGTGTGAGGTTGGTCAGTTCGTCACTCTGAGTGTCATATTTGACATACTTCAAGAATCTTTCGGTCAGTTTCATAGCGTATATTTTTTTAGTTTCATTCTCAACTAAGTCGCCCACTGTGGTGGGGTGGTGATTACTTCATCTCCCAGATGTCGCCCGAGAGGATGACGTCGCGCAGGCACGAGAAGCCGTGCTTGGCCTTGGCTTGCTCCACTTGCTGTGCCACACAGGTTTCGTAGCTGGGAGCGGTGAAGTTGCGTATCACGCCCAGGGCGAGAGGCAGGTCTTGGCCATTCATCATGGCGAGTTGCTGGTGCAGGAAGTTGTCGTGGCAGCAAGCGTCGTGCACGAGCACATCGTCGATAGTGTATCCGTCCTCGCCCAGTGTCACGGCCTTGAGTCCGAACCCATCTTGCACGAGGCCCTTGTCGTTGTTCTTGCCGAAGAGCATCTTCTGGCCGTGGACGAGGTGGATGGTGCGGTCGGCGCGGTTCTCGCGGTCGGCAAAGTATTTATGGATGCCGTCGTTGAAAATCATGCAGTTTTGCAGAATCTCGACCACCGAGCATCCCTGATGGCGCACTGCCTCGACCATGATTTCCTGGTTGACTTTGAGGTCAACGTCGATGCCTCGGGCAAAGAATGTGCCGCGCGCTCCGAAGACGAGCTCGGCAGGCACAAAGGGGTCCTCGACGGTGCCATAGGGCGACGACTTAGACACGAAGCCGCGGTCGCACGTGGGCGAGTACTGTCCCTTGGTGAGTCCATAGATTTTGTTGTTGAGCAGCAACAGGTTGAGGTCCATGTTGCGGCGCACCTCGTGGATGAAGTGGTTGCCGCCAATGGCGAGGCAGTCGCCGTCGCCACTAATCTGCCACACGGTCATGTCGGGGTTGGCGATTTTAAATCCGCTGGCTATCGCGCCGCCGCGGCCGTGTATTGAGTGGAAGGCGTAGGTGCTCATATAGTAGGGCAAGCGCGAGCTGCAACCGATGCCCGAGATCACTGCGGTCTTGTAGGGCGGTATTCCCAGCTCGGCCATTGCGCGGTGCAGCACATTGAGGACGCCGTGGTTGCCACATCCGGGGCACCAGCGCACGGTTTGGTCGTTTTTGAAGTCGCGCTGCACAAACTGCTGTGGAGCGTCGTTTTGAATATTTTTCTCGTCCATGTTATTCGTCCTCCATTAAAGTGTTGATTTCATTTACAATCTCCTGCACGAGGAACGGCTGTCCCTGAGTCTTGTTGATCTGGCAGATGTTGAGGGTGGGAATCTTAGAGCGCAGATAGTTGGCAAACTGTCCATTGTTCAACTCGGCCACGATGACGGTCTTGAAGCGGCTGAGCAGCTCCACGGTGTTTTTGGGCAGCGGGTTGATGTAGCGGAACTGTGCCATGGCGAGTTTCTTGCCTTGCTTGCGCACGGCGCGCACGGCGTCGACAAGGTGGCCATAGGTGCCGCCCCAGCCCACAACGATGGTGTCGGCGTCGCGGTCGCCTCGCAGTTGCAGCTGCGGGATGAAATTGGCGACGTTGTCGACCTTTTGCTGGCGTGTTGCCACCATGTGCTCGTGGTTGATGGGGTCGTTAGAGATAATGCCGGTGTTGTAGTCTTTCTCCAGGCCGCCCACGAGGTGCTCGAGGCCCTCGGTGCCGGGAATGGCCCAGTAGCGCACTGAGCGAGCGTCGCGCATATATGGTTTCCACACGGGCTTGAGCGCGTCGGGAACGAAGTTGGGCTTGATTTCGGGCATCTCGTCCTCCTCGGGGATGCGCCATGCCGACGAGCCGTTGGCTATAAAGGCGTCGGTGAGCAGCACCACTGGTGTCATGTGCTCGATGGCGATGCGTGCCGCCTCAAACGCCATGTTGAAGCAGTCGGTGGGGCTCAGCGCCGCCAGCACCACGAGGGGGCACTCGCCGCTGCGTCCGTAAAGGGCCTGTTGCAGGTCGGTCTGTTCGGTCTTGGTGGGAAGTCCGGTTGAGGGGCCGCCACGCTGCACGTCGATGACCACGAGCGGCAGCTCGGTCATCACAGCCAGACCCAGCGCCTCGCTCTTGAGCGAGAGTCCGGGGCCCGATGTGCTGGTCACAGCGAGGTTTCCGGCATAGGCTGCGCCAATGGCTGCGCATATACCGCCTATCTCGTCCTCCATCTGTATGGCCTTCACGCCCAGGTCGCGGCGCTTGGCGAGTTCGTGCAGGATATCGGTAGCGGGGGTGATTGGGTAAGAGCCCAGGAACAGCGGTCGGCCGCTACGCTCCGACGCCATGATGAGTCCCCATGCGGTGGCTTTGTTGCCGCTCACGTCGGTGTAGATGCCCGGACGCTGCTCCTCGGTGTCGATGTGATAGGTCGACACGTTGGCGTGGATGTTGTGGCCATAGTCATAGCCGCCGCGTATCACGCGCTCGTTAGCCTCGGCGATGGCGGGCTTGGCGGCAAACTTTGTCTTGATGAACTTGATGGGGCTCTCCATGGGGATGTTAAACAGCCAGCACACGAGACCCAGCGCAAACATATTGCGGCATTTCATCATGGCCTTGTGGTCCATGCCGGTATCCTCAAGGGCTGCCTTCACGAGCGAAGTCATGGGCACCTCTACCACCTGCCCGCGCAGGTTGATTTCGGTGTAGGGGTCATCGGTCTTGAAGAGAGCCTTCTCGAGGCCGCTCTTGGTGAAGGCGTCGATGTCGAGAATCGCGGCACCTTGCTTGCGCAGGAACTTGGCGTTCTGCTTGAGTGCCGCGGGGTTCATCGCCACGAGCACGTCGCACTCGTCGCCGGGCTGGTGCACACCATGCCCCATGTGTACTTGGAAACCCGACACGCCGTTAAGGCTACCCTGCGGTGCGCGCACCTCGGCAGGATAATCGGGGAATGTTGAGATCTGGTCGCCCAGTCCGGCGCTCACGTTGCTGAAGATAGTGCCCGCCAGCTGCATGCCGTCGCCACTGTCGCCCGCAAAACGCACCACAATGCTTTGCTTAAACTGGACTTTTGCTTTTTCCTCCATTGTGTCTATAATTCTAAAGTTTAGATGTTTACATGTCAAGACATGGGCGCCTCACAGCAGCATCGTCGCCGTTGCCAGGCCCCACGCCGATTTCATAGCGCAAAGGTAGATAAAAATCTTGAGAATTTTACACTGGCAGGATAAAAAGTCAAGGTCGCCGCTAATTTTTTCTATTTAAAAATCCCTTGGTCAATTTTCATTGGTATCCACAAAAACGTGATGGTTCTTTGAAATTATGGGGGTAAAGTTACATAAAATCTCTGAAAATGTATTATCTTTGTGCCAGAGAAAACCAACTAAATTATTTGAACGATGAAAAGAACTCTTTTAACATTGGCAGTGGCGCTTGTGTGCGTCACCATGGCGATGTTCTCTTACTCGCAGGGTAATAAGACAAACAATAAGCTCCAGCAATTGCCTCGCATGGCACAAACATTTATAAATAAGCACTTTGCCAACCTTGAGGTTGCAAAAGTGAAGTATGAAAAGGACGATGGCGTCGGCGAATATGAGGTGCATTTCAAGGGTGGAAACGAGGTGGATTTTGATGCGAAAGGCAAGTGGACTAAGGTTGACTGCAAGGCAGCGAAAGTTCCCGCCGCACTCATTCCCACCAAGATTGCCAAATATGTTGCGACCAACTATCCCGGCGCTCACATCACCGAGATTCAGCGCTCGTCTCGAGGCTACGAGGTTGAACTCTCCAACGACCTCGACATCGACTTCTCGCCCTCTTTTAAGGTCATCAAGGTCGACCACTAGCCCACAACCCACACCGCCCATTTCCCCACCCGCCGCAATCCCCCTATTAACTTGAAAACAAGCAATGTTTAGGGACTGCGAAAACGTGTGGGGTGGGAAGTTAGTCCTTAAGGCTGCCAATCGGGGCGACGATGACACCGTCTTCGCGCTTGTAGGCATAGTCACCGATGCCGGTAATCACCATGAGGAACGATGGCTCGCGCATCTTCTCGGTGTCGATCGAGGCGGCGAGTTTCAGCAGTGATTTTGCCCCTTCGTTGATGAGATTGTCTCCACCGAGTTTTATTTCAACCAGTCCATATTTTCCGTTGCGCAGATGCACCACTGCGTCGCATTCCAGTCCGTTTTTGTCACGGTAGTGATAAACTGCGCCGTCAAGCGCATCGGCATAGACTCGCAAATCTCTTATACACAATGTCTCAAAGATAAGACCAAATGTGTTTAGGTCGTTGATTAGGTCGGAAGGCCCCATTCCTAATGCCGCAACGGCTATCGACGGGTCGGAGAAATAGCGGGTGTCGGAGGTGCGTATTGCTGTTTTTGAGCGCAAATTTGGGTTCCATGCGAGAGAGTCCTCGATGACAAAGATTTTTTTCAGCGCTTTGATGTAGGAATATACGGTATTCTCGCTAATGGTGCTTTCCTCGTTGACTTTTACATCGTTGAGTATTGCCTCAGCGCTTGCTTGCGAGCCTTGTAGCCGCGCATAGGAACGCATTAGGCGTTTTGCAAGTTCGGGGTCGCGCTGGGTTCCGTCAACTCTTGAGATGTCGGAGCGGGTCACAGCCTCATAGTATTCGGTAACTTGAGTCAGCGCCGCTTGCTCGTTTTTCTTTATTACGCCTTTTGGCCATCCCCCGCGGCATGTGATGTATGCAAGTCGTTCGATGTTGATGTTGCTTGTGCCGTCTATGTTGTCGGTGTTGGCAAATAGTGCGCCGAGGCTGATTTCTCCGCTGGAGTCGCCCGATTCCCACAGACTCATTGTTCGGAGTCGTAGCCAGCCTATTCGGCCTGCGCCTGAGTGAAAGATGTCGCTGTCGTCGGGTGGTACCGCGCTGCCGGTGAGGATAAATTGTCCGTCCTCGTTTCGCTTGTCAATCTCTCCTCTCACCGCATCCCAAAATTGCGTGGCCAGTTGCCACTCGTCTATGAGCCTTGGTGTTGCGCCAGCCAGGAGTCGCTTGATGTTTGTCCTTGCCATAGCAAGGTTTTGCTGTTTTGTGTCTGGGTCGGCCATATAGAGTGCGCTGGCCGCTTGTTGTGCCGCCATTGTCGTTTTTCCGCAATATTTTGCGCCTTCTATCAGCACGGCTCCCATCGCCTCAAGTTTCAGCGCAAGAAGCCTATCGGCAACTCTTGATTTGTACTTGTTTTTAGCCATAAATTCCGATTTTTTAATTTTACGGCAAAGTTACTGATTTACTTTGAAATATCAAAATTTTTTATGCCTAAATGTGGCATTTGGCGCAATTTTGGTGTGGAACTTGGCGGGTTTTTGGTGTGGAACTTGGCGGGTTTTTGGTGTGGCATTTGGCGCAATTTTGGTGTGGCATTTGGCGGAATTATGGTGTCTTTAGCAGTGTCTCATGGCATCCATTGCGGCGAAAAAGACTGGTGAAAGTGTGAGTTTCTCCGATTTTATTTGTAAATTTGCACACAATAAATATCGTCAAAACATTAATATGCTGAATTATGGATATGTCTAAATTTAAATTATTACTTGCGGCAGGGATTATCGCAACCATGCTGAGCGGGTTGAACGCTTGTAGCTCTTCGGGTGTGAAAAAGACAACCTACAGAGACAATGTAGGCACTTCTAACGTTGCCGCAACAGAAAACAGCAATGAAGCCGAGACATATAATGAGGATGAGGAGTATGTATATGAGGAACCCGAAGAGGACACCTACGACTATGTGGCCGCCGCTGGGATGGGCTACGACAGGTGGCCGTCAAGTTGCGCCCACCTCTACTATCGGCCCGAGGGGGGAGGCGTGCTCGCTCACATGAAAATCACGCCAGTAGAGTATAATGGCCAGAAATATCGCATAAGCCTTACAACTTACTTTGCGTGCCTTTTTTACAATCTCGTTGACCCCGACGCCATCTCCTATACCGACCATGATATGGTTATACACCAAAGTTCCGGATACTTTCAGCAGCCAGATCTTCGTATAGCCCGAGACTGGACCTCGGTGAGCATCGGGTCGCAGAGTTGGACACAACTTACCAGTGAGGCCGCCTACGAGGAAAACCGCGCAGCATTGAGCAAGAACCCTCTTGCCGCCGAGATTAAGGCCCAAAATGCCAATGAGGCAGCAGAGCTCAACAGAGAGATTTCAGAGAGCAACCAGCGACTGAGAGAAAGCCAGCGCAATAATGAGTCATCACAAAGCACATCAAGCAACTCCTCCTGCTCGTTGTGCAATGGAACGAAAGTGGATCCAACACCGCACACCGGCGACTCAATGCAAAAATGGATAATATATTACAATCACGAGGATACTAAGTGTCCCTATTGCGGCAAATACACCGCCCATTTCCACAACCGCTGCAAGCGCTGCAACGTGCCAGCCTATTAGTCCCAACCTCCCCCAGCCACAAAGGCCTTATCGCATCTT